>CAZIKB010000045.1:0-47039 GCA_964539665.1 uncultured Cytophagia bacterium
TCGTGCCGGATTGGCCGGCTTGACTATATTAGCTTTGCTTGGCGCACTCATTTTAGTTCCTCCTCTCACGTTTATGCTTAGTTTTAAAAATTTAAGATTTATTTTAGTATGAATTTCAATACCGGAAAAAAACAAAGTTCAGGTTATTAATAACTGAAACCTTGGCATGCATGGAACCTCAGTTTTTAAAAAAACAGACAAAATGGTTATCGATAAAATAATTCACTTCAAAAAAAAGCAAGTACCTTGATCTTCATTATTTGGTTGTATTACTTTTTGACGAATCATTCACGATAGATTGATTTAGAATGAAATCCTTTTAATTCATGAAGATTCCCTTTCACAACATATTTGAGGTTTTTCATTTACGATTAGCTGAAAAATATCCGGCCGCGCATAATGACCGACCACATCAAAATCAAATTTACCGCGGGCTATTTCGTTTAGATCAAGATCGGCGAATAAGACGCTTTCCTCATCATATAACGGGCCGGCAACAACCTCCCCGGATGGAGAGACAATCGCGCTGCCGCCGCGACACATGACTTCTGGTTGACTTTCTAATTCACCAGAATTCTCCAGATCCTCGGGATACATATCTTTCGTGAGAAACTGATTGCAACCTAAAACAAAACAGCGGCCCTCAAGGGCGATGTGCTGTAATGTTGACTGCCAGGTATCACGAGCATCTGCCGTCGGCGCCAAATATATTTCAACGCCTTTATTATAGAGGGCCATTCTGGCCAGTGGCATATAATTTTCCCAGCAAATTAGCCCGCCAATCTTCCCAAATTCCGTGTTGTAAACATTCAATGTGCTGCCGTCTCCTTCTCCCCAGATGAGTCGTTCAGCAGCAGTCGGTTTGAGTTTACGATGTTTACCTAACAGTTTTCCATCCGCACCAAAATAAACAGTAGTGCAATACAAGGTACCCCGACTAAACTGGCTGTCTCGTTCTATTATCCCCATTACCAGATATGCCTTCGCTTCACACGCAGCCTCGCCTAAAATTTCAATTGTTTCACCAGGTATTTCAACCGCGTTCTCCAGGTATCGCTGCCAGAGTTGCTTTCCCGCGGAGCTGCGATTCCCAATCACCGTTCCGAAAGTTAAACCACGCGGGTAGGCAGGTATAAAGGCTTCGGGGAAGAGAATCAGTTTTGCATCTTGTTTCGCAGCTTGCCGGATTAGCTGACAGGACTTTTCAACCGTTGCTTCACGGTTGAATAAAACAGGGGCAGCCTGCACAACAGCAACTTTAACCTGAGTCATTTGGCTGGTCATTTATTATCTCCTGTGTTTCCTGAGATTGTTTCGCTTTTTCTTGCACTAATAAAAGTGGAAATTATTTTTATCTTTCACTCACTAATTAACAGGTTCAGTACTTTTATTTTAAAAAACAGCTCAATTCACAAATGCAAATTGTACCTGTCTATTTCACCAATTGACCACTGGAATTTATCTTTACTTTAAGCCAGCCTCCGCTATAAGCTCGGGGATCGATGTTCGAAAGATGAACAACTTTTCGTCCCTGTCGGGTCATGGTTGTGATCTCGACGTCTACTGGTTCAAAATTCTTCAACCCAAAATGCACCGGCATGGCGTTTTGAGAGTTGTAGCCGGAGCCGGTATCCAAAATATTTGCTCCCAACAGCTTTTTGTCTCCCGTAGTGTAAAGCCTTACTTCAGAACCGGCGCGTGTGTAATGGCCTTTTTCGTCAAGCACCATCACTTGCAGGGAACGGGCAGCCCGTTCAGAGGACTGCGTATTTTGAACGAGAAAGTGCATGCCGTCCGCTCCGGCTCCCGTAAGCGACAGGTCAAGGTCGCCGTCTTTATCGAAATCCACCCAGTGGGCGCCGTGGTCTGCATTCAGTTCCAGTAAGACTTTGGGAGTAATATCGGTAAATTGGCTGCCGTCGTTGTGAAAGAGATAGTCCCTGTAACTTTTACCTCTCGTTATAGTACCGTTCACATACAAATCCAGTCTCCCATCATTGTCATAATCACCCCAGGTTCCAGTATCATAGCAATTATCAATCGCCAGCCCGAGCTTTGGCGCAACGTTGATAAATTCTCCGCCGCCATTATTCTTATAAAGGCCATTGGGGCCATAGTTCGCCAGGAAAATATCAATATTTCCGTCATTGTCAAAATCGGCCAGGCTTGGCCTGACGCTGCCAAATGCTGGTTTTCCTAAAGGTCTGCCGCCGGAATCAACGCCAAGTTTTTTGGCGTCATCAACGAAACGTGTACCATCGTTACGAAACAGACCATTGGCGTCGCCGTCCATATTCGTGACATACAAATCGAGATCGCCGTCTTTGTCGTAATCGAACCATACAGCGCCGACTGTCCTGCGGGGATCGCCTACTCCTAATTCCTTCGCAACATTGGTGAATTTGCCGTTATCATTTCGAAACAGCACATTTGCTTTATCCCGAAGTCCGACAAACAGATCGACATCACCATCATTGTCATAATCAACCCAGCAGGCCTGGCGGAAACTGCCGGTTAGTTTGATGCCGGTAGATTTGGTCACATCAGTGAAATGCTTACCATTGCCATCGTTTTTGTAGAGCCGATTCCAGCTTTTGGCTCGGGATACGAAAGCGACGAACAAATCGAGATGGCCGTCACCGTTATAATCGCCCCAGGCGCTGGTTCTTGTAACATCAGAATCTGCAACACCGACTTTTGCGGCTACATCGGTAAACTTGCCGTCATCATTGCGATAAAGGCGGTTCGGTTTTCCTCTGAATCCGACGAAAATGTCCAGATCGCCATCGTTGTCGTAATCTGCCCAGGCATTGGTTAAAGTGCCCGAGTCCTTGAACAGGTCTTCCTGGCTAAGAGCTAATTGGGGTTTCCAGTCAGTGAAGGGCTTGCGGGGAATTTTTCCATCGCGCATAGCTGCCTGATATGCAAAACCCGCCATTATAACCGCATTTATCTTTAAATCTTCAGGAAGGACATGATCATAAAAGTCCATGTTCATGTGCCAGGTTCTGGAGCGATAATCGATTCTGTCCTGCAGGAATTGAAATCCTGGCAAACCGGCCTGATCAAAAGCTAAATGGTCCGTTCCTCTGTTACTAAACTGGGATAATGTTTGCATTTTCAGGTCGTGAAAAGGCTTCATCCATGCTTCAAAAATGGGCGCGACAAGTTTATTTTCCTGCAAATGAATACCTCTGAATTGGCCGGTTCCGTTATCCATATTAAAATAAACTGACAAGTTATCATAATTTGACTTTTTCCCGTCTCGCGGATTGCCGAAATGGTTTTTCACATAACCTCTCGAACCTTTCAATCCGCCTTCTTCGCTGCTCCAAAGGGCTGCGCGGATAGTGCGACGCGGTTCTGCACCAATTGCTTTTAATATCCGCATCGCTTCCAGCGCTACTGCTACTCCGGCCGCATTATCTGTGGCCCCTGTGCCTGCTTGCCATGAATCCAAATGCCCGCCAATCATTACTATTTCATCGGTAAGGTCTGAGCCGGGTATTTCACCCAATACATTATTACACAGGATTTCGTTATCGCTTAATTTTATGCGAATTTCTATTTCCATCCTGACAGGAATACCGCGTTCAATTATTCTGTAAATTCTATTGTAGTGTTCCGCTGCAATTGACAGCATGGGAAGAGAGTCTTTCACACCTTTCAGAGTTCTGTCTTTGTTGCTGCCGGGACGCCTCGTAGCTAATACGGTTCCGTCACCACCTATGCTGGCTTTTAAAACCACGGCTGCGCCTTCGGATTTGAGAAAGGCTTCGAGTTCAGCATCCTTTATCCCTTCTAATTTGTAAGTTTTCTGTTCTAACTGACCTCGTTTAAATCGTGCCAGCAGAAGATCTTTTCCTTCGGTAGCGTACACGGAAAGAGATTCCTCTGTATGTCGAAATGCATCCTGAAAAAAACGAGGAGATACAGGCATTTTCGGAGTTAAAAGAATGATGGCATTTTTAAGTTTACCCCGGTATTTATCCAGGTCTTCTTTATTTTTAATATCAACGATCATAGCCTGTTCAGTTATTTTGCCGTTTGTTCCCGGTGTAAAAGCTAAAGGATATCCGATAATTATTTGATAATCCGGCTCCAGCAGATGGATCGAAATAAATTCAATGTCCCAGCTTACACAACGCTCACCCCAGGATTCGATTACATTATTAACCAGGCCGATTTCGTCCATTTTGTTTTTTGACCATTGCTGAGCCGCGATCATATTGGGCGATGCAGTTAGACGGGGCCCTGTTACATCACTGAGATAGCTGATGTAATCGAGAACCCGGGATCGTTCAAATCCCTCTTCTCTGATTTGTGCCACAACATCCCAGTAGACTTTTTCCTGAGCGATTACTGTTTGGTTAAATAACAACATTACAAAAGTACCGAGCAATATATAACGTGTCCGTTTCATTCCTCACTCCTTATATTTTTCTCATTATACCTCATATATTATTAGTTAAAACACTGTTGCTTTCTGCAAGAATGGAATAAAGCAGGCGGGTAGACAATTTTCGATGCGCTATCTAAGAATTTGGTTTAATTCCTGTAGCAACTCATCGTTGGTTGACGTTTTATCCAGAAGCTTAAGCAGAACGTGCATTGCTGCTTTTGGCTCTGAGTCTGCCAGCTTGCGGCGCAATGCTGCCAGGCCATACATTTCGTCCTCCGTGTAAAGCAGCTCTTCCTTGCGCGTACTGCTGGCCAGCAGGTTGATTGCGGGAAAAATTCTGGCGTCAGCCAGTGAGCGGTCCAGCACAATCTCACTGTTGCCTGTTCCCTTAAATTCCTCAAAGATATGATCGTCCATGCGCGAACCGGTCTCGATGAGCGCTGTGGCTATCACTGTCACCGAGCCGCCATTTTCGATATTGCGCGCCAGCCCAAAGAATCGTCGCGGAATCGCAAGCGCTTTTACATCCAACCCGCCTGTCATGGTGCGTCTTGCACCTGGGCCGAACTGGTTAAAAGCGCGCGCCATCCGGGTAATGCTGTCGACCAGTACGACGATATCCCGGCCACATTCCAGCTCACAGCGGATGTGGGCCAAAGTCAGTTCAGCCAGATTGACGTGCGATTCGATGCTCTGGTCGTTGGAACTGGCCAGCACCTCTGCCTGCACATTGCGGCGGAAGTGGGTGACTTCCTCCGGCCGTTCGTCGATCAGTAAAACAACAATACGGGTATCCGGATCGCTGCCATAAATGGCGTTGGCAATCTGCTCCAGAATCATGGTTTTGCCTGCTTTGGGCGGTGACACGATCATGCCGCGTGTGCCCTTACCGATGGGGGAAATCAACTCAACAATGCGCATACTCATGTTGCCACTATGCCCCAGCCGTATTCGCTCGCAGGGATTGATGGGGAGCAACCGGTCAAATCGGGTGCGAGCCTGAAACTGCTCTGGCGCTAATCCGCAGATAGATTCGACGCTATTCAGTTGATAGTTTTTTTTGCCGAGGTCTGCATCGCCGCTGACAACCGTGCCATCCACCAGCCTGTATTCCCGAATCAGCTTTGAAGAGATCCAGGTGTCATCGGAGCCCGGCTGAAACGATCGCGCCGGGTCACGTAAAAAGCCGCCTCCCTGTGGAAGACGTTGCAAAACACCGTTGACTGTTTTGGACATATTGGATTCTTTCTGTTTAAGTCCTTAATATAAGATAATATAACTTGAAAACAACCAATTTCTCATCTGTTCTGTTCAACGCATGGTACAGCTTAATTAATTTATGATTCTCCAGATTTGCGATACCATGAAACAAAGAAAGATTCCCATAACAACCGGCAGCAGTGCAGAGATTGTTGTCCATTTTTTACTGCCAGTTTCTTTGTAAATGGTGTAAATAGTCGTAGAACATGGATTGTGAACCAGGCTGAATAACATCAAATTTACGGCTGTCAATAAAGTCCAGCCGCCTGCCTGGAAAACGTTCATGTAAGTTCCGAAATCGTCGAGCTCAAACATCACGCCGGCGCCTTCACCCAATCCAGAGATTTTCGCACTGAGCACGGTTAACATAAGAATTGTTGGGATTACAATTTCATTTGCTGGAATCGCAATAATATAGGCTAATAAAATGATTCCATTCAGACCGATAATTAAGCCAAAGGGATTCAAGGAGTTTACAATATGCTCAGCCAGACTTAAATCAGTGATTTGAATGTTGGCTATTAGCCAGATAACCGCACCCGCTGGCATAGCAAAAACCAGCGCCCGCCAGAGTACGAATATGGTTCGATCAATTAAAGAAGTGTAAAGGGTTTGTAAAATGCGCGGTGGACGATAGGGCGGAAGTTCAAGGCTAAATGACGAAGCTTCACCTTTTAACAAGGTCTGAGATAAAAACCATGAAGTTGCAAATGTGAGGAAGATTCCTAAAAGTGCAACTGCCACCACGCTCGCGGCCGAGGCAAAACCGGCCAGACCCGCTGGCGCTAACGAGCCAATGAATACAGTCGCTATAAGAATTTGCGTTGGCCAGCGGCCGTTACACAATGCAAAGTTGTTTGTTATAATGGCTATCAGACGTTCACGCGGGCTGTCAATTACTCGTGTGGCAATGATGCCAGCTGCATTACAACCAAATCCCATAGCCATGGTCAGGGCTTGCTTGCCATGTGCCCCGGCTTTCCTGAAAAGATTGTCGAGGTTAAAAGCTACGCGTGGTAAATAACCAAAATCTTCTAACAGGGTAAACATGGGGAAGAAAATGGCCATGGGGGGCAGCATAACGCTCACTACCCAGGCCACGGATAAATATACTCCGTCAATAAGGAAACCACTTAGCCACCATGGAAAGCCAGCGCTGGCCGCTAAATTTTTCAGTACTGGTTGGATAGTGTCTATCAAAAAAGAAGCAATTAATGCAGATGGAACATTGGCGGCAGAAATGGTTATCCAAAATACAAAGGTTAGCATAATAAGCATGATTGGAAAGCCAGTCCATCGATTCGTTAACAGCTTATCTAAAGTTCTGTCCCATTCAAACCGGGATTTTACACCCACACGTGCGACCACTCGCTCTGAAATCCGTGATGCATCCTGGTAAATCGATTCCATAAGAGAATCACGGAAATTTTCTCCGATTTCCCAGCGCAGTGCATTCGCGGTTTCGAGAATGGCTTCCGTCGATTCATTTGAGTTACTCATACTTGAAACTCCTTGATACGTATATTTTCAAACTGTATGTAGGTTTGAATTCGGCATCCAAAAGGAATAAGTGTTTAAGAAAATGCGCTAAATGAAATTTGACATAATCCAATCGATCCTTATTTCCTCATACCCTTACCTACTCTTTATATTACACAGGCGCTGCTGGTACACCAGAGCTTTCATCTGTCTGAGTTAAACTTTCTAATTCACCTTTGCTGACGGCTTCAATCATTCGTTGGTCTCCTTCAAGAATTCTTAACGCCACCCAGCGAGCATTTGTTAATCCAGGAAAACGTGAATCTATTTTTTGGACCAGTGTGTCTAAGGCTTTTTTCAGGTTTTTTGAAGAGCTTTGTATTCGGTGCGGTTTACAGACGTAGGCTCCAGTTGCAACTTCGTTGATAGCATTCAGCAGTTCTTTTATACCTTCACCCTGGCGTGCAATTGTTGGCACTACTGGTACACCCAGGTCTTTAGTTAATAAACGGTCATTTATTTCTATTTTATGTCTTTTAGCTTCATCCACTAAATTTAAACAAACTACCGCACGATCTGTGATTTCAAGAATCTGTATGACCAGGTTGAGATTGCGTTCAAGACGGGTGGCGTCCACCACGATGACAGTCACATCTGGTTTTCCAAACAGGATGAAATTGCGAGCAATTTCTTCATCCGTACTGGTTGAAAGCAAAGAATAGGTACCCGGAAGGTCAACTATTTTGAAACGTTTTCCTTCAAATGAAAATCCACCTTCAGCTCTGGTGACGGTTTTGCCTGGCCAATTTCCAGTGTGTTGCCGCAGACCTGTCAAATTATTAAACACCGTACTTTTTCCCGTATTGGGATTCCCGGCCAGGGCCAGAACATAATCCCAGGAACGCATATCCACCCCGAGTTTAATCAAATTTCCTGTGTGATGAGCCGGACATGTTGCACAACTTTTTGAATTATGAGCAGTCATTTTATGCAGCCTCCTTTAGACGTCTGATATGAATCAAGTCGGCCTGCTGCTTTCTTAATGCAATGGTCGCACCTCGAATAATATAAGCAGTGGGATTGCCACCCGCACTACGCATCTCAGCAGTAATGACTGTTCCTGGAATAATTCCCAGGTCCATGAGCCGACGTCGTTGTTGGCCGCGACACGCTTTAGCAAGTCCAATCACTTCGCATTTTTCATTAATGCTTAAAGATGCCAATGTGTCAAAAGGTCCTTCCATTTTCTGTTCTTTTGGAAGCGGCACTACGGTTACGTTTGTAGCAAACACTGGCGCCAGAACATTTTCTTCGCCATCCGCGATAAAGTGTATGCGTTGAGATGTTTTTTCCAACATTCGAATTTGCACACCCGGATGCAGGTTTTGCGCAACAAGTTGGGCATAGATTGCATTGGGTTCGTCTTCAATGTGAATAATGCGGGCTAACTCTCCTTCTGCCAAATCAGTTAAAGCATACCCCTTACTGGGTGGGAGTTCGCCAGTTGGTGACGGAATAGGATCACCGTCCGGATCATAAGTTGGATTTCCTGTATAAGCGGCCAGTGCTTCCATCTCATCGTCTGTCATGTTATGTTCTAATATTTCAGCTTTGCGATGCCACTCGGTCTCGGCAAGTCCAGTCTCATCTGCCAGATATTTTTCCCATAAACGGTGGATTCGAATCATTCGCAGGGCATAAGTTCTGCCTTCAGATGTTAGCTGGAATCCTTCAAGTTTTGATTCTATTAATTGAAGCGATTCCAGTCGTTCCATTAGTTTCGCAGCTTGGTCGCCGGAAATAGATAGACTCCCTGAAACGCTCTGCAATGTACTTTTCACTCCTTTATATTCCTGGTGATAAAGATGCTTTAAAGCATCTTCAATTAAAATTCGCATTGTATCACTCAAACCCTGTTTCCATTTCCAGAAAAAACCAGTCGCCGGCCAAAATATGAGTAACAGGATGGCTATTGCCATACTGGTAACTAATAAAGATATTATAGGATTCATATTTATATCACCCTGTCAGGCTTCATACAATTTATTTTTAAACCTGGGATATTAATATATTATTGGTAACGGCCGGTCCCAGGTAATGTTGAGTATCGCCGATTTTGATTAACAGCGGTCCGTCAAATGGCGCCTTATCCATCACTTCTATTTCAACAGCAGGGAAGATGCCAATATTGCCCAAATAGCGAAGCATTTCTGCATCTTTATCACTGACCTGTTCAATTTTAACTTTCTGTCCAGCACCAGTTGAAGTAAGCGGGGACAGCATGCGTTCATGTATTTCTCCATTCTTGGTTGGAATAGGAGCGCCATGGGGATCCAATGTGGGATGTCCAAGAAATTCTGCCACTTTATCTTCGAATTCTTCGCTGATAAAGTGCTCTAATTTTTCTGCCTCATCATGAACTTGATCCCACCGATATCCCAGAGCTTCAGATAAATAAAGCTCTAACAGCCGATGATGGCGAATAATCTCCAGCGCGATTTTTCGACCCGATTCAGTCAGCTCTACTCCATAATATGGAGTGTGTGAAAGCAGTTTAATTTCTGCTAATTTTTTGATCATGCCGGTGACGGAGGCCTGTGATACATTTAATCTCTCGGCAATTGCATTTGTGGTAACCGTTTTGTCGTTGGCGCCTAATTTGTAAAGGATTTTTAAATAATCTTGAATGGCCGGAGTGATCATTTTTATTCTCCACTATAGAAATTTAAAATTAAAGTAATATAAAATATATATTAGGCATTGTCAAGTTATAAATTAGGAATACCTAAATAATACTATTATTTAATATTTAAACAAAATAAAATTGTTGAAAAAGAGAATCAAAATCATTAATCTAAAGAAATTATAATTTGAGTTGTCATAAAAGAACCATCTGAATTTTACAACCTTTTACACTTCTGAAAAATATTACTATTAATGAAATGAAGATATAGTATATTTTGCAGAAGTCTGAACAACCTTAAATATAGGAGCAGAATATGCCGTTTTGTCCAGAATGTAATTATGAATATGTTGAAGGCGTCAAACAGTGCGCAGATTGTTTAGTTGATTTAATAGCGGAATTACCTGGGGAAGAAATACCAAAAGAAAAGTTTAAATGGATACCTTTACATTCGCTGCCAGGCCCTGTTTATGCCGAAATGGTGAAGGAGGCCTTAGAAAAGCATGAAATTCCGTGTATAATGCGTAAGGATTTTTTAGCTTCAGCCTTAGGTTCACAAGGCACCAGTGAAGGTGGTCTGGAGACATTTCTTTTTGTTCCGGAAGATCGGTTACAGGAAAGTGAGGATATTTTGAATCAAATGTTGGATCATATTTAGCTGATTAGTGATTGAACGAAAACACTCAGTTATGTCATTTCTCTGTTCGTTTGAAATGGCATCTTAAACTCATTTTCGGTTAATCACTATTTTAATGGTGGTTTGACATATCGGTCATTCAGTATTATTTCTTCATAAAAACATTCTGGACAGTATAAACTCCCTTACCGTGCTCAAATTCCCAGTTGAAATCTGACAGGGTCATTTCCAGGGCAGAAGCCATAGTTACCATATCAAGAGCGTCATAATATCCCATGTGAGCAATTCGAAAAATCTTTCCCTTTAGATGAGCCTGGCCGCCGGCCACAGTAATACCGTACTTTTCCCGTAAATGGTGAACTAACTTTACGCCGTCAATTGCATCTGGTACTTTAAAGGCTGTAATTGAATCAGACGGAGATTTGGCAAATAATTCCAACCCCATTGCCACTCCTCCCTGACGGGTTGCATGCGCTAAAAGTGCATATTTTTCCCATAAACTTTTCAGCCCTTCTTCCCGAATCATTTTTAAAGCTTCTCTAAGCCCCATAAATAACGTGATGGCGGGTGTCCATGCAGTTGTCATTTTTTCTTGAGAAACTTTTTCTTTTTTAAAATCAAAATAAAATTTTGGCAGAGTTGAAGCTTCAACTTTTTTCCAGGCACGTTCATTTAAAGCCGCGACAGCCAGGCCAGGAGGAATCATCAGTCCTTTTTGTGAACCAGTAATCGCCACATCGATGCCCCATTCATCCATTTTAAATGGAAGCACCCCAGCGGAGGTAATCGAATCCACCACCAGCAAAGCGTCAGAATGGAGATGGACAATTTCTGCAATGACTTTAACATCCACTGCAGCTCCAGTTGAAGTTTCACTATGTGTTACGAACACTGCCTGAGTTTCGGGATATTTTTCTAAGAAATTTTTTATATCAGAGGGCTTGACGGCTTCGCCCCAGGTGACATCAATAATATGCGTATCAGCGCCATAAGTTTGGCACAATTGACCCCATCTCTCACCAAATTTACCACCTGAAACCGTCAGCACGGTATCATTTTCTGACAACAAATTGACCACACAAGCTTCCATAGCGCCGGTACCGGAAGAGGTGAATGTTATGACTTCGCCTTTAGTTTGGAAAAAATATTTCAGATCTTCTATAACCTCCTGAAAAATGTATTTGAATGCCTCGCCCCGGTGGTGCATAATTGGATTAGACATGGCAACTTGCACACGTTCCGGTATCTGAGTCGGGCCCGGTGTAAATAATCTCGCTCTCATTTAATCTTGCCCCAATAATGTGATGATTTCTCGCCAGATTTCTTTTTTGCCAGTTCTGTTTATAACTGAAAATGGGATAATACTGGTTTTATAAAGTGATTCTATTTGTTTATTATATTTATCAAGATTATTTTTCAAAACTGACCTGGATAGTTTATCAGATTTAGTTGCCACTAAAATTAAGGTGATGTTTAAACTCTTAATCCAATTGAGTAATTGTAAATCTAACTCTGTTGGGCCAATACGGCTGTCAATAATTGAAATTACTCCGGCCAATTTTTGATTTTGTATAAAAAAACCTTCAATAAGGTTCCGCCATTGAGCACTTTCTTTTTTAGAAACTTTAGCAAATCCATACCCGGGCAAATCTACGAAATAGAATTGATTATTTATTTTAAAAAAATTGAGTTGACGGGTTTTACCAGGAGTAGAGCTTGTCTTTGCAATCTTTTTTCTATTTAGAAGACAATTAATCAGGCTGGATTTACCGACATTTGAGCGCCCTGAAAAGGCGATTTGGTTTAGATTATCTTGAATTATTTCCTGTGGACTAACTATGCTCCTTACAAATTCAACTGAAGTGATTTTCATAACAATAATGTCTATCAGCAAATATAATTTTCATTTAAACTTTAACACCGTAATCTATAAAACAAAAGCCTCTTTTAAGACTCCATCCATGTGCTTATGCGGAATAATTTTTAATCCCTTTTTGACTTTATCTGAGATTTCCTCTAAATCTTTCTCGTTTTCAAATGGAATGACTACTGTTTTTATATTTGACCTTTGTGCTGCGAGCAATTTTTCATTGAGGCCGCCAATGGCGAGCACATTTCCTCTAAGCGTAATTTCTCCAGTCATGGCTAAATCTTTTTTCACTGGTCGGTTAGCTAATGCAGATATCAGCGCCACCGCTATAGTAATACCTGCAGACGGGCCGTCCTTTGGAGTCGCTCCTTCAGGTATATGAATGTGAATATCATTGTTCTTCCAAAATTCACCTTTTATGCCCATTTTTTTTGCATTCGTGCGAGAATATGAAAGCGCTGCTTTAGCAGACTCCTTCATGACGTCTCCCAATTTACCGGTCAAAGATAACTGACCTTTGCCTCGCATAATATTGACTTCTATCTGCAAGATATCGCCGCCGTAACTGGTCCAGGCTAATCCCAGCGCTGCTCCAATCATATCGTCATAGACACGCTGGCGTTCGGGATATTTGGAAATGCCAAGATATTTTTGAATATTAGAATTGGAAACAGTTACTGCTTTTTGCTTATCGTTTTCAACAATTTCTCTGGCAACTTTCCGGCAAACTGCAGAAAGTTCACGTTCCAGATTTCTGACGCCAGCCTCACGGGTATATTCTCGAATTATATGCAGAATAGCTGTTTTTTGAAATTTAAGGTTGCGCGATTTTAGTCCATGTTGTTTGAGAAGCTTTGGGATTAAGAAATCTTGTGCGATTGCAAGTTTGTCATGTTCTAAATAACCCGGTAAATTAATTATCTCCATTCGATCGTGCAGAGGTTCGGGTATCTGGTTTTGTAAATTTGCCGTAGTAATAAATAGAATCTGTGATAAATCGTAGTCAACTTCAAGGTAATGATCGTTAAAGGCGCAATTTTGTTCCGGGTCTAATACTTCCAATAGAGCGGCGGAAGGATCGCCTCGAAAATCCATACTCATTTTATCCACTTCATCCAGGAGAAAAACAGGGTTTACTGATTTTGCTTTTTTTAAACTCTGAATTATCTTACCGGGCATGGAACCAATGTACGTACGGCGATGTCCTCGAATTTCTGCTTCATCGCGTACCCCACCGAGTGAAACCCGAATAAAATTTCTACCCATCGCACGGGCAACTGATTTTCCGAGGGAGGTCTTGCCAACTCCTGGCGGGCCCACGAAACACAGAATCGGGCCTTTTAGATTTTTAGCTAATTTAAGCACTGCCAGATGTTCAAGGATTCGTTCTTTAGGTTTCTCTAAACCATAATGGTCTTCATTCAGTATTTTGCTGGCTTCGAGAATGTTGAGATTATCTTTTGTTTTTTTGTACCATGGTACTGATAGAATCCAATCGAGATAATTTCTTATCACCGTAGCTTCTGGAGAAAATGGGGGCGTTGTGCGGAATTTTTCCAGTTCTTCATAGGCTTTTTCTTCTGCCTCCTTCGTCATCTTGGCCTTTTTAATCTTTTCACTTAAATATGCCAATTCTCCATTTACTTCGCCATCTTCCCCCAATTCATCTTGGATGATTCGTAATTGTTCCTGAAGATACAAGTTTCTTTGAGAGCTTTGGATTCGCCGCCGAACCTTTTCTTCCAGTTCTTTTTCAATTTCGAGAATTTCCGTCTCGGACTCAAGAAATTTCATCAATTCCATAAATTCCAGCTCAATTGAAGTGCATTCTAAAATCTGCTGTTTTATTTCTACACTACTTTGCAGGTGTGCAGCTACAAAATCACCAAACCGTTGGGGCTCATCTATATTTTCAATGCTTAGTAAAATTTCATCAGGAACATTGCGATTGAGTCGAACATATTTTTTAAACAGGCTTCTAACCCGCCGCATTTTCGCTTTCGTTTGAGTAGTAAATTTTATAGTATCCTCAAAAACTTCAATGCGTGCTTGAAAGTGGTCTTCAACCGCGAGAAAGCGTTTGATTTTACCGCGAACGATTCCCTCTACTAAAACTTTCATCAGACCGTTGGGTAATTTCAGTACCTGCAGAATTCGTGCAACTACACCAACTTTGAACAAATCTTCTTTTTTTGGATTTTCGACTGAAATGTTTTTCTGAGCAGCCAGAAATACTAATTTATCCAACATCATGGATTCTTCGATGGCTTTTAAGGAAGCTTCGCGACCAATCAATAGTGGATAAATCATATATGGATATAAGACAATTTCTTTTAATGGGAGAATGGGTAAGCGGGTGTTTATTTCTATTTCTGAACCATCGCGGATAACTTTATACATGATCTCCTGATTATTTTAAAATAAAAAATCTTCCCACAGAAATTTTAACACTCTAAGGAAGATTTCCAATATAAAATTACTAAATAGCCAAAGCTTTAAGCGCTTTTCTTAACCTTTTTATAAGTAAAGACAGGATGCTCTTTCTTTAAAATAAAATCTTTTGTAATAATACAATTATCTATATCTCTTCTTGAAGGTATGTCATACATTAAATCTAACATAACATCTTCTAAAATAGATCTTAGCCCTCTGGCGCCGGTGCCTCGTTTTTTGGACATTTTAACAATAGCCTGTAAAGCTTCCTGTTCAAATTCTAAATCTACGTCGTCCATTTCAAAGAGACGCTTATATTGTTTGGTAAGGGCGTTTTTGGGTTTTTGTAAAATATCCATTAATGCGTCTTCCTGCAATTCTTCTAAAACTGCGATAACAGGTAATCGTCCAATGATTTCCGGTATCAAACCAAATTTGAGGAGATCTTCTGGTTCAACGTTTTTCAATAATTCCTCAAATACAGTAACAGGTTGTTTTTTTGTCTCTGCACCAAATCCAATATCTCTTTTTCCAAGGCGGTTGCCGATTATTTTTTCCAATCCGACAAAAGCACCGCCACAAATAAATAGAATATTTTTTGTGTTAATGTTTATCAAAGTTTGCTCGGGATGTTTTCTACCACCCTTTGGCGGGACCGCGGCATTCGTTCCTTCCAACAATTTCAACAAGGCTTGTTGTACGCCTTCCCCTGATACATCCCGAGTAATGGACGGATTACCATCTTTACGGGAAATTTTATCAAATTCGTCAATATAAATTATGCCTTTTTCTGCTTTTTCTAAGTCATAATCAGATGCTTGCAGCAATCGGACTAAAATATTTTCAACATCTTCGCCGACATATCCTGCTTCAGTCAAAGTTGTCGCATCTGCTATGGTAAATGGTACTTGTAAGAATTTGGCCAGGGTTTGAGCTAACAAAGTTTTACCAGTGCCAGTCGGCCCGATTAGCATGATGTTGCTTTTTTCCAATTCCACTTCATCAAAAACGCCGTAAGACTTTATGCGTTTATAGTGATTATAAACCGCCACGGCAAGATTTTTTTTCGCGAATTCCTGTCCAATAACATAATCATCAAGAGCTTTTTTTATGTCAAACGGGAGATATTCTTGATTCTCAAAAGATTTGCCCCGTTTTATGTAATCCTCTCGGATAATGTCACTTGCACTTTTGACGCATTCGTTGCAAATATAAACATCCGGTCCGGTGACAATGCATTCGACTTGATTTGAATTCTTTCCGCAGAATGAACATAATATTATGTGTTCTTTTATTTCACGTGCACCCAAACTATGAATGTCTCCTATTTTTTCTTTTTACCTTTGGATATTTTTTGGGTGAGCCCTTTTCTGTCGATTACTTCATCAATTATGCCATATTTTTGGGCTTCAGCAGCAGACATAAAAAAATTACGATCTGTGTCCTTTGAAATCTTATCAATCGTTTGGCCGGTGTGGTAGGCCAAAATTTCATTTAACTTTTCTCGAATGGTTAAAATTTCTTTGGTGTGAATTTCCATGTCTGTAGCTTGTCCTTGAGCGCCGCCCCAAGGCTGGTGAATCATAACTCGCGAATGCGGTAATGCATATCGTTTGCCCTTGGCGCCAGCAGCCAAAATAATCGCTCCCATACTTGAGGCCTGGCCCATACAATAAGTTACCACGTCAGGTTTAACATGTTGCAGTGTATCGTAAATGGCTAAGCCAGCCGTTACATGGCCTCCTGGTGAATTAACATATACCGAAATATCCTTTTCAGGATCGTCGGCTTCGAGGAACAGCATTTGAGCAATACACAAACTGGCAACTGTATCGTCAATCGCTGTACCTACAAAAATTATGCGCTCTTTCAATAAACGTGAAAAAATGTCATAAGCGCGTTCACCCCTGCCGGTCTGTTCAATCACAATTGGTACTAATCCCATAGTATTCATTTCTTTCTAATTATGTTAATAATTCAAAGTTATTTTTAAATTTTCATGCTGACATTGCTAACTGTCTGGATTTCTCAATATCCTTCCTTGTAATTTTCTTGTCTTTTATCCGGGCATTATTTTCTAAAAAATCCAGAACTTTTGATTCTAAAACATCGTCCTCAAAACGATCTTGAGTTTTTTTATTTTTAAATGATTTCCTGAGCTGCTTTTCATCAATTCCACGCTCTTTTACCATGCGGGATATATATTGCTGTTTGTCTTCATCTGTAGATATAATATTTTCAATATCGACAATTTTATCTTTCACCAATTCCCATTTAAGATTCCAGAGTGCACCCGGTCGATATTCTTTCCTGATTACTTCTTCATCAAAGTTTCCATTGTTTTCTTTTCTCGCACTATTGACTATCGCATCGAGGTAATTGGTTATCATCGATTCAGGTAAATCAAAGGAATTTTGTTTAAGGATTTCATCAATTATTCTGTCGCGTAATTTTTTTCTGCTGTTGTTTTGTGACTGTTGTAACAGTTGTTCTTTGATGTCAGATTTCAGTTCTTCGAGGGTCTCGAAGTTACCGTCATCCTTAGCTAAATCATCATCCAATTCCGGCAACTGTTTTGATTTAATCTCTTTAACTGTAACTTCAAATATTTCATCTTTCTTTTCTTTTGGATTTCCATTTTTGATAGCAGCAATTTTAATTCTTCGGATTTCGCCGGCTTTTATTCCAAGCAATTGTTCAGTGAATTCTTTATTGTTACCCTCCACACTTAATTGAAAAAAGCGATCTTCAAATTTTTTCCCGATTATAGGAACCCCGGTAACGTCAACCTGCTGCAAGTCTGCAAGAATGTAGTTGTTTTCAACAGCCTCATTTTCCACCGGCTGCATTACAGCCATCTGCTCTCGCACGTTTTCTAATGCCTCTGCAACATCTTCTTCATCAACTTGATAGATTTCGCGTTCAACTGAAATGTCCTTATAGTGTTTTATCTCAATTTCAGGTACAACTTCTACTACGGCTTTAATGTGCAAACCTTTCCCAGGCTCATAATTAACATCTTCAAGTTTAGCTGGTGCAACTGGTCGCAATTTTTCTTTGGAACTGACTTCACTAAACACATTTTTTACCACTTCATCAAGAGCTTCTTTTTTTATCTCTTCACCGTAGAGTTTTTTAATTAAACTCAGCGGTACTTTTCCTTGACGGAATCCTTGTAAGCGTATATTTTTCTGGTATTTTCGATAGGAAGTATCAAAATATGGTGCTAATTCCTTCTCGGTTAAATCAACCTCAATTAATTTTTCATTATTCCCTTGATTTGTAATTTGTGATTTCAATGATTCCCTATATAATTATAAATAATAATACGTAATTAATATTATGTGCGAGAGGAGGGACTCGAACCCACACGAGCTATGCTCACTAGATCCTAAGTCTAGCGCGTCTGCCAGTTTCGCCACTCTCGCATCGGGCAAAAATATATAAATTTTTGCAATTAAAGTCAATATATTATTTGATTTAAAATAGCTACTAATGCTCTCATACTCAAAGCCAAATGGCATTAGAATTGTGTGCGCCAGATTATAATAAAAGGGCAGGAGATTTTTATTCAATAACAGTAAATTCTAATATGAATGTTGAACCTGAACCAAGTTCGCTTTCTACAAATAAATTTCCTTGATGACTTTGTATTATTCCAAAACAAATACTCAGGCCCAGACCTGTGCCCGCTCCGACTTCTTTTGTTGTAAAAAAGGGATCAAAAATTCGTTGTTTATCCTGTTGTGAAATTCCTATGCCGTTATCAGTTATTTTTATACGAATCAAATTTTTTACTTGCTCGGTACTTACAATTAATTGTTTATCAGCCTTACTGCTTGATTTCAGAGCATATAGCGCATTATTAATTAAATTCAAAAAAACTTGCTGTAATTGATCGTAATCTCCAACTATTTTAGGTAAGTTGGAATCATATTTTTGGATTAACTCAATTGATTCCAATTTGAAGTGATATTGTTGTAAATCAAGAATGCTGTTAAGAACTTCATTAACATCAATATGTTGGTGTGATGAATTATGTTTACGTGCAAATGTTAACAAATTTTTAACTATCTTTTGGCATCTTTTAGCTTCCTTGCAAATGACATGAAGGTCTTCACGGATGGGAGATGGTATATTTTCTTCTAACAAAAGTTGTGTAAATCCAAGAATACCTGCAAGAGGATTATTTAATTCGTGCGCTACGCCGGAAATCAGTTGCCCCAAAGCGGACAATTTTTCTGATTGCATTAATTGTTTTTGCAGGTTAACAATTTGAGAAGTATCTTTAATTACCATCAGGAATTCTTCTCTTCCCTTTAACGGAGATTGAGAAATCATACAGTGCATGTTTGTACCGTCAGCATTCAATAATTCGGTTTCGTAAATTGAAGACCTGTCATGTTTCAGTTCTTCAATTTTTTTCTTAATTAAATTTTTACAATTTTCCGGCACATATTCAAAAATATTTTTACCATTAAGGGCATGGTTTGAATAAGCATAATTTTTTGCAAATCGTTCATTGTAAAATTTTAATGAACCATCCGCCCCCAGTGTGATGATTAAATCTAAAGAACTGTTCAGAACATTTTCTAATTCATTTTTTGTCCCACTCAATTCAGAATAAAGATTGGCATTCTTAATTGCCATGCTGATTTGATTGCAAATAGAAGTTATTAGTTTAATTTGTCTCGAAGTAAAAAAATCCTTCTTTTCGCTTGCGACAAAAAGTGTTCCTAAAATATCGGTCTTATGCTTCAAAGGCACAAATAAAAAGGCATTAATGTTAGCCTCTTTTAGCTCATTAAAAAAAATGGAATTAAGCTCAGAAATACTATTGTATATAATTGGTTTTCCCTCAGAAATTAAATTATCAAAAAAATCAACTGAGTCAGAATCAATGCGTTGAAAAGAGTTTAATACATTTAAAGGGGCAATTCGCGCTTTCAAGAGCAGAGTATTATTTCTTGAATCTTTAGTATATATTGCGCATGCGTTCAACTCTAATAGTTGGACAATTTTATCAACAGCTCCGTTTAAAATAACCTCCAAATCTAATGATTGAATTAAAACTTCTGATAATGCGTTGAGCGCATGGAGTTCTTGATTTCTGATTAATATTTCTTTCTCCATGCGTTTTTTTTCTTGATGGATATAATGTTTTTCGGTAACTTTTTTAACAACACTGGGTAATATTTTTGGGTATCCTTTGGATTTTATCACATAATCAAATGCGCCGGCTTTCATTGCCTCCACAGCTATTTTTTCGTGCCCGTGGCCAGTCACCACGACAATTGGTGTTTCAATATTTTTTTCATTTTTAAGACGTTTTAGTATTGTTACTCCGTCCTCGTTTGGCAAATCATAATCCAATAAAATTATATCAAAATTACGATCTTTTAAGACTTGGCAACATTCACTGTACGAGCCAACAATATTTACAGAATGGTTACTGGACTTTTCCAGACAATATTTTGATAAATGTGCGTGATCTGGATCATCTTCAACCATCAGGATTTTGAGTGAGTTATCTGTCATGAGTTAAATGCTTCCATTAAGTTGATATTTATATTTTAAATCGGGGTACTGAGAATAGCACAAGAATGTTCAGCAATCGGAAGGTGAATTCAAGTAACTGCATATTCGGAAACAAAACTAATATCGCAATCAAATTAGTGTTGCGTGCTTTCAGAATAATATATAGAGAATTTAATAATAAGCAAGGGCTTTTGATTATTTTACGATAATTTAATATTGACAAACAAAAAACTCCTAATCACCGAGGATTAGGAGTTTTATAATTCACTCATTTTAGTATCATTATTGAAAGCTATTTAAAACTGAAAACTCTTTTAGTGCTCAAATATTTAATTGTGATGGGTTGCGTTATATCGAACAATTCTGGCAGCATAACTATGCCCTGATGAACTTCACCTTCGGTTATCACTCCTCCAAATTTAGAGTTTTGAAACAAAACAAAGAATTCATTATTATATTCTGATTCAGGATGCCAGCGTTTTTCATCTTGTTCAAACTGAATAAACGTAGGCTCTAATTCCACCTCTTTGTATGGTAATGTTGAAACAGAAAAAATCAGTGGTATTTTTTCTGTTTGCATGATCTTTTGTACAGTTTCAGTCACAATGTCATCATAAGCAACCAATATGATCATTGCGGATGGCCCGGAATCGCTATTTCGTACAAACAAGGAATTAACTTTTGATGATGAAGATGTGGTAAACTTTGAGCCGAAACCAGCGGAAGAGAATACATCTTCCAATAGATGTGGAAGCTTTTTAATATTAACCGGGACTTTCCCATAAATCCATTTATTAGAAAGTCCCAGTATCAGAAGAGTCAAAATTATCCCCATTCCAACTTGACTCATCTGTTTTTTTCATCGCAAATACCTCCATGTATTATAAATATTTGATTATCTAATCAGCAAGATTTATGCCAAATTCATAGAAAGTTCTAAGTAGTTAATTTTAAAGAAAATTCATAAAAATTAAATTTGAGAATATAAATATTAATTGTCTGATTTCTGTACAATGTTCAATCATGGAACAGTGATGTTAAAACATAAGTGTCTTTAATTATTTTGATGGTGCAGTAAATCTTTAAATAAAGAAATGTTACTTTCAAAATTATCATTTTTTTTATTATTTTAATGCAAAGTGGGAGTTTATGGGGAGTTTTGTTGTCAATTATAATATAGTGCCAATGAATAAAAAATGTGTTGGGGAATCCGGTACTCCTTTCAAGATGTGAGGTCCGGCCGGAAAATGGGTGAGCCGCTCAGTGCCAGGAAGTTGCATTGAGCGGCTATAATTTTGAACTTGACAACCTTATCACTTTTTTTGCCCCGCCAGCTACCATAGTACACATCTAATAAATCTATCACCATTCCCTGAATGCTATTAATCCTGGCCATTATTTATCGATTATATTCCAGTAGATGCAGTTAAACCTTATAATATATTGACTTCGGTACATATTTGTCGTATATTCAAAAATGTTAAGTTGTGTGAACATGATAAATTGAGTAATCCGGGCCTGGTACGAAACTGTTCTTAAGGTGTTTTTTGGGGTGGGGACTGTAAAGTTAATTCCATCTGGTTGCACTTAATTCATGTTTAGATTAATTAAAACTTACTAAGAAGATTTTATTTAGCTCGTTTACAGCCTCAATGAAAACATTTCTTGCATTTTTTTTAGTTGCATTTTGGAACACATCCACACCTTCTCCTAATGGTTCAGTTAAATTAAACGACTTTAAAATCGCGCGTGCAGTTAGAAAAGCTGTCAGAAATGCGGATTCAACCTTGTTAAATGACAGCTCATTAAACGCCTGGCGGGATTATTTAAAAGTCGCTGCTCTGGAGTTGAGGCTCCAACTCCAACCGTTAGTGTTAATTAAATTTGATGAAGACATTGGTTTTAGAAATCAATTAAAAACAATCATAGAATGGGAAAGTCTATGTCAAACAAGAATTACAGAGCATTTTATATATTATTTTAAATGGGATAAACCACTTCCTGAAATGATTCTGCAAGTGCAGGATGCACATTATAACGAGCTAGCAAAACTTTTTCAAATTGAAGCTTTGGAAAAAATTCCATTTCGGTACGATTTAACAGTAGATTCATGTACAGTTTTTCCCTACGAAGACTTGAGAGGCGGGATTGTTTCGCCGTATCCGTTTGATTTAAAAAACGGTGCTTTGGCGATATTCTCTTTTTTAAATTCTGAATCCTTTTCGTTATTGGAACCTTTGTCAATAATCTATGGCAGTTATTTTCAAAATCCGTCAACCTCATTAGCATATTATGAAAATTGTCTGAAAGAAGTAAACAGCAGGGGATATATTCCTGCGGCTAATCTATTCACACTTACTAAATTTGACAACTCATCCTCTCAAGAATGGTTTTCAGCATATGCATTTGCTTTTAGACTCATTCAAAAATACGGTCCTCCCAAAATCGCACACTTTTTATCTCAAATAAACAGTGAAATGTCGCTGGCTGAATTTCAGAATACATTCAATGATATTTTTGGATTAAGCCTTTCAGAATTTGAAAAAGAATTTACTGGAGATTTGGTACAAAAGATGTAAGTTTATGGTCTTTAATAAAAAGTTCTCATTACCCTGCGTCCTAGAACGCAGTGCCTAAAGTTGTAAATGCCCCAAATACCTATTTGCAGAAATTATTTAATTGCGTTCCGCTAAGAGCCATTTATAACAACTCGACTCCTTTGCCTTTAAAAATTTTTTGTTTCTGTTCTAACTTTTCCCAAAATTTTTTATCTACTTTAGTGGAAATATTTAGTTCAGAACCTTGAGTGCTAATTTTGATATCATTTAACATATCAATAGCTTCCCTGTCATCGGAAACCATTAATTTTGCTATTGCTTTGAATCCTATTAACGATTCTTCAACTAACTGGGCTTCTTCTTTGGTTGTAAAATTCCCCTTCACAAAAATTGTGGACTTTTCATCTATTTCGGTATAAAAGATTAGTGATTGCAAATTTTCTATTGATTTGGTTCCTTGAAAACCTGAACCGTGTTTTCTAATTTCGTCTGCCCACTCTTCTGTTAAATTGTTTACATCCAGAACTGCCCATAAATGATCTTTATAAGGAATATCATGAATGAATTTAGCCATTGTCGGATTGCTGAGTACATTCATGCTGCCATTTTGGGATTGCTGGATAACTGTTTTTAGCCAGCGATCTCCTCCAATTAAAATTATCTCAGAATTTAAAAATGCAAATGAGAAGTCGTCTTTATTTCTACCTGTACTGCTAAAAATTGTTATGTCCTTGTATGATTCTTCATCAATTTTATGTGGGCGCTCATTTTTCAAGTAATTGATGATTCTTTTTTGATTAAAGCTGCCTCTTGCAATTACGCCGGCAATATTTTCTTCATCATTTCCACTTTTGGGGAGAACGCCACCCCAAATTTCATAAATATCTTTTTCAAAATCTAATCCAGATTTTTCTTTAAAATCAAGATATTCTTCATCCTCCCATTCAACGCGTGCCTTATTTTCCCACTCAGTTCGTAATTTTTCCCCAAAGGGTGTATTTCTTATTTTCTCACAATTTGCGTAAAAAATCATGTTTGTGTGTTGCGGCATTAAAGACAGATAATTCGATACACCAGCAGAAATTTCTTTTGGAGCATATTCATCTGAACATCCGTTAAGTATTAAAATAAAGCTCAGAAAAGTGATGTGTAAAATTCTTGATTTCATAATTAATCTCCAAAATGTTAAAAATCTTTTTTTGAAAATATATAGATTGATGCAAATAGCATGACCGCCCCGGTAATACTGGAGGTCCATAACGCTGAAAAGCTATCTATTGGTCGTCCCATAACAAGTGTTTGATTCATTTCGCCTAACTCAAATGTTTTCGGTAAAGCCTGGTATAATCCTTCCAGGAAATAGTAATAGACCTTGCTGGACAGAAGTGCATAAATTTTATCTTTCTGGACTAAAAATGGACTGAAGAACAAAACTGCATACGCCACCATGACTGATACGCCTGCACTTTTCGTTGTTACACCAACAAATGAAATCAAAGCATACATAATAGCAAAGGCCGTAATAACCATAGGTATAGAATATAAATATGGCAAATGCCAAAAACTTGTCTTCAGCGATAAAATTAGCCAGGTTCCAAAGATTAAATAGATCACGTTGAAAATCATAATCAATTGCGCCCCAAGAAAGCGGCCGATAAATATCATCGGTCTCGATAATGGTTTAGAAATCAATAATTCTATGCTGCCTTTTTCTATCATTGTTGGCACTAAATTGGCGGTGGCAAAGATAGAAAGGAAAATTCCTCCAGAAAATACAACTGTAGATATTACAGATTGGACTGTAATAATCATCTTTTCAACATCTATGCTTTGGGTTTGATTAACGTCTTGTCCTAAAATCTTAACCATGGCCAACGCACCATCAACCAAATCAACATTTAGTGCGAATATAAAAAAGAGATGCACTATTGTAGAGAGTATAAAAAATGCGATAAACGTTTTTTTTGCAAAAGATTCTCTAAATGTGAATCCGATAATCGCCCAAAGTTTAAGAACTGTCTTCATTTAATTTTTAACGTCTTTCTTTAGTATTTCAATGAAACTTTCTTCGAGGCTTTGTTTGTGTGGGATAACAGATTTTATGTCAATATGATGTTCTCGTAAATAATCAATGATTGCATTTAATTTTTTTTGATTGGATAACGTAACCTGAATAAAACCATTATGTTGCTCCAAGTGTAAGCTATATTTGTGAATGTCCTGGACTGTCTCAGGTGATAATTTTGAAGTTGCAAATCTATAGGTTTTGCTTGGGCTGGTCAGCTCTTCAACAGTTCCGGTGCGGATGAGTTGTCCTTTGTCTAAAATTGCGACTTTATCACAAATCATTTCAACTTCTGACAGCAGATGGGAATTCAAAAAAATGGTTTTGCCTTCTTCTTTAAAGTGCAGTAAAATATCACGAATTATTTTTCTGCCAATGGGATCTACACCTACAGTCGGTTCGTCGAGAAAAAGAATATCCGGATCGTTCATCATAGCTTGTGCTAATCCTATACGCTGCAACATGCCTTTTGAATATTTTTTCAGTTTTGTGTTTTGCCATTCTTCCATATTTACCAGTTTTAAAAACCGGTCTTTATTCGCAACCCTGCGGTTTTTCATTACACCTGACAATTTAGCATAATAGTTCAGAACTTCCCTCCCCTTCATGAAATCAGGGTAACGATGATTTTCTGGTAAGTAGCCAATTTTCTCTTTGACATCTATATCGTTTAGAGCATTACCTAAAATAGTAGCCGAGCCGGACGTTGGAAAAAGAATCCCAAGTAATATTTTAATCAGGGTGGTTTTGCCGGCGCCGTTGGGTCCTAAAAGACCGAATATTATTCCGTGCTCAACCGATAAAGTGAGCTCACTCAGAGCTGTAATTTTACCACGACTAAATTTTTTTGTTAACTGGTAAGTCTCAATGGCGACCATTTCTGAATCTCAATAAAAATTAACTGAATTACTTAAGTTATTTATAAACAAAAAATTGATAGTTCTTAGTTGCGGCTCATTTGTGTCAGGCTCGCGTGCAAAAGTCTAACAAAAATAAAGCAGATTGGAATTAATCTCAATTCAAATTTGGGGCAGTCCTATTTTCCTCGATGCATAACCAGTGTTGAGGAAATCGATATCAAATTCACAATAAAAGTCACGTTCAGTTCAGTGTGAGGTCCGGCCGAAAGAAAATCCATGATCGTTGGCAATATTCGGTTTCACTTTATAAAGACTGCCCCTATATTTTCTACACTATTCTATTTATTTTAATATGATTGATCTTAAAAAACTTTCAAGTTTAAATACTTTTGAGGGCGTTTTTTAAAATCTTGAACCAACGCATCTAATTCCGAAGTTAAATGTCGAAAATCATTGTACAACTCGTCTCGATAAATTACTTTTCCTAACGCTCCCTCCTGGTTTTCTATCTTAGTTAGCAGGGTTTGCACGCTGGTCAATGACGTATCCAATTTATTCGTGAGACCTTCTAATCTGTTTGAAGCGTTATAAAAATTGTCAATTGAAGTCTCCACTTTTTCTCGACGTTGCACCAACATCTCATTCAAGTTGGTAGAGATATCATCAAAATTTGCTAAAGAACTTTCAATATGAGCAGTATTTCTTTCAAGAGCTGAAGAAAGTTTTCTGAGGTGCAGAAGACCTTCTTTAAAATCTCTTTGAGTCGCATCATCAAAAACTTTATTAAATACACTTTGAACCTGGTTAAGGAATTGTTCAGCTTGATGCAACAATCCTTCCACGGTTCTGCTAATATCTGAAAAATCGCTGGCACTTGTGCCAAAAATCAAATCTCCGGCTTTGAGTATTTCAGTTGAGTTTCCCGGAATAATGTCAATGAATTTTTCTCCAACCATGCCAAGGCTTTTAATGTGTGCCCGTGAATTTTTGGGTAGATTAATATCTGGATTTATCTCGATATCGACCAGGACTTCCATGCCTGTTAATTGAAAATTTTTCACACGTCCAATTTTAAGACCCGAAACGCTCACGATATCGCTTGGTTCTAATCCGGTTACGTTTTTAAATTGAATTGATAAAGGATAGAGATCTGCTCTGAATGTCACATTTTTTAAATACAAATAGCCGACAATAAAAATAACAACGGCAACAAAAATCGCAACTCCGGCAGCGATTTCTGATCCAATTTTTCTCATTATAAAGTACTCCTAATTTTAAGCCGCAAATTTACTAAGTTCATCAATTCCTTCCACAAAATTTCGAAGAACATTATCGTTAGATTTTTCAAGTTCCTTGACAGTGCCCTCAAAATGAATGACTCCGTCGTATAAAAAAGCCACACAATCCGCCACTCTTTCTACGCTGTTCATATCGTGTGTTACGACAATTGAAGTAACATCTAATTTATTTTGTAAATTCATAATTAAATCATTTATTGAATTAGCCCGAATCGGGTCCAAACCTGTCGTTGGTTCATCATAAAGCAGTATCTCTGGTTCCATTGCTATGGCTCTTGCAATTGCCACTCTTTTTTTCATGCCTCCGCTCAATTCAGCCGGCGATAAATATTCAATGCCGTGTAAACCAACTTGTTCCAAACAGTTACTGACTTTACTCTCAATCTCTTTCATTGTAAGATTGGTATGATTATGCAACCCAATTCCTACATTTTCAGCAACATTCATTGAGTCAAATAATGCCGCTCCCTGAAAGACCATTGCCATTTTTTTTCGTACGTCTTTCAATTCTACATAAGTTAAATCTGTAACACAAATTCCATTTAAATACACACACCCGGAATCTGGCTTAACCAAGCCCATGATATGTTTCAATAATACACTTTTTCCTGAACCACTACCTCCAATAATTGCTGTTGTATGACCTTTACCAATAGTTAAATTGACTCCTTTCAAGACTTCATTATCTTCAAATCTTTTATACAAATTGATAATTTCGATCATCCTTGACGAGTTATTTTTTCTATCAGAATTATTCATATTCTTTAGAATAAAATACTCATTTTATTTAAAAAAGTTTAAAATAAAATTAGTGCTGCTAATAAAAAATCTAACAGTAAAATCATTAAACAAGAGATTACTGCCGCCTTAGTTGCTGCGGCGCCGACGCCTTCAGCGCCGCCTTTTGAATTAAATCCCTGGTAACAAGCTACCAGAGTTATCGCCGCGCCAAATAATATAGACTTGGCCATTGGTAATATAACATCTTTATTATCAAAATACATCCTGGCGCCTTTAAAAAATTCGAATGTTGATATGTCCATCAAAAAAATTGATGTCTGCCAGCCCGCTATTATCCCAATAAACGCCGCAAACACCGTTAAAACAGGAAACATAGTGGTACCGGCAATCACCCGTGGAACAACTAAATATGAAACCGGATTAAAAGCCAGAGTCTCAAGCGCATCAATTTGTTCTGTCACTCTCATCGTGCCAATTTCGGCAGCTACCGATGCTCCGACCCGACCTGCGAGAACTAAAGAAGTGAGAACGGCAGAAAGTTCGCGTAACACTCCCTTTTCTACAACCATTCCAATTAAATAGGGAGGAACGAATTCATCAAAATTTTCAGAGCTTTGAATCGCAGTCACCATTCCTGCAAAAGCTGCAATATAGATTACAACCGGGATAGACTGTATGCCAATTCGCATCATCTGGCCGGCAATTAAACTTGAATAAGTCTTAAAATCTCCAAAAGCTCTAATAGTTTGCCACAACAAATCACCAAAGCAACCTATATGATAAAAAAATCGAAATATCCGTTTACTTAAAAAATTGATGACATATGTCATTTCTGCACTGATTTCAACCTTATAATAGTCTATAAAATAAAAACATATAATATAACTATTTTTGATTTAAATTACAATTATTTTTAATACAAATTCCGACGAAATTGTTCCATGAATTCGAAATAAATGTTACTTTATTATATAATTAATCTATGTAGTAAGTTTCTTATTTATTCATGCCTGTGATCTGGTCTTTTAAATAATGTATTGTTTGATTTAAATAACAATAATTTTCTGATTTATAATCCATCCGTTTTATTGCGACCTGTGCATCGTTTATAATACACTTTATTAACCTGCTCCCCTAATCTTTTATTTCTCTACGGCACACATTACCAAGAGAAGAAAATTTTATTACTCAACAGTGAATCGCCAGTTAGAACTATGTCAGCTTCTTTTAGGATTGTATCTGTCACTGTCTTCAAAAAAATCCATCACTTTGCATGTTTGAGTAAATTCAGCCGAATGTTCTACTCCGGCTGGAATATAATAGGAATCTCCTTTACGCACTATATTGGTTTCTCCACCGATCGTAAAACTAAATGCACCGTCTAAAACCACCCCCCACTGGTTGCCATGTGAATGGGCAGGCACCGAAGTCCCGGGTTCAAAATCAAAGAAACATATCTGGCCGGAGACTCCTTGAAAAAGATAACCAACTACTTTGTCGATGGGAAGATCTGCTTCGGGTAATTTACGAATAAATTCAGGATAAAAATTATCGCTCATTATTATTCCCTCCAATTTCAGATTGTGAATATCAAAAGTACCCAACTATTTACGATAATAAATCTTGATAGATACGATGTACTCTATGGTTTTATCAGGAGGTTAATCTTCCAAATATGCGGTCGCGTCAATTTCCACCGCAACCCCCTTGGGAAGACCGGAGACCTCTACGGTAGCTCTTGCCGGCGGAGTTTCGTTAAAATAACTCCCATAAACTTCATTAACAACGCTGAAATTTTCTAAATTATCTAAATAAATAGTACATTTAACAATTGAATTTAAAGATCCGCCTGCGGCAGCTAAAATATTCTTAATACTATCCATAACTCTTTTTGTCTGGCTTTGAATATCGCCTGCGATAACTTCTCCAGTAGCCGGTTCTAATGCAATCTGACCGGACACGAACAACCAGGAGCCAGCCTGAACAGCTTGTGAATAAGGTCCAATAGCTTGAGGTGCATTGGATGTTGAAATTATTTTTTTAGACATATTCAATTCCTTTCTCTTTTTAATTAAGGTTCTAAAAATAATTCAATAACAATATAATTCATATTTGAATGGAAATTAATAATATCCATCTATTTTTGCAAATTTTATTTTTATGACACTTTTTAATGTAAATAATATATTTCATCAATTCCATCATTTTGTTGCTATATTTTAATAATATATGGATGTACTTTTAAATCAAGGATTTTGATAATCTTTCAAAATCCTTTTTATTTTATATTACGCATTACTCTGATTTAATTTTTTATAGCAAATTTTAATGTAGAGGTGTTGTGAAGAAATACTGTTATATGATTATTTCTGTTCTAATTTTGATTGTAATTCAATCTGAGGTTCAAGGTCAATTGTTTGATTCGCCAAGGAGAGGTGGATTCAAGTTCATAAAAAATGATAATTTTGACATTACAAATGCACAACACTTTGTGGGAAGCGGTATAGTCGCGGTTGGTTTCTACAAACTTTTCAAACCCCTGAGCATGAGTCATCCGAAGGTTGCTGCTGGCCTGGTTACTAGTTTTCTGGGACTATTAAAAGAATATGAAGATGGTCATAGAGAAGGATTTGGGAAAAAAGATGCCATATTTAATCAAATTGGGATAGTCACTTTTTTACTATTAAGCGAATATTCCAATTACACATTGACTTATGAACAAATCATTTCAAGCCCAAATAATCTCGGCTTAGGAATTCGTTTTTTCAGGACGGCAGATTTTACTCCCCTAAAAACTTCTATTGGATTGTTCATATATTATGATAACTATGACGATACCTGGCTGGGGGTAGATACACACTTACTTCTTTTAAGTCGGACTGAGCTTCACATCGGACTTTCGATTGTGAAATTGGCCGACCCCAATCATGCTTATATCCGACCTAATATTGGGGTGGGATTTAAGTTGTTTTGAATATTGACTCCTTTCTGATTTCTTACGAACTTTTCTAAATTTTTTCAATTTTCTACTTGACTTTGGAAATTTTATTCATTATTATATTGGTGAACATTGAAGCACCTTATATATTAGTACACTATTTTGGGGAATAGATATTTTTATAAACAGAAGGGAAATATCATGAAATCATTAACAGACAAGCAGAAGAATGTTTTGAAACTCATTGCAGAAAAGATAAAAGACGTTGGCTATCCGCCGACCCTGCAAGAATTAGCTGATGAGTTGGGGGTGGCCTCAAAAAACGCTGTTCTCAAGCACCTGACAGCTTTAGAGAAAAAAGGCTACATTGGTAAGCGAGAAGGAGGCGCGGCCCGGGGCATCCGCATTCTGGAGTCTATGGGCTTTCTGGACAGCCCGGGCGAAAACAGCGTCCCACTGGTCGGATCGGTCGCTGCGGGTTCTCCTCTTCTGGCTGAAGAAAATGTAGAGAGTTACCTGACGGTCCCCAAACACCTGCTTCAATCCAGAGGCGATTATTTTGCCCTGCGGGTTCATGGGGACAGCATGATTGAAGCCGGGATTCACGAAGATGATCTGGTGGTTGTCCATGCAACGAATCAGGCGAACAACGGCGACATCGTGGTCGCGCTTATCGGCAATGAAACCACGGTAAAACGGTTTGTGACAGAAGGCAATGAGAGGTATCTTAAACCTGAGAATATCAAGTATTCAGACATCCGTCCGCAGCAAGAGTGGTCGGTGCAGGGGAAAGTAGTGGCGCTGATCCGAGAGTCTGTGAATTGAGGGGTATGGGTATAAGGTATAAGGAAATAAGATAGCTTCTGTCCCTAAATCTTATTTCGTATGTCCTCATACCTTATACCCTATACCGTATTTCCTCGAGTAACACTTCCTCATAGAAGTAGCGGGTGGAGTTGCTGACGTTTTGCTCCACTCGCTACTTTGTTATAATCATCAAACGAACACAGCAGCCATGGGATACGAAGAGATTTTTGAGCCAATTGAAGTGATTACATTTTTTGAACAGGGAAAACTTCATCCCCTGCGATTTAAGTGGAAGGGACAGGTGTACAAAATCAGCCGGGTAAACAGCCACTGGTCTGTGCGAGAAGGGTTAAGCCGGCAGTACCACTTTTCCGTAACCGCCGAGACGCCCGACTGCTTTGAGCTGATTTTTGACACAGTGGATTTTAGCTGGGAATTAGCCAGGGTCTATATGGAGGGATAACCTTAAGTCAGAATTTAACACTGAAGTATACCGAAATTCACAGAAAAACCTTGCCAAGGTTCAAAATCTTCACAAGGTTAAAATTGTATTTGAAAGAGTCAATTTATGAACACAATAATCCACGAGCTTGAAAAAGTTGTAGAAGCGGCCTGTGCCAGAGAGACAAATATTTTTGGTTACAGCATCTGGACGCACCACATCAAACAGGTTGCCAGGATTGGACGACGCATTGCTCCGCAGTTTCATGCAGATGCAGAAATCGTGGAGATCGCGGCGTTGCTGCACGACTACGCGAGCGTCAAAGACGAAACGTTGGTGTCAGAACATCACATTCATGGTTCGAAAGAAGCTGAACGTATTCTGAGTGAACTCGGCTATCCTGATGAAAAAATACAGGCCGTTATGCACTGTATTGCCACGCACCGCGCAAGCGTGTTCAGCAAAAGAAACAGTCCTGAAGCCGAATGTCTGGCCAACGCGGATGGCGTTGTACACATTGAGCAAGTGCCTTCGCTTTTGCACTTTGCATTTGTGCAGCGCGGCCTGGAAATTGACGAAGGCGCAGCCTGGGTGAAAAACAAACTGAAGCGCACCTGGAAGAAACTGAGCCCGCGAATACAGGATAGGATGCGGGAGAAGTATGAAGCGGCGCTGGAGACGTTGGCGGGGGATAGAAGTTAGTCCCGCAATGGGAAGGAGCATTACAATGAAACATAACGATAAAATTATTTATGCAATTTGTGTTAAAGACGTACAAAACGTTGCAGAAGAACATCTAGGCAGAGAGCTCATCGATAAGGAAGTTAGCTTCGTCGAAGATAGAATTGGTGATTACATTGACTGGTATGGTGCAATAAGTTCTGTTCTCAATGATTTAAACCATAAAAAACTTAAATAAGAGGAAAACCCAAAATGCAAAAAATCGATCTAAAAAAACAACTCAACCACCTCTACAACCCCTCGAAAAAAGAGGTAACGGTGGTAGACGTACCGCAAATGAACTTTCTCATGCTCGATGGCAAAGGCGACCCGAACACGGCGGTGGCTTACCAGCAAGCCATTGAAGCGCTGTACTCGGTTTCCTACACCCTGAAATTCATGATCAAAAAAGGCGAAACCGCCATCGACTACGCGGTCATGCCGCTGGAAGGTTTCTGGTGGGCCGAGGATATGTCGAAGTTCAGCACCGAAAACAAGGATGCCTGGCTCTGGACTTCCATGATCATGCAGCCGGAATACGTGACAAAGAAACTATTTGAAGAGGCAAAAATTAAGGTCGCAAAAAAGAAAGACCTGCCAGCTCTGCCTTCGGTAAGATTTGAAGTTTTTCACGAGGGACAGGCTGCACAAATCATGCACATTGGCCCGTTTGCAGACGAAGGGCCAACCATCGAAAGAATTCATAATTTTATCAAAGAACAGGGACACGAGCTTAAAGGTAAGCACCACGAGATTTATTTAAGTGATTTCAGGCGAACGGCGCCGGAAAAGCTAAAGACTATTATCCGGCAGCCATTTTCATAAGAGGACTGCAATTTCTAAAGGGATACCGATGCTGGTTTCTCGATTCTGGATGCTCGTGTTTTATACTGGGCGGAAAATCAAGCATCGAACATCCAGAATCCAGCCTCCGATATTTGACAAAATTGTTTTCAATATATTCAATGACCATGCAACCCGAAACCTGCCACTCGAAACTTCGCACCATTCTCCATATCGACGCGGATGCGTTTTTTGCCTCGGTGGAGCAGGGATTTTCACCGCTGCTGCGAGGCAAGCCGGTCATCGTCGGCGGGACCGAAGATCAGCGCGGGGTGGTGCACACCGCCAGCTACGACGCCCGTAAGTTGGGCGTACGCACCGGCATGCCGCTCAGTCAGGCAAAACGACTCGTGCCTAAAGCCACGTTTCTCAAAGGCAATTTCGAGCACTACAAAGCGGTTTCGCTCACTCTGCAAGACATCTACTCCCAGTTCACCCCCGTCATTGAGTTTACTTCCCTGGATGATGCTTATTTAGACTTGACCGGCACCCTTAAAGTACACAAACTTTCGCCTGAGGAAATTGCCCGGCGTATTCAGGAGCAAGTTGTCAAAGCCGTGCACATCACCGTATCCTGCGGCATTGGTACCGCAAAATATATCGCTCGAATTGCTTCCGGCGTGAACAAACCCAAAGGAGTGACCTGCGTTGCGCCTGGCCATGAGTTGGCATTTTTGCATCCTCTACCCGTAGAAGAGCTGCCGGGCATCGGCCCAATGGCAAGGGAGCGACTGCACCAGCTTGGCGTTTTCAATGTCGGTCAATTGGCCGCGATTCCGAAAGTACTGCTCAGGCAAATCTTTGGCGTCAACGGGCAAAAAATCTGGGAATTTGCCAACGGCATCGATCCCAGCATGATCAAGCAGCGCATCATCCCGAAGCAGATCAGCCGGGAAACCGGCTTTGAAGAAGATGTCAGCGACCAGGACCTGGTGCGCGTGGTGCTACACTATCTCACCGAACGCATCGGCAAAAAACTACGGGAAGAAGAACTTGTTGGGCAGACAGTTTCCATCAAAGTGGATTATTCCGACCACAAATGCTACCTCAAAGCCCGAAGTTTACCTGAGGTGACGGACAGCACCGAAGTCATTTACGGCATGGTTGACACACTCTTGAACGAAACCCCCTTTCGACGGCTGCGGGTACGGCGCGTGGGTCTGGTGGTCACAAAAATTGAACGAAAAAACTTGCAGGGCGAACTCTTTAACGAACGCACCCGCCAGGAAACCCTCGAATCCAGCATTGATGAAATCCGCCGCCGATTCGGCTTCACCTCTATTTTGCCCGCCAGTCTGGTTAATCTGCAGCGCCACTACCGTATGGAAAAAAGCGGTTATGTGTTGCATGCGCCGGCTTTGACGCGGTGAACACGGCATAAAATTGAAATATTTATGACTGTGTCATTTGCTTCGCTGTCAAATGGTCACTCCATAAAACTGTTATTAAACACCTCATCTACGAAAAATCAACAGCCCAACTTTTGCAACCAATTTTATCAATTAAATATGGCGAAAATTCGTAAAACAAAAAAATGCTTCTTTTGCGATAATGTAAAGAAAACTCATTTCCCAAGGAGTAACTAATTCGCTAAATATAAAGGCCCGGCTCTGACGACCCGGGCCCCTGGCTCAATAAGAAAGGTGGGGTAGTAAAGGAGGCTTGTGTAAAATTTATCATCTATATGGATAATTTCTCGTGTTATTCATTGTTGTGCAATCGAAAATAATATTTCCAATTTATTGCTTGTTTTAATAATAACGAAGAGCTTTTTCGTTGCGAAAAAGATGAGAAATTAAAGCGTCGCTGTTAACTGCGGTTTTGGAAATTCGTACTATTCTTTCCCCATCACAAAATAAATACCTCGGAAGCTGCATTCAATTCACTTCAATGAGCCCAGCTGGAAGTTCGATATCATCGAAGAATAGGGCTCTGTCGACTATGATTTTTGCTTCAGATAGTCACCCACCTTGTTGAAAAACTGGGTTTTATTTTCATAGTCAACTGAAGGATTTATATCCGCGAACCGGCACACAACTTCCGAGGGGTATTTTACGACCGTTTGATCCGACTTTTTTCTGCGGTCCGTATTATGTTTCCCTGAACTATGCGAGCATGTTAATATTAATATCGGCAAGATGTTAATTTCTTGCATATCAGCGCCTTAATTTTTTAAAAATAACTGACCTGTATTGAATATTGTGCGGTTAAAGATAAACTTAAAGTCTACATTTAATTTTGACTTCGCTGTTGGGTAGGACAAAAGGTGAACTGATAAAAGTTCTTGTTGCCATATCCAGCGCCTAACCCAAAAACTGGCTTCTTTTTAACACGCGGGTTTTATCACAAAACGAAAAGTTCAAAGAACTATAATTGACTCTTGTGATCTTCCTTGACCTGGGCATGCATTCTTATACCACGTGAAAGGGTATGCTACCAAAAAGAGATGCAATTCCCCCTGTTATATCAGTATGTTGATATTTTTTGTTATCATTTTTCATTTTTTATTACTATATTTGTGCTTAACATAATAACATTTTATTTTGTAATATCTGTATGCAACATATATACCACATATCCGATTGTAAATATTTTGTAAAAAGGATAGGAAAATTGTACGCAAAAAGTCATTTTAAGCGGTCTCTTCTGGTAGTGCAGGATGGTTAGTTATTGCTCAATTAAAAGTCAGCGAAACATTTTGCTATGTTATATGCAGTTTTATCCTAAAATCGTAATACGATTTTGAAACATCACGGCGGATTGGTAAAATATCTTGAACCAACTATGATTTGGCAATTAATAAAATCACAATTCTCAGCACCTCTTTTTTCAATATTATTTATTTTTACATTTGCTTCCAATTCATTTTCGGGAGATTTGTATAAAATATATGACCTCGAATTTAATGGCGAATTTTGGTCATATCATGTTGAGGATGTCAATAATGACGGACTAAAAGATATTTTTCTTTTTTTTGGTCAAAAAGGTAAAACAAATTTAAATGAAAGATGGATTTCCATTTATTTACAAAATGCGCAAGGATATCTAAAAAAGCCCACGCAGACTTTCAAAGTTCCGGATGAAATCATTTTAATTGATTTCGGGGATGTCACCGGGGATTTTAAAAAAGAATTTGTATTTTTTACAAGTCAAGGTATTTATTTTTACAAATTGAATAATCACGGATATATCCTTTCGCCTCAAAAATTATTTAGAACCGAATCAATTTTTATGCTTTCGGATAATAAAACGCTCCAAAAGTGGGATTTTGTAGCAGATTTAAATGGCGACCATCTCGACGAAGTATTTATTCCTAAAATAACAAAATGTGTTGTCTATTTTCGGAATCCAAAAACCAACGACTGGCATGAAAATGAAATTCCCCTGATTGCTGAAAGCCAGGTATCGGGTATTTATGATAAACGCTTTTCTGTGGGAAACAGGTCTGAAGCTCGATACGCGACTCCTTATATTGAAATAATAGATTTCAACTCTGATAACAGAAATGATTTAATGGGTGTTTACAAAGACAGTTTAGTAGTATTTTGCCAGGATGAGAAAGGTTACTTTTCTCAAGAATATCGCCATAAAATTGACTTGCATTTTGGAGAGATATGGCGGGGTGCGAAGATCCAGAGGTCGCACATTGGCGAAAAAAATGAAAGATATTTTCTCAAACGCATAATAGACTTAAATGACGATGGAATTATTGACGTTGTAGTGCTTCATATTTCTACCCGAAAAAGTTTTGTTAATCCACATAACGAAGTGCGAATACATTTTGGTAAAAAGGATAATTCAAATTCCACAGAAAGGATCTATTTTAGTGAAGAACCTGACCAAGTCATCAATCCGGGTGGAACACAATTAGTTATGGATATTCTGCGTGTGAACAAGGACAACAAATATGATCTTGTTTTACCAATTGTAAAAGTCAGCCTGAAAAATGTAATAAGCATGTTGCTGACCAAAAGTGTAGAAATTCAGGCTGAAATTTATTTAATGAACGATGATGGATTTTACTCTGAGAAACCTGATGTTAAATCAAAAATGGTGGTAAGATTTTCCTACAGAGGAGGGCCAACATCACCTGTTTATGAAATCGAAGATTTTAATGGAGACGGCTATTTAGATATTTTGAGTAGTCTTGAAGAAAAAATGCTCATAATTTTCTTCGGGAATGAGGAAAATATCATGGATTCAAAAGTAGGCGTCAAATATAATATTCGGTTACCACAAAATGGTGAAATGGTACGAGCTATCAATTTAAACACTGATAACAAATGCGATGTGATTGTCACGTATATTGAAGATCCGGAAAAGTACAAAAATATTGCAAATATGTTGCGTGTATTAATCGCGAAGTAGCGATAAATTATTAAAGTTTAAAAACATATAAAAAATATCTTGACAATTTTTGCTAAAAATATATATTAGTTACCGTTACTTAATATATTGGTAGGGAGGACATTATTAGCATTTTTAAAATTTCCATCTGGAAATCCATCCACATCAATTGGAATCTTTCTACTTAGCGTTTGAGCGAAAACTATACATTCTGCCATCATGGCGAGGCGATTTTGCCGAAGCACTCTCATACCTGGCAAGTTACGAGATTGCTTGACCGAAAAAATCGGAACTCGCAATGACAGTTAGAATTGTGTTTGCAGTCAATGAATGTACCTGGCTCTTTCGGGTTTATCCAAATTAAAAGTAATATTCTATTCATAATAATAAATAGAGTAATTAAAATGAATCCTAATAATGTTGCTAATTTAAGGCGCCTTTTTTTCCGGGCTTTCATTGTGTTTTGCATTTTTATTCTTTTTCGGGATAATTTAAATGCGCAGTCTCAATGGTCAGACAGTCCTATGGTGAATAATCCAATAGTTACTTTACCGGGGAGTGACCAGGTTTCTCCAGTTATTGCACGTGACGGCTTTGGAGGAGCCATAATTGCCTGGGTAGATAATCGAAATGGTAATTTCGACATCTATTTTCAGCGTGTTGAACCATCAGGGCAATTGACATGGTTTGGGGAAGGAATGCCGGTAGATTCAGACCCTGACATGGCCTCCCAGGAATCACCTGCCATTGTCGATGGTTCACAAGGTGATTTTTTTATCGCCTGGCTTGATAACCGAAATGAATCATCGGAGAGAGAAATATTTGCACAGAAATATAATATTGCTGGTCAGCCAGTATGGGATACAGCAACTCGTGCTCACCGTCGAAATAATTCTGCTCCATTACTTTTTAGAAACAGTAGTTTTGGAGTGATAACAGTTTCCTATATTTCAGGATTATTCGATGATCTCATTTCTTTTCAAATAATTAACCATGATGGCTTTCCTCAATTACTGCCACAACAAGGCATATTGAGCAACAATGCCAAAGGAACACAACCAAATAAACCACCGTCTGTCATCTCAGGTCTCGACGGCGGACTCATTGCCGTTTGGGTAGACACCAGAAATGATTCAGCGGAAATTTATGCTAAAGGTATCCAGAAAGATGGCGCTACACCCTGGAAAGCGGATGAAGTATTGGTAAGTACTACCGTAACAGAGCAGTCTATTCCTGTCGCCATTCATGACAACCAGGGAGGCGTCATAATTGCCTGGATAAATCCAATTAATGGTTCGCAGGATGACATAAAGGTGCAAAGATTAGATTTAGATGGTGAGCGTCAATGGGAAACTGCAGGAACCTGGATTAGTTCAACTCAAGGTAAAAAACGGAACATCGCAATTACTTCAGACAGTAAAAATGGCGCCTATATTATTTGGGAAAACTTGATCGGGTCAAATTGGAAACTTATTACACAAAGAGTTACCAGGAATGGAGTGTTCTGGACAAATGATCTCAGGTTAAGTCATGCTGGCGGAGATCAAACAACTGCTTCTCTCGCTATTGATGGCAGGGGACAGGCAATCGCCGCCTGGGAAGATAATCGCAATGGTAATTTAGATATTTATGCTCAAAAACTTGATTCAACGGGATTAGTCAGGTCATGGGGAGGCGCAGGCGACGGCATAGCGATTTCAAGAGCTACAAATGCTCAAAGGAAGCCAGTGTTGGTACATGACGAGTTTGGTGGAGCCATTATTGCCTGGGAGGATATTCGTAATATTAATACTAAGGGAAAAGATGTTTATGCACAAAAAGTGAGTGCGTCTGGTATCTTGGGTGAAATTAGAAATATTACGATTCTATCTCCCCAAAAAGTGGACAATTGGGAATTTGGAAGCGATCAAATCATTCGTTGGCAATGGGTTGGAGAGATTGATAAGGTTGTGATTGAGTTGTGGAATGTCAATGAAAAGAGATGGCAGGCAATTGATAATGGAACCAAAGAAAATACTGGAATCACGAGCTGGAATGTCAACAGGGGCAGTTCCAGATATCTGTTGCGAATTTCTGATTTAAATAGTCCCTTTGTAAATGCTGTCAGCGATACTTTTACAATATCGGCTCAAAGCGCTCCTGCTATCCAGCATATAAAAGTAACGCGGGCAACTTACGGTGATTCATTATTAATTTCTGCGGTAGTCACTGACATAAGTGGAATTGAAAATGTTATTTTAAGCTACAATAAAGGTGGCGCCCGAAACCAACAGTTCTACACTGAATCTATGGTTTCTGTTTCCGGGAATACATTTTCCCAACGCATCCCAACAGAATTCGTGACAGAGTGGGGTGTAGATTATTTTATAAGCAGTATGGACAGCCTGGCTAACAATATCGCCACTGACACTTTTTTCGTAAGTGTAGATTTCGAAAGCGGCATCCAGACTAAACCAATAACTCGCGGTTCCTCACAAAATGCATATCGAATGATTTCTACGCCAAATTTACTCAACCAATCAATTTCCGATTCGGTATTTTCTGTATCAGGATTTGGGGTATACGATACTACAGCATGGAGATTGTTTCATTACAGGAATGACGCTTATGTGGAGCGGGATTCCATTAATGCTTCAACTTTTATATTTGAGCCGGGAGAAGCATATTGGCTTATTTCGTCCAGAGATCGTACGGTCAATTTTGGTTCAGGTGTATCTTTGCGGGCTGACACAAGTTTCACCCTGAAAATCGATTCCGGTTGGAACCAAATAGGTTTACCTTTCGCATTTCCAGTGTCCTGGAATGCTATTTTCACGGCAAGTGGAGAACCTGATGGATTGTCAAAACCATCTTTATATAACGGGAATTATTTCCCAGCAGATACTTTAGAACCCTATAAAGGTTATTTCATTTTCAATCCAGATACTTCATCAAGCATTGATCTTCGAATTCCGCCTGTTACTTCTTCTGATGCGAATCCGTCTCTGGCTAGTGTAAATTCATCAAATTCAGATTGGGCAGTGCAAATCAAGGCCTCGTGTCAGGAAGCACGTGACAATTATAACTTTATTGGTATTAAAGAATTAGCTTCAAAAAATTGGGATAAATTTGATTACCCGGAACCGCCACCGATCGGCGAATATGTCTCTGTTTATTTCCCACGAACTGATTGGGAAGTTTACCCGAATAATTATACTACTGATTTTACCAATGAACTCGGCCAGGGGAAAACCTGGATTTTGACGGTTGAAACAAATATTTCAAATTCGGAGGCTAAAATAGAATTTTCTGGATTAGAAACTATACCGCAGAATTTAGAAATTTGGCTGGTTGATGAACATATTAATATCACAAAAAACCTTGCACAGGAAAATGTTTATTCTTTTCCAACGGGCAATTCAGGCGCCACAAAAATCTTGAAATTATTGGTAGGTAAGAGGGAATATCTCTCGAGCGAGATTCCAGAAGACGCTTTTATCCCCAAGGATTTTGAACTTTCTCAAAATTTCCCCAATCCGTTTAACCCGACTACCGCTATTCGTTACGGTCTTCCAAAGGCGGCAAAAGTTCGTCTGCAAATATTTGATCTACTGGGAAGACTTGTTGCAACATTAATCGATGATGAACAAAAAGCAAAGGGCTTTCATGTTATAAACTGGGATAGCAAGGATATGGATGGCCAAACAGTGGCCAGCGGTTTATATATATACCGTTTAATTGCTGGCGAATATAAACAAACTCGAAAGATGCTTTTAGTCAAATAAGATTTTCTGGAAGCCCAAATTCATTTGGGAATTCCCTCGATGAATCGAGGCTTCCATTTTAATATTAAAAATGAATTTTATCCGCATAGATTATGTTGGAGTCTTTTTAATTTAAACCTATTCGGGAGTTAAATATGACTATACTAAATAAATCAGGACTACTCATTGTAATCTTGTTTAATTTCCTGCAGCCAGTGAATGCTCAGGAGGAAAATGAACAAACGGCTCTAAAACAGGTACTCTCCCAAAAAGGTTATGATAAGACAGCGCCGGCCATTGCTAAATTAGTCACTGATGAAGGCAAAAAAATTGGCGCTGGTGTGGTTGTTGGAATACATGAAGATGGCGCCGGCTTTATATTGACTTCATACAGTATGGTTGCCGGGCGGGATAAAGTAGCTGTTATCCTAAAGGATTATCCGGATCCGCTTCTTGGTTATGTATTCGAAAGGTGGATTGACTTTGATTCAGATCTGGCTATTGTGGCAACTAAGAATTTTCCTCTTACACAGCGAGTCATTAATTTTGGCAATCCCAAATCTGCGGTTGTCGGAAAACCTTCAACTGTAATTGGACATGTGGATGACAGTGACTGGTTGCCGATTCCATTTGAATTAACGGACTCAATAGAGCGGCATTTTGTTTTTGATGCGCATGAGTATTCTGGTATTGAAGGTGCACCTTTAGTGAATGATGATGGTAATTTGGTTGGATTAATTGTTAGCAATGATATTGAAGCAACCGAAGATGAAAATATTACCCTCGCTGTAAAATCCAGTGTAATCAAGCCGATTCTAAATGAATGGTTCAAACCAATTCCTCTCCAGAAAAAATGGCGCGAACAGGGTGGGGGTATTGCAACGTGGATCTGGGCTCTTGGAGGTGGAGTGCTGGGAGGCTCAGTTGCTACTGCTATTTTAGTTGCCGGTGGCGGAGAAGAACCTCCCCGAGGACTTCCACGCCCGCCTAATCCACCGAATGGACAATAATTCGGAGCGGGAAATAAGCGATACAAAAAACATTTAACATGAAATTATAAGTAGTAAAAACCTAAAGCAACTACAATAGTATCAGAAAGTAGATTTCAATAAAAGGCCGTACCCACTTAAAATTTAAAGGTATATGGAGCTTTACTGAGCTTTAAAAGTATAGTAAAACTGAGTTCGCAATAATTATTGAAGGCATACAAAAAAGCCCATGGTATTAATTTTACCATGGGCTTTTTTAGTAGATTTCAATAAATCGAAATATCAGGAGCTTATTAATTTGAATTGAACAGGAATCGACACCCAAACCCGGATATTTCTGTCACGCTGTTTAGCCGGTATCCATTTTATTTTTTTTATGGCTGCCATAGCAGATTCTTCAAATCCCAGGTTGGCAGGTTTAGCGCTAAGAATCTCTGTTCTCTCTGTTTCGCCTTTTACCCCAACTAATACTTTTACAAAAACAACACCTTCAATACCAGCAGTTTGGGCCAGTCGAGGGTATTTGAGAAATTTTTGCAAAGTAGAAAGACCCCCAATTATTTCAGGAGCTTCGTCATATGCCACAAAAATAGGGATTTCATCTTCTTCGCTCGGAGGCGGAGGAGGCGGTGGAATGTTCGATAAATCTATATCTGTAGATGCTATAGTCAAATCATCAGGAATAGACTCTTCTTCTGTTGGAATAGGAACCGAAGGCCTGATTGGAGGCGGCGGTCGTTTGAATTGCTCGGTGACTGGTATATCAGCAACTTCAATTTTCAAGATCACAGATTCAACCGCAGATGTAGCCAAAGTAATTTGTCGAGCTAATTGAAATGTCCCAATTAATAATAATATTGTAACGACAAAAGAAATCTCAAAAACTTTTTTATTCTGAAGTTTAAGATTTGCATGGGGATTTTTGCGTTTAGTCAAATTTTCAATATTTATTGTTTTCGAATAATAATTTTTTGTATCCTGGTTGAGGGTGCTTTCCTTTTTATCACTAACACTTAATACAGCCCCAAAGCCTCCTTTATTATTTATAAACATAATTACTTCACTCCTTTAATATTTTCAAAAATATAAATACTGTGAATCTATGTGTCAAATTACGCATTATTCAACAGAGTGTTTCAATATTAATTGAGAACATAGTTTAGTCTAAACGGGTGCTTATTACAGTAGAAGTTGGCAGTCTTTCAAATAGGGGGGCTCTGCAGGAAATTGTTACTCATGACTAACATGATGGAAATTAAAAGTAACCGGTTCAGTCATCATAAATTAAAACGAAATCTACAACTCGTTCATCAGTATCCACACGTACCACACGCACTTTTACGGAATCGCCTAATCGGTATTTTTTCTGGTTATTCTGTCCAATTAACTGATAATTTTTCTCATCATGAAAATAGAAATCATCTTCTAAATCAGAAATATGGACTAATCCTTCAACCAAAAGGCCGGTGATCTCAACAAATATTCCAAAAGACACAACGCCAGATATTAGCCCGTCAAATTCATCTCCCAGATGGCGTTGCATATATTCTACCTTTTTCATTTTAATGGATTCCCGTTCAGCTTCCAAGGCGATGACTTCTCGTTCAGAGGATATCTTTGCGATGTGTTCAAGTCGCTCTCGCTTTTTTTTAGCCAACTCAAAGTCAAAAGTCGCGAGATATTCTTTCAGAAGCCGATGGACAGCCAAATCCGGATAGCGCCGAATGGGCGAAGTGAAATGTGTGTAGTATTTAAACGCTAAACCGAAGTGACCAACATTGTCAGTCGAGTATTTTGCTTTCATCAGAGACCGTAACATCAGTTCTTCAACAATGCATTCTTCTGGTTTGCCGCGAAGATTGTGCAAAAATTGTCCTAAAAGTTTAGCGGTTATTTTTTTCTGAGGCTCCAAAGAATAGCCTAACGCAAGTACAAATTTTTTAAAATCATCCATTTTGTCCTGGGCCGGTTCTTCATGAATACGATAGATAAATGGTGGGACTCTTTTGTCCTGCCGCATTTTCAAAGCCACATACTCAGTAACCGTTTGATTGGCCAAAAGCATGCATTCTTCAATGAGCCGATGACTATCAAGCCGTTCACGTTTATTAATCGCCACGGGGAATCCGTTTTCATCTAATTGTACTTTCACTTCCGGCATATCAAAATTCAGACTTCCTAAATTGGTGCGTCGTTTAATTAATATTTGACTTAATTCAAATAGTTGTAATATTTCTTTTGCAAACGGCAATTTTCGATTTTTATTTGCAATTATTTCCTGTACTTCTTCATAAGTGAAGCGTTTTTTGCTTTGTATGATCGATTCTGCAATTTGATAATTCACCACTTTGCCTTTTGGGGAAACTTCCATAATACAGCAAAAGGTCAGGCGATCTTCATTTGGTTTCAGACTGCAAATTTGATTGCTGAGTTTTTCCGGCAACATTGGCACCACCCGATCAACAAGGTAAACAGAAGTGCCGCGTTTTAATGCTTCTTTGTCTAACTGGCTTTTCTCTGTAACATAATAACTGACGTCAGCAATATGCACACCGAGTTCATAATTGCCATTTTCAAGTAGTTTAATTGAAACGGCATCGTCAAAATCTTTGGCGTCTTCGGGGTCAATTGTCAGGCAAACCGAATCTCGCAAATCTAATCGGCGGCCCGGCTCATCTGCTGGTATGAAATCTGAAATGTGTTGGGCCTCTTTTTCGACGATTTCGGGAAAATCAGTCGGGAGGTCAAATGCTTTCACGACCGAAGTGACATCCACACCCGGCTCTTCAGGGAAGCCTAACACCTCGTCTATTTGGCCCTCCGGATTCAATCTTTCATCCAGCCAATCTTTAACCCGCACGGCCACTTTTTGACCGGATTTTGCATTTAAATCATCGCCTTTATGAATAAAAATATCACGTGACATTTTAATGTCATCCGGAATGACAAAACCATATCGTTTATTTTCCCGATAGGTACCCACTATATTTTGTCGAGCCCGCTTTACGACTTTTACCACGCGTCCTTCTGGATTTTTTCCATGAGGTTGAGCAAAGAGCTGCACGTTTACAATGTCTTTGTTGAAAGCTGTCCCCATATTCTTCTGGCTGATAAATACATCCCCCTTGCCTTCCTCTGTGATGAGAAAACCATAGCCCTGGGTTTTAACATGAAGTTCGCCTTCAATAATAGTCGCTTTTTTGATATGCCCAAACTGATTGCTTTTATATTTCGCAATTTGACCCTGAGCAGCCAGCTTCTTCAAAGCTTCACGAAACTCAATGTATTCACTCTTCTTTATTCGAATTTGACGGGCTAATTCTTTGGCTTTAAAAGTACGGTGGGGATGTGTCGACAGGATGCTTTCAACTTTTTCAAGATATTTTTTGTTCATTTATTTTTACAGCTCTTAAATTGAATTTTACGATTTGATTTCTCTCGTCTTTTTCCCGAACTCGGAATCTAATGGAATGAATCTCGCAACAATGAGGGCGGGAATGGTTGATAACATTACCCAAACAAAGAAATTTTTATATCCGATTATTTCTTGCAACCAACCACTAAACATACCGGGAATCATCATTCCCAGCGCCATAAATCCTGTACAAATAGCAAAATGTGCTGTCTTATGTTCACCTTCGGAAACATAAATCATATAAAGCATGTAGGCTGTAAAGCCAAAACCATAACCAAATTGTTCTATGGCAACAAAAAGATTTATGAGCAAGTAATTATCTGGTTGTGAATATGATAGAAAAACATAAACCAGGTCGGGTAGATTTATGGCTATCACCATCCAAAACAGCCAATATTTCAATCCATTTCGTGCTGCAACCAGGCCGCCCAGAATGCCTCCAATGGTAAGGGAGATAATGCCCACGGTTCCATAAACAAGTCCAACCTGACCAGTAGTGAGGGCTAAGCCTCCAACTGCCATTGTGTCGAGTAAGAAAGGGGCGGCCAGTTTTACAAGCTGCGCTTCAGCAAATCGATATAATAACAGAAAAGCTAAAATTACGCCAATATTTTTTTTCTTAAAAAATATAACAAATGTTTTTATGAATTCGCCGATTATACTTTTTGAATGGTTCGAGAGCGCAGTGGAATCGGGTGCTGGATACGGAAGCATATTTTTATGAAAGAGAAAAAATACAATAAACAAGCCGGCTAATACAAAAAATGTTATCGACCAGGCTAACGGTATATTACCTGCTCTTGCTCTGAATATTGCTTTAGAGCTGGTTTGAAGCTTTGGGTCTAACTGAATGACCGCCATGAAAGGCTTGTTCCAATTGTTTTCATTAAAAACGAAATGTGAACCTTCGGCCACTTTTATGCTTTTGTCGCCTACTTCACGTCCGAAATTTACTACAATTTCTTTGCTGG
>CAZIKB010000046.1:0-46869 GCA_964539665.1 uncultured Cytophagia bacterium
AGATCTGATCTTTACATTCACGGTAGTGTTTATGATCCGGCCTGCGGAAAAACGCGCTTAATTCGTGTTTACTAATGCTTACTCCAGCCAAGTCCAAAATTTCCAATACGTCTTCGGCTTTCAGGTTTAACGCGATTTTTATTTTATTGAAAATGATATTGTTAGTTAAATGCTGTTCTGGCTTCGGTTGCGACCCTTCTTTCTTGCCTCGTTTATCGTTAATCAAGCCATTAAGAAAAATCGCCAGTTGAGTGTCGCTACATTTTTGAAACGCAGGATCACCATCTTTTTTTAGCCAATCGCAGATCTGCTCCCGCGTTACCTGATGATCAGCCTTGCCAAATATAGCTATCATTTTCGAATCGCTAAAGTCGAAAGTATATCGGATACTGCGCAAAATATCGTTATTGGTCATAAGTATACTCCAATCTAAACTGCTATTGTGTCACATCGACCCACTGACTGGTCACCCTGGAAACATTTACAGATTTTTCAATTTTTTTTACCAGGTCATTTTATTATCAGTAAATTTCATTTATTTTGTCTCTCATTTGAAACATAATCCTTGAGTTCAATTGCATTTTGGAGCGACAGCGGGAAAATATCAGGTAGAACGATTTGTTATGTATGCTTTTTAATTTCTTGTCCTTAACGGCTCTTTATAAAAAACGTAGGGTTTTCGGAACTATAATTTGTAAGCCGAGATAGATGCTAATTGATAGTGCTAAACTTACTGAAACCCTTGTCAGCCCTATGTATTTTTATACTTTGTTATGCACTGGGCTTTTTGTCTGTCAGTTATGGTTCAATGCCTAAAATCAGCAACGGAACAGGAGGGCTGTTTCTACCCTGTCTCATTACATTGTAAACTTCACCTTCATAGTATGCAACACCGCTGCTCATTTGTGTTTGCATTTTCTTTGTCGGTAGAATTTCAATGCCAAGGTTAATAACGCCACCAGAATAGAAAAGCATATTCTTTACAAAAAGATCAAAAGCAACAAACGCATATTTCCCGAATTGAACTTCAACAGCAATTTTGTCTTTGACAAAGTCTGTTTGGTTATAACTATAAATAGGTTCTTTTTCTCCGTTAGCAATCAAAAATTCTTTTTGTTCTTTTGCAGACATTAGTACACTCTTTTCCATTAATTCACGGTTGAGAGTTATGTAATAATTGTACCTGCTTTCAGCCCACTTTCTTTTATTGAATTCTTGATTAAAAGCATTGTTCAGTTCAATTGGAGATAATAGATTATTGCCAATTTTTCTTTTCTCTTTGCTAATCTTGGTTCTGAATTGGCTGGCGTCAATATTAGCAATCACTTGCTTAATTTCCTTATAAAGATTGTTGTGATGAACGATAAAATATTCTTCTCCGTTTAAATGCGAATACTTTTGTGCTATTTTCATTTGTGTTTTCCGTTTAAGCTGTTTTACTTTCCATTACCGTTCCCTATTTCAAGTTGTACCCACTCTTTTGGAGTCTGTGATACTTTGTCCTTTCCTGTAGGCTTATGGATTGGTTTATTCATTGGTCTTACTTTTATTTTACCTTCTTTTAGGTCTGCAATTCTGCTCTTTGCAATTTCGCAATACGCAACTTCTTTCTCAATTCCCATTGCATTGCGATGGTTTTTTATTGCTCCAATAACTGTCGAACCAACACCGGCAAACGGGTCAAGAACCCAACTGTTTTCATCTGTCAATGCGAGAACACAACGTTCAACTAATTCGATTGGGAATTGGCAAGGATGTTCAGTCTTTTCTGGGTGGTTAGATTTTACATTGGGTATGTTCCACATTGCAGTATCCCAATCCTGTTCCATAATTTCCCAAATATCGCTTGGATTTTTGCCTAACGGATTTCCTGAAGGTTGTCCTTTTTTGGGGCCTTTAAAATGTCTTTTGCCAGGGTATTTGGAAGGAATACGAACATTATCAAGATTGAAAACGTAGTCGTCTGTTTTGCTGAACCATAAAATAGTTTCGTAACGTCCACTAAAACGGTTACTTGCGTGAAGGCCATGTCCAAAATGCCATACTATTCTGTTACGAAGTTTAAGTCCGTGTTTTTTGAAAATTTGGTAATAGAAAATATCGAGAGGGAAAACTTCGCCTTTGTCAACGTAGTTACCAACTTGCCAACAAAGGTTTCCATTGTCTGAAAGTGTCCTTACAAGTTCATTTATGATTTCTTCTTGTGTTTCAAGGTATTTTTCAATTCTCGTCTTTGTCTCATAGGATTTCCCAACATTGTAAGGTGGGGAAGTAAGAATGAGGTCGAACTTGCCATTTTCAATTTTCTTGAGAACGGTCAAGCAGTGACCATTTATTATCTGATAGTCAATTTCTGCGCTAATGTAGTCGAATAATGGCTCTTTTACCTTCATAGTATCTATCCTATACTTTTTAGTAGATATAGTCAATATGTCTCAAAAATCGGCTTAGACGCTTTCTCTAGTTATTAACGGTTTCTCTATCGAATTACTTTTTTTTGCCTTGCCCATCACGGTTGAGTATATTCATTGTGCTTATTACAGCAAATTGGTGGGATGTAGACAGTTGTTTATATTTTTCATTTACAGTTATATCAATTCTACTCAAAAAAATCATCGATCGGATTCCTTCTTCTCACACATGAAAAAGGACTATCTGTTTTTAGAATAACAGACCAATTTAATTAATGAATATTTATTTTGCAAATAAAAACTCGTTTAGTATATATTTAATAATCAGGTAACATGCAAATAGTGAGATTATTAAAATCCGGAGCAACATTCAATGATTCAAGTTGATGAGAGTATTCGAATCAAGTACGATAAATTATTAAAACAAAAAAATATTCCTGAATACACATACAATTTTTATCAAAATTAGCTGCGTTAATATCTCGACCCATGCATGAAATATCAGTTGAATAACTCCAAAAAGCACGTGCCGAAACCGCGTCCCTGAGCGGAAGTACAAACTTCATATTACCACATGCTCATGGTAGCGAGTAATTAAGCTTGAAACTATCCTTGTCATGTGCATTTTATTGTTAGTTCTGATATGTGTTATTCCTCAACTTCCTGCGCCTCGACAATCGCCTGCTGTAACAAATGCGAGACGCGAAGTTGTTCAGCCACGCGCTCAAGATAGGCATAATCAAGATCATGGTGTTGGACTTGAAGCACTCCGAGCACATCAGCCCATTGCCGTTCTGAAATTTCGCCGCCTAACTGATACCAGGCGAGTTTTTGAATGACAATGTCCTCAGCACTTGTGAGAAAGAGCGTATCCGCTGGATTTTCCAAGATCTGATACTGCTGGCGTCGATGCATCTGTTCCTGGGAAATCGCATCAGTTTTGAGAATGAACACATCGATCTTAAACATAGTGGCAAAATGAATGAGGTTAAATGACCGTTGATACTGAATGGCTTCACGAATCACCTCGGCCTCCACATAATACGTCGATTCAAGCGCCTTCACCAGCTTTGGGACGTGGTGCAACGCAATCTCTGCTACTATATCCACGTCATGTGTCGCTCGCGGAATCCCATGCAGCGAGCTGGCGAGAGAACCACCAACAAGGTAACGAATTCCGAGAGATTCAAACACCTGCGCGATATGTTGTGTAATTTGAAGTGGCTCAGCCAGTATCATGTCAATATCCTTTGTCTTGAGGATCCCACTGAAAGACTCTCCGCATCGTCTCACGATCAAGCCAGAGTGCCGCAAGCCGAAGTCGCTGCTCACGCTCAGATATAGCGCCATATTGCTGCCGAATACGGGCCAGAGCTAATTGCTGGACCGTGTGGGTCAATTCCCGAACACGTGCAAGTTTTTGAAAGGGTGGCATCTGACGATACCCGTGAATAATCATCTTCTGAATATGTGGTGGTGTGTCAGACAGGCGTTGTTTCATTTGTTCCTCCCAATATCGTTGTCCGTTGTCGGTAGTGTCAAATATTTTCAATTTAAAAATGCTTTAAGTTTAATAATATTCTTTAGTTAGCTACAATAATGCCTTATTTCAACAATTTTGTGTTAAGAAGCCGTCTATTTCTGTTGTCATGTCTTAAAAAAACTTACTTTTAAAGGCCTAATAAAATTGCTAATATGAATTCAACTTTTTTCATTTTTTCATGAAACTTTTGACACTACCTCGTTGTCTTTTTTCGTCACGTGCATACAGTTTTATGAAATGGCAGCATATCGTGGTGATTTTGTCAAGATTTTCGAGCGAAAAGTGTAGATATGCTATCAGTATCCTTTGTCAGACCAAAGTGCTCTTTGCCCAAGCAGTTGTGTTAGATTGGCTTTATAGCGAAGAGCTAACGAATGATGATCTGGTTTTATGAATAACCTACCAATTTAATGAACGAATTTAAATTTTGCAAATAAAAAGTCGCTTTATTATATTATCATTACCCAGGTAACATGCAATGATTCAAGTTGATGAGAGTATTCGATTCATGTACGATAAATTATTAAAGCAAAAAAATATTCCTGAATACACATACAATTATTATCAAAAGTGGCTGCGTTATTACTTCGCCTATTGCATGAAGTATCAGTTTCATGAAAATGAGTAAATACAACCCCCTAAATTCCCCTTTGCTAAGTGGGACTTATCGCTCCAAAAAATGCTCGGAATTTCGCATTTCGATACTACTCGTATCTGAGGGCTTCAACCGGATTCGCTGTGGCTGACTTAATGGCCTGATAGCCTACTGTAAGTAAGGCAATTACCAGCGCCAGCGCTCCTGCCAGAATGAATGTCCACCAGGAAATATTAATTCGATAAGCAAAATCCTGAAGCCACTGATTCATAAGATAGTACGCGACTGGCCAGGCGATAAGATTCGCCACTAATACCCAGGCCGTAAAATTTCTGGAAAGCATGTATACAATACTTACAATATTTGCTCCCAGTACTTTTCGAATCCCAATTTCTTTGGTTCGTTGTTCTGCCATGAAGGACGCTAATCCGAACAAGCCTAAACATGAGATGAATATGGCGAGGAAGGTGAAATAATTAAATATGGTGCTAATCTGCTTTTCTGATTTATACAGACTATTATATTTTTCATCTAAAAAATTGATTTCCAAAGGATAATTCGGATTTACATCATACCATATTTTTTCAATGTTAGCAAACGTCTCAGAAACATTAGTCCCTTTGATCTTAATCATAATCACTCCAAGTAGATTCATTGCGTTGCTCGTGTAATCATTCAAAACACTGTAAAGTTGAGGTTCGATTTTATTGTGAAGTGACTTAAAGTAGGCGTTTTTTGCCACGCCAATGATAGTTCCCGATCTATCTTCCACAGTTATTGTTTGCCCAACGGGTGATTCTATTCCTAATTGTTGTACAGCTTCTTCGTTTAATATATACGCTTCATTGGCGTCGGTCGGGAACTCTTTTGAGAAATCTCTGCCTGCCACTAATTGCCAGTTCAGTGTTTCAAAATAATCATAGCCAACAGCGGCTAATGTCATCGGGAATCCTCGTTCTGTTTCTTGGCCCCCAACAGCAACTCGTACACTGTTTACAGTAGTCGTCGGTAAGCAATCCTTGATTGCTACACTTAGTATTTTTTGATCTCGCAACAATTCATTTTTAGCAACTTCGAATTTGGCTCCAATATTGTCTTTAACGGGTAAGTACACTACATTTTCTTTTTCAAAGCCTAGGTTCTTGTTTCTTAGGAAATGAAGTTGTTGGTTCACGATGACTGCGCTTGTAATTAACAGGATTGATAGAGAAAATTGAGTTACCACGAGTACTTTTCTCAGAACAGATTTTTTTGAACCCACATTCAAAGTACCTTTAAGTACTTTCAGGGGACTGAATGATGAAAGATAGATGGCTGGATAACTTCCTGCCAGCAAGCCTGTCAGCAAAACAATCGCTATTGAACCAGCAATAAGCCTGAGGTCTAAATAATGAACCGAGAGCTGTTTCCCTGAAAGATTATTGAAGGTTGGCAGAAATAATTCAACTAATAGCAATGCTATTGCCTGTCCGACAGATGCAAGCAGTATTGATTCCCCGATATATTGTTTGAAAATCTGAAACCGAACCGCACCCGCTGTTTTGCGCATTCCGACTTCTTTGGCCCGATTTATTGATCGTGCTGTCGAAAGATTCATAAAATTGATGCAAGCAATAAACAAAATGAAAAATGCTATGATGGAATAAATATAAATATATTTTATGTCTCGAATGTCGGCATATTCACTTTCGAAGCCTGCATTAAGATGAATTTCGGTAAGAGGTTGGAGAGATAATTTTACGGTTGGAATACGTGTATATTGGTTGTTCTTTTTCAATATTTCTGTCATTTTTCTATTGACTTCCTGCACATCGGCATGTTCTGCCAATTGAACATAGGTGTACCGATTAAAATTGTACCAGGTGAATCCGTCTGGCCAACTTTCTTTCTCAATCTGAAATGTTCGAAGGAAATCGAATTGGATGTGTGAATTGCGCGGTACATTTTTTATTACGCCCCTGACTGTGTACAATTGCCAGTTATTCCAATTTAAGACTTTTCCTATGGCATCCTCATCACCAAAATATTTCTGAGCGAGTTCTTCGGAGATGACAATAGAGCGTTTATCTGAAAAAGCCGTTTCAAGATTACCTTTGACAAGCGAAAAAGTAAACATTTGAAGAAATTCCGGATCGATGGTAGAGATGCCGTCCTCATAGAAAGCTTTATCTTCATATTTCAGCGGGTCTCTTTCATCTTTACCCCACCTGGCGGCATTGATAATTTCAGGTATTTCCTCTTTAAAAGCAGCGGCGAGCGGAGCTGGAGTTACCGGTGCAGTTATTATCCGACCCGTATTATCTGGATATTCAACCAGCACGCGGTAAATATTTTCTGCCTTTGCATGAAACCTGTCATAACTTAATTCGTCCAGAACCCACAACAAGATTAAAATCGTGCAAGCCATACCGGTAGCGAGTCCAGCGATGTTGATGAATGAATAACCTTTGTGTTTTTTTAGGTTTCTAACAGCGATTTTGATGTGGTTTCTTAACATGATTGCTCCTTTTCAATCTGTCTGTTGTCCATGGTCAGTTGTCCTTTGTTCTTATTTCGATCGGGATGAGTTGTCAATTAACAACCGACGACTGATAACTAACTATCATTCATACCTCACTGAATTCATCCCCAAAAAATACCCAGGATTTTCACCCTCCGATACTACTCGTATCTGAGGGCTTCGGCCGGGTCCGCCAGCGCTGCTTTGATGGCTTGAAAGCTGACAGTGAGTACGGCCGTGGCAATGGCAATCATTGCTGCGAGAATGAATACCCAATATTCCATATCAATGCGATAAGCAAAGTTCTGCAGCCAATTATTCATGGCAAACCAGGCAATCGGCCAGGCAACAATATTTGCAATCACCACTAATTTCAGAAACTCTTTTGAAAGCAATCCTGTGATACCCATGACCGAAGCGCCCAGTACTTTTCTAACGCCAATTTCTTTTGTTCTCAGTTCGGTAGAAAAGGATGCGAGGCTGAATAAACCAAGGAGGGCTATCACTATCGCCAGAAGCGAAAAATAAAAGAACATCTCCTGAAATCGCTGCTCAGATTTATAGAGGTTGTCAAATGCTTCATCCAGAAATGAATACTCGAAGGGTACAGATTGGGCAAATTGTCTCCAGATATTTTCAATTGCGCCCAGAGTCTCAGAAATATTACGTGCATTAATTTTGACCGAAAGCAAATCAAAACGATTGCGCCCGGGTTGATTGGTGAGAATCAAAGGTTTTATTTTAGAATGCATGGTCGCATAATGAAAATCCTTTACAACGCCAATTACTTTGTGATCTCCATTTCGGTTTATGGCCTTGCCTATCGGATCATCCCAGTCCAATGACCTGGCTAAAGTTTCATTTATTAGATAGGCCGTTTTATCGGTCGAAAACTCCTTTGAGAAATTCCTGCCGCTCATCATGTCAATATCAAAAGTTTCTAAAAAGTGTTCATCCACGTCCACGACATGAATCATAATAGGATTTTTTACCCCCTCAGGAATATAACCATTACTGGTAAATCCAGCATAAGGCACTTCTGATGAGGCTGCAACATTCAGTATGCCGGCCAGATTAGACAACTCCTGTTTTAGCGTTTCACTTTTTAGTTTGTTTTCATCACTGATAAGCGGTATCACAACTACATGTTCTTTGTTAAATCCCAATTCTTTGTCCTTGACAAAATGGAGTTGACGATTTATCAGCATGGTACAAATTATAAGTGTAATTGAAATGGTAAATTGCAAAACCACCAGAATGTTTCTTGATTTTTCCTTGTTTGTGCCGCTTCTAACTTCACCCTTTAAAGTCTTAACTGCCTGAAAGGATGACAAATACAGCGCAGGATAACTCCCAGCGACAATTCCAATAACGAAAATAGTCAATAAAACTCCCCAAAAATCTGCCAGATTAATCAGGCTGGATAAATTTAATTCTTTATTCAGCAAAGCCTGATACGAAGGGAAAAAGAGCTCGACTAAAAAAAAGGCAATCATTAGGGCTATAACAGTTAATAAAATTGATTCACCTAAAAATTGCATGATTAGATTTTGTTTGTTTGCGCCTAATACTTTTCGTACCCCTACTTCTTTAGCTCGCCTGGTTGCGCGAGCTGTCGTTAAATTCATAAAATTGATGCAGGCAATTAACAAAATAAGCAACGCGATAGCCGAAAAAATGTATATATTTGTCAGTCCCGTATCAGAATATTCATTGTGATAAAGATGGATGTCTTGCAATGGCTGCAGGTAGGGTTCATTCTTAAAACCATAATTAGCTGATTGTTCATTAATGTAGCCCCACATAAAATCAGGAAATTTTGCTTCAACATCTTCGGGAGAAGCATCAGGCGCCAGTTTAACATAGGCATAGTATTGATTACCGCCATTCCAATCCATGTAATTATGGGGGTCATTGTATAATGTCACGAATGATATTAGGGTGTTGAACTGAATATGAGAATTGACCGAGGGTTCTTTGATGATGCCTGTTATTTTGTAATCATTTGCATTATCCAGTTTAACAATTTTTCCAATTGGATCATCGGAACCAAATATTCGTTCGGCTGTTTTTTCTGTTAAAACTATTGAATAGGGATCAACAAGGGCAGTTTTTGGATTACCAGCTAATAATTGAAAGGAAAAAACATCAAATAAAGTCGAATCGGCATACCTGATTCCATTAATTTTGATGGGCTGTTTGTCGTTTAAAGAAAAATAAGCTGTCTTATTGACTGTAAAACGTACAAAATTTTCAACCTCGGGAAAGTCTCTGGCCATGGCTGGACCAATGGGCGGAGTAAATACCGGACTGTCTTCCTCCATCTTGCCATCCTTTAGATGAACGATAGAAACCCGATAAATATTGTCAGCATTTTCGTGAAATTTGTCATAGCTGAATTCAAATTGAATGTACAACAAAATGAAAAATGTCGCGGCAATACCAACTGAAAGGCCTAATATGTTTATTAAAGTAAAGGTTTTGTATTTCAATAAATTTCGTACGGCAATTTTCAAGTAGTTTTTAAACATGATAACCTCATGATTACAGAATTCGGATTGCAGATTTTGGATTTATTCCGCAATCAGAAATCTCAAATCCACACTAATAATCACTCGTACCGCAGTGCATCTGCTGGATTTGAAAAAGCTGTTTTGATCGCTTGATAACTTACTGTAAATAAGGCGACAATAAATACGGTAGCACCAGCGAATAAGAATATGTTTAAGTCAATGCTTGTTCTGTAAGCAAATACCTGCAGCCAATTATTCATAATTATATAAGCAACAGGCCAGGCAATAACATTGGCAATTAAAGCTAGAGTAACATATTCTTTTGAGAGCAATTTTACGATACTGGCTGCGGAAGCGCCGAGAACTTTGCGGACGCCGATCTCTTTAATGCGCTGTTGTGCTGAAAATGCAACCAGGCCGTATAATCCGAGACAGGCAATGAAAATGGCGAGAAGTGTGAAATAGCCAAAGATTGATTGCATTTGTTCCTCGGAACGATAAAGCTTGCCAAAATTTTCATCAAGGAACGAATACTCAAATGCATGATCAGGATCGAATTTTGTCCATTTGGTTTCCAAATCTGCAATTGTTGTTGAGATGTTTTCAGGACTTATTTTAACAAGCATATAAGCAAAATCTTCTGGCAATACCTGGAAAATTAAAGGCTCGATGGTATTATGCAACGACTGGAAATGAAAATCTTTGGCTACGCCGATCACTATTCCTCTACGAGTGACATCATCATCAAACCAAACGATTTCTTTGTCAATAGCAGCATCCCAGGTAAATTGATTCGCAGCGGTTTCATTGAGAATATAAGACTGCTCCAAATCGGTAGAAAACTCTCTGGAAAAACCTCTGCCTTTCGCTATTTCGATACCAAGTGTTTTAAAAAAATCGTAATCAACCCGAATTTCAGAAACCGAGACATTTTGATTGTCAGGTTCCCAACGTATTGGATTTTGATTAAACCGACTGCCAGGTACATTGGAAACAGCCGAGGTCTTTACAATAGAAGGATTTTGCAAAAGCTCACTTTTAACAGCCTCGTAGTTAGCACGCATTGAAGACGCTTTTAAAGGAACAACGACGACCTGATCTTTTTCAAAACCTAATTTTTGCGTTCTAAGGAAATTTAATTGTGAAGCTACGATACCGGTGCAAACAATTAAAGCGATTGAGATTGTAAATTGTACTACCACTAAAACTTTTCGAAAAAAAAGATTTTTTACGCCAGTTTTGAAACTACTTTTTAATACATTAACCGGCTTAAAGGCAGAAATGAAAAATGCCGGGTAACTTCCTGAAATAATTGCAACAATTAATGTAATTATAAATATGCCAGTCACCATTGACCTGTCCCCAGCAAAATCAATATTCAACTCTCGCCCTGTCAGGCTATTGAAGGCTGGCTGAAGTAATTCAACCAGTGCAATAGCTATCAGGATCGCAAAAATCGATATTAATGCAGATTCACCTAAAAACTGCTTTATGAGTTGCAGCCGGCTGGCTCCAATCACTTTTCGTACGCCTACTTCTTTCGCACGATTAGCAGACCGTGCGGTTGAGAGGTTCATGAAATTAATACAAGCTATCAGCAGAATAAAAAACGCAGCGGACGAAAAAAGATAGACATAGCTGATATCGCTGTTAGCTTCAAGCTCCCATTTCAGATGGGAATGGAGGTGAATGTCTGTAATCGGCTGAAGTGCAAAGCCAATTTCACCGCTCTCTAAACTTTCGAAATCTCCTTCTGACCAATCAATAAATTTCCTTGACCAATGGGGAATTTTAGCTTCGACGATTTTAGGATCGGTACCTGGCGCAAGAACAAGATAGTTAAAATGACCAAAATCTTCCCACTCGTAATAACTGCCATCTTCAAAAGGTTTCAAGGTGACGTAAGATAACAGGAAATCAAATCTAAAGTGGGAATTGGCAGGAATATTTTCCAGGACGCCGGTGACGGTTAAAGGGAAATTTTGCTCAACTTCAAGAATGAGTGTTTTGCCCAGAGCCTCCTCGTCGCCAAAATATTTTCGGGCAATTTCTTCTGTGATAATCACTCCCCCTGTGATTTTCATGGCTGTTTCCGGGTCGCCCTGAAGCAGGCGAAAGGAAAAAACCTTGAAGAAGGTTGAATCGGCAGCATAGAAACCTGGCTCATCAAATCGTTTCTCCCCATATCGTACAGATAATTTGGGACGGGTCAGGCCTGGACCCCAAATTGGCGAAAGACTAACGGCGTCGACAACTTCAGGAAAATCCCGTACCATTGCCTGGGCCATCGGATGTGGCGTGCGTGTTTGCGGCCTTAAACTCATCCAGGCAATTCGGTAAATATTATCAGCGTTTTTATGAAATCGATCATAACTGAGTTCATATTGCACATACAACAAGATAAAAATTGCGCAGGTCATGCCGATGGCAAGTCCGCTGATATTTATAAAAGAAAAACCTTTGTATTTGAGCAAATTTCTAAAAGCAATTTTAAGATAATTTTTGAACATAATTCTGCCATTTCGGATTTTTGAATACTGATTGCGGATTTATTCTACGTTCTTAAATCAGAAATCCGCAATCCCATTTCTACAATCAAACATGAAATTGTTCTTTAATATTCTCTGTTACAACATTTCCATCAAAAAGATGAATGATACGCTGGCTGTATTCAGCATAAGCAGGGGAGTGGGTTACCATTAATATGGTTGTTCCATTTTCATTTAATTCGGTAAGAATATTCATCACTTCATCCCCGTGCGCAGAATCCAGGTTTCCTGTCGGTTCGTCAGCAAGAATGATTTTGGGCTTGGCTACAACAGCTCTGGAAACTGCTACGCGCTGCTGTTGACCTCCAGATAACTGTTGTGGGAAATGGTTCTTACGATGCATGATCTGCATGTTCTCCAGTACACCTTCAACTCGTGTTTTGCGATCTGCTGAAGAAAAACCAAGATATAATAAAGGTAATTCGACATTTTCATATACAGTTAATTCATCAATTAGATTAAAGCTTTGAAAAACGAACCCAATGTTGGATTTTCTCAAATTGGCACGCTGTCTTTCAGTATATTGTGAAACCTCCTGCTCAAGAAAGAAGAATTCGCCACCTGAGGGATTATCCAGTAATCCTAATACATTTAATAAAGTTGATTTACCACAACCTGAAGGGCCCATTATGCTGACAAATTCACCTTCCTTGATTTCTATGGTCACATTATTCAGGGCAGTTGTTTCTACTTCTTCAGTGGTGTAAAGCTTTTTCAGATTATTTGTTTTAATCATTATTCTCTCCTCATTGATTGAATTATTTTTATTCGTTTAAAAAGATTTCATGTATAATTTATTAGCTTTCAGCGGTCAGCTTTTCGCTTTTGGATAAACGATGACTTTTCTCCCAAACTTGCAATTTCCTAAAATCTTTCATCTTAATACCCTCGAAATGTATTTTAAAGTTTATTAATAGCTGACAGCTAAACACTTATTTCAATATTAACTTGTCGATATCTCCAAAGCTGTCATACGATGAAGTGATAACCTGTTCCCCGGGTTCCAGACCTTCCAGGACTTCGAAAACTTGTGGGTTTTGTCGTCCAAGTCTTATTTTTCTCTTGATAGCAAAATCGCCGCCTTCATTTAAAATATAAATCCATTGGCCGCCTGTTTTTTGGTAAAATCCTCCTTTCGGAATTAATACTGCTTCAGTTAAATCTCCTAATTCTAATCTTATGTGCAGGGTTTGACCACGTCGAATACCTCCTGGTGAATCGTCTACAAACTCTAAATCTACTTCGAACCTGCCTTCCCGGACTTCGGGATAGATTCTATTAGTGATAAGATTATATGTTATTCCTGAAAAATCAAACTCCCCGGCCAGGCCTTTATCAATACGCGCAAGATAATGTTCATCAATGCCCGCGCGTACTCTGAATCCGTCTAATACGTCAATTTGTCCCACGCGTTCACCCATGTTTATGATTTCTCCTTCAAATTCAACACTCAGAGAAGTGAGTTGCCCGCTAATCGGCGCTGTGATGGTTAGCTCATCGAGCCTTTTTCTGGCGACTTTTAGATTATTTTCCAGCCGATCCAGCGATGTTTCTAATTGTGTGATTTGCACTTCTTGGAAAAGTGAATCCTGTTTGAATGATTCAGTATTCAGTTCCTGTCGTTTTATCTGATACTCATATTCATCTTTTGTGTCTTCAAACACTTCCTGTGCGATGAGTTTTTTCTGCCACAGATCCTTTCTGCGATCGTAAAGCCTTTTTAAGCGCTGGATTTGGTACGCCTGGTCTATCAGACCCTGGCGTATTCTGAGTCGATTTTGATCCAGATTAAATCGCATGCTGGTCAACATGTTACGCTGCTCCATTACGGCTGCATCCTGAGATAATATTTGAACCTGCAGTGCCCTGTTCTCCAATTGCAAGATTTTGTCCCCGGCTTTCACTAAACTGCCAGCTTCAATGTAGACAGTATCTACCCGTCCGCCCTCAATAGCATCCAGGAAAATAGTTTTAATGGGTAGAACTGCACCGGTAACCGGAATAAATTCCTGAAAAGGTCCGGTCTTAACTTCGGCAATCGTAATTTTTTGTTGTTCCACATTTAGCTTTGAACTCCTATCGCCAAAAACGAAATTGTAAATGATAAAGATGAAGAAAAGACCCGAAATTCCAAGTCCAGCTATTTTCTTTGGAGGCCAATTTCGTTTTTTTAGTTGCTTATCCATTCCCATAATTGTTCCTCATAATTTTTATTTCGCAATTAGACGTGTAATTAATTTGGCAATACCCGTGCCAATATTAATTATTATGAATTTACAATATAAGATTAATTATTGCAATAATAAAAAGTATACGCTGGCATTACAATAGGTGTTCGCTGGCGGACAGAGGCTGTTGCGTATGATTCCAACTCAGGTATGGGATTTTGATGAAAATTGGCTATGGTGTATTATTTGCTTGATTTTTCTTCTCAATTGTTTAGTTTATTATAACCAATACAAATCAAAATATTAATAACATAAGTTCATACTAAATGAGTACAAAATATGGTAAAATTCTGGTCATCGATGATGATGAAGATATTCTTCTGGCAGCACGATTATTTTTGAAGAAACATTTTAACCTGGTTCATACAGAAAAAAATCCGAAGGCAATTCCAACGCAGCTTAAAAACGAAAGCTACGATGTTGTTCTACTTGACATGAATTTTGCAAAGGGAGCGAGTAGTGGTAAAGAAGGCTTTCTCTGGCTTAACAAGATTCTTGAAATCGATCCTTCTGCAGTTGTTGTAATGGTCACTGCCTATGGAGATGTGCAGATGGCTGTTCGTGCGATTAAAGAAGGGGCCATGGATTTTGTATTAAAACCGTGGCAAAACGAAAAATTGCTGGCGACCATTTCTGCAGCGATGAATCTGCGTCAGACCAAGGTAGAAGTAGCTAACCTGCGGTCGCGGCAAAAACAATTAAACGCCGATTTAGATCAGCATTTTCACCATTTCATCGGTGAATGTGAGGCCATGCAAAAATTGTTTGTCACCATCCAGAAAGTCGCGCAAACGGATGCTAATGTGTTCATAACCGGCGAAAACGGCACCGGCAAGGAGCTGGTAGCCCGGGAGCTGCATCGCCAGTCTTTACGCATACAGGAAGTTTTTATTAGCGTTGATATGGGTGCGATAAGCGAAACCCTTTTTGAAAGCGAATTGTTTGGCCATGTGAAAGGCGCTTTTACAGATGCAAAGGAAGATCGTGCCGGCCGCTTTGAGATCGCTTCAGGAGGCACACTTTTTCTGGATGAAATCGGCAACCTGCCACTGCCGCTGCAAGCCAAATTATTAACGGTTTTACAGAATCGACAGGTGATCCGTCTCGGCTCAAACATTCCCAAGAAAATCGATGTACGCTTAATTTGTGCAACCAATAAACCCATACATGAAATGGTTGCGGAAAATAAATTCCGCCAGGATTTGCTCTATAGAATCAATACAGTCGAAATTCAAATGCCGCCATTAAGAGAACGAATAGATGATATTTCTTTACTAATAGATTATTTCTTAGACTATTATTCGAAAAAATATCAAAAGCCAATGAAACGAGTCAATGCTGCTGTGTTAAAAAAGTTAGAAAAATATCACTGGCCGGGTAATGTTCGGGAACTTCAGCATGCCATTGAACGGGCAATTATTATGAGTGATTCGCAGGCTCTGCAACCGTTTGATTTTTTCTTCACATCTCCGGAACAAAAAGAAGATGGATTGATTTTTGATAATTTTAATTTAGAAGAGGTGGAAAAAATAGTTATTCAGAAAGCGATCAGTAAGTACGGAGGAAATATTAGTAAAGCGGCTCGTGAGTTAGGATTAACCCGCACTTCTCTCTATCGCAGGCTCGAAAAATATGATTTATAAACGTTTTCGAATCGTGGTTTTGGCGCGGGTGACAGTGCTTAGCGCTTCGATTTTCCTGTTTTTTTATCTGCTTTTCAAAATGCAGGTAACGCTTTATGCGACTATATTTATCCTGGGTCTTATTATTATTTATCAATTATGTACGCTCATCGTCTATGTTGAAAGGACAAATCGAGATCTAAACAGATTTTTGCTGACAATTAAACATGAAGATTTTTCTCAAACTTTCCTGGGCGCTGGACTGGGCTCTTCCTTTGATGAATTGAAATCAGCGTTTAATGAAGTCATCCAGAAATTTTATAAGGCGCGTTCTGATAAAGAGGAGCATTTTCGATATTTGCAGACTGTGGTGCAGCATGTGGGTATTGGTCTGATTGCTTTTAGAAATGACGGTCACGTGGAATTAATAAATAATGCCGCTAAAAGACTATTAAAGATTCCCCATCTCAAAAATATTCGAGCATTAGAACCTTTGAGCAAATCACTTGTGGAGAAATTGTTTGGTTTGAAATCGGGCCAGAAGGCTCTGATTAAAATCGATTTTAATAATGAGCTTCAGCAATTAGCCATAAGCGCCACCGAATTCCGCATGCGAGATCAGAATTTTACTCTGGTTTCTTTACAAAATATCCAGAGTGAGTTAGAGGAAAAAGAATTAGAAGCCTGGCAAAAATTAATTCGGGTGCTGACGCATGAAATCATGAATTCAATTACGCCGATATTTTCTCTGGCCTCAACCGTGAATGATATGCTAAATATTAATGGTAAACAAATTTCAGATGAAGTAATCAGCGCCGAGACCAAGGATGATATGCGTGGCGCCTTGCAGACCATTCAAAGACGCAGTGAAGGACTACTGCATTTTGTGGATGCCTATCGGAATCTTACCCGCGTGCCTATCCCCAATTTTCAGATTTTTTCATTAATGGATTTATTTAAACAAATTCAACAATTGATGCAGGTTGAAATGTCTAAAAGCTGCATAAATTTTCAATTCACAGTTGTACCAGAATCGCTTGAATTAACCGCAGATACTGAATTAGTCGAACAAGTCCTGATTAATATTTTGAAGAACGCCATGCAAGCGGTAGAAGGCCAAATGACCGCAAATATCGCGATGACAGCTAAAATCGATGATGGCGGTAGAATCATTATTCAGGTATCAGACAATGGTCCAGGGATATCAGAAGATATGATTGAGAAAATTTTCATTCCCTTTTTTACGACCAAAGAAAGCGGCACTGGAATTGGCCTTAGTTTAACAAGACAAATCATGCGATTACATCGTGGAGCCGTAAATGTACACTCCAGGCAAAATGAGAAAACAGTTTTTACACTGAGGTTTTAAATAGGTTACTTTTTGCATAAAATGTCATTCCCGTCCCGATTTTCCTTTATATATAATAATAATGAATGTCGGGATAAATCGGGAATTCATGTGCATGGAGCCTGGATTCCCGCTTAAAACATGCGGGAAAGACATTAAGAAATGGAGAGGGAAAAGTGTACAGTAGTGAAAAAATATTTAAAAAAACAGAACATTTTATAACTAATACTGTATAATAAAAAAGCTTGAGATAAGCTCCTGTAAGAGTAAAATAAATTATTGACTACTTTGTAAATATGATTTGAGCATTTAGAGCCTTGGCCGTCGCGATAATTTTTTAAATTCCATCCTTTATTTTACCTGCCTTTTTGTGGGAGACAACATAAATCGAGACGGCCATTTTTATTTGTATTTGTCGCAAAACCTGTTTAACATTTCGAGTGAAAATGTTATTTGATTCATATTGAAAAAGGAGTTTATATGAAATCCCTCACTAAACACCTCTGGTTCGACACACCTAATCGCAGAAATTATATAAATATAACAGACAAGGTTGAGGAATTGGTAATAGAGAGTGGAATCAAAGAAGGCCTGGTTCTTGTTAATGCCATGCACATTACAGCGAGTGTCTATATAAACGACGCAGAGAGTGGTCTGATTCAAGACTATGATGACTGGCTTGAGCAGCTTGCGCCTCACGAACCTGTTTCCAAATATCGACATAATCGCACTGGTGAAGACAATGCTGATGCCCATCTCAAACGACAGATAATGGGCCGGGAAGTCGTGGTCGCAATCACAAATGGACAGCTTGATTTTGGACCGTGGGAGCAGATTTATTACGCAGAATTTGACGGTCGTCGGAAGAAACGAGTATTAGTAAAAATAATTGGAGAGTAATGTGTAGCGTCCAGCATAAAATGTGATGTTTTGACAAGTTAAACTAAAAACATATCGACATTTTAGTGTTAATTATTCTACTCAAACCACTTGTTCGGCGTCTTTGTTATCACATAATTTTGCACTCCTGCCTTCTTTTAATCCTGCCTTCGTGAATTTGTAATTTTATCCACACAATTCGAACCGCTATATTTCCAATTAATCGTCATTGCAAGGCGCTTTTTTCTAAAGCAATCTCACACCTGGTTAATTGGGAGATTGCTTTCGCGGAAAAACTGACCTCGCACTGGTAGTAAGAATTGTGTTTTCCGTAGTAAAAATTGTCTCACCGATGGTTGCGATGCCGTTTCTTTTTAACGCTACTTTCCCCAAATAGCAATTATTAGCGAAGTTAATAAAAAGACATAAATTTCTTGTAAAGTCTTTGCGGTTTTGTTTCGATTACTAAATAGGTACGCAAATTGTAAATCGTTATTTATTTAATTGATTGGTTTAATTTTGATTTCTTAGGGAGTAGAAATTAATGAAAAGACGTAAATTATCCAATAATGAATTTGAAAAAAAATATCGCAAAGCTTTCGAATTATCCCTTATTATATCCTTATTTATTCACCTCGGACTTTTTCATGCTTTGCCGGATTTTGAAATGAAATCTTTGCTGCTTGTAGCAAAAGAAATTCAAATTGAAGTAGAAGATATTCCAATAACTGAGCAATTTAAACCGCCACCTCCTCCATTGATACCAACTGTGCCTGTTCCTATTGAACGGGAAATTTCGTTAGCAAATGTAAAGATTGAGTTTCCTGTTTTTAATTTCGCCGACATCCCCAAGCCTCCGCCACCTCCGGAAGAAGTCAGGATTACAGAGAAGTATGTCTTTGTGCCGCATGAAGAACCGCCAGAACCAATTGGCGGCCTGGCATCACTATATAAATATTTTAAATATCCTCAAAAGGCGTTGATGGCCGGTGTTGAGGGGATCGTTATTCTGGGGATTCTTGTCGATGAATGCGGTAATACGGCTAAAACACAGATCTTAAAGCCTTCAGGATATAATGTTGGTTTTGAACAAGCTGCTGTTGATGCAGCGCAGTTTATAAAGTGGATACCTGCAAAACAAAGAGAGCGAGCGGTAAAAATATGGTTAGCTCTTCCTGTTCGTTTCCAGTTAGCTTCACTTTGATTTGGATATTGGTCTTAATTTCTCTTTCTTCATTATTTATACCTATTGCAATTGCAGCTTGCCGCGCTGGGATTAATTCAGATTAGATAGAATATCTTAAAATAAGTATAAAAATACCGCGAAGTATCTCTTACCTGTGATTACGTTATTTTTACAATCACAATGGTCATGTCATCCTGCTGCTGGGCTCTCCCAATAAAACGCTTCACATCTGCGAAAACACCCTCCATTAACCGGGGTGCTGTATCAGTGGAGTACTTTTCAATGCTCTCAACAAGACGTTCCTCACCAAATTCATCTTTGGTTTTGCTCATAGCTTCAGTAAATCCGTCGGTATAAAAAACAAATAAATCGCCTTTGTTTAAGGGGATCGTCTCATCTTTGATCGATTGTGAACAAATATCGCCTTTTTCCAGGCCTAAAGCAATACCAGGTTGATTGAAAAATTCAACTTTGCCGGAGCTCACACGTCTGAGTATTAGTGGATTATGTCCGGCTCTCGCAAGCGTTAAGGTTTTTTCAGTCACATCAAAAATAGCAAACAGTACTGAAATAAAATGACCGCGTTTAACATTTTCATAAAACAGGTTATTCATCTGAATGAGCAAATCTGCTGGTGAGTCAATTGACTTAACCAGCGCTTTGAGAAATCCTTTGGTAAGTGTCATGTAAAAGGCGGCCTGGGTGCCTTTACCTGAAACATCACCAATAACCACGCCGAGCTTGTTTTCTCCGAGTTCGAAGAAGTCATAATAATCGCCGCCGACTTCATAAGCTGGTATACACTTTGAAGCGATTTCCAAACTTCTTAATTTTGGCGTTTCCTCTGGTAGAAAAGACATTTGTACCTCGCGCGCAATGGCGAATTCCCCCTGCAGCCGCTGTCTCTCAGTGATGTGACGGACAAATGCCGGCGTTATTGAATCAAAATCGGTTACCCTGTCTTTTGTTGAAATTGCAATGATGCCAAATACAATTAACAAAACATTACACGCAATTAAACCATAACCGGATTGCACCGCTGCCTCGTTTTGAAAATAAAACAGAGCTGCGCCATTATACCAAACAGTAAATATCCCCAGGACGATGAACGAAGACAAAAAATCAAACCGAATGAATGTCCATACAATCAGCCCTCCAAGTAGAATCTCAATAGGAATACCCAGGAACCATGGTTTGACATCGCCTTGTAAGGTTAATCCCCAAATCATTGCAGTGGAGGCGATTAAAAGTATTGGTGATGACACCCGTCTTCTTACAAACGATACAACAAAAACTAAAAAAACAACCGCCTTGAAAATGTTATTATTGATGCCCTGATTAATAATGAATATTGCATGATTCGGATTTGATAAAAAATTGTCGCCAGATCTTATCGTAGAAATAAACGGTTTTGCTACTTCCGCACTCAGCCATAATAACAGCAACCAACCTGCCAGCAAGGCGATCCCCAGGCTCACACCTCGAAGAATTCCTTCACCTACCCGTGAATGCAAGAAATGTCCATTGGTTAGTAAATCCATGCTGGTGAATTTTTCCTTCCACATTTCTCTAACTAATGGTTCACTCACAGCCCAAATAATTACGAACGCACCTCCGATTAAAAGCGGTCCGACTAACATTTCTAAGAGCAGTTCCCATCCGGAATCTCCATGTTTTTGTAAATAGATTTCAAGTCCGTGACTGACTGCCACTAAAAGCCCTAAGATTATGGCCATTTTAAAGCCTATTTCAAAAGCTCGCATTCGTTTGAATCCAACTACTAAAAACAAAACAACAATTATTGTCCAGGCTAGGCCTTTCGTTGCGCTCGTTACCACGACGTCCTGGTTGGATTCATATTCATCAGAAATAATATATTTCACGTCAAAGTTAGTAACTATGTTACCACTAACTAATATTGAAACCTGGATTTTATCGTTTAGATGCGGCTCCATTGTAGAATAAGTGTATTGGTAGTCTGTCCTGTTGGATTTTATAGTTTTTATTTCATCTTCGAGTTTTAGTCGAGCAGACACTGCTGATTTTACTTCAGGTTCCTCAAGGCTTCGCGAAGTCCCTTCAACCAGTGTATCCAGTTCCATATACTTTAAAGTGCTAAATCGTTTGATAAAATTTCCCGCTACAATTTTTGCTTTTGATGCATCAATGAACGGCAATCTAATTGAATCCGCAACATTAGATGTGAGCTCAAACAGGTTGCCATGCATGTCTAACTTTATGGACAGATCACCCAGAATGGCAGTCGAAATTTCATCCTCACTTTTATCTTGCATGGTTATTATGGAATCACCGATCTTACGCCATCGGATCTGCCAGAAATAGCCCGGAAGCTCTTCTCTAAGAATGTGCATACTTTTTTCCAATCCCAAGACTTGTTGGGCTTGTCGGATAAGTTCTTGGTTTTCTACAAACGAGGTGGTGATCCTGTAGTTCTCAGTTGGAAAATTTAATTCATCGGCGATTTCCTGAGCACTCGCTTTTATCTGAGCTCTATCCAATGTTTGCTTAATTCCCGCTAATGGATGAATCCTGGGATAAAGTAAGATGATGATGATACTGCCCAGAAGGTAAAGAACGCGCAAAACAATAAGGTTTTCAGTTTATTCATTTTTCCGGAAATATTAATTGAATTGTGTTTTTAATTATTTTACTGAGATTTAATATTAATTTGTAAAAATAGACGTAATTTATTCGTGTTCATTTTTGTTGATTCGTGGTATAATTGATTTTCTTTGGCAATACCATAATTGCATTTCCCTGAACCGGGCAATAGAATTCACAGATACCGCAGCCAGTGCAATTTTCTTCAACCACCTTTGGTTTGTCCTCCTCCATGACAATTGCTTCATCTTTTAACGGGCACCTTTCATAACAATAATCACACGTCGGATTTTGTCCGTTGTGAGCAAAACAATTATTTTGAATCAAATGCACAATTCCCATTTTGACTTTTACCACAGGCAGAAGCGCACCCTCCGGACAGGCATTGATACATGGGAAATCTTCGCAGAGATAGCAAGGATTGCGAGCCGGTCTAATTATCGGTGTTCCAACAGCTGAACCGAATTTTGCCTCTGCCGGAATGACGGCATCATGGGGGCAAGCCCGGGCGCAGAGATCGCAGCCGGTACATTTTAGTAGAAAGGACGCCTCATCAATTGCACCAGGCGGTCTAATAAGTGGAACGACCATTTTTTTTGCTTTCGATTCAACTTGCTGGTCTGTTACATCGTCAACCAATTTAAGTATTGACTTTAATCCAGACCTGAAAAATTCTTTTCGGGTAATTGATTCTTTAGTGCTCATCAGCATTTATTTGTAAAGTCTTTTTTTGTATTAGTTACATAAGTTATGTGTGGCATTGAAAAAGTAATTAACAAGAATATTATTAGGGATTAGATCTTGACTAAACTTCAAAAATTTAGTAAAAGTGAATGATTGTTGAAATGTTTCTGATTGATTTTGCACATCGTCATTGCCGGGCAAACTGTCGAAGCGATTGCGAACTTAAGGCCTCTATCAGGCTTTCACGAATGTGGCCCCAGTGGGGATGAAATGGGCAGACATCATCACCACCACATTCAGCTAAACCAAGCGCACAGTCCTGAGACAGGGCAGGGCCGTCAATGATATTTATGATTTCAATCAAAAAGATTTGCTCCGTTGTACGGCAAATGAAAAACCGCCACGTCGTCCTTTAGTCGAGGTGAGTACACCGTTTTTTACTAAGGTCTGAAATGTTTTTGCCAGAAAAGGTGCAGGTGTTTTGGTCTGTTCGGCTAATTCTTGTACAGTCCAGAATTGATTTTCCTTATGACGGGCCATTTCTACCAGACCTCTTAATGCATATTGACAGGCTCGGCTGAATAGGATTGGCATCTTTGTGTAACTCCTGATATTTTGGTATAAAAAAACAGCTATACTTTTTTGAAAATGACTGTATTTTTAATCTAATATAGCAAATAAAATGAAAAAATCAACAAATCGGATAATGAAATCTTAATACATATTTGATGCTTTTATGCCGGGGGACGAACAATATATTTAAAAAAGTAAGCTGGAATAAAATTATTCCGATTTGCTCAGTGTCTGTCCGTAATATTCCTGCTTACTCAAGCAGAAGTCCCCGTCTGCGTTCTATGTGGTTATTTTGATTTCGTACAATGCCGCCTAACGGAACGGGCAACTTGGTTTTCGGTAAAACACCACTTAATTACCGAAGATAAATAAACGTAGATTTAGAACCAGGAAATAAATCACTTGACTCCGATTGTTTAATTAGGTAAAATTCACGAAATATTTTTTATACTACATAAATCCGTAGGAGGAGTATATGTTTAAAAAAATGTTAACGGTACTCGTGGTGAGTATTCTGATGGTATCTTGCAACTCAAAGACTGAAGATACAGAAAGCAAGATGATGATAATGGAGAATTTCACCTTAGCTGATTATAACGGAGTAGAGCATTCATTGGCCGATTACCTGGATTCAAAAGCGACGGTGGTAATGTTCATTGCAACACGCTGTCCGATTTCTAACGATTACAATGATAGGATGGCCGCATTGTACAATGACTATCAAAGCAAAGGGTTTACTTTTATTGGAATAAACTCAAATAAACAAGAAGATGTTGCAGAGATTAAGAAACATGCACAGGAAAACAAACTGGAATTTCCGATATTAAAGGACGTGAATAATATCATAGCTGATAAATTTAAGGCGTCAGTGACGCCAGAAATTTATGTGCTAAATGCAAAAAATGAAATGCTTTATCACGGCCGCATTGATGATTCCCGCCGCAAAGACGAAATAAAGACCCATGATCTAAAAGCAGCTTTTGATGAAATATTAGCAGGCATGCCGGTCAGTGTGACGGAATCCAAAGCGTTTGGCTGCTCAATTAAAAGGGTGGGAACATGAAAACCGTCTTTATTTTTGCTTTTCTGTTTACGCTATTTGCATGTAGTGAAAAACAAAACAAAGGTACAAATGAAAATAGCCTTGAGGCAAAAGCAGCACAGACCGCAGAAAAGGAAGCGATCGGCAATTATGTTGTTGAGCCGATCGATGAGGAACGGTTTGACCAGTTAATAAAACAACGCAATGGGAAATATCTATTATTGAATGTCTGGGCGACATGGTGTGTACCCTGTATCGAAGAATTTCCCGATCTGATTAGATTAGTAAAGGAATATGAGAACAGCAACTTTGAAATTGTCGGTTTGAGTGTGGACTATCCTGACGAAGTGGAGTCTAAAATTGTCCCTTTCCTGAAAAAACACCAGGTTAATTTCAGGGTATATGTGCGAAATTTTAAAGACGACCAGAAATTTATCAACCGCTTGAATCCGAATTGGAGCGGAGCTGTTCCAGCAACCGCAATCTATGATTCACAAGGTACCCAGAAAACATTCTTTATAGGAAAGCACAGCTTAGAGGAGTTTCAGAAAGAAATAGAGGAGGTTAGATTTTAGACATTAACTGTGTCATAAAAGATAATAAATCCCGTGGATCGGGAGTCTAAGGGATTATTTGTGGTTGAGTTTTAAAAAAGGAGCTGAGAGGTCCGAATCCCAGAAAATTTAAAGTTGCCTTTGAAAGAATGGCAGTTCCCATGCCTGGTTTTCCATACAAACTATTGGCACTAACGAATTGAGTAAATGATACTTATTGATCGCCATGCTAAATAGCTGCGAGTTTATAAGTAAGTTTAGTACTCTCCAAAAAATCATTATAGATTCGATGACCACTGTTCATAATTCCCTTTACAGGTGGCGATTTTGCTGGCTGTATAAAAGGTTTCTAATTCTAAGAATTTGATATTGAGAAACATTATACTCAATGTTATAAATTTTAATTGAATTTAAATTAATAATTTTGTTTGTTTGATATTAAATTACGGCCTACAATCATTCTCTTATTTTTGCCCAAATAGTCAGGCAGGTATAAAAAGGATTGATTTAACGGATAAACAAGCAAGAGCGTATTCGCGAGGAATCGCCCTTTCCCACAAGCTTTTCCACCACCATCATCAATACCCATCTCCTTCAGCAGGCAGCTTCACTTTCCCTCTGAATGAATAAAATAGATAAGTAAAATAGACTCCGGCCAGTATAATTCCAATGCTCCACCAGATCAGTCCCACATTTAGACTGTACGCACCAGCCGCTGTGTTGTAAATGGTCAGATTATACTCAGTCCCTGTGGATGCTGGAAGCACGTTTGGGAATAGTGCAAACGCGGTGCTGGTCCCCATACCCAAAATAAATGTACAGGAAGAAAGAAAGGCTGCGAAGTCATTATTTTGAATTCGGAAAAAGAACATACCAATTATTCCGATTATAGCCAGCAGAGGAAAGATAAATCCCCAAAGATGCCTAAAATAATTATCCATTAATGCCGGATGAATAGATAATGTAGATATAAATGCCAGAAAGGATGTGATGAGTACAGACCAGTTTGCGATTCGACCCATGGCTCGAGAGCGGTGCATTACCTCGTTGTCAGTTTTCATGGCTAAATAATTAGCTCCGTGTGCGGTTAAGGTGGAAAACGCCACAAATCCCATGAGCACTGTAAACCAGTCGAGAATGCCGGCCTGCGGTACAACTGTAAAAGTCGTCCAGAAGGGTTCGAAGAAATAACCTTCTGCATTAATCGGGACGCCGCGCACGATATTTCCAAGCGCGGCTCCAAAGAATATAGTTAGCAGTATGCTGGCAAAGGAGAACACGACATCCCAAAATGATTTCCACAGGGGATTGTGAATGTGGCCACGGAATTCGATGCTTATGCCGCGCAGCATCAACAGCCAAAGTATAGTCATCAGCGGCAGGTAAAATCCGCTAAAGCTGGAGGCGTACAGTAATGGAAAAGCAAAATACATCACACCGCCCGCTGCAATCAGCCAGACTTCATTACCGTCCCAAACCGGGCCTATAGCGTTTAAAATTGTTCGGCGTTCGCGGTCTGATTTACCCACAGTTAGATGGACAATCCCTGCGCCTAAATCAAATCCATCCAGAACAACATACATAATGAACATGAAAGTTACAGCAATAAACCAGAAGGTCTCCATTTCAATTTCCTTAATAAAAAATTACTATATACCCTTAAATATTCACCACGGAAACACACGGCGATGAAGCCGCAAATCACAAATTACAAATGAACAAATCCCAAATAAATCTCAAGATTCAAAACTTAAAATCTTAAATAACATTCATGGTGATGTCCACCAAGAATAAACAATCATCAATCATCCATGTACAGTCTTACTCCCCGGTCCGTGGAAAACTTCTCGTAATACTAAAAACAGGAAAAGCAGTCCAAGTAAAGCGTACATTCCCATAAAACCAAGTAAAGTGAACAGGCTGTTGCCAGCCGAAACAGTCGGGGAAATGCCTTCGGCTGTGCGAAGTAAACCATACACCAGCCAGGGTTGTCGCCCCAATTCCGCGGTCATCCAGCCGGTGGTGTTAGCAATATAGGGAAATGGAAAGCTGAGCATTAAAGTCCACAGGAACCAATGAGATGAAAACAGTTTACGTTTCCACAAAAGGAAAACCGCCAGACTCATTATCGCCATAAAGATAGTGCCCAGTCCTACCATAATATGATAAGAATAGTAAAGGAGTGGGATGCTGGTGGGCCAGTTTTCTCTCGGGAAAGCGTCCAAACCCTTGACTTCTGCTTTCCATCTGTAGTAAGTCAGGAAACTGAGCAATCTGGGAATGTGAATTGGATTATCAATTTTCAGCTTGTCCATATCTGGCTGGCCGACAATGACAAGTTCAGCGCCCTCCTTCGTTTCAAAGAGGCCCTCCATTGCAGCCAAAGTTACTGGTTGGAATTGAGCAACGTTTTTGCCCTGACCATCGCCAGTCGGAAGCGCCACCAAAACAGACGAAATGAATCCAGCAATAACACCAAGTTTTATGAACATCCTGCCGTATTCAACATCCCGATTAGATAATATGTAGAAGGCGCCTACTGATGACATCACAAACGCTGCGGTTACTACCGAGCCGAGCATGTTGTGCGCATACTGCCACCCGATCCAGGGATTTAACAGCAATCCCCAAAAACTGGTTAGCTGTACTGTCGCATTTGTAGTAATTTCATAAGCAACCGGGTGCTGCATCCAGGCATTGGTAGCTATAATAAAATAGCCGGAAATCCAGGAACCAAGGAAAACCATGAATGCTGCAAAGAAATGACCGACCTGTCCCAATTTCTTTTCCCCAAACAAAAAAAGTCCCAAAAAACTGGACTCAAGAATGAACGCAAACATGCCCTCCATGGCCAGAGTCTGACCGATGACTCCGCCGGCAAATGTTGAAAATTTTGCCCAATTCGTGCCAAATTGAAATTCCATTGGAATGCCGGTTACAACCCCGACAGTAAAGTTCACAGCAAATATTTTTGCCCAGAACCGGGCACTGATATTATATCGTTCCTCTTTTTTCCAAAGAGCTAAACCTTTCAGAATCACAATGAGTAAGCCCAGGCCCATGGTCAGTTGTGGGAAGAGATAATGGAACATTATTGTGAAGGCAAATTGAAATCTACTTATATCTATGACGTCTTCCATTATTTCTTCTCCTCCCCAGCAAAGAATTCTTTCATGCCCAACGCAAGTTCTCTCAGTCGCGCATCTACTAAGGAATTCACAGAGTCTTCAGGATAATTACCGTCTGCGGTTTTCTGGCCGGACGGAACGCCGGTTAAAATTTCAATCCCTTCGTCAATTGTTTTAATTGGGTAGACATGAAACTTACCCGCTTTTACTGCTCCCACTACCTCTGGCTTTAGCATGAGATCCCGGACGTTTTGATGAGGAATCATGACGCCCTGATCTTTGGTAAGTCCCTTTGCTATGCATACCTCAAAAAAACCTTCCACTTTTTGGTTTACTCCGCCTATGGGTTGAATCTCACCCTTTTGATTCACCGAACCGGTCACGGCAATGTCCTGTCTCAACGGTAATCCCGAAAGCTCGGAAAGGATGGCATAAATTTCAGTCGATGATGCGCTGTCGCCATCCACACCGGAGTAGGATTGTTCAAAAGCCAGGCTGGCGCTCATGCTAAGCGGTTTGTCTTGCGCATATTTCCCTCTCAAATAACCTCCGATAATCAGCACACCTTTGTTGTGGGTCTTACCGCTTAAATCAGCTTCACGTTCTATGTTGATGATGCCGGCTCGCCCCATGCTCACTTCAGCCGTAATTCTGGTAGGTCGACCAAAACTGTAATCACCCATATTGTAAACAGAAAGTCCATTTATCTGTCCCGCCTTTTTCCCCTCGATGTCAATCATTATCACCCCCTCCTCAATCATCTCCTGTAACTTTTCTTTTACAATTTTGGAACGATAACCTTTTTCATCAATTGCTTTGTTTACATGCTCGCCATCAACCACTTTACTTTTACTTTCCTTTGCCCAGAACTGAGCTTCACGCAAAACATCAGCAATGTCGCTGAATCGTGTGGATATTTTATTTTGTCTGCCGGCCAAACGCACGCCGTATTCGATCACTTCAGCCACACCGCAACTTGAAAAAGGCAGCAATTTTTCTTCTTCGCAAATCTTTTTTACAAAAGTTGTGTAATTGTTAATCGCCCCATCATCTTTGGACATAACAGTATCGAATTCAGCTTTCACTTTGAATATCTTTTTAAAATCTTCATCGTAAAAATATAGTTGCTGATACCAGTGTGCATCGCCAATAATCACCACCTTTAAATTCACATCTACCGCTTCAGGCTTCAAAGCAAATGTGGAAGAAAGGTAAAATGGATCAAAAGCCTGGATGTCCAGTTTACGGTGTTTTAAGGTACGTTTTAAAGCAGCCCAAACTCCCTGTTCAACCAAAGTATCTAAAAGATTTAATACTAAGTAGCCGCCGTTGGCTTTTAATATGGAGCCTGCTTTGATTTTGGTGAAGTCAGAATGCCAGGCCCCTGACCGGTCAGGAGTGCGTTCAATGGTTCCAAATAAGTTTTTATAGTTTGGCGCTGTTTCGATGACAACTGGTACACGTTTTAATTTGGAATTATCAACCAAAACATTCACTTTATATTCTAAAAAATTATCTGACTGGGGTTTCGGGACACCTGCAAAATCCTTCGGTTGCTGCTTTTCTTCTTTTTCATGGAAACGTTCCAAATTTTGTAATATGTGGTTTTGCACTTCATCCAAATAATCCTGAACGTTCACCGCGATAAATTTTTCTTTTAACTCATTTATTAAATCTTTCACTACAGGCAAGCAGGTTTTGTATGTGAGCTCATTCAAAGCTGTCTCAACCTTTTTTTCAATTTTCCGGCCTTCTCTCAATGTATTCTCTAACTGCTCGGTTAAGGCTTCATGCTTTTTGCGTAAATCTTCAAGATTTTTTTTGGTCATCTCGCCTTTTTCTACCATGCCTGCTAATTTATCCCACGGCACAACCTCTTCTTTAACCACCGGAAAAATTTGTGGACTGGTAATGGGTCCCATTTGAACCTGTACCAAAGCAAAGCTATCTTTTCTTAACTTTGTCTCTAAATTTTTAAAAAGCGACTTCGAGCTGTCTTCCAACTTGACTAAAACCGCTTTGCGGCGTTTTTTGTATTCGTCGCTTTCAAAAATCTTAGGAATATTTTTTCTGAGGTATTTAATCATACCTTCCATGCTTTTAGCAAGAGCACAGCCATTACCAGCAGGCAGGCTTAAAACACTGGGCGAATCGTGATGAGTAAAATTATAAACGTAGCAAATGTCATCCGGAACCGCACCCTTAGTATCGATTCGTTCCAGAATGTGTTTGACGGTTGTGGTTTTGCCAGTGCCTGTCAGGCCTGCTACAAATATGTTGTAGCCGGGGCTTTTTACTTCCAGTCCCAGCTTGATGGCTTTCAAAGCACGTTCCTGACCGATGATTTCATCGCAGCATTTTAAGTCATCGGTGGTTTTAAATCCAAGCGAATCAGGCTCGCACTGCCAGCGGAGATTTTCCACAGGTACTTCTTTGTATTTTAATTTGCTCATTTATTCCTCCATAATTCAAAATACACTTTTATGCAAATACCCATAGTCAGCGAATAGATTCTAAAGGATCATAAAAAATTAATAATTATTTTGGCAGAATAATTCAGGACAAAATAATTAGAAATACTATGTTGAATAAATTAATCATTTTGACAGTAATTATTTTGCCATTCTATAATCATACTAAATTTTTAAAGTGTTCTTAAACTACAAATATTTTTTGGTAATGGTTTTCTATTACCGCACTAAAATTTTCACGATAAGCTTTCATCGCGGCAGGTAATTGCTCCAGGATATCGCCTGCCACCAGACCATCCTCTCCTGTTTTGACTGCGGCCAGGTCGCCGGCAAAACCGTGCATGAAAACACCCATTCGGACCGCCTCCTCAAGAGTAAGTCCAAGACAGAACATGGCGGCAATGGCTCCGGTTAAAACATCGCCGCTGCCTGCCGTAGCCATACCTGGATTACCACTGAGATTGACGTACATTTTTCCATCCGGACAGCCAATCAGAGAATGAGCGCCTTTCAACACAATAGTCGCATTTAAGGATTGAGCTGTTTGCTGTAAAATATCGATTTTGTTTGCAGATATTTCGGCTATCGTTTTTTTAGTCAACCGCGTCATCTCACCTACGTGCGGAGTTAAAACGGTAGGCGCTTTTCGATTTTTGATGCATGCCAAATCGCTGGCAACCGCCGTAATGCCGTCTCCATCAATAAGCAAAGGTTTTTGAATCCCGGCGATTAATTCCCTGACCAGCTCCTGAGTTTCTTCATTTAAGGACAGGCCCGGCCCAATGACGACCAAATCCACCGTTTCTGAGAATTTCAAAAGCTCCTGTTTGTTTGCATTGCTGATGCTTCCCGAAGTCGTGCTTTTTTGCGGCACAAGAATGATTTCGCTGCCTTTGTTGCCTATAAAAGGAGCCACGGTATCCGGAGTGGCCAGAAAAGAAAGTCCGCCGCCTGCTTTCAAAAAGGACATGGCGGCAAAATTGGGCGCACCCAAATAATTTGATGAACCTGCGATAAAAAGCGCCTTGCCATAACTGCCCTTGTGGCTATCCTGATTTCTTGGACGTAAAGGTGTGAAATCGCTGGTAGTAATTTTAATCTGGTCTGCATTGTACAACTCAGGCGGAAAGGAAATATGCGTGACGAACAATTTACCACCTAGTTCAAATCCTGGATAAAGAATATTGCCGATTTTGGGTAAGCCAAACGTAATGGTGTAATCCGCTTTGACTGCCGCACCCATTACCTGCCCGGTATCCCCATGTACACCCGAAGGAATATCGAGGCTGTAAACGGTTTTTGGGGACTCGTTGATTAAATCGATGACCTGTTTAAACAGGCCGCCGACTTCTCGCGCCAGCCCCGTTCCGAAAATAGCATCGATGATGACATCTGCGTGGACTACAGTCATTTTAGCTGAAGCGGCATCCTTTAGCTCAATCATTTCAATCTGGAGTTTGAACGCCATGTCGTAATTAAGTTTAGCTGTGCCCTTAAATTTCGAGGGGTCGCCTAAAATGTAGACCGTCACACTCCCGCCATTGGAATAGATTTTTCTGGCAACCACCAGGCCGTCGCCGCCGTTGTTGCCCACACCGCAAAACACCACAAACTTTTTAGTCTGAATGCCTGTTTCTGTTAGAATAGTAAAATAAGCGGCCAGACCGGCGTTTTCCATGAGAATTTCATCAGCAATGCCGTACAGCGTAATTGCCCGCTGATCCATTTTCCTCATTTCGTTAACACGACTTATTTTCATGTTTCCTCCGTAGAATTAATACTGCCGCTCGCCAAATAATTGCGTGCCTATTCGAATTATATTAGCCCCTTCCTCGATTGCCACCCGGTAGCTGCTGCTCATGCCCATGGAAAGATAGCGCATTTCCACATTCGGAATGTTCACTTTCGCCAATTCATCGAAAGCCGATTTTGTGGCTGTGAAATAGGGCCTGGAATCTTCCGGATTTGCAGAAAACGATCCCATGGTCATCAAACCCTGGATTTTAATATTGTGAAGCTCACTCAGTTTCAGTGCAAGTTCGTGTACTTCTTCGGGAAACACGCCTGTTTTGTTCTCTTCTCTGCCACTGTTAATTTCAATTAGAACCGGCATAATTTTGTCGACTTCGCCGCAGAGCCGGTTCACTGTTTCAGCTAATCGTATTGAGTCCACAGTTTCAATCATATCAAAAAGCTGGATGGCTTTCTTCGCTTTGTTCCTCTGAAGATGACCAATCATGTGCCATTGCACCGTGTCTCCAACCACCTGAAACATACGCTCAGCTTCCTGCACATAATTGTAGCCGATTACCTGCACTCCCGCACGGATGGCTGCCTGGACTTCTTCCGCTGATCGGGTCTTGGCAGCCGCAACCAGTAAAACATCTGTTGGTAATGAATCCAGAAATTCAGCTACTCTGTCTTCGATCGTTTTATCGTTCATCTGTATTTCCTGTAAATATAAAATCCCGGTACGAATTTTTTTAACATCATAGATAAGATAATTGAAATATACTACTTTGCACAGGGCTTTTCAACAAAATTCTTTTGTTATCTGAAACACGTCAGTTATAGTAAGGCAGAGTTCACATTTAATTCGCTCAAAGTGAAGTATTTGATTTACTACTAAAATAGCTTCATAGTGAGCTTAATCGAGCTCTGATACTCGTAAGAATCCTCACAAAAACTAAAATATTAATTTTATTGATAATTTTACTTGACTATTTTGTAATATTTTATCAAATTATTTGCGTGAGGTACAAACAAGGGAAGATCTGGAGATGATGCTGCATCCGGTAATATACAATTCACAAATTCTACAAATACAACAGAAACTCGCTCAGTGCTTAACCACTTCCTTTGAAATAATAAAGAATTTATCCAATAACAGATTTCTTCTATAATTGCAAATAGAAATTGAGATCAAAAATAGATTGCTGTAATTCTGTTACTATTTTAAGTTGTTAGAAACATAATCTTACATTCTCGGTGATTTTCGTTAGTCAACCATACATTTATAGATTAGCGCTATGGAAGACCATGCGAAATCTCTGTCAAAGTTTTGAGAATGTTTACAATTTTATTTCTTTGTGGAGAATGTACAATGAATGCAAAAAATAATACAATAACAAGATTTATATCCAAGGCTTGCATTATTCTTTATTTACTATCAAGTTGTAGTAGCTTTATTTATGCCCAGTCAAATCAATCCCAGCAACAAAAGGAATTCATCGTCCACAAGGGACTCTACCAATCTATTCCAAGCAAGCGGCCGACCTATCTAAAAACTCAAGCACAGCTTACAGAAAAAACATTAGTACTATTAGTGAGTTTCCCTGATACGGAATTAAAGACATTTGCCAAAACAACCCAGCAGGATTGGGAAAGCGTCTATTTTGGTAATCGTCCCAGTATAAGAGATTATTATTCGACCATCTCTTTTGGTAAGTTAAATTTGGATAAAGCTGCTGAGAATAATAATCCGGTAAACAATGGGATAGTTGGCTGGAACGTCTTGTTAAATTCGCTTTCATGGTATAAACAAACATATCAAAAAGAATTCCATGCTTATCTTGTTCGTGATGCTTTAATTTCATCTAATGGCGCTGTTGACTACGCGCAGTTTGATGGTAACGGCGACAGTTACATTAGTACGCATGAACTGCACATCTACGTGATTGCTGCGGCCTATGAGGGATCCTATTTTGGTCCCCCAGAGCCAAACGTTCCGAGAGTGCATGTAAGTCTAAAAGCGCCCTGGCGAAACATTCCTCTGCAGTTAGATGGCAAATTTATCGGTGATTACGACCATGGCGGGGGTATCTCTTTGTCTGGTGAACTACTCGTTGGCTCTGATACACAAAACAAGGTTGGATTGTTGGCTCATGAAATGGGTCATAGCCTAGGGTTGCCAGATCACTACAATGAAGCTAAAAGAGATGAAGCAGGAGTCTGGTGCCTTATGGGCACCGGAGATATCGTAATTAAGGAACCATCTTACCCTAATCACATTTGTGCTCCACACAAGGAGCAGTTAGGTTGGATTCAACCAACCAACATTCAAGCTGGCATGTCTCGAATCATAAATGAGATTGAGAATAGTGGAGAATCCCTTAAATTGTGGGAAAATGGCAATCCAACTACGGAATACTTCATAGTTGAAAATCGAAACAATCAACAATCCAACCACTATGATACATTTTTGCCCGCTTCAGGTTTGTTAATCTGGCATGTTGACTCGACAGAAATAAAAGGTGGAAATAACCAGGGTATTGCTCTTGAGCAAGCCGACAATGAAGGTTACAAAGGAGTCGGAAACGCAGGGGATGTTTTTTCTGCAAACACGAATGCAAATTTTCTACAAACTGAAACCTCTCCAAACAGCAGAAGCAATGAAGGAGATATAACTGGTGTATCTGTCGCAAATATAAGTGCACCTGGACCAACAATGGCGGCTGAAATAGACGTGAGCCATACCCCGTCTCGTATTTTGGCTGCGGCATTTCCTAATACCATTCTAGCAAATGGAGTTTCGACCTCCACAATAACTGCTCTACTTTTGGATGTTCTGCAGGACACGGTGGAATCCGCAACAAATGAAGTAACTTTTACAATAACATCTGGTGATACTTCGGGCAGTCTAATTGGTACTAATCCGGTAAATGCAATAAACGGAATAGTAAGCATTTCATTACAATCCACCACAAAACCAGGAATTGTCACTGTCGAAGCATCGTCACCAGGTTTAACCAGTGGCTCAACTTATGTGAATGTCTATACCAGTGAAGCTGAAACCGAAGTCAGCGGAACTATTTCCACAAACACCACCTGGTCACTTGCAAATAGTCCCTATCGAGTTATAGGTGACATTACGGTGGCGCAAGGCGCGACACTTACTATCGAACCGGGCGTTCTGGTAAAATTTAATTCAAATCGTGACCTTTTTGTCAGTGGACGACTTGTAGCCGACGGTTTCCCTAATCAGCGTATTGCGTTTACTTCCAGCCTTGCGTCTCCCACGCCAAATGCCTGGGGTGGAATAAGATTCAATAATTCACCCACAGACTCCCCTTCTATTCTCGATAACTGTATAATCTCCTATGGCGGACAAGGAGGGTACGGCAATTTAGACGCTTCTATCATAGTAGATGCTCGTGCCAATCCACAAATTACGAACACATCTTTTTCAAATAACAGGTATAATGGTGTTAATTTAATTACAGGAACTTACTCCTCCGACATTAGCCTTGGTGTAGTAGGAATCCCTTATGTTCTTCGTGGCGATCTGACAATAGCTAGTGGAGCGGTCTTGAACATCATTCCTGGAGTCTTGTTAAAATTTGCCAGAAATGCTGATTTTTATATTAATGGCGGAGTTACTGCTGAGGGAAATGCTAATAGCCCAATTATTTTTACCTCTTTGCGGGACGACACACGCGGGGGCGACACGGGCGGTGATGGTTCTACCGTTGGATCTGTAGGTGACTGGGGCGGAATTTGGTTTAATGAGACAATTAATGATACCAAAAGCATACTTCGCTATTGCGAGATTTACTTTGGCGGTCAGGGCGGCTACGGAAATAACGATACCCCCATCAGCCTGGACGCCCGCGCTAATCCCACTATCACTAATACGACACTTAGCAATAATCGCTTTAATGGCCTCGATTTAAATACAGGTACTTACTCCTCAAATATAATCCTCGATATTACTGAATTACCTTATATGATACGCGGCGATCTCACGGTTGCATCCGGAGCCGTTTTGACAATCCAACCAGGCGTATTGTTAAAATTTGACAGTAATTCAGATTTTAATGTAAGAGGCGGACTCACTGCTTCCGGCACGGCAACAAATCACATTGTCTTCACTTCCTTCCGTGATGATTCACGTGGAGGGGACACGAATGGCGATGGCGCCACTGCTGGATCGCCTGGGAGCTGGGGCGGAATCTGGTTCGGTGCAACCACCGATGATAATAATGCCATTCTACGCCACTGTGAAATCTATTTCAGCGGTAAGGGTGGTTATGGGAACAACAATAGCCCTCTGGTGCTCGATGCCCGCGCCAATCCCATACTTGAAAACGTAATTCTGGCAGACAACAGTATAAATGGCATCTGGTTGGAAACCCGAACCTACGATGTAGACATTGATCTTGACATCACAGAGCTTCCTTACATTCTTGGCGGAAACCTCACCGTTGGTGCAAGCGCACAACTTACAATTCATCCAGGAACCTTGCTTAAAATGGCAGTCAATACAGATCTTTTTATTGATGGGACACTCAGACTCATCGGACAAGAGAGTAAGCCAGTAGTTTTCACGTCTTTTAAAGATGACAGCCGAGGAGGCGATACAGATGGCAACGGGGCAACCAGCGGTGTTCCAGGAGACTGGGGCGGTATACAATTTCGCGATCCCAGTAACGATGCAGGTTCAGTAATTGAATATTCTGAATTTCACTTTGGCGGTCAGGGAGGATACAGCGCAAACGATAGTCCTTTGGTTTTTGACAACGCCAGTCCAAGAATTCAAAAAATACTGATAACAAACACAAAATCTCAAGGCGTGCGTTGCTACAATACGGCCAGTCCGGATTTTGGTGGCGGAGCGCGAGGTAGTATCGGTGGCAATCGTTTCCTGGATTTCATTGCAGCTGGAAATAAATACGCCATTCGTAACGACGGCACCGCCGATATCTTTGCCAAATTCAATTACTGGGAGACATCAGATCCTAATACTATCGAGCAAATAATATTCGACCGCAATGATAACAGTAGTAAAGGCCAGGTGATTTACGAGCCGTTTGAGACAGATCCAACGTTCCCTGTTAACGCTCCATCTGTACTTCTGCCTTTAAATGGTACTGAACTTCTCCCAGTTGGCTTGCTCGTTTGGACTGAGGTGCATCCCGTGCAGAACTCAGATCTGATCACCTACACTCTCCAGCTCGACGACGACAGTACATTTGCTTCTCCTGAAATTTCGCAGACAGGCCTCACGGGAGAAGCGTACTCAAATGCAAGTCTCAGCGCTTTTATAGATGAGGCTGTCAGTTTGCAGGCAAACGCCATTGCTGTGCGGTTGAACAGTCTCACCGGATTTGACAATCTTATCGATAACACGAATTTCTACTGGCGGGTTAAAGCAGTCGATAATTATGGAGCAGAATCGGACTATACTAGCGGTAGCAGTCATTTCTTTTTTAATAAAACGAACTCGTCTCCTAATTCAGCGATAGATGGATTTTCACCCAAAGATGGTTTGGAAATCCGAACAAGCACCCCGGAAATCAGCTGGCATCCTGCAACGGATCCTGACTTAAGCGATCATGCCGGCACTTTGCGATATAATCTTAAGTTGGATGATGACAGAGAATTTTCAAGTAGTTATCAGTATACCACATCAATGGGTTTAAATACATTCGATGTAATTGACCAATTAACCGAAAATCTAAACTGGTACTATCGAGTACAGACGATAGACGATGAGGATTTAACTTCGGATTGGTCGGCAATTCAAGACTTCTGGATTAATGCAGAAGACGAACCTCCATTGTATTTTGACCTTCTGGAACCGCTGGACGGCACTACTGTGAAAAGCGACTCTGTGCGGTTGCGCTGGCAAACAGCCATCGATCCCGATCCAAATGATCGCCTCTGGTATGTTTTGGAGTTTAGCTCAGACAGCCTGTTTAAGAGCCTCATTCATCAGGTTACCCAGACAGACACAACTTTTGTGCTGCGTCTCGATGCCCTAACAGCCGGGACTTACTACTGGAGGGTAAAAGGCTTGGACAGCGACACCCTGGCTACATACGCCAGCCGTACAGATGTTCGACCCTGGCGGTTTTCCTGGGGTGTGACAAACGTAGATGAAGGACGGGAACCTGGCGTTCCAACAAATTTCTCATTATCGCAAAACTACCCCAATCCATTTAATCCGACCACAACCATTGCATATCAGCTCTCAAAAGCTGCACACGTGACTTTGAAAATTTACAATATGCGCGGGCAGGAAGTGCGGACTTTAGTGGAAGAAGAAAAACTAGCCGGGTACTACTCTGTGCGATGGGATGGATTAGACAAGCAAGGCATGAAAGTTTCAAGCGGTGTTTATGTTTATCAGATGATAGCTGGGGAATATGTTACGAGTCAGAAATTAGTGTTGTTGCGATAAATTTATTTTATTATTTGCCATTAAAGAATAATATAGGATAACAAGGATGGGAGGGATTATGAAAAAAATAGCTATTAATTTGACAGTATTATTTTTTTTGTATTTAATAAGTTCTAATTTGATGGCTCAACACCGTTCGAATATGAAACATGATGAAAATAAATTAAGTGATATTATTATAATGGGTAAAAACTTACAAAAATTATTTGGAGAACTTCCTATTGAATCTTTTGAAGGTACTTCTTTTCCTCCAGATGGTTGGAAAAAAGTCACCTATTTTGGTGGAACCGGTTGGCAGCGTACTGCAATAGGTGAATCAGTGCCAGGATTTGGATCTCCTGCGACAATAGATTCAACTCCTCCAAAGGGGGGAAATGCCGTCGCATTGTGTTCCTGGTTAACTGGCGATGCAGATGGTGATTCTCACACCGACCAACCAACCGATCAGTGGCTCATAACCCCTAAAATTATGAACATTCAAGAGGATGCTTCCTTAAGATTTTACTTAAGATACTTTTCAGTATGGGGAGACAATTTAGATGTTTTGATTTCAACAACTAATGCAGATTCAAGAGAATCTTTTGACAGACATATTACTACTCTGAGCTTTTCTGTAACAAGTCCCAACGATTGGATACAATATATCTTTAATTTAACAGATTTTGTTGATCCTGGTTCTGATATTTTTATTGCGTTTCGTGAACATGTAAGTAATAACACTAACAGTGGGGATGCACTATTTTTAGATTTGGTGGAAGTGATGAATACTATTCTAAGTCTAATAAGTCCTAACGGTGGAGAATTTCTAGCAGGGGGACAAATTATGGAGATCAATTGGTCTACTACAATAATTGTTGACCACATCAGACTTTTCTACTCAACGGATAGTGGTTATACTTATGCTAACCTAATTGCTGAAGGAGTTCCTAATACAGGATCATATAATTGGACTTTACCCCAAATTAATTCGTCTACTATTCGAGTTAAAGTTCAGGCCGAGGATGAAAATAATATAGTTATAGTGGAAGATGAAAGCGAATCCAATTTTACAATAGATTCAATTCAACCAAATATATTTAGTCTACAATCGCCACCTAATGGTACATGGGGAAATCCAACGCCCACTTTTCTATGGGATAATGTGTCAGATAATCTTTCGGGAATAGGTAAATTTCAATTATGGATTGATGGTAACTTGAGTGTAGATAATATACCTCCCAATACACCTTTTGTAACTCCAACTCAACCACTATTAGAAGGTATTCATACTTGGAATGTTAGAACTTTTGACAAAGCTGGTAATGTTAGACAGTCCAACGAAACTTGGTCCGTAAAAGTTGATGTATCACCACCTACTACTTTTAATTTAATTAGTCCATCAGACAATAGCTGGACATCAAGTTCTTTTCCGTCTTTTAGTTGGCAGACTTCAAGCGATGCAATATCGGGTTTAAGAAAATATCAGCTTTTCATTAATGATTCATTAAATCGAGATTATTTATCACCACTTACAAATACATCAACACCTATATCAGCACTCCCAAACGATGACTTTAGCTGGTATATTATGGCTGTTGATAGTGGTTATAATATAACAAGATCTAACCAGACATGGACGATTCGAATTGATAATACACCTCCCACCACTTTTAACCTAATTTCACCAGAAAATAATAGCTGGACGGGTAATAGCACTCCAACGTTCACCTGGGAACAGTCAAATGATACGGGGATTGGTCTTTCCAGACATCAATTGCTTATAGATTTTGTCCTCAAACTGAACAGTATTTCACCTGATAGTACCTCAGCTACTTTGCCTTTTAACTTAGCCCTTTCTCACGGAAATCATGACTGGTATGTAGTTGCGTTAGATCAATTAAATAATTCTCGACCTTCCAATTTTAAATATACTTTGAGGGTAGACACGAAGGCTCCACTATCTTTCTCCCTAAGATCACCATCCGACAGCTCCAGTGTGGACATACCCACACCTAACTTCTCATGGTATGCAACCATAGACCAAGATGCAGGCCTTTCCCATTATCAACTTTGGATTGATGATTCTTTGAGTGTTGACAACATCCAAGGCACCACTTCGGCACCAAGTTTACCGCTCACTAAGGGCTACCATAAATGGTTCGTTAAGGCGGTAGATAAAGTAGGCAATGAGAGAAAATCAAACCAGGTCTGGACTGTAGGTATTCTAGTAACGGACGTTGAAACAAAGGAGGAGCAACTAGTTCCAACTGAATTCGCTTTATCACAAAACTATCCCAATCCTTTTAATCCCGTAACTACGATTGCATACCAGCTCCCAACAGCTTCAAATGTGACTCTAAAAATTTACAATTTGCGCGGGCAGGAAATTCGGACTCTGGTGGAAGAAGAAAAACCAGCCGGATATTATTCAATACAATGGGATGGGCTCGACAAGCAAGGTATGAAAGTATCAAGCGGTGTTTATATTTATAGAATAACTGGCGGTTCTGAATTTACTGCCAGTAAAAAGATGTTGTTTCTTCAATGATGATTTGCATTTCTATTACCCAGAATAAGTGCTCAACTATAAATTATATTATATCAAATGTATTGACTTTATATAAGAGTATATAAAATTTGGTAACGAAGTCAAAATTAATGAAGTCAAGGTTATGATGATTACTAATTTCATTGGATTCGAGAAAAGACTGTGATAACTCAAAAGATTATTCTTGTAACTTTCTCTAAGAAAAATTTCAAATTATGAGGTTACTGAAATGTCTAATTTTTATAAGCACTTCAAAAATATATTTCTTATTTTGTGGATTTTTAATTGCTTATTTTTATTAAATAATCCAACATATGGTCAATTTAATCTCATCTCAGCTACACCTGCAGATGGAGAGGTCAATGTAAGTACTCTGTCAACGATTCAACTTACTTTCAGTGCTCCTTTAGACACCAATGCCGTATTTAGTATTACAAACGGTTTTTATTTAGGCATTCAAATGTTTCCTGAAAATGCAAGTGAATTCCCTCCCGCTAATCCAGATGCTATCACGGTCAGTAATAATATGAAGACCGTGACCTTCTCCGACGTAACTTTGTCTGATGATACTAAATTTACGCTTTTACTTTCTGGTGCAAAGAGCAATACTGGGGATTTGTTAGACAGACCTTATGCAATGACTTTCACAACCGGAAGCACACTGCCAGTCGGAGAAATATCTGGCGAGATATCATTTCCGGACAAAGATCCAGGTGGTGCCGTTGTTGAGCTGTTCACAGAATCTCCACTTGTAAACAACAACGATCCTGAGGCCATTACGGTGGTACCGTCATCTGCTGTTGCCTATACTGTCCATTACCTTCCCGCTGGGAATTATTGGCCAGTAACAGTAAAGGATACGAATAGAGATGCGCAGTTTGACTTGATTGGAGCAGATGCTTCAGGATTCTATGACCCAAATAGTGACGGCATCATCGACAGTGTCAAAGTTTTGCCAGGTAGTCGTGTCACTGGGATAAATATGACTCTTAGTGCTGCTCTCAGCCTGGAAAGTCCTAATGGAGGGGAATTTCTTGCAGGCGGGCAAATTAAGGAAGTCAATTGGTCTACAGCCAGAATCCAAGTTGACCACATCACTCTTCTCTATTCAACCGACAGCGGAAACAGTTATCCCAATCTTATCGCTGATTTAGTTCCCAATACGGGATCATACAATTGGACGTTACCTCAAGTTAATTCGTCTACTATGCGCGTTGAGATTCAGGCAAAAGATGCAAATAATGTCGTTTTAGCAGAAGACGTAAGTAAATCAGATTTTACTATAGATTCTACTCCACCAAATAGCTTCAATCTGAATTCTCCAACAAACGGTTCTTGGGAAACAGGTTCACCAACCTTTAGCTGGACACCTTCAAGCGATGAACTTGCTGGTTTATTAAAATACCAGCTCATCATCGACGGGGTGGTTAATCAGGATAGCATTCCACCTACCGCAACAATATCACTACCAACGAATGCATTGTCAAATGGCTTCCATACCTGGAATGTCAAAGCCATTGACAAAGCGGGTAATGAACGGTCTTCCAATCAATCCTGGACTGTAAGAGTGGATGCCGCATCACCAACAGCTTTCAATCTTCTGCTGCCAGAGGACAGTACCTGGACAGCCAATCCTCAACCTGAGTTCACCTGGCAAGCCTCAAGCGATGCACAGTCAGGCCTTAGTAAATACCAGCTTTTTATCAATGGAAATTTGAATCGTGACGACCTTTCTATTTCGCAAACGTCAACTACTCCCGTTTCTGCTCTCTCAAGTGGCGACCATACCTGGTACATTCAAGCGCTGGACATTGCCGGCAACACCACTCAATCCAATCAAACCTGGACTATTCGCATCGATAAGACAGCTCCAACAACGTTTAATCTCACATCACCAGCACACAACTCCTGGACTGGCGACACCACACCCACGTTTTCCTGGCAGACCGCCACTGATGCCAACAGCGGCTTATCCAAATATGAACTTTGGGTGGATGGCGTTTCTGCCATTGATAACATTTCTTCAAGCCAGACAAATGTGACGCTGCTAGACTCACTGGAATTGACTCCGGGCAATCATACGTGGCGCATGAAAGCCTATGACTATGCAGGAAACATGCGTCAGACTAATTATACATGGACTATTCGGGTGGATACACAGTCACCTTCAGTTTTCTCACTAAGTGCGCCAAACGACAGCGCCTTTGTAAACTTCCCCACCCCCAATTTTAGCTGGAACGCTACGACGGACGCCGGCGCTGGCATTTCACATTACCAGCTCTGGATTGACGGCAGCTTGAGCGCAGATAATATCACATCAATAACCTCATCGCCTGGCACCCCCATAACAGAAGGATTTCATAACTGGTACGTAAAAGCCTTCGACAATGTTGGCAATACCCGACAATCAAGTGAAACCTGGATGGTTGTGGGAGAATGGAATCCTCCGCAAGCTTTCGAATTAGCAGCGCCGGCTAACGGCGATACAGTACTGGTTAGTAAACCAGTCTTATCGTGGCTGCCATCAGTGGATGTTGGTTCCGGCATTGCCAGGTACGAGTTGTGGATAAATGGCGTAATCAACCGAACCGTCTCCGCAGCGGGCACTTCTACTACTCCAGCAGCGTCCCTGCCGAACGGAATCCAGACTTGGTTTGTCAAGGCCCTTGACCACGCAGAAAATTCAACATCTTCTACCTCCACCTGGCAGTTTGTGGTGGATCGTGATATCACAAAGCCGATTTCAGCTATTATCACTCCTACGGCTGGAACTACCATCGGCGGAACCAGCTACACCATTACTGGCACTTCAAACGATGGAACGGGCTCGGGTGTTGAAAAAGTGGATGTCAGTACGGATGGCGGCGTTACCTGGTATTCAGCCGCAAATACGGGTACTGATTTCTCTGCCTGGGAGTACGAATGGATTAATTATCCAGCCGGCAGTCACACCATAAAAAGTCGTGCTACTGATAAGGAAGGGAACGTAGAGACGCCGGGTGCAGGAGTAACCGTTACCGCAGATCTCACGAAACCAAAGGTCACCAGCATTGTGATAAATCCAAATCCCACGAGCTCTGGCAACGTTTCAGTTACGATTTATTTCTCCGTGAGTAATAGTGGACTCAATCATGCTTCTGTACCCAATGTGACTTTTACACCTCAGGGCGGTACGGCTACGCCCATTGTCCAATCAAGCTATAGTGGAACCACATGGAGGGGAGCTGCTACTATCGCAGCCACTGAAAATAATGGCGCCGCTGTCATTGCCGTAAGCGGGGCAAGAGATAATATCAACAATGTTATGGACCCAAATCCAACTGCAGGTACTTTTGTGATTGACACTGTTCCTCCCCAGGCGTTTGATTTAATCACTCCTTCTGACAGTAGTTGGGTGAACAGCCGCCGACCAACCCTCACCTGGGGCGCCGCCAGTGATGAATTATCGGGTATCGGCAAATACCAGCTCTGGATTGATGGAGCATTGAACCGAAATAACATTCCCAACACAGCAACTTCGACAACTCCGATGTCGAATCTTGGATTGGGTGAACATAGCTGGTTCGTTAAAGCCCTGGACACAGCCGGTAATGAACGCAATTCTTCATCTACCCGGAATCTTAAAATTGATACGGCTTTACCCGCCGTCCAAATTACGGAACCGCAAAATGGTGCAACTATTGGCGGCTACATTTACGATATTCGCGGCACAGCGGACGATGGCACAGGTTCTGGCGCTTCTGGAGTCAACACAGTGGAAATAAGTATTGACAATGGCAATTGGCAGACAGTCGTCAACACCGGCACGGACTTCAGCTCCTGGAGTTTTGAGTGGACAGATTACAGTGCAGGCGAACACACCATGAGAAGCAGAGCCATTGACTTTGCCGGAAATACTGGTTCAAGTCCGCTTATTAACATAACGGTCGATTTTTCTGCCCCGGAAATTACTAATTTAACGGTTGCTCCAAATCCAGCTAAAGCAGGTGAAGTTACTGCAACTGTTGAGTTTCAAGTTGGCGAAAGTGGCATGGATAACAGCGTCAGCCCGGTGGTTACATTTAGGCCATCTGGCGATTCCAACAAATATCCAATCAGTCAAACCAGCTTTGCCGGCTCAACATGGACTGGAACCGTTACGATAGCCGCAAATATGAATAACGGCACAGCAACGATTCAAACCTCGGGAGCTCAGGATAATAACGGCAACATCATGAAGCCTGTCGAGAATGCAGGTTCTTTTATAATAGATTCTGTAGCGCCTGTGGTCGGAAATGTAAATGTTACACCTGATCCTGCAAAAGCCGGAACAGTTACAGCCAACATCTCTTTCACTGAAGCAACCAGCGGATTGAACACCAATATTGCCCCATCGGTATCATTCACCCCAAATGGAGGCTCACCAATAAATCTCATTCAAACTGGCTATAACGTAATCAGCAAACTTTGGAGTGGAACGGCAACGCTTGACATATCCATGAATGACGGAACCGCTACTATTCAAGTAAAAGATGCCGTGGATTTAGCCGGCAATGTCATGTCAGAAAACAATAATGCAGGACAATTTGTAATAGATGTCACACCGCCCTCAACCTTCGATCTTGTTTCACCGCTTGACAGCAGTTGGACATACGAGGGAACGCCAAAGTTGTCCTGGCAGCAAACCAATGATGCAACCTCAGGTTTGGCAAAATTTCAATTGTATATCAATGCCGAGCTAAATAGAGATAACCTGTCTCCATCAACAGCTTCCACGACACCAGCTTCCGACTTAGTAGACGGCGCTTATCTCTGGCACATTCTGGTGATCGATAATGCTGGCAATGAGACCAAATCTACCTCAACCCGAATGTTGAGAATTGACAAATCACCGCCTGAGTCCGAGATTACAAATTTAACATCCGGACAGGAAGCCGCTGGCACAGTTATGGTAGAAGGAACAGCGAACGATGGTTTAGGGGCTGTTGCTGGCTGTGGAGTAAAAAGTGTCTCCGTAAGCACCGACGGAGGAGCTATCTGGAATACTGCGGCCAATACCGGGACTGACTTTGACACATGGAAATATGAATGGAACATGCAAGAGTCAGGAAATTTTACTATTAAATCGAAAGCCGTTGACCTAATCGGTAATGAAGAAATACCAGGTGATGGAATTTTGATCACAGACGTCGACCTAAATTCTCAAAATCAAATACCGACAGAATTCTCACTATCACAAAACTACCCTAATCCTTTTAATCCTGAAACCATCATAGAATATCAGATACCAAAGAAATCACAAGTCACCATTAGAATTTATAATCTTGTTGGGCAAGAAATTGTAAACCTGGTGAATGAGGGAAAAGACGTAGGCAATTTCAAAATTGTCTGGGACGGGAAGGATTCTTTTGGGACTATAGTTACCAGCGGAGTTTATGTTTATCAAATGAGAGCCGGGGATTTTGTTACTAGTAGGAAATTGATCTTGCTGAGGTAATAATAAGTCATTAATTTTATTTCTAAAAAATATTTATTATTTATAACCAAACCAATTAAGGAGGAGATTCATATGAAGACTTTCAGTTATTTAACAATTTTAATATCTTTGTCGATTTTTATAGGTTGTAGTGCGACTATTCCAGGTGGTTTAACAGATGCCACAACTCCCATTTATGAACCTACTTATCAAATATTGGGGGAATCCGAAGGTTCGGTGTCATGGACATACTTCTT
>CAZIKB010000047.1:0-46449 GCA_964539665.1 uncultured Cytophagia bacterium
TGCTGTGGTCGGGTTGGAAACCACAGCCAAGAGCCATAAATGTGATGTTTTTCCGGCAGGCCCGTTCGATGGGGCGGGAGCCGATGATGCTTCTTGAATAGGCGAACAAGACGATTTTTAACAATATTTTTGGATCGAAAGCTGGTGCACCGGTGTCGTCGTTTTGGTAGCGGTGTTCAAATACGAAGGTATCAAGTTTATTCTCAACCAGGTCGTGAATAGCGTATTCCAGGGTTCCGGGTTCAACCTGGTCTTTGAGAGTAATGGGAATCAGAACCATCTGATCATAATTGTAAGGTTTAAATTTAGCCATCTGCTCCTCTAACTATTAGTGAATACTAATAGTTAAATATACAAAACCTGCCAATAATTGTCCACTAATTTCAATCATTTTGTTGAGACTTTTTCGACAGTCTCAACGCATGCATAACCGGCGTTTTTTGCAGAGCGAAGCGGTGCGAAAAACGTCCGAGTTAATGCACTCGTTGTGTGTTTTATGATTTATATAATTTTCTGACATTTAACATGAAACTTGGTTTTTTGAATAATTTTTAAAAAACCAGATGATTCTATCTTTTGAATTGTCTTAGAACGTGGTTGATGCCCGTCCTCAATTATTATTGTTCCATCTCTTTTTACCAACCTGCTTAATTCTTTTAGCAACTCATTTGGTCGTTCTATCATATGAAGCATGTCCAAAGCATATATTACATCAGCAGTATCATTGATTATAGATGTGTTGTATTGTTCCGCATGAACAGCTTCTACATTAGTTAATTTGTATTTTTTAATTTTCTCTTTTACTTTGCTAATAGCAAGTGGATGAATATCTACGGCTATTACCTTACCTGATTTTCCAACAGTTTTGGAAGCAATTTGGATATATCGTGCAGGGCCACAGCCGTAATCAATAACAGTTTGTCCTGGTTTAAGACCAAGCGTTTCAAAGTTTTTACTATAATGCTTTCCAAAAAAATCCATCAATTTCATTATAAATGTCATAACATGGAAAGCTATGTTTGGAATTGCTTCCCTGTTTTTTCCTGAAAGTATATCGCCGAGTGTTTTTCTACTTTCCATTATTTCCACTTGTCATATTTTTCACATAACAATTATGCTTACCCATTGGGGCGAATCGGCTGTAATAGCCCCAATCCGAGTAAAGCATTTGGTTATATTTTTTATTCTCTTTGTTTATTCGATATCATAGTAAAATAAATCAACTACCATATTTTTGAAAAAATCGCTTGGTGGCCCAATGCAGCATCTCTAAAACGTAGTTATTCCCGGCCAGATAAACGCCCACCCCGAACATGATGTGCACAAATATGAAAACAACAGGGCCGCCAACTGCGATTATCATCGGCTTAGTTAATTTCACCGACAGATAGCTCAAGAAAGCCAGAACGGGCAAACTTATCAAAAAACTCATCACCAGTAAGACTAAGCCTACGTAAACACGCGCGCCAGGTTGCTGCTTCAAGATAGATAGCCCGTCCGGTTTGGTCAGGGATTTTTGACCGAACTTGGTCTGCGCCAACTTACGGGCAAAAGACCTGAGAAGGACCACTTACAATTTCTCCCTCATTTACTACTGCTTTTGAGCTCTTTGTGATAAAACCTTTTCCAAACATAATGTGTGCTTCACCTGCAAAGAAAAAAACGCTACTTGTGACGAGATGGCAATTGCCAATGAGTATCCGCAAAACGTGCGAAAATGAACTGCGCTCTTTGTTTGGTGAAAGCACCTGATCATACTGCATATTATTATGTCGAGTCAGTTATTCATATCTCAAAGCTTCCGCTGGATTTGTCAAAGCGACTTTTATAGCCTGGTAGCTTACCGTCATCCAGGCGATGACAAGAGCTGTGATTCCTGCAAAAACAAAAATATCAACACTAAGAGAAGCATGATATGCAAAATTCTGTAACCATTCATTCATAAAATACCAGGCAATGGGTGCTGAGACAACAAATGCAACGAGCACAAGCCAAGTAAATTCTCGTGAAAGTAAAAAGATAATATTACTAACTGTGGCGCCGAGAACTTTTCTCACTCCAATTTCCTTTGTCCGTTGCTCAGCTGTAAAGGAAGCAAGTCCGACCAATCCCAGGCATGCAACAAAAATTGCCAGGATTGCAAATACACCAAAAATTTTGCCTTGACGTTCTTCTGCACGATACAAATTCTTAAAATTTTCATCAACAAAATTATACACAAACGGGAGTGTCGGGTTGAAGTCTGTCCACTTTTCTTCGATGAATTTCATCGTTTCGGGAACGTTCTCTGATCCTATGCGGATAACATAATTCCAGGCCATGTAAGGCGCTACAAAATAAACCGTAGGGACGATTTCCTCTCGCAATGACTCAAAATAAAAATTTTTGAGCACTCCAATAACTTGTCCGCCACGCTGCTCCCACTGACCGATGTTCCAATCTTTAATTTCAGCGCTGCCAAATCCTTTACCAAGAGCGGTTTCATTTATCCAGCCAATTCTTTGCACCGCCGCTTCGTTCAGGATAAACGCAGTGGAGGCGTCGCTGGCATATTCACGGGAAAAGCTTCTACCTGCAGCTAGTTCAAATCCCATAGTTTCGATAAAATCGAAATCCGTCCAGACGGTCTGCATGCCCTGACGCTGATCTTCCGGTACACCTTCGGGCCGTGTGCCAAGGGAGCTACTCAGTCGGCCTGGAGGCACTCGAGAAGAACCTGCAGCATTCTTAATACTGGGATTCGCCAGAAGTTCATTTCGAAACTGGTCGTACCGTTGCCGCATCTCGGTTGGAGTTCCCGGTATCAATACTATATGATCTTTGCTGAACCCGAGCTTAATATCCCGGGCGTATTGCAGTTGATTGTTGACTACAGATGTCACCACAATCAAGAATATAGAAACGGCAAATTGGAATGTAACCAGTACTTTTCTTAGTGTTCCACCTTTCGCGCCTTTTCGCATCAATCCTGATAGTACACTAACTGGTTTGAAAGAGGAAAGAAAAAGAGCCGGATAACTTCCGGAAACGATTCCAACAAAAAGTGTAATCATTACGAGCCCTAATAGAAGCGGACCATTTTTGAAAATATCCATACTAAGTTCTTTCCCTGCCAGTTCATTGAATGCGGTGAGACTCAATGAACATAAAGCTACTGCCAGGATTAACGAAAGCATGGAAAGCGAAATGCTTTCACTCAGAAATTGCCAAATAAGTTGTTTGCGTGACGCACCGACGACTTTGCGTAAACCCACTTCTTTAGCACGGTTTGCGGAACGAGCTGTTGCCAGATTCATGAAATTAATACAGGCGATAATGAGAACGAACAAAGCTATAGCCGAAAAAGCATAGACATACGTGATGTCTCCGCCGGGTGCGTAGGCGGAGATGTTTTGTGAGTGCAAATACACATCTGATAATGGCTGCATCACCAATTCCGGTGAAGCTTGTGCCCAGGCCTCTAATTTAGAATCAATAAACGTGGTAACTCTTCCTTCATAATCCCGTGGCTTTTTTCCAACAGGCAGCATTGCATAGGTTTCACAAGATCCCTCGCCCCAGTTTTCAAGTACAATTCTGGAAAAAACCTGTTCAGCGCAATTCATTGAAGCCAAAATATCAAATTGAAACTGGGTATTACCCGGTATTTGATCCAGAATACCTGCGACTTTGAAATCGTTGTTTTGAAAATTCAGGACCTGTCCAACGGGCTCTTCATCACCAAAATATTTTTGCGCGATCTCCTGTGAAACTACAATTGAATATGGATGGTCAAGCACAGTTTTGGGATCACCTGTCAGCAGTGGCATATCGAACACTTGAAAAACGTCCGGATCGACAAAAGCCACTCGCAGCTCATAGAAACGCTCGTCACCGTATTGTATAAGAGTCCTGCCCTGGGGAGAAAATCGAATAATGTGCGGAATATCAGAAAAGTCCGTTTTTAATTCTTTAGCAAGACGAAACGGACCAATGGCGCGCTCTCGTATAGCACCGGTCTGGGGATGCTTAGTTTTTATGTTTAGTCTATAAATGTTATCCCGATTTGCATGAAATTGATCATAGCTCAACTCCTCCTGAACAAATAGCAAAATCAAGATAACGCTGGCCATGCCTATCGCTAATCCAAATATATTTATGAGTGAGTATTCCTTGTGTTTCACCAAACTTCGTAAAGCGGTTTTAATATAATTTTTAAACATAATAAATCCTCTACATGAATTATCTAAATAAGGTTAGAAAAGATATTCTTACCTTTTTAGACTGTTTTTTTTACTAAAAGTTACCTATTAAGTGTCTGACCGAAAACTCGATTTTGAATGACTTTGCGAGCGCTTCTCAGTGAAGCAATCTCACGATTAGGTATGGCATAAGATTGCTTCGGCAAAAAACACATCGCAATGACAGCTATGTTCCTAGTTTTCGTTCAGACTCTATTTAAGCTAATGTAAATTCGCCGAGTTTTTCGACATACTTTTTTTCTGCAAAACGTTTTCTTGCTTATTAGGGAGTATTGTCTCCCAATTGGAGTGGGGATGTTGACACATACGGCCTTATCCTTTATATTCTTTTGCGCCTTTTTCTACAGCGTATTGTGAGCGCGCTGCCCCATCAATTGAAACACCTTTATTTTTACACCATTTAACTAATTCATTGACGTCTACATCGACCTTTCTAATTCTCATTCCTTTAGCAATGAATTTCTGAATAGCCTGCTCTGCATTTTGTTCCCATTCGTCATAACTATCTTCGAGTTCTTCTGCATCAACAGAAACTTGTTTTAAAATTGACCATTGCTCACGACTATACCAAGCTACTAAGCTTACCATAATTTATTCCTTGTTTTATAAATTTCTAACGCCCATTTAGTCGGTCAAACAGCATATCGAAACTTTGGTTTCAAAATTAGCTTACGTTATTTGGTCCGGGTTGAAATGAGTGCTTGGCCTTTTTGTTCTTATTGGGATCCGGGCTTTCCCTACTTGGTCTTCCCAAACATCGTAACTAATTGATCTTCTAAACCAGTCATCTGCCAGCGGCCAAGAGAAATAGGAATGTTACCAATCGCATTTAGTTCATCAAAAAAGTCTTTTAGCTTAAAGGATTCACCCTTCGTTTCCTTCTGCCGGGCGTAGGCGGCCATGGTTTCTTCCAACAGGTATTTACCGGTCACGTAGCTGGTACCATAGCCAGGTTGGCGCAAATAAAGGTGCTGCTCAAAAATCAGTAATTCGCGTTCTGTTTTCATCCAGCCGCGCGGGGTCCATTCACTGTGGATTTTACCGGCCTCTTCCATTGTCATTTCATTGGCATGGGCATAAAGCGAGCCCAGGCCTCTTGCCGCCCGTTGCGCAATCATAATCCAAACGATTTCACGGACACGGGGATTGTCATCGTACAAACCGGCTTGCATAAACATCTCTTCAACTGCGGTGGCCGTGCCTTCGTTACGGCTGTCAAAGATATTGTAAAGTAAAGCGTCCCGCCGGATAACATTGGGGTGGGGATCGTGTTCCATGCGCGCCAGTTCAAACCAGTGATAAGAATGCGAATACAGTGGCATGGGATCGTAATGCATAGCGATCCTAAAAAAATGGCGTTTCTCTATGGGAATGAACCTGCCCACATGTGCTCTTAACGCAGGTTCGAAATAATCGGCTACGGTAACGATTTCTTTGTCTTTTAAGAACGCCATAAACTTTTTTACCGAGCGTTTGGCCATTGCATCATATTCCTCCGCAGAGGATACGGCTTTCAGTTCTGGTAAATGCCGGTTACGGTGTTCTTCCAATTTCAGAGATGACCAGGCCCGCGCCAGCTCCCTTTTTAACACCATCATTTCTTCTTCCCAGGTTAAGGGAATTAGGTGGACGTTTTGCAGATTCCAGGTGTAGTTTTCTTTGCCAATGCCGGATGGCCCGGTCTTTAACGGCGCTTGTTGTTCAAGCCAGCCGATTAGCTCATCGGTAGCTGCTTTGGCTTCAACAATGATTGTTTTAAGCTTTTTACTTGCATTGTCACCAACAGTTTCCTTAAGGTTATCCAGGTTCTTACTTTGCTGTCTGATATCCCGAATCCCGGTAATCCAGAGCTCCCGGGCATTGCCGGTGAGGTTTGTTTGCGCCTGCTTCATGAGGGGCGCAATAACGCTCAGGTCGGTAATTAAGCGAGTCTGTTCACTTTTTGTAAGCGGGAAACTATAGGTCCACAGCTCGGTAACCGCATGATGAGTGGGGCCTTCATGGGCGGGAACGTCGCTTTTGTCTAACCAGATAGATTTGTAGAACGCGGGGTCGCGAACCCATGGCTGTAGCACACGATGGTTAAAGTCAAAACCGTTCATTTCAGCTAATACAATATACCAATCAACTTTTTGTTCAACCGGCCAGTTACTGTGATCGATTTCATCCAACCGCCTCTTGTATTTTTTGAAGGATTCGTAGCGTTTCGCAAATGTTTTTGCAGTATAGTCTGGCGCTCCATCCAGCATAGGCGGTCGTTCAAATTCCCGCCATTCTTTAAATAACACGACCAGGTCTTCATAGTTTTCCGATGCACGGCCATTGGTGCTTAAGAAACTGCCATATGCAAAAAGCAGGACAACAAGGAGTAGGTATGTTTTGAAATTTTCTTTTTTCATTTTTTTTGCCTTATGAGTATTATTAATTACTTTTTTAAGACTACCGCCGCAAATCACCACCTGTGAACGAAGCGCAGCGCAGTAAATAGTCCGAGTGCATTTGCCTTGTTATGTGTTTGTTTTTCATCATATCTGGGCAATTGATAATTCTTGAATAAATGTATCCAGCAAACTTTTCTGATATGAATTTTTTGGTTTGTTAATCTCTTTAATAACATTTGCCCATGAGCTTTTCAGGCTTATTTTCTTGTAAAACTCAATTACTTCTGATTTTGAAGGAAATGCCCAGCTATCTGGAGATTGCATAATAACTTCAAATAGAGTCAACCAGATTATCCAGTACTTATCATCTTCGAATTCTGAAATAATACGTTCTATAAGAGGATTGCTATTGGGGGTCAAAAACTTACCGTAGCTTAGTAGGCCTATCCTTAGAGTTTGCAAATGCTGTTCAATCGCACTTTTATTGCCTGAGTTGGATTTTGCGAGTTTTATAGATATGTCTATTAATTCAGTCACTTCATTTTTTTGTTCTTCGTGATCTTTATTTAAATCCAAAAACCAGAGCGCATCAAAATATTTATAATTTGACCAAAATGTAAATGTAGAGTTTTCGTAAAGAATGCTTTTTATATTGTTATTCCAATTAAAGACTTGTTCTTCATTATTTTCAGGATCAGCAATTAATAAACGAGCTCCTTTAATCTGGCTTTCCATTTTTGCCGAATGCACAAGGGCTGGGCTCACAATGAAGTTTTTTGTTAGGTTGGGGGCCTTTGTACGATCATGAATATCAACCATTCCGTACGATATACCACCACGCGGTAGGAGGAAATGCTTTGATAAGTGAAACTGATAAGTATTATTTTTCTTTAGGCATTCCCTATATATTTCAGCAATAACATTTACCAATGTAGCTGGATTAATTGAATAAGCTAAAAGGCTATCTGAAAATAAATTACCCTGAACCTCATCTTTTCCTTTGATGATTCGAAATGTAATATTGTAGAAATCATTTAATATTTCTTTTGAACGTGAGGAGTTACTGCTAACCATCTGGCTGAACCCAAGCAGATCTATGAATGCTAAAGCCTGCACCTTTCCTCCAATTTATCACACATAACGTCTGAGTTCACTGGTTTTTACAGAGCGTTGCGGAGTAAAAATCCAGTGCAACGATTTGTTATACATTTCCTTTTCATCTTTCCTTTCGTGATACATAGATATGCTAAAACATTCATTCAAAATTCAAATTCTCAAAGATTGCAGCATCAGGAATTCGTAGTAAGCCTTGACGTTGCATATACAATGCATACCGTTGCTGGATTTTATTGACATAGGGAGGCAGGAGCCGACCAATGCGTTTATCTTTTAGTTCGTTCCAGTCTTGAATTTTGAATTCGCTGAATTTAAACTCAAGAATCTTTCCATTATCAAGAAATGCAACCACAGCATGGTTTGGTTTCTCAAGGTATTGCCCGTGGTTGAAAGAAATATTCTTTATTTTTCCATTTTCCTGTTGCTTTAATTCATAACCCGAAATTGTATACAGTTTTGGATATTCTTCTCGCACCAAATCACACTGTGCTCTGATATTAAGATAGTATCTGTATTTCGTTTTTCCATTATCCTGATATTCTTCCTTGAAAATGTCTCCTGTCCCAACATCACTATCATGAAGACTATTTTTCTTAAGGTATCGTTCCCCTTCCAACACTTTTCTAAGCTCTTTTTTTTGTGTTTGAGAGTTATCCTTGTTAAGAATTCCATCATTAAACTCAAAAAGAGTCATGCGAGAGTGAAGATTTCTTGAAATCAATTCTCCCAGTTCTAATGATTTATTTGCTCGTCAGCTTCGAAATTTTTCCACATAATATGAGGCCACTCAGAGTTTAAATCATGAAATTCTGAGAAAAGTTTGTTTTTACTATTCTGGTATTCTTTTTCCCACTCTTTCAGAACATAAATTGATGGTGTGTTTTGAAGCCATTTCGTAATTGTATCAAAAAATGTACTATCCTTTTGTAGGTCAGACTTTGACTTAACAAACAGATTCGATGGTTTGTCTTCATTTAAATTAAGGGTACTCTGAATAGAGGTAGTATCTTCATTAGTAAAAATGAAAATAGGACAAAAGCAAACTTCACTGAGTTTTTTTATAAACTCAGTGCTTTCAGAAACATCGTATTCTTGAAGTGTATCGGGAATGGTTACTCCTTTCGTAATATTATCGTTAGTTACTTCTTCCTTAATTAATCGCCAGTCGAGCAGTAAAAACGAAAGGTTTTGAAAATGTCGTATTACTTCTTCTGATGGGAGTGATGTATATTTGAGAATCGGGATATTGGCAGATTCAATTTGCATAACAATATTCCCAATATTGGCATTAGAATTATTAATTTCATCATCAATTACCACCGCGATGCCACTGAATAAATCCTTCAGACCCATTACTTGTCCTCCATAAAAAGATTCATAATGAAATTGGCACCGGAGAGTATTTTTTCAGATTTAAGTTCAGCCAGCTCTATGGTGTAGTCGTTTCGTTCAAGTAACTGCCTGGCAATATATAATCCCAAACCACGGCCTTCATCCCCCTTGCCAGAATAGAAGGGTTCAAATATATAAGGTGCATCCTCCTTGTCGATCCCGGGACCATTGTCTGAAAAAATCATCCTGCCGTTATTGCCATCCAGTAATATATCAATTTTCTTTTCTTTTTTTGATGTTTGTTGCAACCAATAAACCGCATTGTCAAAAAGATTTAGCAGCAACTGCAATAGAACCGCATCAGTTGTTTTAGCAATAAGAGGGGAGCCAATGGTATTGATTGAGAGAGCTATTGATTCTTTTTTTAGTAATCGTCGATATATCCTCTCCACTTTTTCTACAATATCTTTGATCCGAATCTGCTTTCGCCTCTGCTTTGATGATTTGAATAAGAGCTGAATATCTTTTAGCTGAGCTTCAATAAAACTCATACCGCCACGGATAGACTGAAACTCCTTTAACAACCCTTCTTTATCTATCTCATCATTTAACATTAAATCTCTGATGAGGCCATCAAGATTGATAAGAACTTTTCCCATGATTCCCATAATGTCATGGGAAGCGGTTTCCACTGACAAGCCGACACCTGCAAGTTCTTCGGTTGTTTCGGCCCTTTGGGTGAGATATCGCCGCTCTGCTTTATATTCTTTTTCCGCTTTAGATAGAATCGTCAGGGCTTTTTTATTGTCTCCAACAGCAGACTTTAAATCCTCAAAATCTTTTTGTATCTGTTCTGTCTTAAAAATATCTTGATCTTTCTTGCTTTCTATGTCTTTGCGGTATCTGGCATATGGTTTCTGACGAACATGGGCAAGAAAGGCCTGAAGGATTGTAATAAAATCATCGGTTGCGTTCCCCTCATCAATCAATCCTTCACGATTGGTTTTATCTTTCAGTTTCGGATTGTTCTTTTGAGATATATTTACAAAACCCACAACCTGATCGTTGCTGAGAAAATGGCCGGCACTGATTGTTCCTCTATAGGCATCAATATGGAGCCAGTCATCATCAGATTCGCCGTAGGGATAAACTCTGATATTATCCCTGTATAAATAAATACGATGATCCTTAAGTATATTTTTATCGTCTCTATCGAGTTGATATTTGGCTGGTGCCTGAGCACTGAAATCAAATACATAAAAACCAAACTCAAAACTTCCGCATTCAATGGTTCTATCTTTTAGAACAGAACCTGCATTGCCAAAACGATCTTTAAAGACTTTCAGTCCCGTAATGATCGGATCAGTCAGGCTGATTGTTTTTTCAACACCATCGATGGTAAAGTAAAATTCCATTTTTTGAGCGTCAAAGCATCCATTTTCAACTTTTATTACCGACCTGTCGGATAATAGCAGGTTAAGTTTTTCCAGATAATCTTCATGAAAATTCTGATGCTCACTATCTTTGTAAATACAAACTTCAAAATCAGGATCTTCTTTTTTTGAAAATATAGATTCAAATTTTGTAAGATCCTGATAAACTAGTTCAACTTTCTTTTCTGTCCAACTTCCTTTTAGATTGCTTATTTCAATGATTGTACCGTGTTCAGGACGTTTTTTCTTGCGTGCGCCAAAAGGGACGGTTTCATTTATTATCCTCTCAGGTTTTCGGCTGGTTAAAAAAACACTAAGGTCATCAATAAACAGATTTTTATCATTCCCATCTTCAGACAAAAAATCATCATCATATTTTGAAAAGTCATACTCTATAAGATATTCTGATTGATCAGTATCTGTATGGGTAATAATGTCAATTTTTCGCCCCAACTTTAAAATAGAAAATCTGCCAATTCCTTTTTCTCCCTGAATGATTCGTCCTTTAGATGTGGTGGCCTTTTTTTTCTTCCGTCTTTTTTTCTCAGGTGTGGCAGGATTGAGCCAATGATTTTCAATAATTTCTCGATTCATTCCATGGCCGTTATCTTCAATAATGATCTTTGAATCAGCCTCTATTTTATAATTCTCTCCAAATCCTTGAAAAATGACCTTCACCCAATCAGCATCAGCATCATAAGAGTTTTTGATCAACTCAATCAGAGCAATTCGTTCATTTTTGATCAATTGCTCACCAAGCATGGTTAACAGTCGTGCATACGGTCTTATCTGAAGTTGTTTTGAGTCACTCATATGTTTTTTCTCCCGATGATTATAAACTCCTCACTGTAAACTTTCCGACCATTTGAGTTGGAAGTAAACTTTCCACGTTTGTCACGGTATGGGGTTAAAATTTTATTGCTTATTTTTCGTTTTGTGACACTTACTTCAGCAAATCCTGCTTCAAATAGAGCCTCGGATAAATGTTTTGCATTATCTATACGGACATTTTTATACTCAGTATTTCCAATCACAAACAAAGCCACTCCTTTTTTATTCAGGATAGAAAAAGATTTTTGAGCAACACTCTGCATATCCAGAAAATACTTGGCTACAGATCTTGCCTTTGATTTGTGCTGGTCAAGCAGGTGTGTGACTATCTTGAGCCCGGTCGAATTAAGCCTCTTTAACTCTTTATTGAAATTATAATCATGATGAAGGCTACCGATAGTTCCGTTACGTAAATCTCTATAATCATCAACATACTCAAGCCACAGAGAAGACAATTGATGCAAATCGGCATATTCATAGGAAGTCACATAAGGAGGGCTGGTTATAATCATGTCTATGGCTGGAATATCCCAAGAGTCATCTAAAAAACTACCCGTGACAATGTCAGTGATTGTATCCCCAAGATATTCAATCTCTTCATTTGCTTTCAGCATAAACTGATACTGTTTTTTTAAGACATCAACAACCTTAGCAGGTCTTTTGTCAGGATCAACTTGAGGTTTTATGGACTTTGTTAACCATTTGGAGGTAGGTTTTAATATATTTGAGAATGCACAAAGAAAAAAGAGTCTGTAATCACTGTTGGCAGGAGTGTTTTTCAATATAATCGTCTTGAGATGTGCAAGCTGATTATATTGTTTTTGGGAATACCAGTATTTCAATCTTTCAGGTGCATGATCGTAAGTATCCGCAATACTGGTTTCATCGTATGCGGTCACTATTTTATTAAAATAATTTTGAATCCGTCCTGATTGGTATTTTCGACTTTTAGCTTTAGCGATGAGGGTTGCTACCGAATTGATATCGCAACCCCAGAAATCTATCGAATTTCTTTTGGCCTCAAATGCAGTTGTTCCACAACCACAGAAAATATCCGCAATTCTTTCGGGCTGAAGCCCAATACTGTTCTGGGTATATTCGAGTGCTTTGGTTGTAATAAATGCAGGAAACTTTGCGGGGTAAGCATGAATCCTATGCATTTTTTGTTCTTTTTGAACACCTGTATTCCAGAAAGGGTCAATGGGAACACTTTCAAAATTAAACTGTCTGATGTTACTAATTGTTATCATCTCAAGTAATCCGATATTGTTTTATTTATTCCCATTTTTTCTCTATTCCTTCATGTATAACCAGTGATTGTACAATTTCTGCTAAACATTCATTATGCAAGGATTTGCAGAAACTGGCTAACTCCGCTACTGTGTTCCACCCGGCAGTGACACCAGGCCGGACAAGTAAGTAACTCATTTTATTGGTATAACATCAATATATTTAATGTACTATCAAAAACCAATGAAAATGTTGCATATTTTTAAAATATTATTACCTTGCGTGTGTTAAGCAAATCTTCTGCTAAACATTCAAATATGTATGTTATCAAACAGAGGCTTATTTACAACTTTTCGCATAGGAAAAAATATCCATATTTGGAATATGAAAGGTCCTAATATTAGGCATTTTTAAGTTTTCGTCTTAACCAATCGTTTTTCCAGGCCAAGATCCATGACTTCACCGTAGGGTATCTCCCATACTTGTGATTTAGCGTTCCACCTGCCACCTGCTGCACGGACAAGTTCGCCGATATGGACTTCTCCGTATCCCTTGCACAGACGCTTCCTCAGTGAGCAGACTGTATTGCCTGCTGCGAATGACTTCTTGAACCTGTGTGAGGAGTTTCGGCTTTTTTACCCTTTCAGGTTTTGGGTTTTAATAAGTCATCCTCGTTCCCGGTCTTGTCGAACCACACTTCTTGACTTTTACTACCTATATTGGGATTGGATTAATTTAACTACCTCAATTTTATTTCTGATATATTTTTTATTATAAAGGATGATATTTCATTCCGCCTCTGTACTATTGTCCCCTTCTTCGTGTGCTGGCGCTGGTGATTGGTAGATTCGTAGATAATTACTTGTAACAGGGCGATAGCAATTGTTTAAGATAATTAATAAATTGTGTGATGTCAAGGAAAAATTCTAAGGCAAATGTAATGGTGATTGAATCAAAAAAAGAAACATCATTAAGTTTACTAACCTTTAAGGTTTAGGTAACTTGTTAGCTTAAAGCATAAGACTATTCCACTGATAACACTTCATCCTTTATCTTCAACAAATACTCAAACGCCGCATCATGCTCATTGGGAATCTCCCCGTCCAAAATTGCTTCTTCAATCATGGTTTTCAGTTACCCACAGTTGGGCCCGGTTTCAAGCCACAGATCTGCATAATTTCCTCTCCACGTACCGGCGATTGAAAAGCCAGCATACGATCTTTTTCTTCAACTTCCTGCAGTGGCTTGACTACAAAATCAAAATTGGCTAAATGCTTTTGCACACGCCTTGGATTCTGAGAGGTAATATCGGCGCAGCAGAGAGTCAGCAAATTTTCCAGATACTCTTCGCCTTAATAGTCATCTGTGAAATGTTCTTGTGAAATTCCAGAGACTGTCTTCCCCTGGAAAAATATATCAGTTAATCTGTTTTATAGAATGGATTTATGAGTCGGGTAGTGTTTTCAATAAGCTAAATGTGTTGCATGTCTTCAGTGTAGAGTGCACGACATTTGTTGAGCATTGCTGTTGCAATTAATAAACTATCCCAATACGAGTATTTGTACTTGTCACATATACCCATAGATTCGTATCCAGCAAGATACTATCGTTCATAAAGTTCCTCTCTATTAAATTTATAGTCTTTGGGTATACTGAAAGTATGCTTATCTATAAAATTAAAAGGTCGTTCTTTTTTTGCCTCGCTTTTTTCTTTTTCTAATCGTGCTAAAAATCCGGTAGGAAAATAGTTGAAAGTTACCATATTTATTTTACTTTATATCAATCATACTCTATATTGAAAAAAGCCATAGGAGGCACGAAATTGCCTGGTACTCCCATTCCAAAATCACACCTGTTTGCAGCAGATAAATTGTATCTGGACAGGGTTAGTGGCAAATCGTTTTATGGTTTCTTTGCCTTTTAAAAAATATCATTGTATGGATATGATGAAATGATCGTTATTTTTTAGCGGAGTTCTTTGATTTCTCAAGGCTTCTATCTCCATGTCAGTAAGAACAGATAGCTCTTTCGCAGACCATTACGATTACGGGTGATCAATCGAGTTTTTCTTTGTGGAATAAAAGCAAGAGATATCTGATATGTTTGAAATTTTATGCTCAAACGATTTTAAAATACCTGAGAATCTAAATTCACTTGAAGAAGCTTTTGCACCAATTATGAAAAATTATACAATCCTCGGATCGTTAACTGTCAAAATAGATAATCAGGGAGATTTTTATGGCCTTTAAAATACTCAATGGCGACCAGGCCATGGCCTATGGCGCTTTAGTCAGTGGAGTCAAAATAGTTACAAGTTATCCTGGATCGCCCAGTTCCGGTACAATAGAGACACTGATCGATTTGGCAAATAAACATGATATTTACGTGGAGTGGTCGAGTAACGAAAAGGTGGCGATGGAGATGGGTATCGGCGCTTCCATTGCCGGCCGCCGCGCCCTTGTCTGCACAAAGAGCGTGGGCATGAATGTGATGGTCGATCCCCTGATGGCTCTCAATCTAACGCCTGTCCACGGCGGATTAGTTATTCTATTAGGGGATGATCCCGGCGGTTACGGTTCTCAGAACGATCAAGATACCCGGTCCATAGCTCCTTTGGTAGAAATGCCAATGATGGAACCTGCAAGTCCGACTGAAGGATTTGCCATGATGCAGGAGGCCTTTTCCATATCGGAGCGATTCCAAACCGCGGTCATTATTCGGGAAACCCGCAGTTATATTCAGCAGTCGGAATCGGTATCTGTACCTGATGCGCCCTATCCGGAAGTCAACCTGAGTCTGGCAAGAGAACCCTTTCGATTTACACCGGTTCCCAAAAATGCTGTGGAAAAACACAAAGAGTTACACGAGAGACTTTCGCGTTTAAGTCAGTGGGCAGATAGTCTTCCCTTCAACAGGATGAAAGGTTCAGGTGTGCGAGGGATTGTCGGCGCTGGATTCGTTTACAGGAAACTCCTCGATTTAGTGAGCGATGAAGCTCGTCAGGACATGCGGATACTAAAGCTGAGTTCCATTTATCCCTTGCCCGAGAATCTCATTTCTACGTTTTTAGCGGATTGCCAGGAAATCCTGGTGCTTGAAGAGAACGAACCTTTTGTCGAAACCCATATCAAAGCCATCGCTCATGAGGGCGGTTTTCGTACCAAAGTATATGGCAAGCTGAGCCAACATGTGAATCGCGAAGGCGAATTGTATCGTTGGCAGATTCAGGATGCTCTGACCAGGTTTTTACCGGAATTCGTTCCAGTACGAAAATACACACGAGATGCCGAAAGTGAAGAACGACCAGGAAAGGAAAACTACTGTGCAAGTTGCAATTACGGTGAAATTCTGGACCGGCTCCAGGAGGCCGCAGATAGTTTGGGTCAGAAACCGGTGATTATTGGTGACCCGGGTTGCCTGGTCACAGTAGCGGAACGCCTTGACGCCAAGTATGCCATGGGTTCGGCAGTGGGTGTTGCCGATGGATTGAGTAAAGCCGGGATCGATGAACGCGCTGTGGCCATGTTTGGCGACTCGTCTTTCTTTCATACGAGTCTGCCGGCCATTTGTAATGCCGTGCATAATCGCAGCAATATCCTGATGATCGTTTTGGACAATGCAGCCACGGCCACTTCGGGATTTCAACCCAATCCAGGTGTTGGTAAAGACGCTATGGGGCGAGAAGCTCCAGCTTTAAGTATTAAACATATTGCCAGGGCCTGTGGCGTGAAATGGGTGCGTACTATCGGCCCTGACGATTTCAACTCAAAACTCAAGGATTTATTCAGAGAAGCTCTAAGCTACCGCAACCTTGCTATGATAGTTGTACGGATTAATTCTGATATACCGGGTTGAGCGGTATAATCCTAACACAGCAAAGCCGCAAATCTTATTTCAAAAAACAAACTTTCAAATCCAATTCCCAAACACCAGTTAATCTCTAAATACCAAATTCGAAATCCCAAATTCGTGTGCAGTCAGCAAATTGTAATTTACACATTGGGATATATTTGGCATTTGGTCTTTACATTCTTGACTATTACAAATATAAAATATATATTAAATCCTTACATGAAATCGATTAGTCAGGAGACACTCAAACCAAAATAGATAGTTAAGCTAAGGACAGCGGTGAAGAATATGTCATCGGGCTATGGAAACATTCACCTTAAACAGAAGGAACCGCTATGAAAACATCATTAATTACTGGAATCGTCATTATAGTGTTATGTTTACCAGTATTGAATTTAGCCCAAAACCTTCCCAGTCCTGAAAAACATTTCGGACACTTTATGGGAGCAGAAGGGGAGATCATCGACTTTTTTGACGGTTTAGACTATTATAAAAAACTGGCTAAACAATCCGATCGAATTCGCTTTTCGGAATTGGGCAAGACTACAGATGGAAATCCGTTTGTCTTACTGATCATCTCAGCGCCGGAAAATCTGCAGCGCCTGGATGAGATCAAACAGAAGCGACATAAATTGAGTGATCCACGAAAAATTAGTGATGCCGAGGCGAGGAGACTGGCAAATGAGCTGCCTGCGGTCGCGTTTCACACATCGTCGATTCACAGCACCGAAATCAGCACAGCACAGGTAATGCCGGAGCTGGTGTATTGGCTTGTCAATGGCAACTCCGAGGGAGTGAAGAGGATCTTGAAAAACACTATTGTTCTCGTAAGCCCGAGCGCCAATCCGGATGGGCAGGTAAAAGTGAAGAAATGGTACGATGAACATAAAGGCAAAAGCTGGGAAAACCGTATGCCCTGGTTGTACCACACTTATGTCGGCCACGACAACAACCGGGACTGGGTACTTTTGCATTTTCCAGAGCAACGACTGACTGCAACCAGCATCCACATGGAATGGCATCCCAACTATTCCCATGAAATGCATCAGATGGGCAGCGGCGGCGCACGTATTTTTGTACCGCCCTATCAGGATCCTTATGATGCAAATACAGCCCCGGAGGTTATGGAAACCATGGCAATAGTTGGCATGGCCATGAGCCATCGCCTGACTGCGGAAGGAAAAGCTGGAGTTGTCAAAAATGCCATCTACGATTTGTTTACCCCGGCGCGTGCTTTCCAAACTTATCGTGGAACAGCCCGCATCTTGACTGAAACCGCGAGTGCGAATTTTGCACGAATGAGAGTGATTAAACCCAAAGAACTGAATAACAGGCGTTCAGGAACCGGTACCTATCATCCGCTCAAGAAGAGCTGGAATTTTCCTCTGCCGTGGAAAGGTGGTGACTGGACTTTCAAAAAAATGGTCGACTATCAGGTGTCTGCCAGTAAGGCCGCGCTGAATTTGGTTTCGAGCGATCCGGCTGCCTTCAACATGGCCTATTTTAGAGCATTGAAGAGAGCCGTTGAGGGTAATGGCTGGCCTTATGCTTTCGTTTTCCCGGCTAAGCAAACCGATCCGAGCTCAGCAGCCAGATTACTGCGGGCAATGCAGCGTGGCCGTATCGAAATCCATCGAGCTCAGGCGCCATTTGTTGCTGATGGGCAGAAATTTGAAGCGGGAAGCCATGTTATTATTTTGCGCCAGCCTTATGCCGCATGGGCAAAAACCGTGCTTGAGATACAGGAATACCCCGATCTACGCCGTTCTCCGGATGACGCGCCGATCGTCCCTTATGATGTCACAGCACAGACCCTGCCAATGATGATGGGAGTTGAAGCTGCACAAATCAAACAAGAATTTAAAGCTAATATGACCCTGGTAAAAAATGAAATTCATTTCAAAGGCCAAGCGAGCACATCTGCTTCAGGAGGATACGTTATCTTGCCCAATAGTAATGAAGCCTATGCTGCTGCAGATGCTTTATTAGATGCTGACTATGAAGTGGCACAGCTTAATGAGACCACAACTGTAGACCAGCAAATACTGCCGGCTGGAAGTTTCCATGTTTCACCTAAAACTGGCCTCTCCGGGAAAGTAGCTGAACTGGCTCAAAAATGGAGCTTTAATACGGTAGGCCTGGATAGGACCAAATTGATATCTGACGATGTTTTTAATCCGTTAGGAAATCCGAAAATAGGTTTGTATGAGCCCTGGGGCGGGAATATAGACGCCGGTTGGACACGTCTGGTTCTAGAACAGTGGGAATTGGAGCATAATACTGTGCGTAATGCTGATCTCAAGGCTGGCAATCTTGCAAATAAGTACGATATCATTTTGTTTCCGGATGGTTTGCGAGCTGGATCGATTTTGAATGATTCCACAAGCCGGCCAGAGAAATATATGGGCGGCATCGGGGATAAAGGCCTGAATGAACTTCAGACATTTGTCCAGGCCGGAGGTACGATAGCAGCATTCGGGCGTAGCAGTATGGCTCTGGTCGATTTGTTCGATCTGCCAGTGGCAAACAGTGTTCAGGAATTAACCCGGAAAGACTATTTTGCACCAGGAAGCCTCGTTCTTTCAGAGCTGGATGTTACCAGCCCAATAGCCTATGGATTACCTGACAAATTACCCGTAATGAACCGTAGGGGACCGGCCTTCATTCCCAGAGCAACAACAGGAGCCGGCCCTAAAATGATCGGCCGTTATCCAGACTACGATCCCAGGCTAAGCGGATTTTTACTGGGACCAGAACATATCCAGGGCAAAGGCTCCATTGCAGTGCAGACAGTTGGCCGAGGCCGTGTAATCCTTTTTTCGATGGCGCCTCAATTCAGAGCCATGATGCATGGAACCTACAAGTTGATGTTTAATGCTATTTTCTGGGCCGCGAGGCATAATAAGGAAACGTAGGAACGGCCTGTTCAATAAATTTTTAATTATTGAGAAAAGTGAAAGATTACTTAAATCAAGAAGTCAATCTTAATGACTTTGATTTGATAGCAGTTGTGGATGACCTTCCTTTATGGTCAGCGCCTTTTGGTCTGCAACTACTTGACACGATTGAGCTCAAATCAGCAATTGTTGCCTTAGATATTGGTTGCGGTTTAGGATTTCCTCTCATCGAAATTGCACAGAGACTTGGAAATACTTCTAAAGTCTTAGGCATTGATCCCTGGGAAAGAGCTATTGAACGAGTAAATCTCAAAATTAGAAAGTATAACATCAAAAATGTTCAAGTATTAAAAGGTTTTGCAGAACACCTGCCTTTTAAAGATAATTTTTTTGATTTGATTGTTTCAAATAACGGTATAAATAATGTTCAAGACATTGAGCTGACGCTCTCAGAATGCTATCGAGTTTGCAAACCCCATGCACAATTCACAGTCACTTTGAATTTAGAAGAAACCATGATTGAATTCTATGAGGCTTTCAAAAAAACTTTATTGGATAATGGTTTAGTAGACCAAATAACAAAAATGAAGGATCAAATATATTTAAAAAGGAAACCTCTCAATGAAATTGAATCTATGCTGAAAAAAGCTGGATTTAAAATTAATAACATAATACCTGACTCTTTTAAAATCAGATTCTCCAATGGCACTGCAATGTTTAATCACTATTTGATAAGATTCTGGTTTATAGATGGTTGGAAGAGTATCCTAAATTCAGAGGATATGGAGAACATATTCGACCAGGTTGAAGCGCGACTAAATGTCATAGCAAGAAAAAAAGGTGAATTTGGTTTAACCATTCCTTTTGTAACGATTGATTGCAGGATGAAGTAAATTTCAATCATTAGAAGGCGGTGACGACTAAGCAATCTTCGTGCGGATTAGCTGGAGATTGCTTAGTCACTTCGTTCCTCGAATGACATACAAATTAGAAATACCCTTCCTTTACTATTTTTACAATAGTCCTGTTAATAAATAAAATTTCCCACAGAAAACCAAATTGGAACCAACAGCATAGTCCTATTGATAAAGGAATATCATTGCATAAATAATTAAAACAACCACTAATATTCCGATAGTTAGACAAGTCAAACCGAATATTTTTGCGCCAACTTCGAACCAGCGAGGTGGCTCTTCAACTAATTGTTTCTTAATAGACCGGGACTGGATTAGCTTAGTGAACTCCCGAGGTCTGTCTTCTTTCAATTCTGCCAATGAAACACTGCCGGTAAAAATTACTGGATCCATAGGAAATTTATCTGGCCGAAAATGCGTATTGAAAAAGTGTACAGTAAAAATGAAACCGGTGGCTAATAGCGCCTCATCGCTGTGGATAATAGTTGAAACGTTTATTAACCAGCCCGGCAATCCGATTTTAGTGAAAAATTCAGGGAACCAGAGCATTAATCCGCTGCAGCCGATTATCGCGACACCCCAGAAAACTGCAAAATAATCAAATTTTTCCCAATATGTCCATCTGCCATATTCCGGACGAGGGCCAATACCCAAAAACCATTTTACTGTTTGCCAGAATTCAGTAATATCTTTCTTCCGTGGAACTAAAGTATCTTCTCCGGTTAGCATGTTTTTAAGGGGTATTTTTTGTTTAAGTTTTTTATAAATGAGATTACCAATATGCATGAAGAAATAGGCAAAAGTGATGACCGCTGCAAACCTGTGAATAAAACCTGTTACTTCATAGCCACCCAAAAATTTCGACAATATCTGGAAAACACCAACCCCTGCAAACTTGATGGTCATACCGGTAATTGCCAGAGAGAGAAAGCTGGTAATTACCATCAAGTGTAGAACGCGGGAAAATCGGTCAAATCTTTGATAATAGAATTTTTTAGATGTTCCAAGCTTAGATTCTTCGAGAAGGTCTTTTTGATGTTGTTTACTATTTTTTCGTTTTTCATGCAACGCTCTTGGCAGCCATAGTAACGTATGTAATCCAGAAAGACTAAAGGTACCAATCAGCAGAAAGGTCATGGACCAAAATGTATAGTATAAAATAGGATATCTGGTTTTATTGTGATGAGTGGCATGCGTTAAATATCCAACAAATTTCCGATTTGAATTTGGATGGCAGCTTTTGCATGTTTCCACTACGTTTGAATGGCTAAGAGTGGAATTGGGATTAGACACAGGTAGAATATTATGGGCTCCGTGACAATCAGAACATTTTGCGGTTTTTATCGAACCTAACTTAGATACTTTACCATGAAAGGTGTCGAAGTAGGTCTCAGCTACATCCAGGTGACATTTCCCGCACTGATCTAAAATACCCTGACGAAAAGTGTCCACATCGACCCGCCTAATTGTATGTGAGAGGTGACAGTCGTTGCACACTGGCAGTTCTTTCTCAGTTTTAGTAATTGTAGGACTATGTATACTGTTTTTGAAATCCTCATAAATGCCTAAGTGACACTGGGCACAAGTATTTGCAATGTTTCTTTCATTCACAGTCGAAAGTGAGTCACTGGCAGGTTTCTCTGCATGAGATGTGTGGCAATTTACACATGTTGCTGTCACCATTAGACCGCTCTGAAGCAGTCCTTTTCCATGTATACTCATGGTGTATTTTTTTATGATTTCATGATCTTCGCCCTGATAAGCAACGGCAGCTTTTTGGCCTTCGCGATGACACCTGCCACACAAATCCGGGATGTTTCGAGCAAAAGTCAGGGAAGTAATATCCGATTTAGATTGCGTATCATGAATGCCATGACAATCCGTGCAATAAGGAGCAATTGGATTTCCACTTGTGTAGTCTGCTCCATGTTTACTGGTCTGATAATCCAGATCCTGTTCTGGGTGACAATTAGAACAATCTACCTTTCCACTATTTAAGCATACTGGATTTCTTGCATTACTTACATTGGTATGACATTTAATGCATGAATTATTATTATGAACGGAGTTCATTGCTTTGTTCGAGTCTACGTATAATGATTTTGTTTGTCCATCTGTAGATTTGGTCAAATCAGTTTTTGAGTGGCATGATAAACATTTTGAATCTGGAAAACTTTCTTCATAAAAGACTCGACGGACTTTATGAGGTTGATGACAGTCAATACAGCTTGGTATCTCATGCGGTTTCTTTTCCCACAGCTCTCCTTTTATTACTTTAAGATGCACCGATTCAATTTGAGTATGGCACTGCAAGCACGTACCGGCAATTCTGTTTCGGTTGATAGATGATGCCGGGTTCTCGTGTGGGAGAATATCGTGCGAAGTATGACAACTCGTGCAGACTGCAGTGACAATAAGTCCTCGACGAAACAAGCCGTCACCATGTATGGATTGAGAGTATTCTTCCAACACATGACGCTCCGCCACAGTGCGCAGTCTCGAAACTGGCGTTCCCTCCTTGTGGCACGAGCCACAAAGAGAGGGTATATTCATTACATACGTTTTCGATTTTTCATTGGTTGATGATAGGATATCGTGCTTACCGTGACAGGATAAGCATCTTGGAGCCAGATATTTACCTTTTTCCAACGCCTGTCCGTGTAAACTCCGCGCATATTTTTCTGTAGTTTCATCGTGACAATTGCTGCAATCGACTGGCTCCAGGTTCTCCTCATGAGGAAATTCTTCAACATCAGCATCTGCATGGCACGAAACACAGCCATTTTCTGCATGAATAGACTGACTAAATCTATTCGCATTCACAAATAGCGAGACTTCTCTGCCATTTCTTTCGGTGGTCAAATCCCTTTCGCCATGACATTCCATACATGCTTCATCCTGAGCATTGAGGGTCAGAGGTATTTGAAAATTGAAAAATAAAAAAACGATGAGTGGTATTAACTTTATCGTCTGCCTCTTGCATGCCTTTTTAAAATTAATTAGACGCCGATCCATAAATTCCTCATATTTATTAACAACAATCACATTCATTAAGCTTTTATTAAAAAGCTCATGTAGAAGCTAAATTGCCACCTACCGCTCGTACCTGGGTTATTGGATATTAGTAAAATCAGCGGACAGGTGACAAACAAGTTAAATTAAAATCGTTCTTCCTTAACAGTTTGCTGCAGTTCATGCCATTCTAAGTAATACTCTTCTTGCATTTCTTTCTCAGAAACCTTGCCGTTAACCATGCTGGTATTTATTGGATAGACATCTGGATTAATTATGACGTAGTAAAAATGCCAGACAATAATCGCCAAAGTTGCTAACCAGGCTTCATAAAGATGTATCACCGTTAATAAATCAATCACCCATTTGGGAAATAAAATTAAAGTGATATCTTCATACCAAAGCATTAATCCTGATACCCCCATAATTATAGCACCCCATATTAAAGCAAGATATTCTGCTTTTTCCATATAACTGAAATGCCCGAACTTAGGAGGACTTTTTGACAAACCAAAGTTATATAAAATATTTTGAGAAAAATTTCGCAAATCTTGCATGCCTGGCAAAAAGGCAATTCCGAGACTCCTGCCTCGCCTGGTCGCCAGTATATAGTAAGTATGGTAAATTCCTAATAAAACAAAAACAGCGCCAGCTATACGATGCAATAATCCACGTAAATCAAACACCCATTCAATTCCAGAAAAAGGGTGCACCCACCATGCATCAGGATGTTTTAGCGCAAACCCTGTCAGAACCAGAATAATGAAACTAATGGCCATAAACCAATGTTGGATTCTTTCATTTACAGTCCATCTGATATAAGAATGGCTTGCATTTTTGTCAAAAGTAGTTAGAGTGTTCATTTTCTTCCCTTTGTCTTACTTTTCTTTTTGCTCTACGAATAAAATCTGCACAATTATGAACTAACATTCCCCCTATTACAACAATAATTAATAAAATATAAACATCTTTAACGTATTGTACAATGCGGCCAGGCAAAGTGCTGGTAGTTAAATGTACCGCCCCCTTTGCAAAATTTTCAGTCGCATCTGGATGGCAGCTTCCGCAGGTATTTTTCAAATTTCTTGGATGAATCAAGGATGCTGGATTCGATGAACGTAAAATATTGTGAATACCATGACAACTCGCACAATTGGCAGCCGCAAGAGACCCCCCTTTTATAGCCAGACCGTGATAACTTTCCTCAAATGTTGAAGCTCTGGATTCTGCTATTCCATATCTTTCTATTATCAGCTCTGCACCATGGCAGCGCTCGCAGGTAATCGCTGAAACCTTTAGAGGATGTACCGGTGAATCTGGATTTTTAGGTGATGAAACTGTGTGTTCCCCATGGCAATCTATACAAACAGGTGAGTTGCGAACACCTTTTTCTGCCATTGTCCAATGGATACTATCAGTATATTGTTCTAATATATCGCCATGACATTGGCCGCATGTTTCGGGTACATGCTTCCAATATATAGGTGAGTCAGGGTCACCAAGGTCCCGAATATCATGACTACCATGACAACTGATACATGTAGCCGCATCAAAATTATTTTCAGATAAAACAGCAATTCCATGAACAGATTTATTATATGCTGCCAGCGGATTCGATATTGGAATGTGGTATTTCTTTACAATTTTGGGATCAGCATGGCATATAGCACATGTTGCTGCCACATTCAAAGGACTAATTCTGGACTCAGGATTTGAAGACGAAACAATATCATGTTTACCATGGCAATCAGCACAAGACGCAGCTTCCAAAGCCCCTTCTTCCTTTGCTTTTGCATGAATGCTGGTTTGATACACTTCAAATGCATCGTCGTGACAAGCACTGCAATCTACATTTTCTAAATTCTCCTCATGTGGAATCTCTTCTGCATCCACATGACATCCCACACAGCCAAATTCTCCATGAATTGATTTTGCAAACACATCAGGATTGACGTAAAGTAATACTTCATTGTCATTTTCATCTATTGTTGTCAACTCAGCGTCATCATGACAATCAAAGCACTCTTCCTGGCTAAACAGTGCTACTGGACTCAAAGTCAGAGCAATGAAAATGACAAAAGCGACTAAATCTGTAGGAATTCGATTGTTATTTACCATTTTGTTATATCCATTCATTAATAAAATGACACCTTTAATCATTTGATTGTTTTGCAAGATTTTTTGAAATCAAATCCAGGTAACGTGAGCAGGCCATGTCTTCAGGATCTTCTTCTAATACCTTTTTAAATGCAATAGCTGCCTTTTCAAAATTGGATTGCTTATAATAAAGGACTCCTAAATGATAATGCGCCATAACAAAGTCCGGAGTTACCCGGGTTGATTCCAGTAAATGATGGATGGCTGCATTAAGCTGCCCTGCATGGTGGTAACCTAAACCGATGCGATAGTGGGCGGCATGGTATTCCGGGTCAAGTTTTAAGACTGTTTGATATTCAGCTACTGCCTCATTCACTCTTGCTCTATGATACAAAGCAATCCCCAAATCATAATGGGCATCGATATAATTTGCATCATTTTTGATGGCCAGTTTGTAGGAGTCGATAGCCCAATCTATCATTCCAGTACGAAAGTATATGTGGCCTAATAATTTATGAACATAAGCATTTTCAGGATGGAGTTGTGCCAGTTCTTTAAGTTCTTCCATTGCTTTCCAGGTATTGCCCTGCTGCTGGTAATTCATAATTTGCCTGAGACGAGCATCTAATAAATTGTCACTTTTTAAATTCCCACAATTCGGACAAAAGTTAAACGATTCCTGAAATTCAATATCACATTGCGGACACTTTTGAATCTTTTCACCACTCATCTTTTATTCTCAAATGTAGATTTTTCAAACTTGATGCGCAAACTAAATCTTTCATCCTCAGTTAAATCTGAAACCCAGTTGCAGCGTTTTGCAAGAGTCTCCGGTTTAATACCGGAATAGCAAAAGCAGTCGAGATTCTCGGTTTTCTTTAATTCAATTGAGACCTATTTCAATGCAAAATTGCGATTCCAAATTTAAAACACTTCAACTTGCAAACCAGTCTTTTTTTGAGCCAACTCAGCAATTTGTTGGAGTCTGACTGATTCAACTTTTATCAGACGATTATTTGCTGTTCCCCGATCAACGCTGTAAATCTGGACATATAGTGGATTGAGTTCCTTAAGTTTATCAATCCAACTATCTACTTCTTTATCTTTACTATTATCAATTTTACCTTTAACAAACATGCTTTGAATAACTATCTTTTTAAGCGGCTTTAAACCTTCAACGATACTTGCCAAACTAACTGGTGGTAATCCATGATTCAATTTTTTAAAAGTTCGTTCATTACCTGCATCCAGTTTCATTATAAGTAGATCTATATGGCTTAAAGCATTTTTAATTTCCGGCTGCCCGCATGTCGTACTATTAGATAAAATCGCTATTTTCACTGAAGGCGCCATTTGATCTCTAATTTGTCTCACCGCTTGCACTATTTCAGGAAAATCAGGGTGAAGGGTGGATTCACCATTTCCAGAAAATGTAAAATAATCAAAATTTTTATATACATTAAAAGCTTGCCTTGTTGCGGAAATAATTTCGGGTAAGCTTGGCAAAACATCTTTGTGGTCTTCCCCGCTATTGGTTTGCATCCTGGTCCACCCATATTGACAGTAAGCACAGTTCAAAGAACATAACTTAAAATCGGTAGGCATTATGTTTAATCCCAGGGACTGTCCCAATCTTCTTGAGTTTACCGGGCCATAAATAATGCCGCCCTGCAATTGCAATATATTCATATAATTAAAAATTATCTCAATTCAAGAACTTTATTGTAGTCCCTCTCATTTTATCTGCACGTTGCTTTGCACATTCCATGATACAAAGATCTCCAAAACTCGAAACAGGATCAAAACTACCCTGGACACGCGTCCAGCAATTCAGAGACATCTCTTCGCCCCGTGCACATGGAAGGTCTAACAAAGGACAGACACCTTCCACAAAATCATACTTTTTTTCTTCTTCTTTTCCCATTTTATTCAACCAATAAGTGATAATATAAAATTACAATACGATTTTTTTCTGGCTCACAAGACTGTCGAATTATTAACAAATTCGTTTTTAACGAACTCCATACCTTTTATAAGCGCTTTCTCATTGGCGGCCATTAATTCTTTTCTTTTTATTACTGTCTTTGCCGCAGATAATACGTTCTCCAAAGAAAGAAGTCCCGTGTATCCCAGATAAGATCCGAACATAACCATGTTAGCCACTCTGGTTTCTCCTAATTCATCAGCTAATTTTGTTACTGGCACATAGATAACTTCTACATCTTTGCGTTCGACTTTACGTTCGATTAGCGAACTATTCACAAAGATAATTCCATTCTCTCGAACTTCATTCTCAAATTTATCCAGTGATGGTAAATTCATCGCAATTAAAACATCTGACTCACCAACTAATGGAGAACCAATCCGATTTTCCGAAATAATAACGTGGCAATTTGCTGTTCCGCCTCGCATTTCCGGGCCATAGGAAGGCAACCAGGTTGTGTGATAATCAGATAGCATGGCGCTCTCAGCCAATAGCTGGCCCAGCAAAAGAATCCCCTGACCACCAAAACCTGCAATTTTCAAACGCGGATTCTGGTAGTTTGCCTTCACTTTCAGCCGGTCAAAGGACTGCAATTCTTCATGCTGCCTTCCACCTAATATCTTCAGAATTTCTTCTTTAGAAATTTCATCTTTCTTTGACTTTTGATTTTTTATTGTCCCGTTTACATCCTTCAAAACGCTTATCTTGAAGTAATCGGCCAGCACTTCTGAAACCCACTTTTTGGTTTGTGTGGGGGTCATTTTCAGGCCAGTTGGGCAGGCGGATAATATTTCCACAAAAGAAAATCCCTTACCATCTATTTGGTTTTGAATGGCTTTACGAATAGCTTTGCGTGCTTTCATCACGTGTTTTGCATCCGTGATAGCTACTCGTTCAATATATACTGGCGCTTCCAGAGTGGCTAAAATTTCACTTACCCGCATTGGATGCCCTTCATTTTCAATGCTGCGACCTAGCGGAGTGGTTGTCGTTTTCTGTCCAACCAGGGTCGTGGGCGCCATTTGCGAGCCAGTCATACCATAGATTGCATTGTTAACAAAGAAAACAGTGATGTTTTCTCCTCGATTCGCTGCTTGTAAAATATTGTTTCCTCCAATCGCAGCCAAATCTCCATCGCCCTGATAGCTCATTACGATTGAATTTGGCAGCGCCCGTTTGATTCCTGTCGCCACAGCCGGCGCCCGACCGTGAGCCGCCTGAACATTGCCGCATCTAAAATAGTAATATGCAAACACCGAGCATCCCACCGGATTAATTAATATGGCACGATCACGGATATTAAAATCGTCTAATGCTTCAGCAATCAATTTATGAATTACTCCATGACCACAGCCAGGGCAATAATGCGTAGTTAAAGGGGCTGTTCCTGGCTTCCGGTAAAAATCGTCAAAAAGTGAGTCTGGTTTTTGCAGTATTTCTTTTGCCATAATTTTCACTCAGTTGTGTTAAAATTCGGGTTCTTGGTAATTTTAATCACCAGTCAGCACAAAATCAAATGTTAATTGGTCTTCTTTCTTTTTCTGATTAATTGTTTGCAGTCAAACCATGATATATGTTTTTGACTTGCTCAAACATTTCCTGGGTAGTTGGTACACTCCCACCCATTCGGCCGTAAAACTTAGTTGGACGCTTCCCCTCAAGAGCCAGTCGAACATCGTCAATCATCTGGCCGTTGCTTAGTTCCGACACAAAAAAGAGTTTTGCCGTTTCAGCTAATTCTTTAATTCGTTTTTCGGGGAAGGGCATCAAAGTTATCGGTCTCAGCAATCCTGCAGGTATTCCTTGCGAACGCGCTTCTTCAACGACCGTCTGTAGAATCCGGGAAACAATTCCGTAACCCATCAAAATAACTTCTGCATCTTCAGTATGTAGTTCTTCTAAGAGACCCTCAGATTCCTCTATTTTTTTATATTTTTCTTGTAATTTCAGGTTATGTTCCTCTAACTCAATAGGATCCATATAAATTGAAGTGATAAGATTTTCCGCGTTTTTTTTGGTTCCATCCACAGCCCAGGGTTTCGGGGGAATATCAGTAACAGGTTCAGGCAATTCAACAGGTTCCATCATTTGCCCCACAAAGCCATCTGCTAAAACCACAACTGGTGTGCGGTATTTATCAGCCAGTTCAAAAGCTTGCATAGTCAGATTACACATTTCCTGAGCACAATTTGGAGCAAGAACGATGACTTTATAATCGCCATGTCCGCCACCTTTAACAATTTGATTGTAATCTGCTTGTGCCGGAGCAATGTTACCTAAACCGGGGCCTCCGCGCATTATATCCACGACCACTATTGGTAATTCAGCGCCAGCCGCATACGAGATTCCCTCCTGCTTTAAACTTATCCCCGGACCAGCTGAAGCAGTCATGGTTCTCTGACCTGTCGAAGCTGCACCAAATACCATATTGATGGCAGCAATTTCACTTTCTGCCTGTAAAAAGGTTCCGCCTGCTTGCGGGAAAAACTTCGCCGCTGTTTCGGCAACTTCACTTGCTGGTGTAATTGGATATCCATAAAAAGCGCGACATCCTGCCAAGATGGCTCCTCGTATTACCGCATCATTGCCTTTGAATAATAGTCTCGACATAGGATTTCACTCCGCTTCTAATTTTTTGGTAGATTTAACACGCTTATAAACAGTAACAACTCCGGGTTCCGGACAGATATAGAAACAAATTCCACAGCTTGTACACCCGTCACCTATATATTCTGCTGCATGATAGCCCATTTTATTTAAGCTTTCGGACATTGCTAAAACTTCAGGCGGGCATGCTTCAATACATAATAGGCAGCCCTTGCATAGATGTGTAAGTATTTCAACTCGTCCGTCCGGTTTATCGTTCTTTCTATTATCCATACTACTCTTCTCCAAATTGGTCAACGATCTGGTCTCAAAACTGGTGAGGAAAGGCAACACCTGTGCCTGCTCTCTTTGATTCAATTTGATGTACTCTTTATGCTTTATCAATTACCTAACTGATTGTGAAAATAGCTAATTAAATCTTATAACATTTGGCGGATATTTAAAGCTTGCGCCACATGGTTAATAATGTCATTGCGTTTTACGGGTTTATTCAAAAATGCAAAGACTCCTGCTTTTGATACATCTGACAAAATTTCCTTTTTATCATCGACTGTGACAATTATTACCTTTGTTCCGGGTGATTTCTCTTTTATTTCTCCGCACAATTCTAAACCCGATTTTCCGGGCATGTGTATTTCCATTAAAATTAAATGATAATACTTCAGGCTAATCATTTCACTTGCCTGAAAACCATCTGGTGCAGTATCAACCTTATAACCTGCCTTTTGCAAAGTTTTTCTCATGGAAAGCAGAAACTCCCTGTCGTCATCAACGACAAGAACTCTCAAGGTTGTAAGATCAGCCAACTTCTATCTCCAAAATTCTTTAATGATGACACAACGTCGTGTTTATCACCATGAAAAAATTATGCCACTATTTACAATTATACGATAAAGCTGTATGTGAGTACACAAACGGCAATTAATCAAATATTTATATATCCCTGGATTATAAATATTTTTCTATATTATTTATTAGTATATTCTTATAATTAATAAAACAAGCCTTAGTAATTCTCATTTTTAAGAAATACTAATAAGGTGGGACTCATCTAAATTTTTCGACCATTTAACCAGCCACATGTTAGAAAAATCAGATGGGTGTTTTATTTATTACCCTCTTTAATCATTAACCTGAATACCTAATTCAGTAATTTTTCGATACAGAGATGATAAACTCAAACCCAATATTTTAGAGGCTTTACTTTTATCATGATCTGCCATTTCCATGGCTTTTAGAATTGCATCCTGTTCAAACTTTCTAACAGATGCCTTTAAATCATCATCAAAATTATGATCATAATTCTTTTTTAAGAATAAATGAGGGAATTGTTCAATCGTTAATATATCAGAATCGCACAATATCATGGCTCGTTCAATGGCATTCTCTAATTCTCTGACATTGCCTTTCCATTCATGATCGGTTAATGCCTTAAGAACCTCCTTATCCACTCCTTGAATTTGCTTAGCTAATTGGGTATTGTACCGGTTTAAGAAATAGTTCACCAGAGCAGGAATATCCTCTTTTCTTTCTTTCAGAGTAGGAATATTTATACCTATAACATTTAATCGATAATAGAGATCTTCGCGAAAATCCCCTTTTTCAACTTCAGTTACTAAATCCTTATTGGTCGCGGCAATTATTCGAACATCAACAATTTCGGGATTAGTGCTACCAACTGGTAAAATTTCCTTTTGTTCAATCGCTCTTAATAGTTTCACTTGTAGAGTCAGTGGAACACTGGATATTTCATCTAAAAAAATGGAGCCTGATTCGGCTACTTTGAACAAACCATTTTTATCTCTCATTGCACCGGTGAACGATCCTTTAACATGACCGAATAGCTCACTTTCAATAAGATTTTCAGGGATAGCGGCACAGTTAATTGGCACGAATCTATTTTTTGCTCGAGGACTATGTTGATGAATTCTTCGTGCAATAAGCTCTTTCCCGGTTCCACTTGCTCCTGTAATTAAAACGGTCGAAGTTAGAGGTGAAACCCGTTCAACCATTTTCAAAACATCCTGAAGATTCTGGCTGTGACCAATTATTTCTGTAAAACTTGTATCTTTCCCCAATTGGGCTTTCAGGTATTTATTTTCCTGAGTTAAATTCTGACGTTCGAGCGCTCTTTCAACAGTACTTAATATAATGGCCTTTTTAACAGGTTTTGTAATAAAATCATAAGCGCCTTCTTTCATCGCTTCTACTGCAGCTTCAATAGTACCATAGCCCGTCAATAAGATGACTTCAATGCGAGAGAAATTTTTCTTAACTGCTTTTAACAGATCAAGTCCATCACCATCAGGCATTTTTAAATCTGACACGACTATATCGAAATTTTTCTCGGCAAGTCGCTTTTTGGCATCATTACCGCAGCTTGCTGTTATGGCGACATAACCAGCATTCTTCAAGGCTTTTTCCAAAGACTCCCGTACGCTAATTTCATCGTCTACAATTAAAATGGCTTTGGAATCCAAAGTATTTACCTCAATTAGATTAGTTTAATTTAATGGGAGTTCGATTGTAAAAAGAGTGCCTGCACCAATTTTACTTTTGCAGTATATTTGACCGCCATGTTCGTTAATTACTTGCTGTGTAATGGCTAAACCGAGACCTGTTCCAATATCTTTTGTAGTAAAAAACGGATCAAAAATTTTGTCAATCATTTCTTCAGAAATTCCCATTCCAGTGTCTTTTATATTTATAAGAGCTTTATGATTGTTTCGATCAGTCCATATTTTCAGTTTTCCGCCCTGGGGCATCGCCTCCACTGCATTACGAATGATATTTAACAGGACTCTTCGAACTTGATGACGGTCAAAATTGATCTCCATTTCCCCATTTTTAACTTCAAATTCAAATTCAATATTATTCTGACTAAGTTCGTGTTGTACAATTTCCATCATATCTTTTATAGCTTCTTCAATATTCCCTTTTATTGGCCTGGACTCTGGCAATCGTGAAAACTGTAAATATTCCTCAGTTAAAGCAGTAACTCTCTCGACTTCGGAAATGATGGATTCTAATAAAGCATTAGCTTCACTGGTATTTACTGATTTATAACTCCGTAATTCATCTACCAAAAGTTCTGCGTTCAGGCTGATTGAAGAAAGCGGATTTCTAATTTCATGTGCCACTTTAGCCGCCATTTGACCGATAGTCGCCAAACGCTCTGATTGCAGAATTTTTTTCTGTAATTGCTTTTGCTTTGTCCTGTCATGTACAATGCCGGTGAACATTCTTCGATCGCCTAAAAAAAATTCGCTCACGGCTAAGTATAATGGGAAAGTACTCCCATCTTTGCGTTGTCCTATAACTTCACGCCCAATACCGATTATCTTTTTCTTCCCTGTTTTTAAATAATTTCTCATATAATTATCATGTTTCTGCTGAGATGGGGGCGGGATCAATATAGTTATATTCTGCCCTTTCACCTCGTCTATCGTATAACCAAACAAACGTTCAACAGCAGAATTGAATGACTGCACAATACCTTTTTCATCAATGGTTATTATGCCATCCACAGCGGTGTCAACAATAGCTCGAATTCGGGATTCGCTTTCTTTTAAGGCTTCGCGAACTTTTTTGCGCTCGGTGATATCAAGCAAAGTTCCCACTAATTTTACAATTTTACCTTTTTTATCAAGAATTGGTTCGCCAATACTAAGAATATGCCGGACCGAACCATCCGGACGGAATATGCTGTATTCTATTTCAAACGGGATTCCATCACTCATTGCGCTATTCAGCGCTTTTGATAAGCGTGGCTGGTCCTCAGAATATACAGTTGGCATATATTCTTCAAGAGACGGCTCGCCCAGTGAAGGATCACGGCCAACTATATGGAAAGTTTCCTCGGACCAATGAACGTCTTTCGAAGAAGAAAGCGGAATGTCGAGTTCGTAACTTCCAAGGTGAGCAAGTTCTTGAGCTTTCTTGAGATTTGCTTCACTTCGAATTATGGCATCTTCCATCTGTTTGCGCTCTGTGACATCCATTCCTGAACTGATTGTGCCTATGATATTGCCACTGTCAGTTAAAACCGAATTGTGCCAGGCGATAATCCGTTCTTCACCCATTTTGGTCAAAACTGGATTTTCATATTGAAACGGTAATTGGTTTTGCCGGACAGAATCGAACACCTCATTCATTTCAGATCTTAATCGCTCTGGGATAAATTGTGCAATCCAATTTTTACCGAGTACTGCCTGTTTTGAATAACCTGTTATTTCTTCACACTTTCTGTTGAAAATGATTATTTCTCCAGCAAAATTGAGTCCTACCACCAGATTGTTGGCATTTTCAATCAGGGACTCAGAAAAATCCTTTTCATGTAGAAGCTGATTCTCTATTTTTTTCTTTTCTGTGATATCAATTTCAAAACCCATATATCCTACTTTTTCGCCTTCATAATAAATAGGCGTAATAGAAAGTAGAACCGGAATTTCACTTCCATCCTTCCGCATGTTGAAAATTTCGCCTTTCCACTCTCCTTTGGTTTCTATAGACTCCCAAATTTGCTGGTAAAATTCATCTGTGGATTTGCTGGATCGTAGAATCCGGGCATTTTGACCAGCAGCTTCGTCCCTGGCCCATCCAAAAAAGTGTGTAAACGCATTGTTTGTTTCGACTATATTTCCATATAAATCCGTGATAAGTATGGCATCGGTAGAATGTTGGAATGCATTGTAAAACAGTTCAGAACGGTGCTTCAAGAGAGTGGTTTTTTCTTTATTAGTTAGCATAGAACTTCTGCATAAGATGAAGGATATTATTGACTGTATGAAAAAATCTTTGCCTGTTATTGATAGTATTGTCTAATCTGCTTATGCTGATTTCCCCTTCTCTATTCAAACGGCCTCCCGAAATCATACTTAAAATTAAAAATAACCATAGATAAAAATCTCACTTAATTTCGGCCATAATGTACTGAATAAATTTATACAAATCAAGTATATTAACTCGTCTGTTGAACAGTTTTTTCAATATAGAATTGATAAAAAACCAGAGCCCAAAATCACCTGAGCATTCTCGACATCTCTGATATTAGAATCCTTGACTTTTTACAAAAGAATTTATGTTTATCACTCTGGGAATGGCTAAATTGTTTAAAACTGCATCAACATTCCTGCCAATTATATGCGGTTTGCTGATTTAGTGAATGCCTGTGAACTGCCATTTACAAACCTTAGCAATTATTCTTTTGGGAAAAATTTCGATTGAATAATATCGTTGTTTTTCAGTCTATTATTTCTTATCCTTAATGAGTAAAAATAACTCAAGAGGCATGATGGCCAAATTAACTTTTTGGGGTGCAACTGAAACTGTCACGGGTTCAAAATTTCTTTTAGAATATCAGGATCAGAAATTCCTGATTGACTGCGGCCTGTTTCAAGGCAAAAAACAAAATCGCTTAAAAAACTGGCAGCCGTTTCCCAGCCCGCCAAAAGAAATTAATCGAGTTCTTCTTACCCACGCCCATATAGACCATTCGGGTTACTTACCCAGACTTTACCGGGATGGATTTATAGGACAAATACATTGTACACATTCCACACGTGATTTGTGTGAGATTTTGTTAAAAGATAGTGCGCATATTCAGATGGAAGACGCTCGTTGGGCTAATAAAAAAGGCTTCTCAAAGCATAAACCAGCTTTGCCTCTTTACCGGGTAAAAGATGCCGAACGGGTGTTAACACATTTTGAACCGCTGCAATACGGGGAAGATTTTTACCCGAGCGATGACCTGAGAATCAAATTCAAAGACGCCGGACACATATTGGGTTCTGCATTCACAGAAATAAAAACCCGGCACGGCAGTCAATCCAGAAAAATTCTTTTTAGCGGCGATTTAGGCAGACCTGGCAGGCCAATTTTGCGCGATCCGGTGCAGGTATTTAATGTCGATTATTTAATTCTGGAATCGACGTACGGCAATCGACTGCACCGGGAACATTCCCCAAAAGAGGAGCTAGCCAGAGTGATAAATGCAAGCGTGGAAAGAGGCGGCGTTCTGGTTATTCCAGCTTTTGCCGTCGGCCGTACGCAAACGCTTTTATTTGATATTCGGGAGTTAGAGGAACAGGGCAAAATTCCTTCAATACCAATTTATGTTGATTCGCCGATGGCGGTGGATACCACCGAAATTTTTGAAAAACGAAGAGGGGATTACGATTTAGAATCAAAAGTTTTAGAGCTAAATGGCAAACGCATTCTCCAACCCAAACAAATCCATATTATCAAAAAACGCCAGGACTCGAAAGCAATCGATAGAATAAATAGTCACGCTATTATTATCTCCGCCAGCGGGATGATGACCGGGGGCCGAATCTTACATCACCTAATCAAGCGGCTGCCGCAGCGTCAGACTACATTATTAATAATTGGCTATCAGGCCGAGGGTACGCGCGGCAGAGCCATAATGGAAGGCGCTAAAACAGTAAAGATGTATGGCGAACTCATACCCGTTCGCGCTCACGTGGCTAACATTTCCGGCTATTCCGGTCATGCGGATTACAACGAGATTCTCGCCTGGTTGATGGGATTTAACCGGCCGCCAGTAAAAACGTTTCTGGTGCATGGGGAAAGGGTTGCTTCAAAATCCCTGGCAGACAAAATTCGAAATAAGCTGGGATGGGAGGTTGTGATTCCCAGGTATGGAGTGAGTCATGAATTGGAGTTATGAAACAGTTATTACGGTAAAGTGATTGTTTTTGATGACACTAAGGGCCTTTAATTTTCATCAAAAATTGCTTTGTAGACTTCCCCCATTGTGAACCTTAATCCCTGCCGGTAAGCATCATCCCAACGCTTTGTTTTATCAACCCACCCCTGCGTGGTTGTCCCTGGAGGAATATCGTCCCAGACAGGTTTGCCGGGAAAGTTAATGACAATATCGCCGTTCACATATTTCTTATTTGGCTCATCCCAGGTAGCCTGCCTGAGCTGCATGGCATTGCGGAATCCAAGCCGCATCAAAGTCATCAGCCGGTTTCTACCTCCACCTGCGGCTAAACAATTTGCAGCCGGCAGGAAATGGATCCGCACAGGACCCTCTTTGACGAACTCCGATAGATATTTCCCTTCTATTAACTTATTTTTCGTAATCCATTCGAGCTTTCCACCAGGTCGTTCGAAATCCTTGCGCAGGGATCGCATATCGGCAATTTCGCTGCCATGTTGGTCAAGATGCTGCCCGTACGGCACCAATCGAACTTTTTGCCCATCTGTGGTGAAAGTAAATTCCTTCGCGCCGGGCAGGCCGCTCTTTAACGCCAGAGCATTTAATAAGTTATATTGTGGGTATCTTATATTGCAATAAGATCCGTAGATAACTCTGAAAAGAAAGCCAAGCTTGATATTCTCTTTTAATGAATTGAGCAGTTTCATTTCAAAGCAGCCTTTCCCCCAGGATATCGTAAAGCCGAATTCTCATGCCCTCATAATTAAGCATTCGGACTTTTTCACCGCTTTCGGTTTTCACCCAATATGTTTCACCCTTTAACATTTTTAGATATTTGTCTTCAACTATTTCATCATTATCCACAGTAATGGGGAGTAACTGCACGATTCCTTTAGCCTCTAAATCAGGTAGAAAAGTGCGAATTTCTTGTTCATAAATATCGAGACGGGTCTTGATTCTGTCAAGACTGTCACTCATCCGCCTGATTACTTCATTGCCACATTTGTCACAGACGCCTTCAACTTTGGGTGGATTGAAATCACTATAAGTGGTTAAACAATTCACACAGGAGCGTCGGTTAAAACTCATGATGCCATCAATCAGGAAAGCTCGCGGCACCTCCAGCAGGAATACGATATCAAGTTCTATTTCTGAAAGCAGTAAATCGGACTGTGCCTTTGTTCTCGGAAATCCCTCCAAAATAAATCCGCGCTGCCGACATTCAGGCTGGTTCAAATATTCCAACACAATTGGAAACACTATATCGTCAGGGAGAAGCGTACCTGTTTTCGTGGTCTCGGTAACCTGTTGGGATAAAGCTGAATTTGGATCGTTTCGTACTTTTTCCCGAAGTATAGCTCCTAATCCGACATGAACCAGGCCTAAGGCCTTAAAATCTTTGGCCCTGTTTCCTTTACCACTGCCTGTTGGTCCTAGTAGCACTATTTTTTTGCCTCTTATTGCAGCTTTTAATTTTTCTAAGGGGGTGGGATGAATTATCATACTCATAATATTTTTTATACTTAATCGGTATTTGCTTTTACTGCTTAAAAAAAGAAGCTAACCTTTTGGAAAAAGGTCAGCTTCATCCTGTACTCATACTGACATCTCTTTATTAAGCGCTGTTACAAACATCTTCAGCGTTTCAAACCGCTCTTTTGCCATCTCTCCGCCCAGCTGGGTTTTCATATTATTTTTGATATGTTCAGCCGTTTTAAGCCAGTCATTAAACTCTGTTACAGCATCCCGGCTATTTTTTCCTCTAAACGGCAAGCGCATCGTTTTGTGGAGAATGATACTGGCGCCCAGCTTGGACAATTTATCTGCATCCCACAAAATACATGCTTCCAAAGTTTCAGGCTTGGAAACATCCCAACCCACATGTGATTTAATGGCATATTTTACGTCGGCAATTTTTTCATGTGGGAAATTAGTGTTTGCCAGGATTTCACCGGCCATGTGGGCGCCAACTTCGCCGTGGTCTATTTTTACCGCACTACGGCCAATATCGTGAAGTAAAAGAGCAGCTTGCAGGACTTCCAAATCTGCATGCAGGATTGGCCCCATCTTCATTCCAATAGAGAAAACCAGCTCGTTGTGTTCCGCCCGATAATTGAATTTTAGATTATCCTGGCGAATATTTTGAATTACCTCGTCCTGAATTTTTTCCCAGGCTTGTTCAGCTTTTTGTTTAATCTGCGTTTGCCAATCCAAGGTACTATTTTGAATAAACATTTTGCCTGAATGAAAACTCACTTTTTTCGTCATTCTGAGGAGCCCTTCGACCTTGCTCAGGATAAACTCCGTAACGAAGAATCTGTAACCGCATAACAATTGTAATTACAGTTTATTTGTGGTATTAGATTCTTCACTCCCTTCGGTCGTTAAGAATGACAATTTAAGTGTGTTTGTTCAGGCACAACTTAGTTTTTGTAATTTCCAACTACTCACTCTTTCTAATCATTTACGGCGGATACTACAACTTCTTTAAAATAGCAACAAGATTATCATAATTGCTAATGGTAATATCCGCGGTGTTATTATCTTGATACTTATCATTTATGCCGGTAAATAATATAGCGTGCATATTTGCTTCTTTAGCACCAACGATATCCGAGTATTCTGAATCGCCAATATGAACCGCATCCTCGGTCTTACAGCCTAATTTATCCAGGGTGTATTCAAATATCTGTTTGTGCGGTTTAGCAATACCAGCCTCATCAGAAAAAGTCAGGTGTGTGAAATGTTTGGGGAAATCGTATTCTTCGAGAAGCTGTCTGACGGTAGCACCTGAGTGCCAGCCGGTGTTACAAATGACCGCCAGTTTATATTCTTTGGTCAGGACTTCAAGCGCTTCTTTTATACCAGACACAATGGGCGGGCGATATTCTAAGGCAATTCGGTCACAGTATTCTGCTGTTTGGTCTTTCTCAGATTCTGAAAGCTGAACATTTGCAAGCTGCACGAGAGTATTTACCCGCATTTTGCTGTTTGGGGTTTTTCGGTGCTCAATAATATAATTCTGAAAAATTTTACCTTCTTTGGAGAAAAGCTCATCAATTTCAGCTTCAGTGGTTGGAAATCCCTTCGCACTGAAGATTTGACGAAAATGCTCTTTTCGCTTTTGAGTTCGGCTTACATCATCATCTAACAGAGTATCCCAGCAGTCAAAGGTTATGGCTTTAAGCATTTGAAAACTCCTTTATTATCACTTACTGGACAATCCTTCTTCACCAATTAATTTCTGAAACCGCGGATGCTCGCGCAAGGGTTCCCACTCTGGTTCGATTTTGAGAAGTGGTATTGTAACGAATGATGGAATCGAAAGCAAATATTCAAGCTGGTCAATTGCAGCATCAAATTCTCCAACCAGAACATAAATAGCGGCCAGTGCTGCAACAAAACCAGGACCATAATTTGCATCTTTGCTGACGGGCCTCAGTTCTACAGCCTTCTTCCCTGCCGCAATCGCCTTTTCTTTATCACCAAGACAAGCATAGATATAGCCCAGGTCTCTGTGCCATTCTGGTTTAGGTGGGTACGAGGCAATTCTTGCTTCAAGAATCTTCCTGGCAGAATCTGCATACAGCTTATATTCAGTATCCCGGTCAAAGAGAAGATATAGGTCTTTGGCCCTGGTGAGGTAAAATTCCAAAGAATCGTACGAAGCAAAGTTTAGACATTCCAGGGCCTGCTCATATTTGCCTTCCAGAATATAAATATAGTGCCAGGTGCGAATAAATATTTGCCGGCCATATTTTTGCGAAGCCGCTTCAATTGTCTGTCTGGCTGTTGCGGTATTCCCTTCCCAAGAAATATACATATTGGCTAAAGCCCGATGGCCACATGCAAGGTCGGGCCAGACTGAAATAAGGCGTTTATAAGTTTCTTCTGATTCCTGAAATTTACGGAGCTGACGATACATACGCCCTAAATTATCTGGAATTTGAAATGCCCCCGGATTTAATTCTCCTGCTTTGTTGAGATATTTGATTGCTTCCTGGTAATATCCCTGATACCATTTAACTAATCCGATTGAATAACGGGGCCACCAATCTCCCGGAGCCAATTTCTGGGCGATGTTTATGGCTCTGAGCGCATTGTCATGATCATAATGAATAAAAAATGAATACAAGCCCTTGGCGAGGTAAGCCATGGACAAATCCGGATTGAGGCCGAGAGCTTTTACATAGGCATTCTTTGCTTTTTCAGCTCTTTCCCGACGAGGGTCAAGGTTGTACGCATATAAAAGAGTATGATTGAAGCTAAGCCAGGCATGGGCCAGGGCAAAGTTTGAATCAAGTGCAACGGCTTTGTTCCAATACTCTTCGGCTGGAAACCATCGCTCTCTCCTGGAAATGGCATTGTGCCAGATTTCTTTGCCCCGCAAGAAATAATTGTAGGCTTCAAGATTCTTCGTGGGTTTTTCTCGCAGCTTTTGACTTTTATTTGCCGTCAGTGTAATTCTGAGTGATTGAGATACCTGTTCAGCGATATTCGCCTGCATGGCAAATATATCATCCAGTCTGCCGTCATAAGCATCCGCCCAAACATTTCGGTTCTCTGCAACAGAGATCAGTTTAGGAGTGATCCGTACCTGGCTTGTTCCTTCACTGGTGCGTTGCCAACGAATAGCGCCCTTGAGCAGATATTTCACTCCCAATGCATCGCCAAGCTCAGCAATGGATTTTTCGTTATTGCGATATTTAAAAGAGCTTTCTCTCGCGATGACGCCAAGTTGCGGTATGGTTGTAAGTTTTGTCAATATTTCATCACTGATACCATCGGCAAAATAGGCGTCCTCCGGTTCGCCCAGGTTTTCAAACGGCAGGACGGCGAGCATGATTCTTTCATTCGTACCATCTTTAGTACCAGGAGAAAAAATACCCGAGAAATACAAAATCAGCATCACAGCAAAAACAGTCAGTGCAGCGCCAATAAACCAGGCCCTTTTTGAAGCACGCGCGGTTACCGTGGAAGTTTGCACCATACCCGTTGATTTATGGCACTGGCGCAAATCGACGAGCAATTCATCGGCATGCTGGTAGCGATCCGACGGTTGCTTTTGCAGACATTTGTTTACAATGCGTTCCAATTCCATCGGCACGCCGGTTCGTACACCAGTCATCGGCTCTGGCTCTTCGTGCATGATCGAATACATCACCGCTTGCTCGTATTCACCTTGAAACGGCTGTTTGCCGGTAACCATCTCGTACAAAACCACACCGAGTGCCCAGAGGTCTGTATGGTGCTCCACTTCCACACCCTGGGCCTGTTCAGGCGACATGTAAGCTGGCGTGCCCAGAGTAATACCACTCTTGGTGAGCCTGGTTCGAACCGCAAGCTTGGCAAGTCCAAAGTCAACAATCTTCACCTGGGCATCTTCTGCAATAAGAATATTCGCCGGTTTGATGTCACGATGAATGATTTCTTTGGAGTGTGCTTTTGAAAGGCCCTTTGCAATCTGAGACGCAACATCAATAACCAAATCCAGCGGCAGGGGGCCATTCTCGATTTTGTCCTTAAGCGACTCACCTTCATAACAGGCCATGGCGATAAACATCTGCCCGTCTTCAGTCTGGTCTACTTCGTAAATGGTACCGATGTTCGGATGGTCCAGCACCGATGCAGCCTGCGCTTCATGCATAAACCGCTTCCTGGATTTTTCATCACGCGTCAAATCCTGGGGCAGAAATTTTAAAGCAACGATACGCTTGAGTTTGGTGTCCTCGGCTTTGTAGACCACGCCCATGCCGCCTTCACCCAATTTCTCTAATATTTTGTAATGTGAGATTGTTTTGCTTGTCATCTTAATCCCTGCTTGATTTTGACATCATTTTTTTGTAAATTCAATGCGTAAATTAAGGAGTAACAAAATGAAATTCAAGCGAATAACCGTTCACCCTGACCAGATGGGTGGTGCTCCATGTATTCGTGGTCTTCGAATACCGGTCGCTACAATTGTAGGCATGGTCGCCAACCGCATGCCTGAAGAAGAGATTCTGGCGGCTTACCCAGATCTCGAACCAGAAGACATTCAGGAAGCGTTGCTTTTTGCCTCGCAGGCAGTACGAGAACGCCAGCTGCCCATAACCGAAGTAGCATGAGATTTCTGGTCGACAATGCTCTGTCCCAGCTTCTCTCCAGGGAATTGAACCAAAAAGGCCATGATGCCATTCATGTTCGTGATGTGGGTATGGCGGTTGCCTCCGCATTATTGCCAGGTTTTGCATAGTATGAAGCGCTATCTCGATGGCTTCCTCATTGGCAATATTCGATCATTGATCATCGATTTCAAATTCCCGCCACCGATTTACACGAATAAAAAACCGATTCAATAAATATGACTGCGAGTATATTTTAATTTTGACTGAATTAACTTAAGATATGAAAGTTCAAAATTAATGTCAAAGAAAAAGCATTATGATTAAAGGATAGTTGTTAGTTGATTTGAAAGACGAGGAATGATTTTTTGTGAATAAAAATAACGGTTTTGAACTTTTAATGTCACGCCTCCACCCGCAACACCTCTAACGGTGGCCGATCCAGGATTCCCCGACTATTGAGCATTCCAATTATAATAGTCAAGCATAAGCTCATGCAAAATAAAGCGGACTCTTCTCTTGAGTTAAACCAATAATTGTAAGCCTATACTTTTTCTTTGCATTTAATACCGTACTTTTTCCTAATCATTGCTAACTCTTCGTCTTCCGCTGTTGGATTTTCCAAATATTTTTGAGACATTTTTTCTCTTATCTCCCGCATCATGGCAACAGCATCAAATTTCTTTTTTGTTTTGTTATGATTCATTGACGATTTTCCTCAGTAACTTTATCTCAATTAAAGGATAGCCATATTTCTACGTAATCGATCTTTTTTTCATATTTAGTCACCTCCTATGGAGAATAGGCTAAATATATTTAGAACTGCCAACCCTCTCGTCCCATAAAACCTTCCAAGTTCATACAATCAATATTAAAATGTTCACAAACGTTGGGTATCCTGGCAGCATTTTTCTTTTTATCCTCCTCAGTAATTACACAAGCATTTCTGACTTTTGCGGAAGCAATTACAAACGGATCTGCAACTGGTGTTCCTTTCAGTCTTTGCTTTTGAGTAACCAAATACTGAAAATGAGGAATAGAAAATATCTCTCGAACAAATATCATTTCCTCTTGGCTTGGTTTATTAAAGATGTTTTTGTTTGTTACTATCCAATCATGCAGGTGTGGTTTGCTCACCTCAACATTAAGTTCTCCAAAAACCTCTCGAACCGAAATGATTTTCCCCTCTGATACGAATTCATCAAAATTTCCCCAGAAAGATGGAAATCGTTCAGGAAAATAATGACTAAGCACGATAAAGCTATTCGTATCAAAAATATAGACCATTATGAAGCTTTCCTTAGCACATACTGCTCCAATCCCGCAACACTCTTCACTCGAATATTTAAATAATCTGCAAGTTGTTCCATTGTGCAACGACCCTGATAATATCTCCCAAATGCTAAATTAAGAAATTTATCACCTAAGTAAGTAGCTTGAGTGGCATAGTAGCGTCCGCCACTTTTACTCTTTTTGTTTTCTTCAAATTCTTTATTCAATTGTTTCACTTTCTCAAGATAGTATTCTCGGTCTATAAGTTTTCTGTCAAGTAACTTTCTGAGAATTAATTCGCGGCTTACTTTATACTTTGAAGCCAACTCGCCCACAGTTTCGTCATCCCATGAGCGTGGAATCAGCCATTGTTCAAAGTCACTCGAAGGCACCAGAAACTCGGCAGCAAAACGATTACAAAAAACCTCTTTTTCTTTTGCATCTCCAGTTAGAGAATGAATGTAGTGGTCATCTTGCTTGGTAATTCCATTTGTTTGTAATAAAATGTGCGATAACTCGTGAAAAATGGTAAATATTTGACGAGTAGCTACTGTACTATTGTTAAGATAGATAATAGGAAACTCATCATCGATTAAAGAGAATCCTGATATGTCGTTTTGCTTAAATGATCGTTTAAAAATGAATATTCCTTTTCCTTCTACAGCATTTCTCCAGCTCTTGAGTGCATAATGGGTATTTTTCCAGCTCTTTTGCTCCTCAAGTTGAATACCCAAGTAATTTCGCACTTGGTACAATAATTCGTCAATGTTTATGTTAACAGCGACTTGAATATCCCTATAAAACTTTTGCTCAGATGGATTTTCCCCATCATTCAACTCCCCCAGTGCGAGTTGCATTGCCTTGCCTTGCCTGAGTGCATATCGTGTGTCAACAGAAAGATTATCTAATTCAAACTCAGGTAGCGTTCGAAACGACTGCCTGGGATCTGGCTCGACAGGTGGTTTGGGGAAGAAAAATATGGCAATAGGCCGTTTATAAAGTTGATAGGCCAGTTTTTCTAACTGAACATAGGTCGGAGCACTCGATCCAGACTCCCAATTCTCGATGACCTTCACATCTTTTTTCAAAGCAGAAGCAACTTCATCACGGGAATGTCCCGACCGTTCTCTCGCCCATTTTAGTATTTCAGGATTAACTCCTGCTACGAACTCAGCCATTTATCGATAAATTTTAATTTTAGTGATTAATACTCAGTAGAATTAAAATAAAGATAACAATGCTAAAAATTAATGTCAAAGAAAAAGTACAAAGATTAAAGAGTGGTAATAAATAAAATCTTAAAAGTAGTTTTCACGACTGTTCTATTTTTTTCACGCTTCCACCCGTAGCACCTCCAGCGGTGGTCGGTCCAGTATTCCCCGACTATTGAGCATGCCAATTAAAATCGTCAGACCAACTACAACACTCAACACAATCAAGAAAGGCAAAACAGTCGGTACAAATACCGAGTCAAACACGAAGAACGCCAATGCCCAACTGCCCGCATAAGAAAGGATAAGACCAGTAAAAGCCGCAAATCCGCCCAGAAAGACATACTCAATCATCATTATTTTGATGATTTGCTTGCGGGAAGCGCCTAACGTGCGCAGAAGAATACTTTCCTGCACCCGCTGAAACCGGCTGGTAATCACCGCGGCTGCCAGCACTATCAATCCGGTCAAAATACTGAAAAAAGCCATAAATCGAATTACAAAAGAGATTTTGCTTAGAAAGGTGTCCAGCGTATTGAGCACCAGGGCCAGGTCAATCATGGACACATTTGGAAAGGTTCGCACGATAGCTCTCTGCAATTCGGCAGATTTTTCAGTGGTCTGAGCTCGGGTTGCCAGTACAAATATTTGGGGAGCGTATTCCAGGACTCCTTCCGGAAACACGACGAAAAAGTTGGCCTGAATGCGCTGCCAGTCTACCTTGCGCATGCTGGCTACGTAGGTGGTTAGATTCACTCCCTGCACATTCCATACAATGGTGTCGCCGAGGGCCAAATTCAGACGACCTGCAGCCTCCTGTTCAATAGAGATAGGGATGATTTTCGCGTCTTCAGCAACTCTTTCGTGCCAGGTGCCAGATACCAGTTCTTCTGTCTCAAATAAATGACTGCGGTAAGTGGTTCGAAATTCCCACCGGAGCAGACCTCGTCGAACAGTTCGACTTGAATCACTGAGGATATCTTCCACGCTTCGACCTTTTAGCGTATCTATTCTCATGGTTATCATAGGCGCTTCCTGGACGATGGGCAGATCAAATGACTGCACGAGCTGACCGACCGCGTCTTTTTGATCGGGTTGGACGTCAAACAAAATCAGGTTGGGTCGATTACCGCCGCCAACATAAGTCACTTTCTGCAGCAATGTGTCATGGGACAAATAAAGCGTGGTGATTAGAAAGGTGCCTAAGCCAATGGACAACATCAGCACGGATGTTTGATTGTTCGGGCGAT
>CAZIKB010000048.1:0-9622 GCA_964539665.1 uncultured Cytophagia bacterium
CATTTGTTCGTTCTTCTGAACCAACTAATAACTACGTACATTCGGCGGAACTTCGAGTTCGGCAAAGTTCTTCAAAGAAATATAATAGCTATTTAAAGTTTAATGTCTCAGGAATTGTTGGACAGGTGCAAAGCGCTAAACTCAGGCTGCAGGTTATTGATGGCAGTAGTCAGGGTGGTTCTATTTACTCGGTTTCAAATAATTTTCAAGGCACGACAATCCCCTGGATTGAAGCTGAATTGAATTATAACAATGCGCCTGAGATAACAGGTACGCCTTTGAGCATTCTTGGGCCGGTTAATCTTGGTGAGACAGTGGAATTCGATGTTACCGCGGCGATATCAGTTGATGGTATTTATAGTTTTGCTATTTCGAATGAGACCAGTGATGCAGCAAAATATAGTTCAAAAGACGGGATAGTACAACCTGAGTTAGTTATCGAAACTGGATCGGTACTACCTAAACAAAGCGAAGATTTGGCTGAAGCCTCAAATGGTGTGGAATTAGACGAATACGAGCCAGCTTTACCAGAACAGGTTGCATTGTTACCAAATTACCCAAATCCATTTAATGCAGAAACTACCATAGAATACACATTACCATCTAGTGCCAAAGTGAGCTTGAGCATTTTTAATATAAAAGGTCAGCTTGTTCGTGCATTGGTTGAAGGTCAACAAAAAGCTGGATTTAAGAAAATACGCTGGGATGGGAGAAATAGTAATGGCAAAGAGGTTGGCACAGGCGTCTATTTTATGCGACTAAAGGTTGGAAATCACAAATTATCGAAAAAGATTACTTTGCAAAAATAAGTTGCATATTTTTAAATAATTGATGTATTATTTCCTTAAATAAGAACGTCAAGTATTTTCATAAATAAGTCTGATTTGAACACCAATCGACTTCAAACCAAGGATCAGGTTTGGAGAGTCTCCCCATTAGTATTCAGTTTTTTCATGCACAATTCATTTATCTTTTGCTAATTTCATTTGGGGCAAAGCTTTAAAAAATCCAGCGCTTTCGATTTATAATACAATAAAGAATAAAACTATTCACCACACTATTAATCCGACAATCGATTGATGTATTTATTGATGTAGTAATTTGAGGGAGGAAATCTTATGGCTGGATTGCTAGTAATATATTCTATTGTACGATGGAAATGCACAGAACAAAGCGAAATTTCAGCAAAGTTTTTTCTTGTACTAATTCTTTCGGTGGGATTGTTCGTATGTAATAATGCTCTAGCTCAAACAGGTGTATTTATTAATGAACTTCACTATGATAATGCAGGTGGGGACAAGGGCGAGGCTGTTGAGGTTGCCGGTCCAGCCGGCACGGATCTCACCGGTTGGCATGTGGTACTCTATAATGGAAGTGATAATGCTTCTTATGGAACGATCACGTTGAGCAATATTATTCCGAATCAGGGCGGCGGATTTGGTACGCTCGCATTTTTTAAGACTGGCCTGCAGAATGGACCATCCGACGCTCTGGCGTTGGTGGATGACGCCGATTTTTTGGTGCAATTTCTTAGCTACGAAGGAACTCTAACCGCGGTTGGGGGACCGGCCGATGGCATGACAAGCACAGATATCGCGGTGTCAGAGAGCGGCTCTACTCCTGTTGGGAATTCATTGCAACTTGGCGGCAGCGGTCAGTTTTATGAAGATTTCACCTGGGAATCAGAGGCCCCTCAAACTTTTGGCGCATTCAACAATAACCAGACATTTATTCATCCCTGTGGGATTACAGATTTAACTGCAGGCGATCAAACTGCTTGTGCTTTGAAAACAAACAAATATACTCAGGAAGTGGTTGTGACTTACTCCGATCCTCCGGCAACAGGTACATTAAATGTCAACGCCCAATCCTTTACCATCGGTGTTAGCCCCCAGACCGTAACTCTGACAGGATTAACCGCTGACGGCAAGCCTGTAGATGTGACAGCGGCTTTCTCCGATGAACCAGGATGTTCTCGCATGGAAGATGAATTGTTTTATGCACCAGCAGATTGTACGCCTTCTTCGGATATCATCGAATCGTTAGATTTGGTGCTGGATGCCGTCGACGATCTTATTGCTGATCCGGCTTCGCCGACAAGTCCAGGAAAAATTTGGTAAGGGTGAGTGAAAAATTAGGCACAACACTCAATTGTTTAGTAAACGAAAGAGTTGACAAGGCTTTCGAGGAATTAATAAAAGCGGTCAAGGCGGAAGGTCAGATAAGTTTTGGAAAGAACATGGAGGTAGTGATTACTCCCGGCGGAGAGGATGCGACAGACCTGGTGACGTTCAACAGCTTATATAAAGGCAGTTTAAAGATTCAACGGGAAGCTAAAGTTTTAGGCAGTATTGTTGCGCCTAAAGCGAAGGTCTCCATTGATAATAATGCTCGTTTTAAGGGTTCAATTTGTGCGCGAGAAATAAGTGTGAACAACGGGGTTGTTTACTTATTTCATAATTCGTCAAAGAGTTTACCGAAGGCAGTCCCGATTGTTGAAGATATGGTTGTTGATGATATGGAGCTGAATTCTGTTTCCACAAAATATGAGTTAGGGCAGAACTATCCGAATCCATTTAATCCGAGTACGACTATTAATTTTTTGGTACCCCACGTAGGGGATGTTACGCTGGCGATTTACAACCTTCGAGGCCAGTTGGTGCAGACACTGGTTTCAGGCGTCATGGCGGCCGGCAGGCATAATGTGGTCTGGGATGGTCGGGATTCACGTGGCTTGCGAGTGGCCAGCGGTATTTATGTGTACCGTTTGACAACAAAAGATTTTGTAGCGACAAGGAAATTGGCGATCACCAAGTAAATTCTCAACCTCCCGAAGGTTCCGAACCTTCGGGAGGATCTTTTTGATTTTAGCTGGGAACTTACTGATTGCAATTATTTAACTTGACAAAAAGGTAAGTATTTTTAATTTTTAAAAAAGTTGAGTGTTAATTATTTCCTTTAATAAAAAAAAGTAATTTTTAAGCTCAACTAAGCTTGTTATTTTCCAACGGTATTTTATCTCGTAAGTACTCCCGTTGAATTTCATATAACATCGGTTGGGATTCGGGGCTTTTTCAGGGGAAGTAAGATGATTAATTTTGATGTGAAAGTTTTTTTTTAGATATTGGTTTATCCATCCTAAATTAACTCTATTAGGAAAGATTTACCAGATTTGTTAGGAATAATAAACTTAAGTTAGGTGTAAACAAGTAAAATAAAGATCTAAGAATTAATCCTCGTGATTGAGAAGAGTTTAAATGTTATCGTTTTTGGTGCCGGTGCCTCTTACCACATAGGTGCCCCTTTGACAAACCAGCTTTTATACAAGGGTTTCAACCTTCTAGATCAAGACAATTCTAAGGAGCTTTCAATTGAAAGTTTTAGGAAAGTTGCCACATTCATAGACGTTTTATACGGCAGTACAGTTTCTATCATTTTAGAGCAGATGATACGTGGTGATCAAATCTTCTTACAGAACGATTGGATTCCATCGGTCACTCTTGAAGAACTCTTCACGTTCATAGACATTGGTATTTCGAATGGTCAGGGTTGGATTCCACCCTTTAAAGAACTCCAAAGCGCCATGTATGATTTTATATTCGAAACCCTAGATTATAAGACGGATCGTTCAAACGGCCTTCAATTTCACGATGATGGCACTTTCTCGAGGAGTCACGATACTCGTTTTGATATTCTTCTTGATAGAATGATCGACTTAAACAGCAAGAATTGCCTTATAACCTTAAACTATGATCTATTCTTAGATAGCGCTGTCTTCATAAATCACCAAAATTCATTTGGAAATTACAATTTGAAATTTGATTTGGTTGAACACATTCCGGAGTATATTGAGAAAACAACCGAACCTTCGAATAAAGAGAATCGTCAGCTAATTGATATTTTAAAACTACACGGTTCTTTAAATTGGGCACACTGTAATAATTGTAACCGCAATTCCCTTGCCTTTGCTCGCCAATACAAGCAATACAAACGTACGCCCTGTCAGAATTGTTCGGGGACTCTACGACCAATTATAGTACCTCCCACACTAAAAAAAAGAATAAATGAAACGGGATTAAAGTCCGTGTGGGATAAAGCCCATGAGATTCTGAAAAACGCTGATACAATAACTATAATTGGTTACTCTTTTCCAGACGCAGATGTCGAAGCAAAATGGTTGTTTAAAAAGGCGGTTGCGGAAGGGTGTCGGAATCCTCTCTTGACCTTAGTTGAGCCTTGCAAACACGTTAGAGATAAGATTCGTGGTTTCTTTGGTCAGACAGTAAAATTTCATGGATTTTATGACAAATTCGAAGATTATTGTGAGCAGGCGAGAACATAATTTTTTTGCAGCCGATCGCGGGGGAGTTGCTTGAACTCAGAGTTTTTTACACTTCCGAAGTTATTTCTAAATAGAAACTTAAGTGCATCGAAATCCTGCAACGGCCGAAAAAATCGCTGTCGAGGACGCTTCGCATCCGCGGCGATTATACATTTGCATTTCATGCTTTTAGTCAGTATTATTGAATAGACTTCTTATATCTTGAAATTAGGTTAAGGCATACTTCATAGTTTAACGGAGTTAAAAAAATGAGACGTTTAAGTGGAGACCAGGATAATGTGTAAAATCTGTTCGAACCTTCAAAGCACTAAATTAGTAGCGATTTTCCTGATTTCATTTTTACTTATCAGCATATCGGTGTTCGGTCAACCTTTAGAAATCAAGCTCAAGGCCAGCGATGGGGCTGAGTATGACTTCTTAGGAAAGGCCGTGGCCATTAGTGGTAACCTGGCCATCGCCGGAGCTGTTGGCTCAGGCTCAGCCTCAGCCTACATCTTCGTGCGCAACCAGGGCTGGCAGGATAATTGGGGCGAAGTGAGCAAGCTCACTGCCAGCGACGGAGCGGCGGGTGGTGACAATTTCGGATTATCCGTAGCCATAAGCGGCGACCTGGCTATTGTCGGGGCGTACATGGACGATGATATCGCACAAGAAGCGGGCTCAGCCTATATCTTCGCACGCAACCAGGGCGGACAAGATAATTGGGGTCAGGTTAAAAAACTCACGGCCAGCGACGGAGCGGGGAGTGACGAGTTCGGATGGTCCGTAGCCATCAACGGTGACCTGGCTATTGTCGGAGCTCGCTTTGAGGATGAATGGGCAGGCAAGTCGGGCTCTGCCTATATCTTCGCTCGCAACCAGGGCGGGCCGGACAATTGGGGTCAGCTCAAAAAGCTCACGGCCAGCGATGGTGCAGCGTATGACAGGTTCGGAGGGTCTGTATCCATCAGCGGTGACCAGGCTATCGTCGGGGCTTATGTTCACAATTATAACGGACATGCCTCAGGCTCAGCCTATATCTTCGCGCGCAACCAGGGTGGACAGGATAATTGAGGTGAGGTTAAAAAACTCACGGCCAGCGATGGGGCAGAGGGTGACTGCTTCGGGATATCTGTATCCATGAGTGGCGAACAAGCCATCGTCGGAGCGTACCTTGACGATGATAACGGGTATACGTCGGGCTCAACTTATATTTTCGCACGCAACCAGGGTGGACCGGATAATTGGGGCGAAGTGAGCAAGCTCACATCAAGCGACGGGGCCGCGGATGACAAATTCGGAATATCTGTGGCCATCAGCGGCGACCTGGCCATAGTCGGGGCAGGCTATCACGATGATAACGGAGATAACTCGGGCGCGGCCTATGTATATAAATTAAATTTTTTTCCTGAACCCAATGATGACTTCGTTTTCCTTACTGACAAAAGCATATCTATTTCACGCCATGTTACCTCAGAAGGGAATCTTCATAGTAATGATGATATTCAATTCAAAGCCGGTAAATCCAGCATCCACACTGGCAATCTATCAGCAGTAAATAGAATAAAGATTAGAAAAAAGAATACTATCAATGGTGATATCAAAGCTGGTGGTAGTGTTGATAACGACGGAACAATCAATGGCAGCATTGAAGAAGGAGTGATGGTTTCAGAAATCCCATTACCCAATATTTCATTTTCGGCTGGTGGCAGCAATGAGATGGTACCAAAAAATGGATTGTTTACTTTAGCGCCAGGTTCTTATCGAAATGTAAAGGTTAAGCGGGGCGGTCGTTTGGAATTAAGTCACGGTGACTATATCATGAAAAGTTTGAACCTGGACAGATCGTCTGTACTTTCCATAGATGTTTCAGAAGGAGCGGTGACAATAAATGTGGTTGGCTTGATAAGTTTTGATAAGAATGCAGAGGTTGAGATCGTGCTTTTTGGAGAATCAGGAACAGACCAGGTAATGTTCAATAGTTTAAGTAATGGCAGTTTGAAATTTCGTTCTGGTGTTAAATTATTGGGTTCGGTTGTTGCTCCACATGCGAAGGTGTCAATAGACAAGAATGCGTATTTCAAGGGTTCGATCTGTGCCAGGGTAATTAGTATTGGTAAGGGGGTAACGTTTTTGCATCACAGTTCGACGACAAGTTTACCGAAAGTTTTGCCATTGGCAGAGGACGAAAGAGAGAATGTGGAGCTGACTTCTTTGCCGACTGAATATGCCTTAGATCAGAACTATCCAAATCCATTTAATCCGACCACGACCATCAAATTTGCAGTACCGGAAGCAGGGGAAATCAGCCTGTCCATTTACAACCTGCGCGGGCAGTTGATTCAGACGCTTTACTCCGGCCCGATTGCCGCCGGCCGCCACAGTGTGGTCTGGAACGGCACAGATTCACTCGGCTTGCGAGTAGCCAGCGGTATTTACGTGTACCGTTTGACAGCAAAAGATTTTGTAGCGACACGAAAATTGGCGATTACTAAGTAGTGAATAACAACCTCCCGAAGGTTCTGAACCTTCGGGAGGTTTATTGTTGATTTTGTGAACGCGACCAGAACTTTCTGAGATCCTTAATTCACAACTGGTTTTATGAAAGTTAAATTAGACCCCCCAGAAGATAACCTTTCAAAATACTATTGATTCTGCAATTTCATCTCAAGTACTTTCTAATTCCTGAGTTTTAAAATTCATAAAGCGCTTTGATTTTTTAAATAAAATCCAATAAAGCCTGCCTGCTGTACAAAGATTTTTTTAAAAATAGTCTCAAATTATTTTACTGAATTTTAACAATTGTGCGTATATAATAATAAATATCAAATTGAATATTTTTTCTACTCATTTTGAGGTTAGAATTTATTCAGGAGATTAAGTATAAAAAGGCAAAGTATGTATGTTTTGCCAGAATTAAATAATATAACAAGCCTAATAAAATGATTACAGTTCAGGAGGGTCATTAATTAGAAATAAATTGTTACAATTAATTCCGTGAACATAAGCATTATTAACAATTAATAGTCCACAGGATCATTACGTAACGACAATCTATAGATGTTTGGATTGTATGATTTAAATTAAGCTCTCCCAATTTCTGTTGAGATAGTCATAGTAATTATTGTTCTTCCAGGCTTCCAGATATAAATTGTGCTGTTCAATTTTTGGGGCAATGGTATTTTGCATTGTATGAAAATATCAGAATAGCGAATTAAATTATAAGTTAAATATGTATAAATTATGCATGGCTGTTGAATTTAACCTGCTTTCATTAATCAAACAAAAAATGTTATGGGGGATTCAGAATGGATGATTGCAAGCGCTTTCTATATTCGATTTTCATTGTAAGTTGTGTTTGTCTGGTACAGGGGTTTTATCAATTGACCTGGGCTCAGGGTGAATCTTTTGTTTTCTCTATTACAGGAGACGCCCCCTTCGACACAAAAGAGGCCGTGGTAGTCCGACAACACATGGCAGACCATAATCTGTATAGTACGGCTGATTTCTATTTGCACGTGGGAGATATCTTCAAAGGCGGCATGTCATGTACGGAGTCCAGGTATAAGTTAATGGCTGATATTCTCAAAGAATTGGCTGTGCCAACTTTTATCGTGCCTGGAGACAATGAATGGACCGATTGTTCTGATGAGGATCAGGGATGGTTTTATTGGGACAAACACCTGATGGAGATAGAAAATGAATTTTGTGGGACGCCTGTGGTTGAAAGGCAGGAAATACGTTGGGAAAACCTGGCTTTTGTTCATAAGGGGGTTCTCTTTGTCGGTATAAATCATGTAGGGGGAGGAGTTCCAACTCAGATATTAGAAGACGATGCTGATTGGGTGACTGAGCAATTTCAAGCAAAAGGCTCACAGGTGCGCGGAGCAGTGATATTTGCACAAGCTAAACCTTCAGGAGTATTTCTTGAACAATTTGAATCGGTTGCAGGGGACTTTGGCAAGCCGGTTCTATATATTCATGGAAATGATCATAGTTGGAAATTAATTCAACCCTATCGCAAATCAAATATTTCCAAGGTAACGGTTGACAGGGGAAATAAAGTACCGCTTCATGTAACAGTTTCTTTAGATGACCAGAATATGTTTCAGTATGAACGAGATCCCTGGCCAAGTGGTACTGATCCTTTTAACAGGGCTCCCTGTGTAGAAGCCGGTCAGGACCAGGCAATCGCTCTCACGGAATCGGCGATTTTGGAAGGAAAAGCCTCTGATGACGGTGTTCCGACTTCTCCTGGAAATGTTACTTTGACCTGGAGCAAGGTTGTTGGTCCAGGATTTGTCCTGTTTGATGCCCCTGGCGCAGCAATTACAAATGCGAGCTTCAGCCAGGGAGGTGTTTATGTGCTAAGTTTAGCCGCTTATGATGGTGATCTTGTGACCAGCGATGAAGTAACCATTGTAGTGGAATCCGTAGGTCCTGCACTCGTAATCGACGACATAATTGTCGATGAGGGGGATGCAGGTTCAATAGAGGCGGTTTTTACTGTAAGTCTAATGGAACCTGATGGACAGGAAGTTACGGTTGAGTATTCGACTGCTGATAGTAACACCACGGCAGATATTGACTATCAATCGGTGTCAGGTATTTTGACTTTTTCTCCCGGTACAACCTCACAGACTATTTCTGTGCTGGTTAATGGTGATGATACTTTTGAACAAGACGAGACTTTTTTTATAAATCTTACCAATGCAATCAATGCGTCCATCGCCGATTCTCAGGGAAGAGGTGCCATTGTTAACGATGATTTGCCGGTGACTCCAAGCATAATTTCATTTAATCCTGCAAGTGGACCTGCCGGCACGGAAGTTACTCTACTCGGACAGGATTTCTCAGGAATTACTGGCGTGGCCTTCAATGGAATAGAAGCTAATTTTTATATTGATTCTGATGTTGTAGTTAGAGCTGAAGTGCCTTCTGGCGCCAGCACAGGTTTGATTAGCGTTACAAATATTGCCGGGACCACACACAGTCCGATCGACTTTATTGTACAATACCTGTTAACAATAGATGTATTTGGCTCCGGGACTGTTGGATTGAATCCTTCGGGGGGTGTTTACGACGCAGGTACCCAGGTTTCACTAACAGCCAATCCATCTGCTGCCTGGGAATTTAGCGCCTGGAGCGGTGATTTGAATGGAACAGAAAATCCGGCCTCGATCTTGATGGATTCGGATAAAAACCTGACAGCGATATTTATTGATCCAAATAGTGTTGATGTAACGTTCGAGGAGATTCAGAGCGGGAGTTCATCGGATAATCTTACTGTTACGACTTCGG
>CAZIKB010000048.1:9722-14332 GCA_964539665.1 uncultured Cytophagia bacterium
TTAACCGCCACACCAGCTTCAGGATGGGAGTTTAATGGCTGGAGTGGTGATTTGAGCGGTACGGAAAGTCCGAAGACGATTACGATGGACTCGAACAAGAATGTGACTGCGACGTTCACGGAAGTGTCTGTGCCTCAGTATACTTTGACCTTGAACAAGGTTGGTTCGGGCAGTGTAGAATTGAGTCCGGCAGGCGGAGTTTATGATTCAAGTACGGTAGTGAATTTGACCGCCACACCAGCTTCAGGTTGGAAGTTTAGCGGTTGGAGTGGAGATTTGAGCGGTGTGGAGAATCCAACAACAATTACGATGGCCTCGGACAAGAATGTGATCGCGATGTTCGCAGAGTTGCCCCCGCTGCAGTATACTTTGACAGCGAACACCTCTGGTTCTGGTAATGTAGATTTAAGTCCACCAGGTGGAATTTATGATGCACAAACATTGGTGACGTTGACCGCTAATCCAGCCTCTGGATGGGAGTTTGGTGGATGGAGTGGAGATTTAACTGGAGTGGTGAATCCGACTACATTAGCAATGGATTCGGACAAGAATGTGACAGCAACTTTCACAGAACAAAGTAGCGGGGGAGGTACGGTGACTTTCGAGGAGATTCAGAGTGGTGGATCGTCGGGAACAATCGCGGTAGCCACTTCAGGTAATCTGATAGGTGTAGGTGGTGATCTTTATTTGGCAGCGATATCGAGTAAGCCTTACAAAGAGGTTGTTGATGTTTCTGGTCTCGGATTGAATTGGACGCTTGTGCGAAACCAGTGTGCCGGACGTCATCAAACAGGTGTTGAGATTTGGATGGCGCTGGGTGTTCCCAGTGGTAATGGCTCAGTTACAGCAACTTTTTCAGGTGAAATAAAGAATGCAGTAATTTCTGTCTCCAGATATTCCGGGGCAGATGCTTCGAGTCCAGTGGGTAATGTGATTTCTGGGAATACTTTCGGTATCGATGGATTATGCTCTGGTGGTTCAGATACTGATTCTTATTCATTTGATTTAACAACCACAGTTAATGGTTCAGTCGTGTATAGTGCAGTTGCAATGCGGAATAAAAATCATACACCCGGAGTAGGTTATACCGAGCGGAGCGAATTTATGCAGGGCAGCGGAGGTTCCGCGGCTTCAGTGGCGGTTGAGGAACAGACTGTAGATTCACCGACAACAGTACTTTTAAATGGCTTGTTTAATGACAAAGTCGACTGGGCAGTCGTTGGTATAGAAATTATGCCTCAGGGTTCTTTCGCCAAAAGCTATTTGAATCCAGGTATAGCTAACTCTGAACTGAATTCACAGCTTCCATCTCAATATCAGCTTTTTCAAAATTTTCCAAATCCATTCAATCCCTCGACACTGATCCGTTACAACCTGCCAAAGGCCGGCCATGTAAAATTGATGGTCTATGATGTTAGTGGGCGGACGGTTATTGTGTTAGTAGATGGTTATCAAAAAGCTGGTTATTTCTCTCATACATGGGATGCCAGGAATTCTCAAGGTCAAAGAGTGGCCAGTGGCATTTATTTTTACAGAATTCAGGCCGGATCGTTTAGTAAATCATATAAAATGTTATTAGTTCACTAAATGAAATGTAAGAGCATGGTCGGATAGATTGGACAGACCTTATTAAATCTGACCATGCACATGTAATTCGAAATTATTCCTAATAGAAATACGGATTCAGATAACTTGTCATATATTAGTGATTGACCATAACTTTGGATGTAATTGGGGGCGTAATTGCTATATTTGTGATTAATGAGCATATTGTTAATTATAAGTTTTGTACCGGATTTCCAATAGCTTTTGAACTGCATTTAAATATCCACCCGTAATGAATTTAATAATTAGACTCTATTGAATATAAAAAATATTTTTCCCGTTTTCCAGAGTCTGAGTGTATTTTCTAATATAGTCTAAAGTATAATTTATTTCTTAGTTAGAGCTGTTTTATTACCAAGTCTTGTTTTGTTAAAATTAAGCTGTCCATTATATTTTTCTTGTGAAGATTCGTGCCCGTGGTAAAATGCGGACAAGATCAGTTAAACTTTTAGTGACGAGGGGTTGGGTACAGAAATTAATGTATTTATGAAATTAGCTTTACTATGCCTTTATAGAGAACAATATGAAGTTATATAATTGTGATTTTTTTCCAAAACGATTTTGGACTATCATTTTACTCACCATCGTTTGTATGGTATTTGTATTGTCTGATTTTGCCATTGCACAGACTTCTGATCCTGTTGAGGTAGGTTACCGTGATTTTTCTTATCCGAAAGACACGGGTGCGAACTCTGAGGTAACTGCTGAGAAACCCGAAAGCAAATTGTGGTGGAATGATGGTTTCTGGTGGGGCAGTATGTGGAGCACATCTGGTAATGCCTACCGTATTCATCGTTTAAATCTGGACACTCAGTCATGGATAGATACGGGTACTGACTTAGATTCTCGTGCCGACACAAAGGCGGATGCGCTTTGGGATGGTCAACATTTATATGTAGTCTCTCACATCTGGTCTGGCACTGGTAAACCTGCATCATCAGGTCAACGTGGAGAGTTGTTTCGATACAGTTACAATCTGGTAACTCAAACATACAGTCTGGATAATGGGTTTCCAGTAGAAGTAAGTGGCGGTAAATCAGAGTCATTAGTCATTACCAAAGATTCCAGTGGGCAGTTGTGGATCACTGATGTTGAGGATTCCAAAGTAATGGTGAATCATAGCATTAACGGAGATGACAGGGTTTGGGCTACACCATACGTTCTACCAGTAGGAAGTGTAGCAAATGTCACCAGTGATGATTTATCATCGATTGTGGCATACGAAGGCAAGGTAGGGGTTCTTTGGAGCAAGCAAGACGCACCAAAGGGGATGTATATTGCAGTGCATCAAGATGGCGCCTCGGACCAAGACTGGAACAGCGCTATTGCTTATTCCATCTCGGCGGATGATCATATAAACATGTCATCAATAACCGGCGATGGTGCAGGGAATGTTTTTGCAGTCATTAAGACATCGAGTCAGGTCGATATTATTATGCTGTTGGTTTGCGAGAGTGGAACTGACTGTACTTCAGAAAGCGACTGGTCATCCTATCCTGTATACCGAACCAGCTCATATAGTGCAACCCGTCCAATGTTACTGGTTGATAATGTCAATCGTCAAGTTTACGTATTTGTCCGGGCTCGGGATAATAGTGGCGGAGATATTTTCTATAAATCCTCAGACATTGACAATATAGACTTTCCTACCGGAATTGGACAGCCATTTATTCAAAGTTCTGCAGAAACAAAAATCAACGATCCCACATCGACAAAGCAGAATGTGAATAGCCAAACCGGATTAACAGTTCTCGCTAGTGATAGAAGCCAAAGACGTTATCTTCACAATTACATTGAATTAGGTGGAGGTCAACCGGTACCTGATATAGCAGTTAATCCGGATTCATATAATTATGGCGATGTTGTTGTGGCTTCGAGCTCGTTGCAAACATTTGAGGTCAGAAACAATGGCACTGTCGATTTAGATGTTAGCGCCACAGGATTAATCGGTGCAGATGCAGTTGAATTTAATATTGAAAGTGGAGGTGGGGCTTTTACCCTGTCTCCCACTCAAACTCATAATATAGAGGTGAGTTTCAATCCGAGCGCTGTTGGAGTCATAAATGCTAAATTAAGCCTTTCGAGCAATGATCCAAATGAGGATCCTTTTGAGGTTAACCTTTCTGGAAATGGCATAATCCTGGAACCGGACATAGCAGTTACTCCGGATTCACATGATTATGGCGATATTGTTGTGGCTTCGAGCTCGTTGCAAACATTTGAGGTAAGAAATGATGGCGCAGCTGATTTAGATGTTAGCGCCACAATATTGACCGGCACGAATGCTGGTGAGTTTAATATCGAGAGTGGCGGCGGTGTTTTTACGCTGTCTCCCACTCAAACTCACAATATAGAGGTGAGTTTCAATCCGAGCGCTATTGGAGTTAAAAATGCAAAATTAAGTATATCAAGCAACGATCCAGACGAGGAACCGTTTGTGGTTGCCCTGACTGGAACTGGCAAAGCCGTGGAACCTGATATAGCGGTTAATCCGGATTCTCATGATTATGGCAGTGTTGTATTAGCATCGAGTGTGTTACAAATATTTGTGGTTAGGAACGATGGTACCGAAGATTTGCATGTAAGCGCCACAACATTGGTCGGTGCGAATGCCGGTGAGTTTAATATCGAGAGTGGCGGCGGTGTCTTTACCCTGACGCCCGCTCAGATTCGTAACATCGAGGTAAGCTTCAATCCTGCATCGGTAGGTACCAAAGTTGCGGTTTTAGAGATAGCGAGCGATGACCCGGACGAGAATCCGTTTGAAGTAGCTCTAAACGGAAATGGAGTTTCCGCACCAACGCCAGACATTGCCGTGGTACCGGACAGCCATGATTATGGTGATGTGTTTATCAGCGGTACTGCCATTCAGACGTTTGAGGTACGCAATGAAGGCAGCGCTGATTTGCATGTAAGCGCCACAACTTTGACTGGCGCGGATGCCGGTGAGTTTAATATCGAGAGTGGCAGCGGCGTCTTTACACTGTCTCCGACTGAAACCTGGA
>CAZIKB010000048.1:14432-45505 GCA_964539665.1 uncultured Cytophagia bacterium
CTGCTTCTACTGTAGTCTTTGATGGTTCTTTTAGCAACACCGTTGATTGGGCGGTAGTAGGTTTAGAGGTTATGCCGCAAGCAGGATTAACCAAACAATTTGTGATTTCAGAAGGTAATAATCAGAATGTGCCGCTTATTCCAGCTGAATATGAACTTATGCAGAATTATCCAAATCCATTTAACCCAACCACGACTATTAGCTACGCAGTACCCAAAACTGGCGCTGTAAACCTGGCGATTTATAATCTGCGGGGACAACAAATTAAAATGCTGTTTTCAGGTCTTGTGGCAGCGGGTCGATACAAAGTAGTCTGGAATGGCGAAGATGACAATGGCGTCCGGGTAGCCAGCGGTATATATATGTACAGCCTGAAAGCAAAAGATTTTGTTGCAAATAAAAGGTTGGTTTTAGTGAAGTAGGTTTTTTGAGATTCAGCTTAATTGATGTTATACAGCAAAGACTCATAGCCAAAGACAAAATTTATTGTGATAATTAGTGATTGACCGAAAACTGACAAAAGTGAATTTTTGAACTCCACATTCTATTATTTGTTGTATTTACAATCAAAAGCTTAGGTGGTGCGGAGTGCAATAATTTATCACTGTAATGCAGATGTCGGTCAATCACTGGTTAAATATCGTGTTAGAATAATTATCAATATAAGAATTGAATACATCGAGATTCACGGACGGCAGTCATCCAATATGACGACTTTTTGAGTGGTGTGTTTATGAAACGTGTCTTTAAAATAAATACCTCACTTTTGACTTAAGGATTTTCAATAATACCTGTTATCAAAAACTTCCCCAAAAGAAAAAAACAAGGCTCACATTACGCAAATCTTTATAATTGTGTTATTTATATAGTAAATGAAATTTAATTATCTACCAGGAATTGTTGCACCTGTTTGTGAAATCAACGAAAAAAAAGAGATTGCCCATGATAACCAGTATCAGAAATGTTTATATTCTCTTCATATTTTTTACGCTTATCTTGTGTGAATTTTCTTATGCTCAAAATGTATTGCGTGGCCCATATCTCCAGGTTGGTACGCCAACAAGTATTAATGTCAGATGGCGTACTGATGTTTCTACAAACAGCCGGGTAAATTATGGGCTGACTTCTGGCAGTCATACTTTTAGTGTTGAAAATTCAACTTTAACCACAGAACATGAAGTGACCCTGAGCGGTTTGACTCCTTACACTAAGTACTATTATTCCATTGGTACGACCTCTGCAATATTAGCAGGTGACGACTCCAGTCATCATTTTATTACCTCACCCAATCCAGGGATAGATACGCCTACCAGAATTTGGATGCTTGGGGATTCTGGAACAAAAAATGCAAATGCAAGGGCTGTAAGAGATGCATATTATAATTTAACCGGTAATCAACACACAGACCTGTGGTTATTGCTTGGTGACAACGCTTATCCCAGCGGTGAGGATGATGAATACCAGCTTGCCGTTTTTGGAATGTACGATGAAATGTTGCGCAAGTCAGTACTGTGGCCTTCACGGGGAAATCATGACAGAGGCCCAAGAGACGCAAATGACGACTGGACTAACGGCGGCACTTATTACAATATATTTTCATTACCAACTGCAGGAGAGGCCGGTGGTTTGGCCTCTGGTACTGAAGCCTATTATTCCTATGATTATGGCAACATTCATTTTGTTTGCCTGGAGTCTACTTTGAATACATTCCGAGCTGACACCAGCTCTATGTGGCAATGGCTGGAAGACGATCTTTCCCAGAATAATCAACTCTGGACTATCGCTTACTGGCATCATCCACCATACAGTAAGGGCTCGCATAATTCCAATACCAGCACCGAACTAATTGAAATGCGTGAACGAGCTTTGCCAATTTTTGATGCATACGGAGTAGACCTGGTGTTGAGTGGTCATAGTCACTCTTACGAGCGTTCCTTCCTTATAGATGGACATTATGACAGATTGAAAACTTTAGCCGACAGCATGATTATTGATGGAGGAAACGGTCGAATTGATGGGGATGGCGCCTATCTGAAACCGACACGAGGTTCAGCGCCTCATGAAGGAACTGTATTTATCGTAGCCGGCAGTTCTGGTAAGGTTAGCAGTGGGACCGGGATGAATCATCCGGTCATGGTTGAATCCATAAAAACTCTGGGTTCAGTCGTGGTAGACATTGATGAAAACCAACTTGATGCACAGTTTATTGATTCTAATGGAAATATACAGGATTATTTTACCATCAGGAAACCTACAAATGAAATAGGAGCTCCTGTACGATTAGTTATTATCGAGGGTAACCAGCAAATTGCTCTGATTAACACAATCCTCCAAAAGTCTTTTATCGTTGAAGTAAGGGATTATTTTCACAACCCGGTTGCAGGGATTCCTGTAACCTTTGAAATTATTTCTGGTGAAGGCGTATTGTCGAACAGTCAACCACAAATCACAAATGCAAATGGCAGGGCTGAAACAACTTTAACATTAGGCAGTAATCCTGATACCATTACAGTTTCAGCCAATGCTGGTAACTTAATAGATTCGCCGCAAAATTTTACGACATTTGCGCTATCGGCCAATCTTCCTATTCTCGAAATAAAACCTGTGGCATACAATTTTGGTGCGGTAGCGCTTGGAGCGGGCACCTCAAAAACGTTTATAGTGAGGAATATCGGCACACTTGAACTTGAAGTTTCAACCTTAAATGTAAGTACAGGTGATTCTGCTGATTTTACAATAAACAGCGGTTTTGCGCCATTCAATCTGTTATCGGGCGATTCACAGGAAGTGGAAATAAGTTTTAGTCCTGCTTCTGAAGGTGAGAAAAATACATTATTACGATTAGAAAGCAATGATGCAAGTAATAATCCTATGGGTGTGACGCTAACAGGCACTGGTATTATTTCCGATTTGCAAAATACTGTTTTGCCTGTAGTGAGTACCAGCCCGACTTCTGGTGATACGGATGACCCCGCAATTTGGATTCATCCCACTGATCCATCGAAGAGTGTGATTATTGGAACGGACAAGTCAGCCGGAATTTACGTCTGGGATATGGATGGAAATGAATTGCAAAATATTCCTCAGGGCACAAGTGTGAACAACGTCGATGTAAGGCAAAACGTGCAGTTTGGAGACCAGCTTGTGGATGTGGTTGCAGCTAACCTAAGGGATGCCGGTAAATTAGCGGTTTTTAAGGTAAATCCGGATTACGCTGGCGCGGATGTACTAATACAAATAGCTGGAAAAGAAAGTGAAAATAATGATATTCAAAAAGACAGTTATGGATTTTGTTTATATAAAAGAATTACTGATGGCACTTTATTCGTTTTTGAGAGACCCAAAAGCGGAGGTGAAGTCAGACAATATGTAATTAATGCAGATAGTACAGGTAATGGTGTACTCGTAAGTCCTGTTCGAGATTTAAATTATAATGGAGGTGTGGCAGAAGGATTTGTGGCAGATGATGAATTAGATTTTGTTTACATTACTGAAGAAGATTTTGCTATCCATAAATATCTGGCGGCTCCAGATTCAACTCCAGAACCATTGAGCTCATTCGCAATTGGTGATGGCACAACATCGGATCGGGAAGGTCTGGCTATTTACGCGTGTAATGATGGGACAGGCTACCTTGTTTTGTCAAATCAGGGAAATTCAACCATCAAGATTTATGAACGTCAGGGTGATAATAAATTTGTAAAAACCATAACTCCTTTAGATGATCAGGGCAATCCAGGTCTTGGCACTGACGGTCTTGATGTAACCTCCTTCGCTGCGCCTGCCAATTTTCCTGATGGTTTTCTGGTAGTACATGATCAACATGGTAAGCGATTTCATATTTACGATTGGCAAGATATTGCTGCTGCTGATTTGTCTGTGTGTCCAAATAGTATCACACCTCTTCCAAAAATATTTGTAACTTCCTCAACATACAATTTCGGTGAAGTTGCCATTGATACTGGTGTTTCTGATACTGTTGTGGTTAAGAATATCGGTTCGGCTGATCTGATGATCACCAACATTCTACTAACCGGAATTGATGTAAGCGAATTCAATTTTGACAGTGATTCCACTCCGTATACACTTCACCCGGGCGATTCTCTGGCCATTGTAGTTAGTTTTATTCCTGAATTTGCAGGAGAAAAGAATGCAACCCTGCGCTTTGAAAGCAATGACCCGGATAATAATCCACTCGATATTACATTATTGGGATCCGGAATAATCACCATTCCTGACATGTCCTTGTCACGTACTTCATTTGATTTTGGCAGGGTGGTTGTTGACAGCAGCGCATCACAAAATATAGTTGTGAAAAATATCGGCAATGCAGAACTGGTAATCCAGAACATTATCTTGACTGGCAAAGATTCAAGCGAATTCAAATTTGAGAGTGTTGTGGCGCCGTTTACCATAAATTCTAGTGATTCAATTGCTGTGGAAGTTACTTTCACTCCCAAATCTGAAGGAGAAAAAAACACCGTATTGCGTGTCACCAGCAACGATCCAGATAGTAATCAAGTTGATATTAGCTTAACAGGAAGTGGGAATTTAATTCTCCCGCATATTTTCCTATCACATTCTTCACTTAATTTTGGAGAGGTTGTCTTTGATAGCAGCGCTTCACAAAATATTGTTATGAAAAATACCGGGGCCGCTGAGCTTGTAATCCATGGCATCACCCTGACCGGACAAGATTCAAGCGAATTCAGTATTGACAGTGGTTCTGGACCTTTCACCATAAATCCTGGTGATTCAATTGCTGTGGAAGTTACTTTCACTCCTGAATCTGGTGGAGAAAAAAACACCGTATTGCGTATCACCAGCAACGATCCAGATAGTAATCAAGTTGATATTAGCTTAACAGGCGTTGGGAATTTTACCCGACCACATATTATTATATCGTATACATCAATCAATTTTGGTGATGTAGTTGTTGATAGCACTGTTTTAAAAATATTATTTGTGAAAAATACCGGGACGGCTGATTTAGCAATCCTGAACATTAAGCTAACTGGCAATGATTCGATTGAATTTAAAATAGAGAGCGGCAGCGGTCCTTTTTCAATGATTGCTGGAGATTCCCTGGCGGTTGTAGTTGGATTCCACCCAAAATTTGAAGGCGCCAGGAAAACAATCTTACGAATCGAAAGCAACGATGCTAATAATAATCCATTGGAAATACAATTATTGGGTAAAGGAAAAACAAAGGATCCCGTTTCAGTTGATACTAATCCAACTGAGTTGATACCTGAACAATTTGCTTTGCAACAAAATTATCCCAATCCTTTTAATGCAGGCACGACTATTGAATATGCCGTACCTGAAGCCAGCCATGTCCGTTTATTGGTTTATAATCTATTAGGAAAAAAAATTCACACATTAGTCGATAAATTCGAAACTCCTGGCATTAAACGCAAGCAGTGGACTGGTGTGGATAAAACTGCAAACATTGTAGGTTCAGGGATATATTACGTAGTAATGGAAGCTGGAAATAAAAAATTTATTATTCAAATGATGTTGCTGAAATAGTCTCATCCGGAAGCCCAAATTCAATTGGGATTAAACCTCGATGAATCGAGACTTCCACTTGAGTGGGGCAGGCTAAATTTCATTTTTCTTAGTCATATGTTTTTTTGATATCAAGATTGCAAAAGATGGATTCTTTGCTGAAGAATTCATACTCAGCATGTCTTACCTTAAAAATATCATCTTCATTGTTTCAACTAAATCAGAAGTCTGTAATCTATAGAAGTATAAACCTGATGAAACTTTTTCGCCATTGTCATCCTGAGCCGTCCAATCAATATTATATAATCCTGCAGATTGAACTTCGTTAACCAGAGTTTTTACCCGCTGGCCCAGTATATTATAAATTTCAAATCGCACAAGTGACTCATTCTGTAATTCATATTGGATCATTGTTGAATTCGTAAACGGATTGGGATAATTTGGATATAAAACATTATTATATTCTACAGGAGTTATGTTTGTGTCAATCTTGACGTCCATGTAATTTGCATTAAATAGAATTGTTCCACTTTCACCTATAATTGTACAGGCACCTGTTTCTGTAACAGCCATATCATGTAAATTTTTAAACGTCCCACTTTCTACTGCATACCAGGTAAAGCTATCGTTATTTTTATATAAAATGACGCCGCCATCTAATTCGTCGTCAAGGTTGCCGCCTACTATCAAGCCCTTCTTTGTATCGGTAAAATAGACGTTGAGTAAGTCGTAGGTTTGACTGCTGTCTTGCCTGCTCCAGGTCAAGCCGCCATTAAAAGTATTTAATATGGTGCCTTTGCTGCCAACCACTGTTCCTTCCCGGTCGTTTATAAAAAAGACGCTGTGCAAATCGTTAGTTATACCGCTAATCTGATGTGTCCAGGAACTTCCCCCGGATAATGAACGCAGGATTGTGCCATTACTGCCAACAATTATACTTGTGTTTTCAGCCGGGAAAAAAATACTATTTAGATTTGTATTTGTACCGCTAAAAACATTTGACCAATTTTGTCCGCTATCAGATGACATAATAATTGTCCCGGTATCTCCAACTGCAATTATCGTGGAGTGGCTGGTATGGATTACATCATTTAAGTTTTGAGTTGTTCCACTAATTTGTGGTATCCAATTCAAACCGCCATCTTCAGTGCTGAGAATGATTCCCGCTTCTCCAACAACGATGCCACTGTTAATATCTGTAAAATAGACCGCTCTTATATCATCATCAGTTCCAGAATTCTGGGGAATCCAGGTTTTACCTTTATCTTTTGTGTTGAGAATGACGCCTTTTCTACCTACTGCAAATCCCGTCACTGAGTCTGTATAGGCGATTCCTAATAATATTTCGGTTGTGCCTTTGGTTAAATTCACCCATGTTTCTCCTCCATCAAAAGTGCGTAGAGTCGCACCATCAAATCCGACTGTGGTTCCAATATTTGCATCAAGGAATTGCACTGATCTTAATTCAGCCCTGATTTGGCTATCCTGCTGTGTCCAGTTTATCCCCCCGTCTATTGTTCGATAAATGAATCCTCTGCTACCCACTGCAGTTCCAGTGTTTGAATCTGTAAAATGCACAGCCCGAAAAGCTCTCGTCGTGCCAGTAAATTGTGGGCTCCAGGTAATCCCTCCATCTGTAGAGCGCAAAATAGTGCCGTTTCTGCCGGATGCTGTCACAGTGTTTGTATCTACAAAAGAAACACCCAACAACTCAACGGTTGTTCCACTAAGCTGGGGTGACCAACTCTCCCCGCCATCAGTGGTTTTAATTATCGTTCCCTGGCCGCCAACTGCAACACCATTATTCTGGTCGATAAATGAAACCGCCCTGAGCCATCTATTTGTACCGCTTACTTGAGGTTCCCAGGTGAGGCCGCCATCATTGGTTCGGAAAATGAGACCGTCTTCGCAAACTATGGTTCCTATGTCCTTGTTTATAAAACTGATACCTCGAATAGATACTGTTATGCCAATGTCTATTAAAGACCATGTCTGCCCACCGTTTGTTGTATGAAGAAGAGTTCCCTTTATCCCAATTGCTATTCCATGCTCAGTATCTGAAAAATAGACTCCTCGTAGAAAATTCTTTGTGCCACTCTCCTGTGCTTCCCAGGTGTTGCCGCCATCTTTAGTATGCAAAATTGTGCCATAACCGCCAACAACAGTTCCGGTGCCGGGATTTATAAAATATACACCATATAGGTTATTACCCTGAGGTAGTGGATTCTGCCAGGACCAATTCTGGAAAGCACTACCATTCTCTAAGTTAGTTAGAGTTGAGAGAAAGACTATTAAAACCCTGTAAGAGATTTTTTTAAATATCATTGTAAAATGATTTGATTTAAATGAAAGCGCTTTTTTGAGTTTAAGCTGCCATATTCATTACATGCAAATAATAAAAAATGAATAATTTAAAATCAAGATAATAATCACACAAATCAGTACAACTGCTAATTACACCACAATTAAATATATCGGTTTAAAGAATAACTAACTTCAGGCAATTTTAACTTGAGATTCTTTAGCTCACTTGATTCAGGTTACTTCCAGCACCTACATAAACAATACACCACCTTTGCTGGTTGCAATTTGCCCAGGCTTTGATTATGAAGATAAGTAATTTGCAAATAGTATTGTAGGAAAAGATTTCATACCTGGTATTCACCTGGAAAGTACCTGCTCGCTCACACAGACGTCCATGTCTGCGCTACAAGAAGTGTTGTTAAGCTGGGCGCGCGGGCTTACAACGGAACGGAGCGAATCAAGGTGTCTTCGGATAGAAACTAATTGCCTTGATCAGAGCCAACTACCACCGTAACATTTGTCGGTGGTGCAGGTGGATCGGTATCTGGTTTCTCCGCTACTGAAGTTGCAAGAAATAGTAGTGGAGAACCATTCAAACCAGGCGATGACGCAGAAACAGTTATAGTCTCAGCAATGTTACCTAAAGTTAGTATGGTCGATGCTCTACCATTTAAACCAGTGGTACGCGGCTGGCTGTTGGACAAGGCGCCATTACCAGAGGCGATATTGAATAATACTTCCACACCTGAAACTGGTAGATTATTAGTATCCCGCACTTCAACCACGAACGGCGCTGGAAGTGTTGTTCCCACCTCGGCCGTTTGATCGTTGCCGGAAATCATAGCGATTTGTGTAGGCGGACCAACAGGTTGGGAACCTGGCTTAGGATTGGGGCTATAATATTCTTCATCAAAAATAGTTCCATCAGCAAGGATATGCCGCAGATGAAGTACATTGCCATCAACCGTGAATTCACAATACCCATGATTTTTTGTATAATTTTTAACCATATAGCCATTACCGTCAGCGTCTGGATTTGTAGAATTCGTTGAGACGCCGCCATTACCTGTAATGATCTGCGCGGTACCATTATTCGCATCCAATGGAGGATTTTTATCACCATTCAACTCCAGTTTTTTAGTCCGGACATAGTGATGCGCGTGTCCCATAAACATAATATCACAACCGTTCTGGTAGAGCGGTATTCCCCAGCTTTCGTGGATTTTACCTTCATAATTTTTTTTTCCAAAAACAAAAATAGGTTTATGCCAGAAAACAAATAACCATGTTTGTGGATTGTTCTCAATAGCATCCATCATCTTGGTATGTTGTTCTCCGGTTAAGGAAGAACTGATCGAATCCAAAATTATAAACCTGGCATTTTCATAGTCAAAAACAAAAAATATTCCATCATTTCCATACTGTTGAGCCTGACCGGGAAGATGCTTATGCCAGTTAGCCAATCCGGCAGAATCTCCACAGTCGTCATGATTACCAGGAGCGGACATATATTTAGGAGGAGTCTGGTCCTGGCCAGCACCACCAAGGATATCATCAACTGCCTTTTGCCAGGTCGCCCAGTCACTGTCATCGGTGCCATTACTAATAACATCTCCAACATTGATCATGAATTTGTAATCTGGAGTATTATTCATAATCGATTGCAGAACGGCCCTGTGTTGCTTATCACTACTGCGAGTATCACCATAGGCAATCCATTTCCAGGATTGAGCGAAAACAATAGTAGGAAGGATTAAGATGCTTAATAATATGGTAAATATATGCAGGTTTAGAAATTTTCTTAGTGATTGTTTTTTTCTAAACTTCATGTCTTTCTCCTTTATGTGATAAAAGTAAATGAGCGATTTTGTCATTCTTATTCTAATTAACTTTTAGTAATATTTAGTTGTTACCTGAAACAGCTTTAACATTTTTGGGCGCCTGTGGCGGCAATGTGTCCGTGATTGGATTTAAATTAACATTATACCCGGAAACATGCTGACCTTGTTCAACTGTAACACTACCCGTCCAGTCTTCATAGCCTTCTCTGGTACACTCAATTTTGTAGGTACCTGCTTCAATGTCATAAAAACTATATAGGCCAAGGGAGTCCGAATTCTTTTGATATCGCACTTCATTACCGAGCATCAACTTAACAGTAGCGCTTTGCACTGGAATATTGGTAATCGCATTGAGAATCTTGCCGCTGATATATGTTATTGTATTTCCATTCCCACCATCTTTTCGTTCTGTATGGGTCCAGTCAGTCCAGCCTACATTTTTGCCGGGTTTTGATGGAATTGGGGCAGGGAAATTTGTATCATAGTAGTAATTAATAATATGAGGTTCCCAGGTGTCATCGCCAGCAGTTTGATAATTTGCTTCATTATGTAACCATTGGAAAGCACGTAGCATTGCTTTATCTTCCCAATTCCATACATCATAACCTAAACGATATAATATTACAGCTTGAGCAAAAACTCCTTGTAACGCTTCATATACGTAATTCTCTTTCGGTGGTGGCCATCTGAAGCTACCTCCACGACGTTGATCATCGGGCAATACCCCATCGACTGAATGTCCATTTTTAGTTGCTCCTTTTGGGTTGATACCTACCGGATTATTTGGATCGCTTTGCCAGGAGAGACTACCATATGTGAATCCATCGTATGTACTACGATCACCAAGCCATCCTTTAAAAACTTTTGCACATCTTTCAATCTCTGCCTGGTCGCCAAGATAGGCTGCTATTGCTATGCGGGTCCCACCTGCATGCGTACCCCAATTGTTGGGTCTATCCTCGTGAGTCGATATGAGAGTTCTTCCACTTAATTCTTCAGTGCGTGTTTCTTGGATCCATGCTCGAAATCTCTGATCCTGTTCTGTAGACAATCCAACAAGATCTGCGGCTATTATATAAGCTATTAACTCACGTCCCAGTGCTAATGTCCGACCACCTTTTTCTGTCCCTATTGCAGTCATACATGCATCAATAACCTCGGTTCGGTATTTTTCAGTTCTAGTTCGAGCATAAACAAATGCTTTGGCTAACACCCGAACATTTACGTCATCGTTCTGATTAGATACATTTGGAGCACCTGTTGACTTGTCAGCTTCAGCTTTTAGGTTGTCCCATGCTTTTCCAGATGTAGGTAGTCTTGCAATTTCATCGTAGTTGATCCAGATTCCCTTACTGTCTTGAGAATAAACATTATTAGAAATCATGATAAATACCAAAAAGAAAATAGAAATTTTCTCGATTATATTTTTACACATTGTGAGTCATCCTTTGAAAGTCATTCTAAAATAAATACTGTTGCGTATGTTGATAAATTACTCGTTATGTGTTCTAATCGTTGCTCGTTACTTTCACATTTTTTGGTGGCGTGGGTGGAGTCGTATCCGTTGAGGGAGCATCGCCGCCGTTAACACAAATGGTCAGATCGCTTTCAGCAATTTGAGCCCAGTCGTAGATATGATATCTGCTGCCGCCCTGGTCATGAGCCACTACGAAGCCATTGGGAAAATTCGGCGGCGCTGCAGAAGAAATGACGTCAAGACCATCTGTACCCAAACCACCATTGCCATTATTATCTTTTGGTACAATAGTTTTCAATAATTTATTATCGCCCTGTCGGTCATAAATTTTAAATGTAGAATTGCCCTGGTTTGATAAAACCAGATAACCAGTACCATCGTTACATTCATATAATCCTATACCTTCCCGATCACCAACAATTCCATCCCCCGTGGCAAAAACAGCAATATGATCAGCGCTTTTATCTGGATCAGCATAATATTTATATATACATTTATCTTCCTCCCCAATGTAAATAAATCCCAATGCATCGTCAGCAACAAATCCTTCTGCGACCCCGCCAGTGTAGTTAAGGTCGCGGACGGCTGTAACGGTCACGCCATTTCCTGTACCATCATCCTCAATTTGATATTGGCGAACTTTGCCACCGCTTTTTGCACGTTCAAACACATATAAAGTCCCGTCCGAAAGTCGTTTATAAAGCCCAAATCCATAGCTGTCTTTTTGAATGTCGTTATTTTCACTATCTTTATCTGCAATTTGAACAAGGACATTGCCGCCGTTATAGTCACGATTAACCTTAAACACAGCCAATTTACCAGCGTCTCGCAAATTTGCCGCTACAATATCCACTAATTGCCCGCCTAATTGAAAGCCGCACCTCACATCAACGTTATTAGTTGTAGTCCTCTGTTCGATATGTTGCAGCTCATTACCGTTCATATCCCAGACATATATGCCGGCATCTTTGTCCGTGCCTATTATGACACTCTTTTCTGGATTGTTTGGGTGAATCCAGATTGCTGGATCATCTGCATTACCAGCCGTCGGTGCTGTGCTTACAATCGGCTCAACAACTGTTTGACTGTAAACAGATTGGCCGAGCAATACAATGCTGAAAAGTATTAATATATTTAATTTACTATACATTTTATCCCTCACAGTTATTACACGGCAACTGAAATCTTTTTAATAAATTTCAATTGATACCTTTATACTTACCAATATGTAATTAGGCCATGTAAAAATTACCAAATAGTAAGTTTCGTTAATAAAATAATATATTCGGCATTTGGGTGCCATTATTTAAATTATTTATCATATAATTATTGCAAGTGATAGTTATTGTTGTACTTATGTTGCTGTTTTGTTAAATAAATTATTACTCCAAATCCATATTATTGTATATTATAATTACAATAGTACACTGGATGATCGCAATTTATGTGCCATAAAGTATTAATTAATTTCATATTTATTCCAGCCAGACAAATTTCACCTGATATACTATTTGAAAGCACTTGTCGATTTGAGGTTAGCTGCGTTTATCAGTAACAATAAAATGTCAAAAAAAATAACATTGTCAAATTTATACTTGCTTTTTAACAAATTAATTGTTTTATTTTAGTCCCACCGATTTTCCTTCGAAAATCCTCTTGTGGGAGACTGACCCTGGACTGAAAAGTCCAGGGTTTTTTATTATCCCTTCAAACAATGCAGCGGATGAATAACATTACAGAAAATTCTTGATTTTTGTATGCCTCTTATATATATTTTAATGTACTCACAATTATTTGATAAATTTTCCAAATTTTAAGGTAGGAGGTAACAATGCACACTCGACGTCAATTCTTAGGCGCTGTCATGCGACCCGCGGTTGCAGCATCTGCAGTAGCAATACTGGAACCTTTTGCAATTAAACGAGTGGTCGAAGCAGCATCCAGGCTAACAGGGACCCCGGGGGAAGTAGCAACAGATGAATCATTTTGGTTTGAAGTCCAGCAAGCTTTTACTGTGGATCGAAGCCTTGTCAATTTAAATAACGGCGGGGTTAGTCCTTCACCGGCAATTGTTCAGGGGGCAATGAAGCGTCATCTCGATTATTCCAACACGGCCCCGGTTTATACTATGTGGAGAATCCTTGAGCCTCAGCGGGAAACCGTTCGCAAGCGACTCGCACGAACATTTGGCTGCGATGCCGAGGAAATTGCCATGACCCGCAATTCTTCTGAAGGTTTACAAATTTGTCAATTTGGTTTTGATTTAAAACGAGGCGATGAAGTACTCACCACAACTCAGGATTACGGGCGTATGCTCACGACTTTTAAGCAGCGCGAGCGCCGTGAAGGAATTGTCCTGAAACAGTTCAAAATACCGGTACCAACTGAAGATGATGACGAAATTGTATCACTCTTTGAGGAGAATATCACGTCCAAAACCAAAATCATTTTGATGTGTCATATGATCAATCTCACCGGTCAGATTTTACCTGTCAAGCCCATTGTGCAAATGGCGCGCAAGCGGGGAATACCTGTTATTGTGGATGGCGCACATACTTTTGCTCATTTCGATTTTACTCTGAAAGATCTCGATTGTGATTACTACGCAACCAGCCTGCATAAATGGCTTTTTGCACCGCATGGGACCGGGATGCTTTATGTAAGAAAGGATAAGATTCCCGGGCTCTGGCCATTGATGGCGGCGTCGGAGGCTCAGGATGACAACATTCGTAAGTACGAGGAAATTGGCACTCACCCTGCTGCAAATTATCTCGCGATTGCTGAAGCTTTAACCTTTCATCAGGGAATAGGAGTGAAGCGTAAAGAAGCCCGATTGATATATTTGCGTGATCGCTGGGCAAAACGATTGCTTCAGTATGACAAGGTACGTTTGCATACCAGCCTGAAACCCGGATTTGCCTGCGGTCTGGCCAATGTGCAAATCAAGGGTGTGGAGTCGGCTGAAATAACCAATTATCTTTGGACCAAGTATCGAATAATTGTCACACCGATTAAGCATAAAGAATTTGAAGGAATCCGCGTCACCCCAAGTGTTTATACCACGCTCTCAGAAGTAGATCGTTTTAGCGACGCCATGGAAAATATAATTAAGAAAGGAATTGAAAAATCATGAAAAAGAGTTTATTAGTATTTCTCTGGATTTTATGTCTGGCAGGCTGTGTCTCTCAACCTTTAGATCGAGAAGTAATTGCAACAAACGATGCTCCTGCAGCAATTGGACCTTATTCCCAGGCGATTCGGGTGGGCAACACTCTTTATCTTGCCGGACAAATTGCATTAAAGCCCGCCACTGGTGAATTCGTAGCTGGAGGGATTGAAGAGCAGACACATCAGGTATTAAAAAACATTCAGGCTGTTCTAAAAGTAGCTGGATTTTCCATAAGCGATGTGGTGCAAAGCCAGGTCTTTCTATCTGATCTCAATAACTATGCAGCTATGAATGCAGTGTACGCAACTTATTTTCAGAAATCACCGCCTGCTCGTGCAGCCGTTCAAGCGGCACGTCTGCCAAAGGATGCTTTGATTGAAATTATGGTAACAGCGGTTAAGACCAATTAACGTGCAAAAAAAATCGGCAAAGTTATTTAGAACAAAACCTGTGCTATTTTATGGAAAGTAATGAATTTGTTGAAAAGGTAACCTTCCGAAGGTTTATTTTAAATTTCGATATGTAGTATTCACTTAATATTTAACACTATATACAATATGTCAAAAAACCTTCGGAAGGATCTCCACCACTTATATTAAGGAAAGCAAAATGCCTGAAGAAAATATAGAATTACTCAATAAATACAAAAATGAGTTAGAAGAGTTAAAGACTTCAGGATTTAAATTTTGGGGATTAACATTGATTTCTGAAAAATAATTTGAAGAAAGTAAAAATACGCATTCGTCATGGATATTGTCCTGCTTGAACCATACTACACGGGCTCTCACAAAGCCTGGGCTGATGGATACGCGAAATGCAGTCAGCACAATGTCAAAATTCTCAGCCTCTCCGGCAATTTCTGGAAGTGGCGCATGCATGGAGGAGCAGTTACTTTAGCTGATTTGTTCATGGGATCGGATGTAATGGCAGATTTAATTTTAGCCACTGACATGCTCGATTTGACGACATTTCTATCCATGACAAGAAGAAAAACTGCTTCTACTCCGACCGCGCTCTATTTTCATGAAAACCAGTTGACCTATCCCTGGTCACCTCAGGATCGTGATATTCAACATAATCGGGATAAGCACTACGGATTTATCAATTATGTTTCTGCACTAACTGCTGATGCTGTCTTTTTCAATTCCAACTATCACATGCAGAGCTTTTTAACCGAACTTCCCCGTTTTCTAAAACATTTTCCAGATTATCAGGAATTGGCTACAGTTGAAAAAATCAGAATAAAAAGTAAGGTTCTTCCTCTTGGGCTCGATTTAGTCCGTTTTGATCAGCACAAAGCCGAAAATCGAAAATCGAAAATCGAAAACTTTTGTTCGAATTCTGGTTCACGACTTCCGCTTATTTTATGGAACCATCGCTGGGAATTTGACAAGAATCCAGGCGAATTTTTTGAGGCGTTGTTTATTCTGGCTGAGAGAGGACTGGATTTTGAGGTAGCCATACTTGGTGAATGCTTCAAAGAAAAGCCAGATGAGTTTATTCACGCCCGTGAAGGACTGGGAGATCGAATTGTCCAGTATGGATATGTAAAAGATTTTGCAGAGTATACGAGCTGGCTGTGGCAGGCTGATATTCTGCCAGTGACATCTAACCAGGACTTTTTTGGCGCCAGTGTGATGGAAGCGTTGTATTGCGGTTGTTTCCCACTCTTGCCCAATCGTCTGGCATACCCGGAAATTATTCCAAAAAACTTTCACTCAAAGTGTTTTTATGATGATTTTGATGACTTGCTGATTAAATTGGCAGAAGCAATTCAGAAAATTGAAAATGTGAGGCAGGAGAGTTTCAGGGAGATTGCAGAAGAGTACTGCTGGCAAAATTGGGCAGCAAAGTACGATGTACAATTTCAGCTGGTTTTAGGAGGGTGTTGAAATATTAATAATTAGATATTTAAATAACAAAAGAAAGGAACCATAATGAGTAGTATACCATTTTCCATTCCAGATGTGATGGAGGGATTTGCCGAGACTGAGGGATTAGCTCGATTAGAAAAGGAAGCTTTGATATTAGAGTTTCAGACTAAAGACAGCATTATCGGCTTGATCAAATCGGCGGTGAAAGAAGTCCGTATTTCATTTAGTGAAATCGAATCAATAAAATTTGAGAAAAAAATATTTAAAACCCAATTGATTGTCAATGCTCGTTCAATGAGCACTTTTTCGAATGTGCCTGGTAACAAACAGGGTGTGGTAACGCTCAGGTTTCGTAAGAAAAATAAAGATGAAGCTGAACATTTCGCGTCCAGTTTAGATCTGCAGCTATCAGAGTACAAGCTGAAACAACTCGACCAGGAAATGGACAATTTAAGTGCGTAGAAATAATGTTTAAATCAGCTGTAATTTATATGTAATGCGAAATACACCAAATTTTATATTCATAATAATTATGAGGTTATACAATGATTAAGATACTTTGGGACATTCTTCTTCTCAGTGTTGTTGTATTTGTAGTCGCCCGTTTCATGCCTGGAATTCGCCTGAAAAATTTTGCCACAGCCATCCTGGTTGGGGTCGTTTATAGTGTGATAAACTTTCTGTTATATAAAATTTTAACGTTTCTTGCATTTCCATTTATTTTTATAACCTTCGGGCTTTTTATTTTCATCATCAACGCGGCTTTACTCTGGCTAACCGACAAACTAATTGAAGATTTTGAGATCCAGGGAATTGGAACTACTGTTATTGCTGCGGTGCTCATTACGTTAGGTAACATTCTGCTGAAGTGGATTTTTTAAAGGAGAAGGTATTTATGATGGCTGGAGGAAGGATTCTACTGCTCGGACTTGGAATGCAAGGCAAAGCAGTGATCCCTGATTGTGTAAGTGATAGCGATGTCTCTCATATTATTGTAGTGGACAACGGTGCGGATTTGGCTGAGTACCTTAGCCGCTACCCATCAGAAAATATATCTTATTACAACGTTGATGCCGGAATCCAAAGTGAGTTGTCTCCTCTGTTACGTGACGCAGACGTACTTTATTTAAAGAAATATTTTGTAAAGATTCGAAGGGGCGAGCTGGTTATAACAGTCGATAAAATGCCTGAAAAAGTCGGAATTGATCCCTATTATTATTTTATTGATAAAAATACTAATGATAATCTCATCAATGTTGAATGGGAAGCATCTGAAGCCACCAGCATCAGTTGTGATTTAGGATGGCGTAAGCATAGACTCACGGATGTCAATTGATGTGAAATAATATTGGCAGCTATTTTATGAAAAATGCTTAAGGTGTAAAACCCGTTTGACAAAAAATATATTGTCAAACAGTTTTTCATTATCAATTGCTTCCATTTAAGCGTTTCCACTATTTTGATTATTGGTTAAAAATGTCTGGAAGATTATTTGACTTTTTATGTAGATATTAGGGTAGTCTTTTTAAATTCCCCTGAATGGGGCTGAGTTCTCCAGCGTAGGTCAGAAATGTCCAACAGACTTTCTGACTGGTTTATACTTGTTTTACAATTATTTGCCAATTAGGTCTACGACCATAATTGACCTTCCTTTCAGATCTTAGTTCCTGTGGATAATCCAGAAAAGTATGAGGTGGTTGGGAAGAAGTGAAATAAATTAGTGCGGTGTTTTCGGGATTACCTTAATCCGTTATCTGTATGATGCGATCAAACATAGCATTTGGATTCAACCTCCCGAAGGTTCCGAACCTTCGGGAGGTTTAGTGTGCGTTCCACCTGAAGATATTCCTGCAGAAAGCATTGTCGAGCTGAGCCCCGAAAGTCAAAATACATTTAGAACGCAATGTAAAAAACATTTTTTACTGGATTTAACTTCATTATTGTTGTAAATTGATTGCATTATTTTTAACATAACGAGAACTAACTTATGGAGGGCTTATGAAAAGATATGTCAATAGAATTTCAAGCAATCTAATGGGGAGAAAGTTTTTTGTGTTAAATGTATGTATTGCATGCACTATTTTTTTGATTGCCTCAGTTTCGTTTGCTCAACAGCTTGACATGGAAAAGTTAAAAGGTATGACACCGCGAAATATCGGTCCTGCTGGAATGAGCGGGCGGGTAGCGGCAATTGATGCTGCACCTGGCAACCCTGACCTCATCTACGTTGGCGCGGCTTCCGGTGGTTTGTGGAAATCCACCAGCGGCGGCATTGCCTGGGAGCCTGTTTTCGATGATCAGCCTGTGCCTTCAATCGGGGCGATAGCGATTGATCCGAATAATACAGATGTTGTCTGGGTGGGCACTGGAGAAGGAAATCCGCGAAATAGCGCGGCGGTCGGCAACGGCATTTTCAAAACCCTTGATGGCGGCAGAAGCTGGACCTTTCTCGGGCTTGAAAAAACCGAACGTATTAATCGGATCCATATTAATCCACAAAATACTGACGAGGTCTATGCTGCTGCAATGGGGACTGCCTGGAATGAAAATCCCGAGCGAGGTGTGTTTAAAACGACCGACGGCGGCAAGACCTGGGAAAAAATATTGTATGTGGATGCCAAAACCGGTGCAGCCGATTTGGTGTTGGATCCAGAAAATCCGAGTAAATTGATTGCTGCAATGTGGGAGTACCGACGCTGGCCCTGGTTTTTCAAATCGGGTGGACCCGGTTCCGGGATTTATGTGACTTATGACGGCGGGCAAACCTGGAAAAAACGCACCGATAAAGACGGGCTGCCAAAAGGTGATTTGGGCCGAACTGGACTAGCCATCTCCAGAAGCAATCCTAAGGTTGTTTATGCCCTGGTTGAAGCTAAAAAGAACGGATTATACCGGTCCGATGATGGTGGATTCAAGTGGCGGAAAATTAATGATTCAGAAAATGTCAATCCACGGCCATTCTATTATGCTGACATTCGTGTCGATCCCAAAAATGAAAACCGTATTTACAGTCTGCATGGCCGATTAAACGTTAGCGAAGATGGCGGCAAGACGTTTAAGACCGTTGTGGAGTCTCGAGAGATTCACGGTGACCACCATGCACTATGGATTCATCCGGATGATCCCTCGTTTTTAATCAATGGAAATGATGGCGGAGTAGCTATTTCCAGGGATATGGGCGAAAACTGGCGTTTTATCGAGAACCTGCCTTTTGCTCAGTTTTACCACATTAATATTGACATGGAAACCCCGTACAATGTCTACGGCGGTTTGCAGGATAACGGTTCATGGCGCGGCCCAAGCCAGGTGTTAACTTCCAGAAACGGTATTCTAAATCTTTTCTGGGCCAGAGTTAGCGGTGGTGACGGATTCGCAACTTTGCCAGACATGAGCAATCCTGCTCGATTCGGTTACAGTATGTCACAGGGTGGAAATCTTAGCCGATTTGACCTGGTGACAGGCGAACGTAAAGTGATTAAACCGGCGCATCCGGATGGCATTTTTCTTCGCTTCAACTGGAATGCGGCCATTGCGCAGGATCCATTTGACACGAAGACGATTTATTATGGCAGCCAATTTGTCCATAGGAGCACTGATCGGGGTGAATCCTGGAATATCATCAGCCCGGACTTAACCACTAACGATCCCACGAAACAAAACCAGATTGAAAGCGGCGGAATTACTTATGATGCCACAGGAGCAGAAAATAATACTACGATTCTGACCATAGCACCGAGTACGCTTGAGCAGGGTGTCATCTGGGTCGGCACCGACGACGGTAATGTTCAGCTCACTCGTGATAGTGGCCAAACCTGGACCAATGTCGCTAAAAACATCAAAGGTGTGCCGAAAGCAACTTATGTGCCGCACATTGAGCCTTCGAAATTCAATGATGCCGAAGCCTTTGTGGTCTTTGACGATCATCGCCGCAGCAACTGGACGACCTACGTTTATAAAACCACAGATTATGGCAAATCCTGGAAAAGTTTGGTTGCCAAGGATCTCACTGGTTTTGTGCATGTTGTCGAACAGGATCCTGTTGAGCCAAATCTGCTTTTTGTCGGAACAGAGTTTGGTTTACATGTGAGTATCGATGGCGGTAAGAATTGGACAAAATGGACGCAGGGTTTTCCGACCGCTCCTGTTCGTGCGCTGATTGTACATCCGCGGGAACACGACCTTGTGATTGGTACGCACGGCCGGGCTGCCTGGATTTTGGACGACATTCGGCCGTTAAGAGCTATGGCACGAGAGGGTATCAGCATTCTTGATAAACCACTGCATATCTTCGAAATTGCAGATGCGGCCCAATACATAACCAAAGAACCAAATGGGCTGCGTGGACCCGGTCATGCCGAATTTTTTGGTGATAATCGCCCGTATGGCGCTTTAATCACATATGTTTTAAATACTGCCCAGGAATCAAATGACGCAAGCAATGAAAATAAAAAAGATGAAAAGGTTAAGATTGAGATTCTGGATAGCAGCGGTAAAGTGATTCGCACGATGAAGGAGAATGTGATTTCTGGTTTGAACCGGATGGCCTGGGAATTGAAACAGAAAGCATTTCGTAATCCCTCGCGGCCAAAACCTAAACCAGATGCGAAGGAGAATTCAGGAGCCCGTGTACTCCCTGGAACTTACACAGTGAGAATCAGCTATAGCGATCAGCAGGAATCGACCAGAATCAAGGTTCTGTCCGATCCGCGTAAGGAAGTCACTATGGCGGATATGCAGGAAAAATACACCATGATTGAACGGGTCGGTGGTCATTTGGAACTTGCTGCAAATGCAATTGATCGTCTTAATAATACTAAAGAAGCCATAGACATTATTCAAAAGCGGATGAAAGAGCAGAATAGTCAGGGAGACAATTCTTTAGCAAAACAAAGCAAGGCCATGAAAGATTCAATTAAAAGCCTGGTTGAGCTCATCAACCAAAAGAAGGTTCAGGGGATAAGACGTGATACAGAAATAGCGGGCGCCCGGCTTTCAATGGTTTCTCGCTCACTGCAGTCTTCCTGGGATGCACCTACACAGGCCGAGAAAATAAACCTGAAGTATGCAGTGGAGAAGCTCGAAGCAGCTCTGACTAAAATCAACCGTTTCTATGAAAGCGTTTTCCCGGAATATGAAAAAGCAGTTAATGCGGCAGGATTCAAACTCTTTGAAACTTATGAACGGTTGACGGTTAAATAGTGTAAAGTCATCTGAGAATCAATATTTAACCGCCAGGGTCGCAAAGTTCACAAAGAATAATATTACTCATATTGATTCAGGCTGAAAATTTAAATTGGTAATTTGTTGATATGATGTTATTGCGAACGATCCCGACTTTTATCGGAAGAGTGAAGCAATCTTAGTAATGAAGAGTGAGATTGCTTCACTTAAATACATAACGATAGGAGCGAAAGTTACTCGTTTTTGTTCAATCACTATTAATAACGGCTTCTTTGAAGAATTGAGGATATCCTTGATCACAATATTTCGAACAATCACATTTCTTTTGATTGTATTTTCTTTAATTTGATTCCCATATTTCCTAATATCCTTATAACTCCATTTGCCATGATTGTAATGAAATGATGTCTTATATTTTAAAGTAGGACATAAAAATGTTAGGTGCTGTTGCCGTGGATATAATCAGTTCATTACACTTAGTTCTATAATAAAATGTTTGTTTATTTCAAATAATTAGGTTATTATTATAGAATTAAACGAAAGGTAAAAACCTGGTATGAGTGAAAATCTAAATATTGCACATTTAGGAGCTGGCAACTGGGGAAAGAATATCATCCGCAATTTATTTGCAATGGATTGTCTTGGTGTGATTTGTGATGTAAATCAAGAAACTGTGGGTAAATTTCAAAAACTTTATCCGAAGATTAAATGTACAACCAGCTTCGATGATGTATTCAGAAATCCTGCTTTTGACGCAGTTACTATTGCAACCCCCGCTGTGACACATTTTGAGCTGGTACAAAAAGCTCTAAAAGCCGGAAAAGATGTTTTTGTAGAAAAACCACTGGCTCTTAAACCAGAAGAAGGCGAGAAACTGGCTGAACTTGCTCGAAGCCAAAACAAGATTCTGATGGTTGGCCACATACTTAGATATCATCCGGCCATTGAACGTATAAAAGAGCTGATTGAAAATGGAAGGTTGGGGAAGGTTGGCTATTGCTACTCCAACCGGCTGAATCTCGGAACAGTGAGAAAAGAAGAAAATATTTTATGGAGCTTTGCTCCGCATGATATTTCTATATTTAACTATTTATTAAATGGACCGCCAGATGAAGTCAGCGCTTCCGGTGAAATTATCCTGCAGCCTGGAATCCACGATGTGACCCTTACTGTGCTGAAATGGCAGAGCGGGGTGATGGCACACATTTATCTGAGCTGGTTACATCCTTTTAAAGAACACCGGCTGGTTGTAGTAGGCGACAAAGCGATGCTGGTTTTCGATGATACTAAAGCGCAGGATAAACTGGTATTATACGATAGAGGTATTGATTTTGTTAAGGGTGAACCCATTAAAAGAGATGAAAATGTCGAGACAATAGAATTTGCAAATACAGAACCCTTGCGAAATGAAATGGAGCATTTCATAGCCTGTGTCCAAAAGCGAATCCAGCCAAAAACGGATGCGAATGAGGCGTTATCTGTTCTAAAGGTTCTGAAATTGGCACAGGACGCGATTGCAAAACCTACTGATACAATAGAATCCATTGAACAGGTTGAATATTATTCTCATCCCAAAGCTGTTATTGATCCAGGGGCAGAGATAGGAAAAGGAACGAAAATTTGGCATTTTTCTCATATAATGTCTAAAGCCAGGTTGGGAGAAAAATGTAGCGTGGGACAGAACGTATTCATTGCAAATAATGTAAAAATCGGGAATAATGTAAAGATCCAAAACAACGTTTCAGTTTATGAAGGTGTGATTCTCGAAGATAATTGTTTTTGTGGGCCATCAATGGTTTTTACAAATGTTAAGAATCCGCGGTCAGCGATTGCTCGAAATACTGCGGAAGATTACTTATTCACGCATGTTAAAAAGGGGGCGACTCTGGGCGCAAATTGTACTATTATATGTGGAATAACTATTGGTGAAAACGCTTTTGTGGCGGCAGGTGCGGTGGTTACTAATGATGTTAAACCTTCAGCCCTTGTTGCGGGTGTACCAGCAAAACAAATAGGCTGGATGTGTGACTGTGGGTTTAGACTTAAGGAAGGTAAAACTTACCTGAGTTGTAAGAGTTGCACCAATAAATACATTCTAAAAGACGACCGATTAGAAACTGTATAGATGAATCCTCATAGAAAAAAAGTTCTAATCATAACCTATTATTTCCCTCCCTCTGGTGGCGCCGGTGTGCAGAGGACGTTAAAATTTGTAAAATATTTAAGGGAGTCTGGTTGGGAGCCAGTTGTGCTGACGGTTCGGGATGCTGATTATCCGGCGTACGATGCATCCTTGTTTTCTGAAGTACCAGAAGGCGTGAAAGTCTATCGTTCGCGAATTATTGAACCGTATCGTCTGTACCGCAAGTTTACCGGCCGCAAGGCCAATGAATCGACAGACGTCGCCACATTGACCTTAGGCAGTGAAGGAAAAAGAAAAATAACCGAGCGAATTTCTGAGTGGATTCGTTCGGTATTTTTTATTCCGGATGCCCGAGTCGGCTGGCTGAATTACGCGGTTCGTATGGGAAAGGAAATTATACAAAATGAAAAAATTGATGTTCTTTTCTCTTCCGCGCCACCATATACCGCACATCTTATCGGTTTAAAATTGTGTCGAGAATCTCAACTACCCTGGGTAGCTGATTTCCGCGATTCCTGGATTGGCTGGCTGTCCACACCGCAGTGGCGTCCAAAACTTTCAAGGTGGATAGAGAACAGGATGGAAAACGCGGTTCTAAAAAATGCTAATAAAATAGTGAGCGTTTCCAAGGGAGTGAAATTCGATTTGCTTAGCCGTCATCCTGAACAGCAGGACGAGCGTTGGTATTTACTGCCAAATGGATATGATGCTGCTGATTTTGACTGTATTCAACCCTTGATGACAATTGACAAGCTGACGATTACTTATGTCGGTTCATTATATGGCCCGCGCAATCCCGAGTATCTACTGCAAGCTTTGGAAACCTGGCAAAAGCAAGATTCTGCTTTACTCAACAAATTATTTTTTCGTATAATAGGTCGAATTGGCGAGCCTATTTTACAACGAATAAATTCCTCAACCGTGAGCAAGATATTCGAAATAATGCCATATATGTCGCACCAGAAATGCCTGTCATATCTGTTAGGAAGCGATATTTCCTTATTGATTATCGACGACGCCCCGGCAAATAGCGGTATTCTGACGGGCAAATTATTTGAATACATTGGCGTTGGAAATCCAATTCTGGCGCTTGCTCCTGAAGGCGAAGCAGCGGCTTTAATTCGCACAAACAAGTTAGGTTGGGTAGTGCCGCCAAACGATGTGAATGCCATTCAAAGTATTTTGCAATTGATTCTGGAAAGAAACAAACAGAGCGATGAAAAGTATCAAATTAATCCGGCTCTGCGAACAAGATTTGAAAGACGGACCCAAACCAGAGAATTGGCTGAAATTCTGGACGGTTTACTTATGTAAATGGCTGCAATGTTCTATTGTTACGATTCAAACCATCCGACAATTGAGCAATGGAACGATAGAAGAAGATAACAATGAAATTAAAAGTGTTTTTAGTATCTGGCGCACGACCAAACTTCATGAAGATTGCTCCTATATATTTCGAAATGAAAAAGCAACCACTTGCTTTTGAACCGGTTATCGTCCATACTGGTCAGCACTATGACGAAAACATGTCCAGGGTGTTTTTTGATGATCTGGAGCTGCCCCGTCCCGATATTTATTTGGATGTAGGCTCAGGAAGTCATGCAGAACAGACTGCAGAAATAATCAGACGATTTGAGCCGCAATTAAACAAGCACAGACCCGATCTGGTCATTGTAGTAGGCGATGTAAATTCGACTATTGCCTGTGCTCTGACTGCGATAAAAATTCGATTTCCTTCTGATAGATTAACCGAGTTGTGGACGCGATATGATGCCTATTTAAATACTCATGAAACTGCACGGTCTGATACAGCAACACAAATGAAGCAGATTCGTGCTCATGAGGCGCCGATAATTGCACATGTAGAAGCTGGCGAACGCAGCTTTGATTTTAGCATGCCCGAGGAAATTAATCGTGTGACTACCGACGTTCTGTCTGATATCTTGTTCACAACCTGCAGTGATGCGGATAAGCATTTGATTGAGGAAGGCGCTGATTCCCGCAAAATATATTGTGTGGGCAACATTATGATTGATTCATTGCAAAAAAATCTTGAGAAAGCCTCGAATTCTAATATACTTAATGAGTTAAATAGTAATCATCTTCCCGAACATTTCCAGCCAATCAAAGCGGGCGATTTTGCCCTGGCAACCTTGCATCGTGCCGGCAATGTAGATGATCCTGCGAAGCTGACCATGATTCTTGCCGCACTTCTAAGAGTAAGTGCAATTTTGCCAGTTCTTTTCCCAATGCATCCACGAACCCGAAAATTGCTGGAAAACCATGAGGGGGAATTACTCAAACAAATACTTGAAAGTCAAATACTCATTGCAGAGCCACTGGGTTATCTGGACTTTTTGCATTTACAAACAAAGGCTTGTTTTGTCCTGACAGATTCTGGCGGCGTGCAGGTCGAAACCAGTTACCTCGGAATTCCGTGCTTAACACTTCGTCCCAACACAGAATGGCAAATTACCATCAGAGAAGGCACAAATGAGCTTGTACCAATGAATGAAGAGGCAATTGTTCATGCCGCCAAAAGAGCGTTCAGGCGGGAAGACCGGCAACCTGCCAAGATTAAAAATTGGGATGGCGGGACGGCTGATAGGATTGTGAATATTCTTAGAAAGTTTTTTCAAATGATATGAAAATAGCAATTATAAGTCCGGATTATCCATCGGAGAACTCAAGCTCATTTGCATTTGTACATGTGAGAGCAAAATTTTATCAAGAATTTGGACAGGCAGTTGAAGCCTTTATCTTGAGCGATAAAGAAATACACTATCAATTTGAAGGTATTTCAATTCACAAGATTTTAAATAAATCTTTTTCAGCTCAAATATGTAAATATAATCCGGATATCCTTGCCGTCCATTATCCAACTTTTTGGATGATTCCGGTTATTCAAAAATTAAATTACCCTACCGTAGTTTGGATTTTAGGACACGAAATTTTATGGTCGTGCCGGCTGCTTTCTTCAAGAAGCTATCTGGATTGGCTGAAAAAAAGAATCGTTCTGTTTCCAAGACTGATCGTTCAAATGTATTTAATTCGTAACTTCCTGAAAGAGGCGGACAGTTGTGTGTTTGTCTCAAACTGGCTGCTAAAGGCTGCTGAAAAACATTTAGTAAGTGAATTTACAAATGTATCAGTGATACCAAATCCAGTGGATACAAAGCTTTTTAAATATCAACAGCCAAAGGACATTGATAAAGGTATATCGGTGCGAAGTCTCGAGCGCTCTGTATATGGACTTGATATAGCAATTAAAGCATTCGCAAAATTTGAAATGGCAAGTCTTACTATTTATGGCAGGGGACAGTTTTTAAAAAAATATACAAAGATGATTGGGAAATATAAATCTAATTCAACAATGCGGGCGGAACATATTGCTCATGAAAAGCTGTCTGAACTTTATCATCGATTTGGTTTTTTTGTTGCACCCAGTCGGGAGGAAACTCAGGGACTGGCTATGTGCGAAGCGATGGCATGCGGCCATCCAGTAGTTGCCAGCAGGGTGGGAGGAATTCCGGAGTTTGTTCGCGATGGAGTGGATGGTTATCTCGTACCACCAAATAATCCAAAGGCTTTAAGGGAGGCAGTTGTAAGATTATTGTCAGATAAAAAGAGATTTTTTGAAATGTCCAGGAATGCACGAAGACATATTGAATTGGTTTGTGGCGCTGAAGCTATTACTGAGCGAGAATTGAGCGTGATGGAAAAAGCACAAATGAGAAATCAAGAATGGCAGTTATTATTAACGAAAACATTATGAAACAAGTGACTGATTTAGCAAGGCGATTAATTCGTAAAATTAAAAGTCTCCTACTCACATCAACAGAGCGGCGGCATTCTATGGTTGGGCCTCCGCGCCTTTGGAAGTTGAAGCGTGAATTTCAGATTCAATTTTTGAAGCAAGTTGGACTAAAATCCCACCATTATCTTCTTGATATAGGTTGCGGGACATTGAGAGGAGGAGTGCCGATAATACAATACTTGGATAACGGTCATTATTTTGGTATTGAATCTCGAAAAAATGTACTTGATGAAGGAAAAAAAGAACTTAGTAAAACACGTCTAGAATATAAGGCCCCAACTCTAATCGCTGAGGAAAATATCTCATTAGTGAATCTGCGAAAGAAGTTTGATGTAATCTGGGCATTCTCTGTCTTAATACATTTGACGGATGAGATTTTAGTGAATTGCCTTAGTTTTATTGAAAGACATCTAAAAAAGGACGGGTATTTCTATGCCAATGTCAACATTGGCGATAAATCAAATGGGAACTGGCAAGATTTTCCAGTAGTGTACCGTAGCTTGGAATTCTATAAAGAAGCATGTTCAAGAAATGATCTTCATCTTACTGAATTGGGATTACTGAAAGATTTTGGCCATTTTTCTGGCGTAAACGCCCAGGATAATCAGATGATGCTCAAAATTTCGAAAACCTGAACTTGCATACTATGTTCAGGAAGATTCATTAAATTAAACGAAAAATATGAAAATGAAACTGCGAAAAGAACAACTGCACAACTTATGGACGCCAGGAACGTTAAAGTTCGCTCAAATGCTACTCAATATTTTTCGAAACTATCCACTTATGACTAATGACCAGAAACAGTGTATTAAACCATTTTTTATTATTGGTTCTGGAAGATCCGGAACGACCTTGTTAAGGACAATCTTATGCAGACATCCGTTAATTGTTATACCGCCTGAAACATATGGTTTGGTCAATGCTATAAAAAAATACATAAGATATAATGGATTAGATTGGCAAGACTTAGTCAATGTGAGCATTGGAGAATTCTTGTTTCATCCTACATTCCAATATTGGGAGACGGATTTAAAAGTAATTTTACAGGACTTATACACCACCCCCAAAGATGACCGCTCATTAGCATTAATAATAAATCAAATCTATCAATCCTATATTAAGATACATAAACCGGCAGCAACCATTTGGGGTGATAAGACACCTTTTAATACGTTACGATTAAAGTGGATAAAAAGGGTATTTCCAGAGGCTAAGTACATTCATCTAATTAGAGATGGCCGTGATGTTGTAAGTTCTTATGTCAAATCAAAACTGATACCAACAGTTGCAGAGGCTGGCGAAAGATGGAATAATTCATTAGATGCTGTTGATAAATTTGAGAAAAAACTTGTACCAAACCGCATTTTTACTTTACGTTATGAAGATTTAGTGAATAAACCAGAAGAATTTACTCAGACAATTTGTAATTTTCTTTCTATTGAATATCTACCCAAAATGATCGAGAATACTGAAGTCCACTTAGGAGACGATGTTTTAGACCATCTACGCAATGTTAAAAATCCGATAAATATAAAATCGATCGGTAAATGGAAAAAACATTTAAACGCTGATGACCAGAAATTGACTATTAGTCTGATACAAGATAGGTTAATAAAAAAAGGCTATAGCTTAGATTGAGATATATGCATATGTGGCTTTGCATTCTTTTACACTTGTATTACTCTTATGGAACTCGATCAAATTAGCAGACAAACTATAAATACAGAGCTGAAAAGAGTTAGCAAGAATACTGTAATTTACAGTGTTGGCAATATTGGTGTAAAAAGTGTTTCTTTCCTTCTGATCCCCCTCTATACTTATTATTTATCAACTTACACTGTTGGCATAATTATATTATTAGAGCTATTTGAGGTTTTCTATAATTATGTTGCGCCGCTAGGATTAATCAACGCGATATGGCGCTTCTTCAATCTCGAGCAATCAGCCGGTAATGAAAAGAGATTTATTTCCAGTAATTTTATTTTTATTTTGGCAATTAATGCAATTCTTTTAGTGTGTTTAATTTTTTCAAGTGGTTTCATTTCGAAGGTTTATCTGTCTGATACAAGTTTCACAAGATTGGTTCAAGTTTTCTTTATTGCATTATTCCTGGGATTATCCAGAGTCTATATATTGTCTTTGCTGCGAATTTATGAAAAGGCGGTGCAATTTATCATCCTCGTTTTTATAGATTTTGTTTTGCTTATAGGGCTTACAATCTGGTTCGTTATAGGACTTGAATTGGGAATATGGGGAGTAATTTATGCTAAACTTATAACATCAAGTTTGCTATTTATTCTTACGATTATTTATTTGATTAAGACCTTTGGAGTGCATTACTTTCATAATGATGTTAAACGTTCCCTGCAATTCGGTTTTCCGCTAATATTCTACGGTATAGGATTCTTGGTACTCTCTATGTCTGACAGATTGATTATTAAACACTTAATCTCGACTGAGGCTGGCGGTATTTATGGCATCTCATGCAAATTTGGCATGATATTGAATATGGTCTTAGTAACTCCCTTTGTTCAGGCCTGGCAGCCAATATTGTTTAGACTTGAAAATGATCCATCTCAAAAACTTACATACCAAAAAATAGCGTTGCATTTCATTCAAATCGGTACTGTTGTTTGGGTGACAATTGCTGTCCTTTCAAAATATTTAATTAAATTAGCCACGACTGAAGAGTATTACCTCGGTATCATTATTGTTCCCTGGATAGCTTTTGCATATCTTCTTTATGGCTTACAGCATATATTTAAAGCTGGGGCGATTATTCATAATGAAACATTAAAAATGACTGGCTGTACTGTTGTCGCTGCAATTATGAATATCGTTCTAAACATTCTCATGATACCTAAGTGGGGAATAATGGGTGCCGCTGTCTCGACAGTGCTATCTTATTTATTGATGTTAAATCTAATTCTAAGATTGTCTCAAAAAAAGTTATATATTAACTGGCGCTGGAAAAAAATGCTCTCCGTGGTAGCATTAGGTATCATTTTGGTATGTATAAGCTTTGTCGGTTTAAACAATGTAAAATTAAATTATATAAAAGATGCAATTGTTTTAGTCTTGTTACCCATATTAATGATTTCATTAAAACTGGTTTCTTTTAAAGAAGTGAAACGCTTGCTCACTAATTTATATGGCGGACATCTTTGAATTCTTGCATCCAATTTGAACTCCCCCAAAATAGAAATTTATTACCCGTAAATAGTGGCTGTTGGTATTTTGAAAATTGCGTACTTCTTCAAGGAACTTTTGAACGGTCTTATGAATCGTGATTTTATACCAATCTTCCCTTTACTTTTTGATACAATTTTATTATAATAATTGAAACAAACTCATTACTTAAACCAAATACTGTATAATTTTATGGCAAAGAAGAAAAAATTAAAGCAGGTTCAAAAACAGACTAAACAAACAAACTCAGGTTCTGCATTGGAATTTATTAAGGTATTCATAAATAAACATCCAAATTTCCTGCCCTTAATGATGTTTTGCATATTACTTTTAATATTTTTCAATGAAGTCATGCTTGGTGGCAAAACCTACTTACCTCCTGATAAACTTGCCTCAAAAAGTGTTGGACCTTTTATCCAAGATGCTTTAAGTCGCGGCGTCTACCCCCTCTGGAATCCTTACATTTTCAGCGGCATGCCGTCCTTTGCGAGCTTGGGTGGTGCGCCTTTTGTCGATATATTAGGGAATATCATTAGAGCTATAATCTGGCCGTTTAAACAGATTTTC
>CAZIKB010000049.1:0-44085 GCA_964539665.1 uncultured Cytophagia bacterium
TTTAATTTAGGAGCCACCAATCTTAATTTCAACTAAATATAATACATTTTCTTTTCGTCATACTCGACACTTAGGCCAGCTTTGGTGAACGCCTCAGTCATTTCCTGTACTAAAAACATACCAAGCTCATGCCGTTCACTAATGTGTTGCACTCCATCACTTGTTCCGATTAAATAATGAAAATTCAGCACCGATAATATTCCTTCCCTTTCAGCCGAGCTCATCCTGCATATTTTACCAGCATCCGATTCCGCAGTAAGCAATTGCACCAAGCCTGGCTTCCAGGTTTCCGGAGTAAACCAGGGTTCAACCAAAACAACACCGTCAGCGCACAAATGTTTTCGAAAAGAAACTAATGCTGCGACAACATTTTCAAGTGATTTCACATAACCGATAGAGCTAAAAAGACAAAGAATCACATCATATTTCTTATCCAGGTCAAAATTAATCATATCTGCACAAAAGTATTGTCCGCTTGGGTTCTTCTCCTGGGCAATCCTGACAAACTCTTCACTCAGGTCAATTCCATCAACTGCATATATTTTGCTTAGATTTCGCGCATGTTCAGCCGTACCACAGGCAACATCAAGGATGGTTTTGGCTTTAGGATGAACTTTCCTCAACAACGCGACTATATCATCCGTTTCTTTTTGATATTCCTTAAAACTGTATAATGCATCGTACCACCGTGCACTGCTTGTGTACATTTTGACCTCTGCTATTTTTCCCCTTTTCGGAAACGCTATGTGATGCTGTCATTGCGAATTCCGTGTTTTTTACGAGGTGAAGCAATCTCCCAGCACAATATCAGGAGATTACTTCACTCTCCCGATCTAAGTCGGGATCGTTCGCAATGACATGAATAAGCTGACAATTCGCTTCTTCCGATTAAAACTACCATTGGATTGTGATTGCATTTAACAAACGCTGACCTTCTTCAAGAAGGTTAGCGTTTGCTCGGTAAAAAAAGAAACTAACCTTTTGTTAAAAGGTCAGTTTCAGTGATTGGGTCGCAAAAAATACAAATTATCCCTCGGGATGAAATCGTGAGTTTCCACCCGATCTAGTTCAAAGCCGGCTTGAATTGCTTGCTCAATCACTTTTTCTTTAGCAGTAGCATGGCTTGAAATTGAATGTTCATCCCAGCCCAATTTTTTTACTTTTCCCGGGTCATGTTCTACAATTACTAACCTACCGGCGGGTTTCAAACCTGGCAGGATATTTTTTAAAAGTTCTACTGGTTTGTCTAAATGGTGATATGTATTGATGATGTAAACCAGGTCCAATTCACTAGCTGGCAATAGTGGATCTGTGACCTTTCCAAGAATTGTTACAACATTGTTGATGCCATCTCGCTTGCAGCGAAACCTGAGGTATTCAAGCGCAGATTCATCAATATCATTAGCATAAATCTTACCCGTTTCTCCAACCTTGCTCGCCATCTGTACGGCATACCGACCACGGCCTGCGCCAACTTTCTCCAATTATCATGCCGGGTTTTATTCCCATGGCAGCCATTACTTTTTCCAGAGGTTGGTACTCATTATGACGTTTCTCCCAGGCATCCGGTCCGTCCTGACAAACAACGGGTGCAGCAATAAAGAGAACAAATACACAAAATATCAGATCTCTGAGTAATGTTAGTATCATGAGGCACCTCACTCTTCAACTTTTGGACTATAAATGAAAATATTATCTCTCGACAAAAAGGTCTCAAGACGTACTAAATCATAATCAGCTTTTTTCACTGTTGCAAGAATGGTTTCCTTGCTGTCAAAATGGTCATGTCCGCTGCCCCACTTTTTCGGGTCTCTTTCAATAATCACTACATTAGCGTCAGGTTTTAAATATTTTTTCACGTTTTCCATAAGTTTCACCGGCTTATCAAGATCATGAAATACGAGAATCATGATGACCATATCCAGGCAGTCTACTGGAAAAACCGGGTCATCCACGTTTCCCACAACGGTCGTAATATTGTGAATTTCTTCCCTTTCAAAACGATCGCGTAGTTTTTTGAGTGCCCCTTTATCAATATCATTCGCATAGATTCTGCCCGCTTCACCTACCCGATTCGAAAGCTTAAACGTGAGATAACCTTCACCAGCGCCAATTTCACCGATTACCATACCTGGTTTGACACCAACGGAGTCCATGATTTTCTCGGATTGCTGCCAGGAATCACGGCTGTCACCAATTCCAGCATAGGCAATTATAAAGAAAATCAGTAAGCAGAATAAGGATATTGCAGTCAGTCTTAATTTTTGCATTTTTTCCTCCAAATCAATTAGTAACTAAACTCAAATGTAACTATATTTTTCGAAAAGAAATGATAGAGCGTTAGAATTTAATTCAACCTCAGAGAGAAGTCCTGTTTCCACCACCGAATCAGGCTTCTTTTTGTTTTCAGTTCTGTATTTTTATAACTCTCACGGAAGTGTTTTCACAATCAAATAGACAATAATTGTTCTATACGACAATTGTTATTCAAAGATGCTAAAAATGATGCAAAATAATTTAACCAGATTTTTGTAACTTCATCCTGTGTTTGCACAGCGAAACCACCTGTTACTGGCTTAAATTTTATTCGCTGGATTGTTTATATCCGTTGGAATATAACAAACTTGAATCTGATTTTATTATTTTATCAATAGAGGAAATTCTCAAATTTTACCTGGCTGTCTTCCGTTTTCCACTGTTTATATTTATTTCCCTTGACAAATATATATATGTTTTTAATATTAACTTTGAAAGTAAAATGTCCATTATAAAGCAGTATTTCAAAAACAAAAATCTGTTTCGCACTGAGGTCATCCGGCCGGCTCGTTTGTTGGTGAGAAACAGTTCAACTAATTAGAGGAAGTTATACGTGCGCCAAGAATAAGGTACAAAAAGTACAACCTCTGATTGCAAATCCTCAAAAATTCATGGAGAAATTATGAAAACAAAACTAAACTCACTCGCTGCTTTACTAATATTGATGACTATCTTTACTCAATTGTCAGCACAAACAATGAACTCCTTTAAAGTTAGTGGCCGTGTTTTCGATAATAAGCGAAAGCCGCTCGAGAATGTTGACGCATTTCTCGCTTATACCATGCTGAGTACCTCCACAAATCCACAGGGAAGATTTGTACTAAAAAATATCCCCGCCGGCACCTACGATCTCGTCATCTCAATAAAAGGTTATCGTCTTCGAACGATGCCGATTACAGTCAACGCATCCCGGAGTAACAATTTTACTTTTCGTCTAAGACCTGCAGGTCGACAAGCGCCAGCTACTGAGGTAACAGCCAGGGACTCGAAAGATTGGCAAAATAAACTCAAAAAATTCAATAACGTGTTTTTTAGTACGACAGCAAACTCAGCTCAGTGTGAGCTTCTCAATCCATCAGCAATAGATTTTCTGGAAGATCAGGCCACAGCAATTAAAGCAGTTGCTCAGGAACCATTAGTTTTTGAAAATAAAGCACTGGGCTATAAGATTACCTATATTTTGCAGCAATTTGAAGTGACTGTCAATTTCTCACAATACAACGGAATTCCGAAATTCGATGATCTTATTCCGGAAAATGACCAGGAACAACGACAGTGGAGACTCAACCGCTTGAAGGCCTTTAACGGCTCCCCCGTACATTTCTTTGCATCCCTTTATATGAATTATCTGAAAAAAGCAAAAAACAATGCTGAACTAAAAAGTGAAGGATTCATTGTTTCAACGATCATGGATCTCCGGCATGAGGCTGACGAGGCTTATAGCTCACCAACAGCTAATCGCTCAAAATATAAGGAGATTGATGTCAACGACTTTATCACTTCCGGTAGTAAGGATTCAGAATTCAAGCTAATCTTTCCTCAATATTGGGAGGTAACATATACAAAAGAACCGGAAGAGGAAGAATACCTCTGGCATCAAGGAATTAATCCCCACTCACGCCAGAAGTATAAGAGGGTTAATTCAGGCGCAATAAGTGGGGACCGGGGCGCAAGCTTTAGTGGAAGCCCGGGTGACCAAAAGTCATTAATAAAGTTGTCGGCTGAGTCGTTCACATTAAGCCAAACGAGAAATTATTATGACATGCTTGGATTGCAAGTCTACGACTATTGGAGCTGGCAAAGCATGGCTGATATTCTACCGAGGGAATATACTATTGCGGTTGCAAAGGCCGAAGAGGTAGAGCTTGCTAAAGAGATATCTACCCAAAAATAAAATTTTTCCTGATTAATAATTGACCGACAACCTGTCAAAAATGTCATTTCTAACGAAGAGATAAATTTTATTTCATTGAATATATTGTAGTTACAGTTTGTGTTACAGATCATTCATACCGCAACGCCTCGACCGGATTTGCAATAGCTGCCTTGAGAGCTTGATAACCAATCGTCAGAAAAGCGATACCTAAAGCAACCAATGCTGACACTAAAAATGTAAAGAAACTCAAGTCAGTCTTAAAAGCAAAATCCTGCAGCCATTTGTTCATAGTAAAATAAGCAACAGGCCAGGCAACAATGTTGGCAATTAATACCCACTTCAAAAATTCCTTTGAAAGCAGCCTCACAATTCCTATGACAGAAGCGCCAAGCACTTTGCGAATTCCAATCTCTTTTGAGCGTTGTTCAATAGTAAACGAAGCCAGGCTGAATAATCCGAGACAGGCGATCAGGATGGCTATCAGTGCAAATGTTCGGAACATACTCTCTATTTTTCGCTCTGATTTATAGGCTTGGTCGAAAAGCACATCAAAAAAATTGTAATCAAACGGGTACTTTGGAGAAAATACTTTCATTTTATCTTCAATAAATGCAATTGTTTCAGGAATATTATTGGCCCTGATTTTCAGAGACAGATACGAATGTTTCTTATTTGGGTCCAGGAAAAAATAAAGCGGTTCAATTTTCTGATGCAACGAATGCAGATGAAAATCCTTCATTACTCCGACGATTTTTCCTGAGCCTCTTTCATGATGTAAAGTATGGTAAAAGTCTCTTCCCACAGGAATTTCCCAGCCTAATGCTTTAACTGCGGCTTCGTTCAAGAGAAAAGCGCCGTTTGCATCTGAGGGAAATTTTCTGGAAAAATTTCTGCCCTTTACAATTTTAATTTCAAATAAACCAATAAAATCATAATCCACGGTACTCGCATAGATAGGCAGCTCAAGGTCTTTGGGCTTACCAGGCCACCGTGCAATTCCTTGTGCTCCAATCCTATTCGGCAAATATCTTGATGATGCAGCAGATAAAATATTTGGACTATTAAGCAGCTCAGTTTTTATGGCTTCAATATTTTTCCTTGCTTCAGTGTCTCGGACTGTCAGTACCACTATCTGATCTCTTTTATAGCCAACATTTCTATTTTTGATATAGTCTAATTGATTTCTGACAACAACCGTACTGATTATTAGGATAATCGATATTGCGAACTGAATCACCACCAGTGTATTCCTTAGCATGGTTCCCTTAGAGCCGCCTTTAAATTTTCCAGTTAACACTGCCACTGGTTTGAATGATGAAATTGCCAGGGCAGGATAGCCTCCAGCGAAAAGACCGATGAATACCATTAATACGAATACCCATAAGACAAGTTGAAAATTCGTTGTAATATTGAAAGCCATCTCTCTTTCAACAAATAAATTAAAGGCCGGTAAAGCCAAATTTATTAATAGAATTGAAACTAACAGCGCTATAATTGTAAGAATCATGGATTCACAAAAGAATTGTCTCACCAATTGATTTCTTTGCGCCCCAATAACTTTTCTCACTCCGACCTCTTTTCCGCGCTGCACCGAACGGGCTGTGGCTAAATTCATATAATTTATGCAGGCTATAATTAGTATCAGAAACGCGATAGATGCGAGAAGGTAAATATATTTAATATCATTGTTTGCGGTTATTTCAGCCATCAGGTTGGAATGTAAATGGATTTCAGTTAATGGCTGAATAAAATATCTATCATGAACATCATGCTTCTCGTCCCAATATTTTTCCAGAAATGCCGACAATTTGCTTTCCAGTTTCACGGGATCGGCGTCTCGGCGCAATAGAAAATAGGTGTAATAACCGCTTATCCCCCATCGGGTAAAATCGCTGCCTGTGATTTCACCATAGGTTTCAAACGGGGCAACAAAATCCATTGTAAAATGTGAATTTTGAGGTATCTTTTTTAATACTCCCGTAACCTGAAAATCGTAACGATCTTCATAATTTAAGATTTTACCCAGAGGCTCTTCATTACCAAAATATTTTTCTGCCATCTGTTCAGAAATAATAATTGAATTAGGAGCGTTCAGCGCGGTTTCAGGATCACCCAGTAATAGTTCAAATGAAAATATGTCAAACGTTGCGGGATCGGTAAAGCAAAAATTGTTTTCAAAAAATCTTTTCTGGCCATACGAGAGCAAAACATCATCAGAGGGTCTAAACCTTGTAGCGCTTATAACCTCCGGGAAGTCATCCACTAATGCGGCGGCTAAAGGCGCCGGGGAAATAGCCGCTCTATTTTGACCCTGATAATACTCAGGAAATTCTAAGATTACCCGAAAAATCTGATCGGCATTTTTATGGTATCTGTCAAAACTTAATTCAAATTGGATATATAACATAATTAATGTAACCGTCGCTATCCCAATTGCCAGACCAGCAATGTTGATGAATGTATATCCTTTCTGTCTTTTGATATTTCTAAAAGCGGTTTTCAGGTAATTTTTAAACATAAAAATACTCCAAAGTATGGGGTTTATAATAAAGGCAGGAATTGATTTAATTATCTGACTCCAGAGCCACAATGATGCCCTGATACGGCCATTTTCGCGATAATAAATTTGATACATCTCCTCGAAATCACCGAAGAGTGAATCATGGTTACAATTATCGATAAACAACTCCAGAAACCAGCGGGTAATTTTTGATGGTTGATTTTTCATATATTCCTGGTTTTTTATCTAAACTAAATATTCCACACGGATCATTTTTTTAAAATTTCCATGTGAGTTTTTGATCAGTGTGGTTAATCAGTCTTATTTCAAGATTAAATATCATTTGTAAAAACAATTTATCCTTTTTAGGAAACGCTATGTAATGCTGTCATTGCGAATCCCGTGGTTTTAACGGGGTGAAGCAATCTCCCAGTACAATATCATGAGATTGCTTCACTCTCCCGATAAAAGTCGGGATCGTTCGCAATGACATGAAAGGGCTGTCACTTCGTTTCTTTTCACTAAAACAACTGTGTTGGTTGTGATTGCTTTTAACCATCGTACAATTATTCATACTTCAACGCCTCAACCGGATTTGCAATAGCTGCTTTAATAGCTTGATAGGAAACCGTCGACAATGCAATAACCAGGGCAATCGTACCTGAAATGATAAAAGCAAACCAGCCCGGCTCAATCCGATATGGGAAATGCTCCAGCCACATTTTCATCGCAAAATAGGCTGCAGGCCAGGCAAGTATGTTAGCGATAAGCACCCATTTAACAAACTCTTTCGACAGCATGAATACAATTTTTGCCACCGAAGCGCCGAGAACTTTTCGAATACCTATCTCTTTGGTGCGTTGTTCTGCTGTATAGGCAATTAATCCCAAAATGCCCAGGCAGCTAATAAAAATTGCCAGTAAAGCGCTTAATGTGAAGATTCTTCCAAGTCTTTGTTCAAATTTAAAATAATTGTCAAATTCCTTATCAATGAAGAAGTATTCGAATGGATATTTGGGATTAAACGTTTTCCATTTTGCTTCAAGAAAAGTAAGGGTTTGGGCAATATTGTCAAGATGGACATTCACAGAGATATATTCTGAGCGGGACGGTGCAATTGTTAATACTGTTGGTTCAATGGCAGAACGAGTTGATTGGTAATGAAAATCTTTTACAACCCCAATCACACGGCCCGGAGGATTTGGACCATTTGCAAGTTGATTACCAATTGGCGAATCCCAATTAAGCCTTTTAACTGCAGCTTCATTTAAGATATATGCATTTTGAGCATCTGTTGAATATTCTTTTGAAAAATTTCTTCCCTGAACAACCTCTATTCCCATGGTTTCGATAAAGTCGTAATCTGTTCGGATAGTATACAAATAAATCTCCTGTTCTTCGTCTGCGCCTACAGTTTTGTATGTTGAAGCATCAGTTCTTCCACTCGCCGGGGTGCCATTCGAAACGCTCGCACTGATAATGGAAGGATTTTGCAATATTGCTGCTTTAAACGATTCATACTTATTTTGTAATGGGCTGCGTGCTATAGGGACAACAATTATCTGTTCCGCATCATATCCTAAATCTTTGTTCTGCATGTAGTTCAATTGGTCATAAACCACGAATGTGGCAATGATGAGAATAATTGAAATCGTAAATTGCAGCACAACAAAAATGGTTCTAAAAGACACGCTCTTATTGTTACTTAAAAAAATATTTCTTAACGCTTTAACTGGTTGATAAGCCGATAGAAATAAAGCCGGGTAACTGCCAGACAAAATCCCGACCATGACCGACAGGCCTGTTAAACCGCCAATAAAAATTAAATTATCCAGCAAGTCAAATGACAAATCTATATTTATGAAGAAACCAAAATGAGGCAGTATGAGCTTGACCAAAACAATGGCAACCACTAAGGCTATGAGTGTCATCAAAACTGATTCCGCTAAAAACTGTTTAATAAGCTGAAATCTGTGGGCGCCCACCACTTTGCGCAAGCCGACTTCTTTGACTCGCCCGGCTGACCGTGCAGTGGCGAGATTCATGAAATTTATGCAGGCTATGAACAAAATGAACAGGGCGATTACAGAGAATGCTAATAAATATTTTTTATCGATAGTTCTGGCGAAATCATAATTTAGTGAAGAAAAATGAATCTCATTAAGCGGCTGAAGATGAAGCTGATAGTTTTTGTTTCGCTCAGTGCCTACATGCTTCTGCAAAAAAGCAGGAAATTTTTTCTCGAATTCAATCGTATTTATCTCTTGCGGAAGGAAAATGTAGGTATAGTCATTGGAAAATGATGTCCAGCTATTACGCTTCACTCTTTCGGTATTTTCTAATGAGGAAAATGACGCCAATACTTCAAATGTGAAATGGGAATTATGAGGAATTTCCATTAATATACCCGTAACTTTATAGTCATGAGTATTATTAATTGTTAAAATTTTACCAATAGGATCATCTTTTCCAAAATATTTCTCAGCAAGTTTTTTAGTTATAACAATTGAAAAAGGCTCTGAAAGTGCCGTTGATGGATCACCCCTTAAAAGTGGAAATGTAAAGATATTAAAAATACTCGGTTCTGTGTGAAAAATCCTCTCATAAAATTGATTTTCTCCTCTACTGAATAAACTTGATCTTGTTTGGGAAACTCTGGTAGCATATTTAACTTCAGCAAATTCATTCAACAGTGCAGGAGCCAAAGGCAGCATGGTCGGAGCCATATGAAACGGCTTTCCTGAATGTAGGGTTTCTGTTGTAATACGGTAGATTTGCCCGGCTTTTTCATGGTACATATCATAACTCAATTCATACCTGACAAACACAAGGATCAATATACAGCAGGCCAATCCAATGGAGAGACCAGCAATATTGATAAATGTATAGCCTTTTTGTCTAATGAAAATTCTCCAGGCGGTTTTCAAATAGTTTTTGAACATAACTGCACTCCAATAAACTGAGTTAATAAAAAAAGTAGGAAGTGATTTAATAATCTGACTCCAGAGCCACAGGGATGCTCTGAAACGACCATAATCCTGAGCATAAATTTGATACATCTCCTCGAAATCGCCGATGAGTGAATCGTGGTCTACCCTGTCGATGAACAAGTTAAGGAACCAGCCGGTAAAACGTGGTAGTTTTTTGTTCAGCTTGTGCATTAATTTAACTTTTTGCCGGGGCTAAATTAGAAAAGCTTTCCCACAGGCGATCATGTACTTTCTTGGATTCTGCCAATGCCGTGATTCCTTCTTTGGCAATTTTATAGTATTTTTTCCTCATGCCGCCACGAACCGCCGTGGGCTCTCCTTTGTACGACTGCAGCAAACCGCGTTTGGTCAGGCGGTCTAAAGTAAAATAGACAACTCCAACGGCTACTTTGGAATCAACTATTTTGGTAAGCTCCTGGAAAACATTGACGCCATACGCCTTTCCTCTAAGCTTCCAGACCGTCAGGAGAATTTGATCCTCTAATTTTGTAAGCATGGTTTGACCTTTGTTTAATGAACTATCGTTTAGGATTTCTCCGAAATATCAAGTATTTAGAATAATAAGTTAGAAATGTGCATTATGAATTCAGCAGTCATTTATTCATAATATATGAAAAAATACGGTTGCCACAATGGATTGTTTCATAATTTATGAAATAATTACAAATCACTTGACTTTTTATTGCCTTTTTTTAATTTAAAATAAATTGAGGCAGACTAAAGACTAAACCTCCTTTCCCCTTGGATTATGTAGATGATGTTGCGTTTGGCCGAAGACGGTTATTATTCCATGTTACAAGATATACCGTTAGAAGACCCATATTAGAATGAAATTGTCGGATATCATTTCATTTGTCAAGATATTCAGTAATTATATACTACTTGTTATACATATACGAACATTATCATTGATACAAAGGAAATAAAGTAATAATGGCAAAAAAGAACGGTAACGGATATCAGAAAAGTATTGAAGAAACACTATGGCAATCTTGTGATAAGTTAAGGGGATCTGTTGAACCTTCAGAATACAAACATGTTGTATTGGGACTCATATTTCTAAAATTTGCCAGTGATAAATTTGAAGTGCGCAGAAAAGAACTTATTGATGAAGGCAAACAAAAATATGTGGAAATGAAAGATTTCTACAATATGAATAATGTATTCTTTTTAGAAGAAGTATCTCGGTGGAGTTTTATAAGCAAAAATGCCAAACAGAATGATATTGCTTTAATAATTGATACGGCACTTCATACGGTTGAAAAAGACAATCCTGCTTTAAAAGGCGTATTACCTGACAACTATTTTTCTCGTTTAGGATTAGACATAACAAAACTCGCATCCTTAATCGACAAGATTAATGAAATTAATACACTCGGTAATGGCGGACAAGATTTAGTTGGACGCGTGTATGAATATTTCCTGAAAAAGTTTGCGATAAAAGAAGGAAAAGGAAAGGGAGAATTTTACACTCCCAAAAGCATTGTAGACCTGATTGCAGAACTTATTGAACCTTACAAAGGAATTATATATGATCCTGCTTGTGGAGCAGGTGGAATGTTTGTTCAGTCTGTAAAATTTATCGAAAGCCACAGTGGCAACAAGCAGGAAGTTTCCATTTACGGACAGGAATACACCAATACCACCTATAAACTGGCCAAGATGAACCTTGCCATACGGGGTATTTCGGGCAACCTGGGCGAAAAAGTGGCCGACACCTTTGGCGACGACCAGCACAAAGATTTAAAAGCCGACTTCATCATGGCAAATCCGCCCTTTAATCAAAAAGATTGGAGAGGCGCGGATGAATTGATAGATGACCCACGATGGAAAGGCTATGACGTTCCGCCAAAAAGTAATGCGAATTATGGCTGGATACTCAATATGGTTTCAAAACTATCTGAAAACGGTGTGGCTGGGTTTATTCTGGCAAACGGCGCGTTAAGTGGCGGTGGCGATGAATACAAAATACGCCGCAAGCTGATTGAAAATAATTTAGTGGAAGCCATTTTAGTATTGCCTCAAGATATGTTTTATACAACCAATATTAGTGTTACTATTTGGGTGCTTAATAAGAATAAAAAAGAACAAACCCGCAACATTGGAGATGAGAGCCGCACTTTCCGTAATCGTGAGAAAGAGATCCTGTTTATGGATCTACGCCAGATAGGGGAACCTTTCGAAAAGAAATTTATACAATTTGGCGAACATCATATTAAAGACATTGCTACAGCTTATCATACCTGGCAACAAGACAACAATAGTTATAAAGACATACCTGAATATTGCTATTCGGCTTCTTTTGAAGAAGTCGCTAAAAAAGATTTCTCGCTTGTACCCAGCAAATACATCGAATTTGTAAACCGTGACGAAAACATCGATTTCGATGAAAAAATGAAAGCTTTGCAAAGCGAATTTTCGGACTTGCTGAAAGCCGAAGCACAATCCAAAGCCGATTTATTAACCGTATTTTAAGAGTTGGGTTATGAAATCGAATTATAAGCCTATTGGCGATTATATCGTTCTGGTGGATAAAAGAAACTCGGAATTACAGGTTGTGACGCTTTTAGGTTTAAGTATTTCTAAACAGTTTATTCCATCTGTAGCTAATACAATTGGAACAAACATGCGTAATTATAAAATTATACGCAAAAATCAATTTGCTTGCAGCACCATGCAGGTAAGGCGCGACAAAAAAATGCCAATTGCTTTGTTGCAGGATTTTGATGAAGCTATTATCTCGCAAGCCTATCCTGTATTTGAGGTAAAGGATGAAACGAAATTATTACCAGAATATTTAATGATGTGGTTTACCCGTTCCGAATTTGACCGTGAAGCTTGTTTTCATGCAGTTGGCGGTGTGCGGGGCAGTCTGGAGTGGGAAGATTTTTGCGACATGCAACTCCCCATCCCTTCCATCCAAAAACAACGTGAAATTGTAGCCGAGTATAACGTCATAATAAATCGCATTGCCCTTAACAACCAACTCATACAAAAACTTGAAGAAACCGCGCAGGCCATTTACAAACATTGGTTTGTCGATTTTGAATTTCCTGATGTAAACGGCAAGCCTTACAAAAGCAATGGCGGTAAAATGGTTTTTGATGAGGAGTTGGATAAGGAAATTCCTGAGGGGTGGGTGCCTAAACAATTGGATGAGATTGGAAAGGTAGTTGATTCATTGCACAAAACACCAAATTATTCTTCCCAGGGATTTCCAATGGTTAGAGTAACAGACATTAATGCCGGCTTCCTTGATTTATCAAATACCATGCTTGTTGAACAAACCATATTTAATGAATTTTCAAAGAATCACAAATCACACAAAGGTGATATTGTTGTATCAAGAGTAGGTGCAACATTTGGAGAATTCTCATATGCTCATACGGATGAAAAGTTTTGTTTAGGTCAAAATACGGCTGTTATTATACCTACAATTATAGATAGTAAATTAATGTACACTGCACTGACAAGTTCGTATATCAGAAATCAAATTGAGAAGAAGGTCGTTGGTTCTGCATATAGTACACTTAGTTTGACAGATATACGAGAATTGAAAATTATACTTCCTGAAATAGATTTAGGAACAACCAATAATAAAGTGGTTGATAAGCTTGATGTACTCTTTAACACTCGAAGTTTGTGTTGTCAAGAGATATCTTCTTTAAGAAAGATTCAACATTTACTTCTTTCCAAACTTGCAACCATAGAAAACTAAGCCCATGAAATTAACCGAAGAAAAATTGGAAAAAGCATTTATTTAATAGCCATAATAGGAAGGGCTGCCCTTGTAGCCGCCTTATATAAAATATGGGCAACCACGAGGGTTGCCCCAACGGGTGCCCAAACGGTTGCTCCAACGAAACGCAACGAAACGAAAAAGAGAAAAATAAATGAAATACAATCCCAAAATCCATCATCGCCGCAGCATCCGCCTGAAAGGATACGATTATTCGCAGGCAGGATTGTATTTTATAACCATCTGTTGTCAGGATAGGGAATGTTTGTTTGGGCATATTACGAACGGGGAAATGATATTGAACGATGCCGGGAAGATGGTGGAAACCGAATGGTTAAAATTACCCGAGCGTTTTCCAAATATCGCATTGCATGAATTTGTTGTCATGCCCAATCATTTTCATGCCATATTAGAAATCGTAGGGGCGACCCTTGCGGTCGCCCCTAATGCCACGGCGCCCAAAAACAATATTGTTGAAATAAATGATAAAACGAAAATTGAAATGGAAAATGGGCAACCACGAGATACGGGGCAACCACAAGGGATTGCCCCTACGGAACGCAAAACGGTTGGCGATATGATTGGTGCATTTAAATCCATTGTTACCGTTAATTATATCCGCGGGGTAAAAACCATGGGTTGGAAACCATTTAATGGTAAATTATGGCAACGCAATTATTTCGAACATATTATACGTAATGAACAATCGTATCAAACCATTTCGGCATACATTGTTAATAATCCTGTAAATTGGACCGAAGATAAATTTTACGAACAAATGTAGGGGCAACCCTCGTGGTAGCCCCCAAGAACACCATCACCAAAAACACCACGGTTACAAAAAACAATATGGATAAATTAAATAATGAAACGAAAATTGAAATAGGGCAACCATAGGAAAAGGGCAACCACAAGGGATTGCCCCAACAAATGAAATACAATCCAAACACAGAAATTTACCTAATAGATAAAAAAATGAAAAACAATCAACTCATTATTTATCAAGCCGAAGACGGTAAAATAAAAATAGAAACCCATTTTGAAGATGAAACGGTTTGGTTAAGTCAGGCACAAATCGATGAGCTTTTTCCAAATTCGAAAACGACAATTAGCGAGTATATTAAGAATATATTTGAGGAAGTGGAATTGGAAGAAGAACTGGTTGTTCGGGATTTCCGAACAACCACAAATCCGCAAAAGCAAATTTTAACAATTAACAATTAACAATTAATCATTGAGAATTATGACTAAATTCACCGAAGAATAATTAGAGCAAACGTTTATTGAGCTTTTGGAAAATGAAAATTTTCCACATCGCCTGGGCAACACCATTTCAAGAGATGATGATGAAGTATTAATTGAAGAAGATTTAAAAAAATTTTTATTAACGCAATATAGAAAAGAGCAGCTAAGCGAGTCGGAAGCACAATCAATTATACCTCAACTCAAGACACTTCCTTCATCAGATTTATACGAGAGCAACAAAACAATCATGCGTTGGCTGGCTGATGGCTTCATTCTTAAAAGAGAAGACAGGCAGCAAAAAGATATTCATATAGAACTAATAGATTTCAAAGGACTAAATACACAACGACAAAGTAGAAAATTAGATAATATGATTGCTGAATCCTATGAGAAATATGGTAAGGATAATAATATTTACAAGTTTGTGAATCAACTCGAAATAGTTGGCACAGAAAAACGAATCCCGGATGGTATTATTTACATTAATGGTTTGCCTGTTGTGATATTCGAGTTCAAATCTGCTATAAGAGAAAATGCAACGCTCCACGATGCTTATGTCCAATTGACGATCCGTTACCAAAGAGATATCCCGGAATTATTTAAATACAATGCCTTTTGCATAATAAGTGACGGAGTAAATAACAAAGCAGGTTCATTTTTTGCCCCTTATGAATTTTATTAATCCTGGCGGAGAGTCGCCGGTTTAGCAAAAGATGTAGATGGTATTGAAAGCATGTTCACTTTAATTCAAGGAATGCTGCATCAAAAAAGATTAAGAGATATTATCCGCAATTTTATTTATCTGCCTGATAGTTCAAAAAAGGATGAGAAAATCGTCTGTCGTTATCCACAATATTATGCGGCGCGTCGTTTATTTGAAAACATAAAAAAAGTACAAAAGCCAGAAGGAGACGGAAAAGGCGGAACCTACTTTGGGGCAACAGGAAGTGGCAAAAGTTTCGCAATGCTTTATCTTACACGCCTGTTGATGAAAAGTGAGCATTTTGAAAGTCCAACAATTGTGCTCATTACAGACCGTACAGATTTAGACGATCAACTTTCAGGTCAATTCACAAATGCAAAGAACTTTATTGGCGATGATGATATTGCAAGTGTTGAAAGCAGAGCCGAATTGAGGGAACGTTTGCAAGGCAGAAAAAGTGGGGGCGTTTTTCTTACAACCATACATAAATTCACAGAGGATACAAAACTTCTTTCTGATCGAACCAATATCATTTGCATTTCAGATGAAGCCCACAGAAGTCAAACCAATTTATACCAAAAAATTAAAGTAACTTCCAAAGGTGTCAAAAAAGTATTTGGCTTTGCAAAATACTTACACGATTCTTTACCCAATGCTACATTTGTTGGATTTACAGGAACACCCATAGATTCAACATTGGATGTGTTTGGTAAAGTGGTAGATGCTTATACAATGACTGAATCTGTTAGAGATGAAATTACTGTTAGAATTGTATATGAAGGCAGGGCAGCCAAAATTGCTTTACATAATAGCGAATTAGAAAAGATTGAACAATATTACGAAGAAGCTGCGGAAGCAGGAGCAAACGATTACCAAATAGAAAAAAGCAAAAAGGCTACTGCCACAATGAATGCTATTCTTGGCGATCCTGACCGATTGCAATCATTAGCAGAAGATTTTGTCAAACACTATGACAATAGAGTTTCAGAGGGTGCAACAGTCAAAGGAAAAGCAATGTTTGTATGTAGTAATAGAGAAATCGGTTATGCTTTTTATAAAAATATAATTGCTTTACGTCCACAATGGGCTGTTATAAAAGTAGCAGAAGATGGCGCTATTTTAACTGATAAAGAGAAAAGGGAAATCAAGCCTATGGAATATATCAAAATGATAATGACCAGAGGCAAAGATGACCCGAAAGAAATGTACGATATGTTGGGAACAAAAGAAGATCGAAAAGAATGGGACAGGCAGTTTAAAAATGACAAATCCAATTTTAAAATTGCAATCATAGTGGACATGTGGCTAACAGGATTTGATGTACCCTTTTTAGATTCTATCTATATTGATAAACCAATTAGACAGCACAATTTAATTCAAACAATTTCAAGAGTTAACCGAAAATTCAAAGGAAAAAACAAAGGATTAGTTGTCGATTACATTGGCATTAAGAAACAAATGAATCTTGCCCTGGCAAAATACAATAAAGGCGAAAGTGAAAACTTTGAAGATATTCAAGAATCCCTAATTGTAGTCAGAAACCATTTATACCTTTTAGCAAAAAATTTTCACAAATTTGATAGCTCAAAATATTTTGATGGTTCAGCATTAGAACAGTTGAATACGTTAAATATGGCTGCGGAATATGTGCAATTGACCAAAGAGCTGGAAACACGTTTTATGGGTTTAGTCAAGCGACTTAAAGCGGCCTATGATATTTGCACAGGTAGCGAACACTTAACACAAACAGAAAGAGATTATACTCATTTTTATTTAGCAGTTCGATCAATTGTTTTTAAACTTACCAAAGGCAATGCGCCTGACATCGCACAAATGAACGCTAAAGTTCGTGAGATGATTAAAGATGCTTTGCAGAGTGATGGTGTTGACGAAATATTTAAAATTGGTGAAGAAGTAAAAACTGAACAAGATATTTTTGATGAAGATTATTTGGCGAAAATTGATAAGATTAAACTTCCAAATACTAAAATAAAATTGCTTCAACAGCTACTGGCAAAAGCCATTGGAGAAATTAGGAAAATTAATAAAGTAAAAGGAATTGATTTCTCTAAGAAAATGAAATCTCTCGTCGAACAGTACAACGAAAGAAATGAAGATGATGTATTACGCAGCGAAGTATACGAAGAAATGGCAGAACAGTTAACTAATATGATTTGGGAAGTACAGAGAGAATTTTCGGCAGGTGAGGAATTAGGGATTGATTTTGAAGAAAAAGCCTTTTACGACATACTCAAAGACTTATGTATCAAATATGATTTTACCTATCCCGAAGATAAACTAATTACATTATCAAAGGCTGTAAAAGGTTTAGTTGATGAACAAGCTAAATTTCCTGATTGGAATAAACGAAGCGATATTAAATCTGCGTTGAAAGTTGGCTTGATATTATTATTAGATGAACACGGCTATCCACCTGTGGAAAGAGATGAAGTTTATAAAGACATATTTGAACAAGCAGAGAATTTTAAAAAGAACAGACAAAATATATAGCCAAAGGTTCAACTTTCCAAAAACGCCGTGTTTCAAATCAAGTTAAATATTATTTTTTAAAATCATTTCGCAATTTCAGTTTCGCTGTTGCATTTTTGCAAGTTAAGCTAATTGTTCTGTGTCCAATTAAACAATTTTGTATGAGTTTAAGTGAATTAAAATAGAGAATTAAAATGCACAACAGTAAACAGCCGAAACATCCTTATACGCAAATGACTGCTCCTCGATATATGGACATTTCTACATTCATGCGTGCTCCACTGATCAATGATCCTTCTGAAGTAGATATTGCCATGATTGGCATACCTTATGATGGCGCTGTCTCAAATCGGCCTGGCGCACGTCATGGTCCACGTGAAATCCGTAATGCATCCAGCATGATGCGAGCAATCCACCATGTGACCAGGATAAATCCTTATGAAATATGCCGAATTGGTGATGCAGGCGATATCCCGCTCTCCAGGGTTTATGATGTAGAAGCAACTCATAATGAAATTACCCGGTTTTTTTCTCAATTTCAAAAAGCTGGGGTTGTACCCTTATCAGCAGGAGGAGATCATTCAATCACTCTGCCGATATTGCGAGCACTTGCAGCAAAAACTCCGATTGGATTGATCCAAATAGATGCACATACAGATACCTGGGATGAATTCATGGGCTGCAAATTCATGCATGGTGCACCGTTCCGCCGCGCTGTAGAGGAGAATCTAATCGACCCAAAGCGGACTGTTCAAATTGGCATTCGTGGCGCTCAGAACACCACCGAAGGCTGGGATTTTTCTATTGATAATGGCATGCGAGTAATTTTCATGGAAGAATTTTCCAAATTTGGTGTTGATAAAGTAATTGCCGAAATACGCCAAATTGTAGGAGAAGGTACAACCTATATTTCATTCGATATCGATGCATTAGATCCAGCTTTTGCACCGGGAACTGGAACACCTGAGGTCGGTGGTATGTCTGCAATCGAAGCTCTAAATCTGCTAAGAGGTTTTCGTAACTTAAATCTAATTGGAGGCGATGTTGTAGAAGTAGCGCCACCGTTTGACCCTACCGGCAATACAGCATTAATTGGCGCCACAATCATGTATGAAATACTTTGCTTACTTGCTGAAGTTGTCGGAACAAATGCGCTATGATACGGTAATTTACATAAAACTAAATATCTGATCACATGACCAGGCAATCATCCCAAATTTAAACGCCGATGGTTTTTTGTATTCTCAGTACGGTTTGGATTCAAGTTCCGTGATTTCTATAAAGTTCATCGCCTGCTGTTAAATCGAATTATCGCCAGGTCGATAGCTAAATCCAAAACCAAGGAAGTTAGTAGCCCTACAAAAATTACAAATCGCTTGACTTTTTGTTGCTTATTTTTAATTTTAAAATAAATTGAGGTGGATTAAAGAAAATTCCACGTTTCCCTCTGGATGAAGTTGAGTTTCACCTAAGACATATATTATTACAAATTACATGTTAGCACGTAAAAGGAGTCATGAGTAGCAGTAGCGTCAGAAATTGTGAGGAACAGAAGAAACGTCATAGAGGTTACATTTTTAAGTTCAGTAGGAATCCCCAGACGGTCGCAAATCTATATTTTAATTTGATTTAGGAACGCTTCTCATGAAGACGACAAAGTATTTCAATTTCAGAAGACAAAATCCTGATCGTAGACAAATAAAAGATGAATGGATTCAAAAAGTAATAAACGTCCCCATTAAAAAAGAAGTTCAATCTGACAATCGAATTAAAATTTGGGGTAGAATAGAAGAGGTTGATAAATACTTGAGAGTAATTTTGCTTGAGGATGGTACAACTGTTCACAATGCATTCTTTGACAGAGCTTTCAAAGGAGATAAGTAAAATGAAAGTCAAATATTTTGAGGACACCGATACGCTGCATGTTGAGTTATCAGATACGAGTGTCGCTGAAACTAAAGAACTAAATGAAAATCTTTATGTTGATTTAGATTCTGTGGGGAGGGTCGTAAGCCTTACGATTGAACATGCAAAAGCAACTTCTGGAAAACTCGACTTTTCTTACGAAACTATAGCAGCGTGAAGAGTAGTTGAGTTAAGATGACATAGCGGTTCAAAAGCGACCAAGTTAATCAGAATACGATAATAATCACCAAGATTGCAAATGTGGGCAAGACCTCAGCATGTACTCTATTTGTAAGACGATCAGGGAATGCTTTTTATGTAACACGAACAGATGTAGGCAGTACGCAATGATAATTATGAATCATAATTTGCCAGATTATTCATAATCCGTTTAATTTCACGCTCCGCTGCACTGTAAAAATTACAAATCGCTTGACTTTTTGTTGCTTATTTTTAATTTCAAATAAATAGAGGTGGATTAAAGAAAATTCCACGTTTCCCTCTGGATGAAGTTGAGTTTTACCTAAGACGTATATTATTTCAAATTACATGTTACATTGTTAGAACATAGATATTAATATGGAAATTGTTAGATAGCGTGACTTTTTCCATTTTATCCTGATCAGTAGAATTACTGGTTAGGCCTGAAATTCTGTAAACCCCAAAAAGCTTTTACATCAAACCAGAAGGAGGATGAAATGAATACAATTCGAATCGTCACGTTGTTTTCTATTTTGGTATTTCAAAACGTTTGTCTAAGCCAAAACATCATTCAAAACGGAGATTTTGAGAATGATTTTACTGGCTGGGTGGAAGAAGGAGTTGTTAGCATTTCCAGTTCCATTGTACATTCCGGCGCAAAGTCTTTTATGGCATCCGACACGGCGAAAGTTCAGTTTAGTTTTGTGCACCAGCCGCTCTCACTGGACTATGATACGCACGAAATAAATTTCTGGGTCTATCCTGCCAGTGCAACTTATTACAACGTTTTTGAACTCATTGCCAATTGGCAAGCCGGCACGGCAGATTTTATCACCAGGGTAATTTTTCGGGACAGTACTTTGTCTTTTACCGCACTTGACACGAGTGCAACAATTTCGAATATTCTCACGCCAAACAGTTGGAACAAAGTAACCATTCAGGTCGAAAAGGCGACATTGCAACAAGATTTTTTTATTAATGATAACCTGGTTAGCTCTTTAACCTCCTCATCTTTGCTGACAATTGAACATCTTTTGGTTGGGGATTTAAGCCCGGCGAGCATGTTTGGGACTTTATATTTTGATGCAATATCCATTAAGGATTCACTAACGACGGATATTGCCGAACCAACGATTATTCCATCCGAATTTGTGCTGCAGCAAAATTTTCCAAATCCTTTCAATCCATCAACTCAAATATTTTACAGCCTGTCCAAAACAACTGAAGTTGAATTAACCATATATAATGTTAAGGGACAAATGGTCAGAACACTAGTGAATGAATTTCAAACAGCCGGTCAAAAATCTATTGTTTGGAATGGCCTGAATGACCACCGCTCTGCTGTGTCATCTGGCTTGTATTTTTTCCAGTTAAGAGCTGGTACTTTTCAAGAAACGAAAAAGATGATATTGATGCGCTAACAGTAAATGGCCTATCTCTGCGTTCACTTGACGCGAGATCTCGTGCGTGGTTTTTAGATTTTGTAAATATTTATAAGTTCCTAATTTTCATAATTTTCTGTGCTATTTTATTTCACGCAGTTGGTACCCATGCTAGCTAAATCCCCAAAAAAGTAAATTAGTAATACTGCAAAATTTACAAATCGCTTGACTTTTTGTTGCATTTTTTTAATTTTACATAAATTGATGCAGATTGATTGCCCCACGTATCTGCCTGGATGATGTTGAGTTTGACCTAAGACGGGTATTATTACAAATTACATGTTGTCGAGGACTCTTCGTATCCGCGGCGATTAGGCGGACCGATAATATTCAATTGACGAATAGGAGCTCACCATGAAAAAACTTTTTCACAACTTGTTTTCACAGATGGAGGGAATGCCTTTCAGCATCACCTACCCCGACCAGACTACCGTCAAATACGGCAGTGCGGGTGAATCGAAGTTCAACCTGATTTTCAAGACGGACAAAGTGATGCGCGCCATAATGATCAATGTTGACCTCGGATTTGGCGAGGCTTATATGATTGGGGACATCGAACTCGAAGGGAAGTTGACCGACCTCATGACGATGGTCATGACCACGGACATGGTGAGCGCGTTCCGCAAGGTCGTTAGTCGTCCCGCCAATGTCCTCCGCCACTTGCCGGGCCAGGCGCACGTGTTGTGGCATTACCTCTTCCAGCGGCACACGTACAAGAACGATAAACGATTCATATCCGAGCCCTATGATCTCGGCAACGAGTTCTACAAGTTATGGCTGGACAAGGACATGCAGTATACCTGCGGCTACTTTAAGACGCCCGACGATTCCATTGACCTCGCGCAGGACCAGAAGCGAGAGCAGGTTTGCCGAAAACTCCTCCTGAAACCTGGAGACACGCTTCTTGACATCGGCTGTGGTTGGGGAGGTATGATGATTTACGCTGCCCAACATTACGGAATCAGCGGCGTGGGCGTGACCCTCTCGAAGGAGCAGGCGGAGGAATCGAACCGGCGGATCAAGAAAGCTGGTCTGCAGAACCGTATCCACGTAGAGCATGCCGACTACCGGGATCTCCCAAAGCAGGGCCGCGTGTTCGACAAAGTCGTCTCCGTGGGCTGCCTGGAGCATATCGGGAAGTCAAACCACGACCTTTTCTTCTCGATCGTCAAACAGTCACTTAACCCGAACGGTACATTCGTCCTCCACACCATTGGGAAGTCGAAACCCGCACCCTCCCTCGCCTTCGGCAACAAGCATGTGTTCCCGGGCGTGTACACCGCGACGCTCGGAGAAATCTGTCAATGCCTCGTGAAACTCAAAATGCGGATCCAGGATGTTGAAAACATGCGCCTGCACTACTCCTACACTACCCAGAGGTGGCTGGACGCATTCGAGGCCCACGTGGATGAGATCCGTGCGATGTACGATGAGCAGCTCGTCCGCCTGTTCCGCCTTTACCTCAGCCACGGCGTCGCCTTTATGAGGTACGGCAATAACGAACTCTACCAGGTTATCATCACGCCCGGCATCGACAATGATCGCCCTCTGACGCGTGATTACTTCTACGCGGCAGGATCGAATGGCAACAGCCGGATCGCTCAAGCCGGGAAGCCTGTCAGCAAAACCGTCTGATAGTTTCCCCAGGGGCCGATACCGAACTGGTCGTACAACCGCTTACGACGATTATGCGTCAGGCCGTGGCATGCAATCGTACACTACGTTGACGCGCAACCTAACAAAACAAATGCCGCCTACACAGAAAAGTTGAGTGGCTGATTTGCAATGTTACATACCACATTTCTGTAAAATAACAAAAACCTCCCACAAGGACATTCTCTGCTTATTTTCGAAGATATCAATATGGCTTATATGTAGAGAACCAGCTTGTCCAAATAGTACAATATTGGCAATGATTAGAATTTAAGGGATTACCTGTTAAACTATTTCAAACCGCAAAATAGTTCTCCAATTCTTTTAGGGTATTCTCGCTGGTTTGAAGGTCGTGAATAATATCACCTTTTTCTAAAATGGCAATCCGTTCACAAACTTCGGTTACATGATTCAGATTGTGACTGGAAATCAGCATGGTTACCTTCTTATCAGATTTTAATTTATACAGCAGTTTTTTCAGCAGATTTGTTGAGCGTGGATCGAGATTGGCGAAAGGTTCATCAAGAACGATCACCTCGGGACTAAACATGACTGCTGGTGCAATTCCTACTTTCATCTGATTGCCTTTAGATAAGTCGCGGATGTATTTATTTTTACCTAATAGATACCCCAAAGTTTAATCGATGTAAGACTTACGATGCTGAAATAAAAATATACTGGCCGTTGCCAATCCTATGCCAATTGCCATGAAAGCGGTCGCTCCCAAAAATGAACCAGAAAGGCTTAGAAATCTCTCCTGTACAGGAATCAACTTTTGAGAAAAACTGTATCTCTTGAATGTCATGACAAAAAGCATAAACAGTGTATAACCAGTTAAAATCATGATTGAATAAAAAATGAACATTAAGCGTTTTTGATGTTTGCCGGCAGAATAATAGTTAAGATCGCGATGAATCAACGGGACAACATTACCGGCGATTATAAAACCAGTGAGCGTAAGCCAATCAAACACTATTTCCGCTCTTATACTTGCAGTCCTCAGCAATACAAGGCCAAGGCATAACAAAAACAACATACTAAGCCAGAACAATACCGGGAAAAGCATGCGTGAAATCGCAACACTGCGGACAGGTAACGGCAGTAGTATATGAAATCTATCTTTTTTTTCTCTCTGCAATTTCAATAGTCTTGTTAAAAACAACATTGCAGCAGCCGACAGCATAACTGCACGGACCGCAGGCAGACTTTCATCAATGTTTTCCCAGCCCCAGAGCATGTATGCCAAAATTACCACGATAACTACAGCGTACAAAATACTCAGTAATATTTTGTTGTTATCGAATTCAGCTTTCATTAGTTGGTACATCTTGATACTCCTTTGTAATTCATATTAAAAATTCACTATTCCAGAAATTGCGAGCGCCGTGTGAAAGTAATTATTGCCGGGTATAAAAAGATAAAGCCCGAAAGGAAGCACAATACTCGCAAGAAGTTACCAGTATCTCCCCAAACTGTAGCCAGGGTAATTGGAATCCCTAAAATAATTACAGCAACGACAACAATTAGCACAATTATGTCGAGTTCAGCATTTCGAAGTTTTTTTGAGAAAGAATATAAATCATGCTGAATAAAATAAACAGAACAACCGGTAAGGATGAGTCCGAAAAACATCATCACATCGTAAATATCGTGTTGCCATCGGGGACTCATATTTTTAAATATAAAATGCAGAATAAAATACAGTCCGTAAAAACTGAAACAGGGCGCCCAGAATAACAAAATACGTGCTATTGCGATTTTGCGAATGGCGATCGGCAGTAGAATGTTGTGGCGATCTCTTTTTTCAATACCTCTAAAAATAATGAGCTGGAAAATTGCAGCAACGGTTAATGGAAAAAGCATGCTCGCTACCCCGGCGGTATCACTGATTCTGAAATAGAATAAAACCCCTGGAATGATTTATCCGGCTACTAATATAATATTTATGTAAACATATCGTAATTCAGCTTTAAGAATGTGCCACATAGTTAACTCCTTTTTAGAACCTCTAAATTTATTTTACTGATTCCTGATTCTACATCTGCCCATCAAGCCAGATAAGAATTACGTTGATTGTATGTCCACACCGATAGGCATGCCAATATGATACCCACCACTATGCATTCGAAAAACGGATTGTCATATTTGAGATACCGAATAAAAGATATTATTTTACCTGGAGGCGTTCCCATTGATTTGGGAGTCATAAAGAAAAAAACACCGAGAAGATTGAGTCCAAGCATAATCAACAAACCACCTACAATTAATCTTTCTCTGTTTAGTCCTATTCTTTTAAAGGTGTCAAAAAGTAGATCTCGTAAAACAAAATATAATGAAAATCCCAAAAAGATTATGCCCAAAATGAGTAGCAGTCTTGAATGATTGAGTTGTATTCGGGAATTGAGAATGAATACTACAAACGAATAAAAAATCCAGGTACCTGTACAAATAATCGTTATCACAAAAAAACGGCCAACAGCAATTTTCCAGGTGGAGAGCGGTAAGGAAACATATTGCCGAGTTCTTCCTTCTTTATTCCTGAATATGATCCAATTTTGCAGCATCAGAAACATTAGCAAGAGCATCATGTAATTGGCCGACAGATCTTCGAGCACAGGATAGACTGCCTGAAAACTGATAACAGGAATGAAGCTTGAAATAGACAAGAATATCTTTTTATGATAACTAAGTTCTGCTTTAAGAATATGCCACATATATGACCTTATTAAGTTAGTAACGCTGAACCCGAAAACATTCGGGATGAGTGTTTATTATGCTACTAAATAGACGCTAAACTTTTGAAAAAAGGTCAGCGTCTTAGATGTTTTAAGAATCTGCACAGCAATTTCGTCGATGGCCATGCGGTTTTCCTGAATATTTTCAGCGCCCAGCTCTTTCAGTTGTTGTATTGTAACCTGCTGGTTAGAGCTAATGACCTGATGGTCATCTCCTTCATGCTTGTGGCTCACTGTTGCATCTACCTTGAAATTATTCTTCGCAAGTCTAAAAGAGATTTTGCGCCACTGGTCGGTCAAATCATCCTTTGCTGTTCTAAGTTTAACCTGACCGTTGTCGATGAATGCTAAATCGTCAGCAAGCCGGCTTATATCCGACAAAATATGCGTTGAGTAGAAAATGGCCCGCTCCCCATCCTCCAGCGTCTGGAACAACACATCCAGCACTTCTGTTTGACAACGGGATCCAAACCAGAGGTTGGTTCATCCAAAAGCAGTAATTTGGGTGAGTGCGCCAATGCAGAAACCAATGAAAGCTTAACTCGGTTACCGCTGGAAAGTTCTTTTGCCTTTTTGTTCAACGGCAGATTAAAGCGCTGTGACAACTCATCTGCAATAGTTTCGGACCAGTTGGGATAAAACTGGGATACAAATTTTAAATTTTTAGCACCGGACCAGTTTTCGTAAAAAACATGCACGTCCCCCACATATCCAACATCAAACTTCCAGGCTGGCTTATTAGGATCGTTCTTACGGCCGAAGATTTCCATTTCGCCGCTATCAGCTTTTAACAGGCCTACGAGACAGTGCATGGTCGTTGTTTTTCCAGAACCGTTTGGACCAATATAACCAAGAACTGTACCTGGTTCCAGCTCCAGATCGAGAGGGCCCAGTTTAAATTCTGGAAATGTTTTAATTACATTGTTGAATTTGAATGCATTTGGCATGATTGGCTCCTTTATGATTTATTTTTTTTAACTTTACTTTTTCATTTTTAAATATTATGTGCTGGAGACAGGAAAGCGGATAAGTGGATAGCTGCTGTTCCTGTCTCCATTTTCCTTCCTCACCCTCAATTGTCGCCATCTTTTGATATTACAATTTCAATTGCTTCTTCAATATCCTTAACAGTCAATCCTTCTGCAAGTGCAGCGAATATAATTGGAGCTAAACTTTCAAGTAATCTCTGTTTGGCCATTTCTTTTTTCCTAGTGTCCTCCATTTCAGATACAAAAAAACCTTTGCCCCTGCGGGAATGGATAAGTTCTTCACGAATAAGACTTTCATAAGCGCGCTGTACCGTAATTACACTAACATGTTGTTCTCGGGCCAGGGCTCGGATTGAAGGCAAACTGGTATCAGCAGGCAGCTCACCCGTAAGGATTTTCGCCCGAATTTGCCGTACGATCTGACTCTGTAATGGCTCCGCTGATAGGTCTGTTAAATTTAGCAGCATCTTCAATTCTTTTTAAAGGTTAAAAAACTTTCAACATCAAAATCGTCCTGTCATCTTGGTCATAAGTGGAGCTTTGAAATTTATTCAAGTCCTTGATCAACGACTGAATAATATTTTGCGCATCAAAATGATGAATCTGTTTAATCAAATTCAATAACCGTGGTTCACTGTATTCTTCTTTTTTCTCATTCATGGTTTCTGTCACACCATCCGTGTAAAAAATAATACCATCGCCTTCGCGCGTGTTTACTATTTGAGTTTTATTCGCGTCATTTGCACTAAGTCCAAGCGCCGGGCCTGTGGTTTTCAGAAATTCAATTTCTCCCGTGTCTCTAATTAAACCACCATTCTCGAGACTCTCAAAAGCCCGGTGGACAGTACTTTTACTGACACGTTGTGATCGTGCTAATACATTTATGGGCAAAAGTTCACTGCCATCTGACAATTCACCATCAACAATTTTATCTGTTAATTGACGTGATATTTGTTTGTGCAAGGATTCAGCATATAATTCACTCAGGTTGAGTAACATGATAATTTGTAATTTTTCTTTAAATGTTTTTAATGTTCATATTGTATATACCGTATATATACAGTTAAGTTTCGAAAGTCAAGCCTTTTATTAAATTCTATTTTTTTATTAAACATTCAAAAAGTGGCGCTTTTTTAAAGATGTTGCTCCAAACCTTCTACTTTAATCTTGCCTTTCGTTAGTAGTTTCCGTATCTTTACGGCTAATATGTCAAAAAGATAGATGGACATGAAATGAGAATCGATGATATTTAAAATGTATGGTAGTTAAAGAAAATATGAGAAAAGATAATTTTCGAAATATAGCCATTATTGCTCATGTAGACCACGGGAAAACCACACTCCTGGACGCATTGTTGAAACAGAGCGGTACTTTCAGAGAAAACCAGGAGGTTGCTGAACGAATCATGGATTCAATGGATCTTGAACGCGAACGCGGTATTACTATCATGGCAAAAAACACTTCGATTTGGTATAAGAATGTGAAGATCAATATTGTGGACACGCCCGGCCACGCGGATTTCGGCGGAGAAGTCGAGCGCAGTCTGAATCTTGTAGATGGTGCGCTGTTACTTGTAGATGCCAGTGAAGGGCCGCTTCCGCAAACACGTTTCGTTGTGAAAAAGGCCTTAGCGAAAAAACTGCCGGTTATTCTTGTAATCAACAAAATAGACCGCGGCGATGCTCGCATCGAAGCCGTGGTGAATGATGTTTACGATTTATTTATCGATCTCGATGCCACGGAAGAACAAATCGATTTTCCAATCTTGTATACAAATGCGAAAACAGGAGTAGCCCACACAGAAATCGACGATAGCTGCACAAATCTTCGCGTCTTATTCGAAACTATTCTTTCTAAAATACCTGGCCCCGTTGCAAGCGATGACCATGTGCCGCAATTCCTGGTGACCAACCTCGATTATGATCCTTACGTCGGACAGATTGCGGTCGGCAGACTTTCTAATGGATTACTCGAAATGAACAAGACCTACAGTTTGTGTGGTGAAAGCAGCATCACCCGGGGCGCCAAATTTTCTGCCTGCTACACTTTTCAAGGATTAAGAAAAATTCAGGTTGAGAAGCTCGAAGCTGGCGACATTATTGCGGTTTCAGGCGTTGAAAATGTCAAGATCGGCGACACCATTTCGTCTGAGGATAATCCTGTACCGTTACCCCGTATAAATATTGATGAGCCGACGGTGTCAATGATTTTTTACGTAAACAACAGCCCTTTTGCCGGTAAAGAGGGAAAGTACCTGACCTCGCGCCACTTAAAAGACCGGCTGCAAAAAGAAATCCTCGGAAACGTATCCCTGCATGTCAAGCAAACCGAACGTGCCGATGCATTTGAAGTGTGCGGTCGCGGCGAGCTGCAAATGGCTGTACTCATTGAAACCATGCGACGCGAGGGTTACGAATTTATGGTCTCCAGACCGCGAGTTATAACTCAACAGAAAAATGGTAAAATCATGGAGCCTATGGAGCGCGTATTCCTCGATATCCCGGAAGATAAAGTGGGAGTGGTCACCGAAAAACTATCGACGCGAAAGGGCCGGATGGCAACTATGCATAACCACGGTCACGGCCGGGCAACAATGGAGTTCATTATTCCATCCAGAGGACTGATAGGATTTCGCAGCCAGTTTCTGACAGATACTAAAGGCGCCGGCATCATGAACGCACTTTTCGAAGGCCACGCTGAATGGTTCGGCCCGATTCCCCAGAGGCTCAGTGGCGCGTTAGTCGCTGACAGGGAAGGAAAAGCCACCACATACGCCAGTTTTGGAATGGTTGACCGTGGCGAGCTGTTCGTTGAAGTTGGCACCAATGTTTATGCAGGAATGGTCATTGGTGAGCGAAACCGTACCGAAGATCTTGTGGTTAACATAACGCGCGAGAAAAAACTCACAAACATACGCAGCTCAACATCGGATTTTACAGTGACCCTGCGCCCCCCTCGTCTTTTATCGCTCGACCAGTCGATAGAATTTATAGCTGAAGATGAACTGGTTGAAATTACCCCAGGCAGCATTCGTCTTCGCAAGATGGAGCTTGAAGCGGGTAAAAGAGCGGCGGCGAGAAAAAAGGAAAAATATGGATAGTCATGGTCTTAGAGTGGTTTATTTGCAGTAAGTGTAATGCAGAGCAAAACATAGAAAACAGAAATATTACAATCTAATTCACTAAAATTCCTGGCATATGTTTCCCGTGGATTTTGAAACAGGGTGTTCAGTTTACCGAAGATGGAGGAAATAAAAATTTTAGAAAAATTACCTGTAATTATTCAAGGAGGTATGGGGGCTGGCGTCTCAAACTGGTGTCTTGCAAAAGCTGTTTCACAACAAGGACAGATTGGAGTTGTGTCAGGTACGGCACTTGAAATTATAATTGCCAGACGTCTTCAAGCTGGAGATTCCGACGGCAGTGTACGGCGAGCTTTGTCAAATTTTCCCTGGCCGGATATGGTTCAACGTGTATTGGATACATATTTTTTACCTGGAGGAAAGTCGGCTGATGAACCATTCAAGTTAACTACAACTCCGACTTTGAAAATGAATCGACCGTGCATGGAACTAATGGTCGTTGGAAATTTCGTTGAAGTCTTTTTGGCTAAAGAAGGCCATAAAGGATTGGTCGGAATAAATTATTTGGAGAAGATTCAACTGCCAACGTTACCATCATTATTAGGAGCTATACTTGCTGGTGTAGATTTTATAATAATGGGGGCAGGTATCCCAATATCAATTCCAGGTATATTGGATGGGCTATCATGCTGGGAGAAAGTTGAGCTCAAACTTCATGTTGAAGATAATCCCCAGCACTTCAATTATATCCAGCATTTCAACCCAAAAGATTTTTTCCCGGGAGAATTGCCTAAACTGTCCAGGCCAAATTTTCTTGCAATTGTCTCTTCCGACATTATTGCAAAAATAATGATGCGAAAAGCTACGGGTCGTGTTGATGGATTTATTGTAGAGAACCATACTGCTGGTGGACACAATGCACCGCCACGAAAAGTTGATAGCTCAAATAAAAATTTGCCTATGCAATTTGGTCAAAAAGATGTCCCGAATCTTACCAAGATAAATAAACTTGGGAAACCTTTCTGGCTTGCTGGTGGATATGCCTCTCCCGAGAAATTGAAAGAAGCTGTGAATTTCGGTGCTGCCGGGATTCAGGTGGGTACAGTGTTCGCGTATTGCAATGAATCAGGAATCATACCCGAGATTAAACAGGAAGTACTTCAGCAATGCATCAAAGGCAAGCTCCGGGTTTTTACTGACTTTCAGGCATCCCCTACCGGCTATCCCTTTAAATTAATTAGATTAAACAATACGATAACCAGCATGGATATGGACCCGGGAAGAGAACGAATCTGTGATATATGTTATTTGCGACAGCTTTACGCAAAGAGTGAATCCGAAATAGGATACCGTTGTCCAGCCGAGCCGGTAAACAACTATGTTTTGAAAGGCGGCACCGTGGATGAGACATTGGGGAAGCATTGTCTTTGCAATGGATTGCTGGCAACAATTGGTCTGGGTCAGATTCGCAAAGATGGTAATGAATTGCCTGTTATCACTTCCGGCGAAGATTTTTCTTCTATAATTAAAATTATCAAAAATTCGAATTTAAAATATAGCGCCGCAGATGTTATCGATTATCTGAAGAGTTAAAGAGTGCCGAAAAGGCTTTCGAGCCACCAAATATTCAGCAAAATCTGCTTGCTAAAAGATTTTAGCTGCCGTTTCCGATGCTGTGGTATGGCAAGAGAATTTACTAATTGAGCCAATTGACAATCCATTAATCCAGTATGGCGGATGCTACAAATGACACATAGCAAAAGGTGGGCAGCGGATTTGTATTTATTTTGTAAAATTGGTAATTATCGTGCTATTATAAGGATGGTTTTATTGAACTGGAAAAGTCTACCGATACATTTCATCGTGTTTAAAAATAATAATCTATAAAACTTCTTTCCTCTCGAGAACTTCTATACGGGTATCATGTTCGTCAAGCCTTTTTTCATGTCGCCTAAAAGTATGCTCAGTTGCAGCTTTTTCAGTCTGGTAGTCATCAAACTTTCCAGCGATCCCGTCAACAGCTTGTAGTATCAATTGAGTGTTTTCCTCCACATTGCTCAATCGAACTTCAACAGAAGTTAATCGTGTACTTAAACTAGCAACCTCGTTTGCTAAAATCCCAATTTCCTTTTTAGTCGCGAGTTTTTTTAACTCTTCCTTCGTAGCAAGCTTTTTTATTTCTTCTTTCGTGGCAAGCTTAGCCAGAAGTTCTTTCTTGGTTGCCTCCAGGTCTTTTTTTGTTACAAAACTCTGTTCAATACCCGATTCCATTCTTCCTCCTTCCCAAAAATCAACAATTCTTACAATTGAAGACTGTAAAAGTAAAATAGGATTATTTATTAATAATGCAAGATTATTTTTGCTAAAAAGTGTTTTTTTTATCATAAAATATGAAAGCTGTTCAGATGTCGCCGTTAGAATGTGCCAGATGGCGAAACCCTGCAGACAGCTCTCAGGCCAACCTAAAAAAGTGCCGTCCTGGATTTTTTGTTTTTGTGTCTGGTTATTCCCTTAATCGGCCACCATATTCAGTAAAAATAGAAAATTGGGAAACAGCGCGCCTAAGTTCACTTCGTACTATTTGAAAAATATATTCTCGTAAACGGACCTTTTTATTGGAAAAATATACGACTCCCGGTCATTTTTTCTGGATTTCTGTTATAGGATTAATCTGGAAGTCGCGATGAAAAGAAAGAATTTTTCTTTTATTATGGTCCGTTCTTTCTGGAGATTTTTTAGGCCGGGAGTTATAATTACGGAGTTGATATCAGGTATTCTTTAGTGTCTTAGGTACCATTGAATATATTATCCGGCTGTGTATTATCTCATCTCCAGACCTTAATTAAATCAATGTCTTACGAACGCGCTGTAGTTCTTCTTCAGTATCCACTATCAGTTCATTCATTATTTCGTCAACACTCTTTTCGCTTTTGACTAAACCTACCGACTGACCGGCCATTAGTGAGCCATAATTGACATCTCCTGTCATCACGGCAGTGCGTAATCGTCCGATCCAGAACTCTTCGACCTTATTCTGGGCTTCCGCCCGAGTGATTTCACTTTCGTTAATCTGTTTGATCAGTTTCAACTGCAGTTTTCCAAAATCATCAGTCCCATGGTTTCTGAGCGCCCTGACAGCAACAACTGGCAGCCGACTATCAATTTGGGGAGTTGAAATCGCGTCCCGAGCTTTCGCCTTAATAAATGCTTCTTTGAACGCTGGGTGTGCGCAGCTTTCCTTCGCTATTGCGAAAAGAGTACCAAATTGTACACCTGCAGCGCCCATAAGCAGCAAATGTGCACACATTTTTCCGGTTGCAATTCCACCACCGACAAAGATCGGCACTTCGGGCACTTCAAACAAAACCTGCTGCAGCAGAATTGTAAGCGTCACATGACCGACATGACCTCCCGCTTCCATTCCTTCTAAAATCAAGGCGTCAGCGCCGTTATCTAACATTCGATCAGCTATTGATTTAGTCGAAGCAAAACAAAGAACTTTTGTGCCAGTTTCCTTCACCATTTGAATTTCTGAGCGACGAGGAAAACTTCCTGCAAAAACAACAAATGGTAGTTCCAGTTTCTGAACGAGCTTTAACTGGTCTCGATAAACAGGTGCGATTGTTATGACATTTAATCCGAATGGTTTATCAGTATGTCGTCTGGTTTCCCGAATTTGCTCCTCAATAATATCACAGGGAGTATTGCCGCCGGCGAGACTTGCAAATCCACCAGCATTGCAGATCGTAGCCACAAGTCTCGGGTCACTTACCCAAGTCATTGCGCCACAAATAAATGGGTACCTTATTCCTAAAAAATTACAACCACGTTCAGAATGACGATCTAAAAGCTTTGTTTGCATTATCAATAGTTCCTTTTATAGTATTATTTCTAAACATTTGCACTTTTTTGCAAAAAATTCAAAATACAAATTTCAAACAAATCACAAATCAATCCAGCAGTCTTTTTTCTCCAACAAGTTTCTGGATTTCACCAATTCTTTGAGTTACCTCCAAAACGCCAAGATAGGTTCCTTCTTCATTACGCACAGGATAGTAGCGAATAAGTATTTTATCGCCGCCAAAATCTATCCAGAACTCAGCTTCATCCCTGGACCCGTCTTTGAATGCATCAACAATTTGTTGCACCCTGTGTACGCTTTTCTCAGGATGACATTTCTCAACTTTTCTGCCAACCACCGAGCGGCTTCGGACAAAGATCTTCTCTTTATCCAGGCGGTTAAAATAAGCAACAGTATCTTTGTCATCTACAAAAGTAACCTCAATGGGCAATGCTTCCATAATTGCATCTATTTGATCCAGAGAAAGATTATGAATTAGGCTCTGTCTTGCTCTTTCTCCCTTCTCAACCTCTTCAAGCATTTGTGCGAACTGTTGAGCAAAAGCATTCCCGTAGTTTGCGACGTTTATTTTTTCAATTTCTTCAACTAAAAACTGGTTGTCTTCCCCGGTGAAAACCTGCCGCCCCATATTGTAGAGAATGTCGTTTTCCTTCCAGATATGATTTGCCCGAATTTCAAGATACTCTAAACCCTTCTGTTTAAACTCATCTCGAGCTTCGGCAGAATCATTTACCAATCCTGGAACTACATCAAACATGTGCTGCAACAGCTCTCTTTCCGCCTCATGCTCGAACAGCATTACTCGGATGGGTCCGTCCTCCGGAATACCCCTTTTGAGCATAAGAGGGAAAAGCACCTCTTCCTCCTTCTGGTTGTGAATGCGGTCACCAAACACAAGAAGGAAGTCGATTGCCCGCTGCATTGCAAAAGCATCATAGTTCCTGTCGGGCAGATTCTCGAGCTCCCGTTTTAAAACATCCATGGCGCGCTCGATCATTTCATGTTCGCTGACAAGTATAGTATCCCATTTTTTTATTTCCATCGCGTTTACTCTCCAATCATAAATAATTCGGCTTTCATTGTTAACACGTTAATTTGTTTCAATTTAAAATATTTCTCAGCAAAGGTTTCGGTTAGAGTAAAGAATCCCACCCACTCGTACCCGGGTTTGACCTGGATACGAGTGGTTATAAAGAAACATTCAGTTATTATAGAGTTTACTACAGAATAATATTGGCTATATTAACGATCCGTAGATTCCTTGCAGCACATTGATAGTGAAGCATAAGCTTCAGGATTGCGCGTTTTGTCGTTAGCGTTGTAACCAGCATCAGTTATAGTTTTCTCAAGGCTTTGCAAATTAGTGGTTTTATCATTGTAAACCACAAGCGTCATTTTTTTCTCCAGGTCTACTTTTGCACTTTTTACACCCTCAACTTTAGTAAGCGCTCCCTCAATCTTGTCTACACACATTCCGCATTGAATGGTAGGAACTGCAATTTCTGCTTTGGCTTCACTTGCAATTTGGTTACATGAAAATGCACCAATACCAGTGATCAGAGCGAGAATTATTATTTTCTTCATAATCGTCTCCATATTTAAATTAATTACAAACAATCCATTTTAATAATGATAAATTAAAAAAATTGTCTTAACATGCAATAAAAATGATACTAATTGCCATCATTTTATCACAAATCACTAAAAGGTAGTTCAATGATTAAAAATGTGTTAAATATCCAGGGAGTGGTACTGAAAATATTCAAAGAAATAAAGATTGACTAATTCTATAAAATCATTGGAGAGAATTTATTTCAATTTCAATAGAAACCGACTTTCTTCGAGAAAGTCGGTTTCTGGATGTCTACTTCATCAAAGTCAATTTTTGTGTAGCCACTTCACCCTACCAATCCACCCTTCCGAAGGTTTAATGAACTACCTCGGAGCAAGCTTCGGGGAATTATACCCGAAGAAATTAAAAATAGATATACAACGTAAGTAATAATGTTGCGGAATTGAGAATAATAAAAATATCAATTATCGCCTAAATTCCTTTACTTTTTGTAACAAGATTTTATCTTATCTTATAAATTTAAAATTCCTGAAAATTGAACAGTCTGTACATATTTAAAATATAGTGAAGCAAAATGAACCAAAATTACGCTTTAATGAATCCAATCTCGAAACTAATTGATAAACCGAGAGAAGATTGCACCCGCACCGATTTAATCAAAGTCATTGAAAAAAAACAAATTGAGAGAATCACCTTCCACTACACCGCGCTTGATGGCAAATACAAGGAGTTAAAACTACCGATTTCAAATCGAAATCAGGCTGAACGTATTCTTGCAGATGGCGAACGCGTGGATGGATCTTCGTTGTTTAAGGGATTAGTGGATACTTCGCTTTCGGATTTGTATGTTGTGCCAGTTTATAAATCAGCCTTTTTGAATCCATTCGATGAAGGCAGTCTCGATTTTACCTGCCGCTATCTCACCCATGATGGCGAGTTAGCTCCTTTTGCACTGGATAATATCCTGCACCGGGCTTACGGGCTGCTGCATAAAAACACTGGTTTTGAATTTTACGCTCTCGGGGAATTGGAGTTTTTCTTACTCAGCGAAGCCAGCAGCCATATTTTTAACGCTTCAAAACAAAAAGGCTATCATGCGGCTTCGCCTTTTGTGAAAAGCGGCCAAATTTTAAATGAAATGGTACGGCAAATATCACTCATTACAGGCGCCATAAAATACACCCACAGCGAAGTGGGATATGTGGACAGTGTTCGCAGCAATTTAGAAGAGCTAAAAGGCAAGCGTGCCGAGCAAATGGAAATAGAATTTCAGCCGACACCAATAATTGATACCGGAGACTATTTGGTTCTGGCGCGCTGGTTGATTCGGAATGTGGCATACAAATATGGTTGCGTGGCGACCTTTGCACCCAAGCTTGAAGAAGGTATTGCTGGCAACGGTTTTCATGTGCACATGGAATTGCGAAAGAATGGCCAGAATATTATGACTGAAAAATCAGGAAAATTATCCAGGCAAGCGAAACAGGTTATTGGTGGTTTGTGCCAATATGCCGATTCATTAACCGCTTTCGGCAACACCGAATCCGCGGCTTATTTGCGTCTGGTACCCAATCAAGAAGCGCCTACACGCATTTGCTGGAGCGATTTGAATCGCAGCTCCATGATTCGAGTGCCGTTAGGATGGTCAAATACGGCTGATCTGGCCAGGACTTTAAATCCGCAGCAAAAAGAACCACTTCAAGAACCAGCCAGCCGTCAGACAGTTGAATTACGCAGTCCGGAGGATGGCAGCGCGATTGTGCATCTGTTACTGGCTGGAATCGCCATGGCAACAGAATGGGGATTATCAAATAACGAATCAATCCAAACAGCCAAAGATCATTCTGTCACAGGTAACATTTTTCAAAATGAGGAATTGTTGAACAAACTGCCCAGGTTGCCGCACAGTTGTGTCGAGTCCGCGAAAATTTTACTTCAAAAACGGCATTTGTATGAACGCGAAAGCATTTTCCCGCCGAGCATCATAGAATATCTTGCCAAATTGCTGCTGGCAGAGAATGATGAACAGATGAACCAGACATTGGCGGACATGCCTGCCGATGACCGATTGCATGAAACGCGTAAGATAATGCATAAAAATATTCATCGGCACTAATGAGTGTATTTGAATCGCTTTATAATGATTGGGAATTGAGGATGAAACCAACAACTCATTCTGATTAAGAAGTCACTTCAAAATATTATTAACAAAACCAAGGGCCGGACTATAATGAGCAACTCAGAAAAGCTAATCAATTTTCACCCGCAGGAATTTGTGCAATTTCTCAAAAAACATAAGATTAAAAGATTTTATTTTATCTATGATGACAAAAACAACAAAGTATTCGCATCTCACCCACAACTCCAACCCATTGCTGATTTTATTCAGGAAGACCAGCGTGATTTTATGCAGCATGAAGGATTATTCTTTCAAATCAGCCAGAAGCATGACACTTTACAGGGAGCATTTGTGCACAGGACGATTCGGGGAGCAGGCGCAGGTGGCGTACGGTACTGGCAGTACGATACCATGGAAAACTACCTGAGGGACGGATTGCGGCTCGCAAAGGGCATGACCCGTAAAAATGCTCTGGCAGGACTCTGGTGGGGCGGCGGTAAAGGCGTCATGGCGCACAATCCGGCCATCGACAAGAACGATCCAAGTGTGCGATCCTCTGTCTACCAGGAATATGGCGATCTAGTAACATCTATTCGCGGCTGTTATGTCACCGCCGAAGATGTTGGCACAAATGTCGAAGATATGGCCAATGTTTTCTCCAGGACCAGATTCACCAGCTGTATCCCTCCTACCCTTGGTGGCAGCGGCAATCCCTCCATTCCCACGGCCCGGGGTGTAATTTGTGGTATGGAGGCAGCCCTGAAGTTTGCCAGTAATGATTCATTGCAAAATAAAACTATTGCCGTACAAGGTATGGGTAACGTCGGAGGTCCGCTAATTCGTTTTCTGTTCGAGAAAAATGTAATAAAGGTGATTGCCAGCGACATTAGTCCTGAGCGCATGCAACGTCTTAAAAATGAATTAGCAGATAAAAATTTAGAAGTCAGAGTAGTGGAACCCGGAGACAACTCTATAATTGAAGCGGAGTGCGATATTGTATCTCCGTGCGCAACTGGCGCGGTACTTAATCCGGCAACAATTCCCCGGCTCAAAGCCAAAATTGTCTGCGGCGCCGCAAACAATCAACTTGAGGATGCATTAAGGGATGATCACTTATTGCACGAAAAAGGCGTCATTTACATTCCCGACTTTCTCACCAACCGCATGGGTATCGTGAATTGTGCAAATGAACAGTACGGTTATGTGAACGACGATCCATTCATTGAAAGACACCTCTCAAGCGATTGGGAACACTCTATTTTTCAGACAAGCTTGAAAGTTCTGCGGGGATCACTGTACACGGGTGATCCGCCGGCCAAAACAGCCATGCAACAAGCAGATATTTCTTCTCTGCAACCTCACCCCATTTTTGGACATCGCGGCAAGCTGATAATTGAGTCGTTGGTGGCAGATCGGTGGTTTGAAAAAAAATAGTAAGTTCGCAAAGCGAATATTACGCAATCATTTTAGTTTTTTGTGTTGCAATTATTAAATACCGAAAAAATAGAAGAGTCGATCTGTACTTGGCTAGGTTTTAATTAAGTACTTTCGTTAAAGACAAATATCCGCCTCGATTTAATCTCATTCAAAGCTTTATATAATACCATTTCATAAAACCATTATCACAATTTACACTTTCGACTTTTAACAAATTAGAAGTTGAATAAATCTACATCATTTGGGTATCATAAATGGTTTTGTTATAAAATTTGCCAATTTTCATGATTTTACTGTTGTATATTAAGATAATCCTGTTAAATTTACTTAATAATATCCCCAATTTTTAAATATATAAATGATTGTCTTCAAAGTTAATTAAAGGAAGGATTATCATGGATAATTTAAGTGAATGGCTTAAACCGCAATTAATTTGGTTTATTGTAGGATTTATTTTTTTGCTTATGGAGTTTGCACTCCCGGGCTTAATTACATTATTCTTTGGAATTGGCGCCTGGATAGTCGCGATAATTTGTTTATTTTTACCTATCTCGATTAACACCCAATTATTTATTTTTATTATCGCATCCGTCTTGCTGCTGGTATCTCTGCGGAAATGGTTTCAGAAAATGTTTATGAGTCGATTAGACGCCAATGAGGGAGAAATCGAAGAACTAGATGAATTCCTGGGACAAAAAGCCGTTGTTACCAGGGAAATTTCCCCAAATACTAAAGGCAAAATAGAATTTCGCGGCACCTACTGGAAAGCGGAAGCATACGAATCCATTCCAGAAGGCGCGCCGGTTGAGATAATTGACAAAAATAATATCACTCTAACCGTTAAATCATTATAAGGGAGGTTTATTATGGAAACTGGTACTATCATTTTATTAGTCTTTATATTTTTTACATTTATTGCATTCTTTAAAACCATTAGAATTGTTCCTCAAAAAACAGCTTTTATTGTGGAACGCCTGGGCAAGTATAGCGGCACACTGGAAGCAGGTTTACACATTCTGGTACCCTTTCTTGACAAGGTGGCTTATAAGCACAATCTAAAAGAACTGGCTACGGATGTTCCCCCACAATCCTGTATCACCAGAGACAACATCGCTGTGGAAGTGGATGGCATTCTCTATTTGCAAGTTGTCGATCCTAAAAAAGCTTCTTATGGAATTAACAATTTTCAGTTTGCTTCGACACAGCTTGCCCAGACTACTATGAGAAGCGTCATTGGTAAGCTCGAACTTGACAAAACTTTTGAAGAAAGAGAAACGATAAATTCCGCAATCGTGGATGCCGTAGATAAAGCATCTGATCCCTGGGGTGTAAAAGTTACCAGATACGAAGTTAAAAATATTGTTCCGCCACAAAGTATCAAAGATGCTATGGAAAAACAGATGCGGGCAGTTCGAGAAAAACGTGCTTTGATTGCAGAATCGGAAGGAGATAAACAAGCCAAAATTAATAGAGCAGAAGGTGACAGGCAGGAATTGATTGCGCGATCTGAAGGCGAAAAACAAAGAATGATCAACGAATCTGAAGGCCGGGCTGCGGAGATTGAAAAAGTAGCAACAGCAACCGCAATAGGTATCCGTGAAATTGCTGCAGCTATAAATGAAAAAGGCGGGCTCAATGCCGTGAATCTACGGGTTGCCGAGCATTATATAAACGAATTCGGCAACCTTGCTAAAACCTCGAATTCACTGATTATCCCTTCAAACCTTTCGGATGTATCCGGAATGCTAGCAACTGCCATGACGATCATTAAAGACCAGGGCGATAACACAAGCGCTAAAAAATAAGGATAAAATTGAAATGCTGGTTGATGCTTGATTTAGATGAATAACAGGGTGTACAGGGTTTAGGCTGAAAAGATTGTTTTGGAAGCAGGATAAATCCTGTACACACAAACTGTTAGCCAACTAAACTTATTTCAGGGGGAATCTTTTTTGGTAAGGTGGTCTTATAAGCAGGAGCCTTCTTGCATTTCTGAACATTCTTACTTATATTATCAAATCCGGATGGTAATAGTGAAAACCCTCAACTTGTTTTAGACAACAAATATGCAAAAACTGGTTACTCAAGCGCTGCCAATTCTAAATCGATCATGGGCAAAAGTACTATTAATTTTCCTGATCTGGACTTTCCTGGCGTTGTTCTTTTTTGCTCAGGACTATTTTTTCAGTTACGCTACAGACAGGTCTTTCAACATTTGGACTAACCTAAGCCTCCAATTATCTAATTTTTACACCTGGGCAATTTTAGTTCCACTGATTATGTTCCTTGCCAAAAATTTCAGGATTGAGCGTAAAAATTGGCTGAGAAATCTAACTGTGCATCTAAGTGCCGGAATAATAATAGCATTATTTCATAGATATTTTTCAATAGTTGCATATTTATTTATTACTTCCAACGAAGTTTTAAAGGATGGATTCCCTAAGTTTCTGAATCTTAAAATAATTGGCGGCAGCTTCAACAGCTTTATTATTTACTGGCTGATTCTTGGAATATATTATAGTTTTGATTACTATCAGCAATACCGCGAACATAGATTACTGACCGCTCAATTACAAGGCCAATTAGCCCAGACACAACTACAGTCTTTGAAAATGCAGCTTCAGCCGCATTTCTTATTCAACACCTTGCATGCTATTTCTGCATTGATGGATGAAGATGTAAAAGCTGCACGTCGAATGCTGGCCCGATTAAGTGATCTATTGAGACAAACTCTTGATAATATTGGCGTCCAGGAAGTTCCGTTAAAACAGGAAATTGAATTTCTTAAGAGCTATCTGGAAATTCAGCAAGCCAGGTTTCATGATCGATTGAGTGTTAAATTCGAGATAAAAGCTGACACATTGGACGCTTTAGTCCCAAACCTGATTTTGCAGCCACTGGTAGAAAATGCTATTAAACACGGAATTCTCCCTCGTGCCAAAGGCGGGTATGTTCAAATTTCTTCCCGACGAAAAGATGATTCATTGATATTAGCAGTCAGGGACAATGGTGTAGGCGTGACCAATTGCGGAATCGATAAAATAAAAGATGGCTTTGGAATCACAAATACTCGCAAACGACTTCAATGTTTATACGGTCTCGGACACAGCCTGGATATCAAGGACAATAAAGATAGTGGTTTAGATGTTTGCCTGACTTTTCCTTTTAAAAATAGTAGCAAGGAATTAGCAGAGAATGAACAAGATTAGTATCTTAATTATTGATGATGAAGCACTCGCCAGAAAACGAATCAGGCGACTCATAGAATCAGAAGATGACATATCTATAATCGGTGAATGTTTCAGTGGGTCTGATGCGGTTGAATGTATCCAGGAAAAATCTCCCGATTTAATTTTCCTTGACGTGCAGATGCCGGAATTAAATGGTTTTGAGGTGTTAGAAAAGTTAAATCCTGACTCCCTGCCGATAATAATTTTTGTAACTGCATACGATAATTATGCACTTAAAGCGTTTGATGTCCATGCCATTGATTATTTGTTAAAACCATTTGATGATGAAAGATTTTACCTGGCTCTGCAGCGCGCACGAGATCAGATTACCAGTACAAAAAATGATACTATTAAGCAAAAACTTTTAAATCTATTAGGTGATTTGAAGGGAAGTCTCACACAATCCGGAAACTCTGATGTTACAACATTGAATCAAAATCACGCCTACCTGGACAGAATATGTGTTAAATCTGCCGGCAGCATTTATTTTGTAAAAACCGATGAAATAGAAAGGATCAAAGCTGCTGGGAAATATTTAGAACTAAAGGTAAAAAACCAGGAACATTTAATCAGACAAACCATGAATCAAGTTGAGTCCAAGCTGGATCCAAATCAATTCCTCCGTATTCATCGTTCGACAATTATAAATATTGATCACATTAAAAAATTACAGCACTGGCACAAAGCACAATATGCCGTTATTTTACGAAATGGTGAACAGTTAATTTCAAGCAACAGCTACCGTAAAAATCTGGAAAGAATTTTGAATCAATTTTCCTGACATTTATCCCATTCATTCCTCACAAGTCCTTATCCATTCCTGAAAACAGTCAATTCGTGCCTTTTTTACAACTTGTTTATTTTTAAAACGTACGATTATTAAATGAGACAGGATGAAGGTTATTTTTCAAAAATCCTTTTACCACTTCAAAATACTTTTTCCATTATAAGGGGTATAAATATATGAAAAAAAATAATCTAAAGTTTCTTGTTGTTCTGAATCTACTATTTGCTTTTTTTTCAATTGATAATGCCTTTTCTCAAATCAGGCGCGAGGAATGGCAACCGCCAGAAATGATAATGGATTCAGTTGGAGTTAAACCTGGAATGGTTATCGGTGAACCTGGTGCTGGACGTGGATACCTTACTTTTTATCTTGCCGAGAGGGTTGGCAAAGAAGGTAAAGTATATGCCAATGACATATCTGAAAGTAGCCTGAATGTGATTGAAAAGCGTATAAAAAAAGAGGGGATCAAAAATATTGAAATTGTTATGGGAGAAATAGAAAACCCTCGCTTCCCGGTAAAAAACCTTGATATGGTGATCATGGTTTACGTACTGCATATGCTGGATAAACCCTTGGAATTCATGGAAAATATAAAGAAATATATGAACCCGAATACTCCATTAGTTATCATTGAGAAAAATACTCTAAAGGAACGCGCTCATCCTCCATCATTCATGACAAAAAAACAAATTTTAAGTACTATCCAAAAAACAAATTATAAGTTGGAAAGTATTATGACTTTTTTACCAAAAGATACAATTTATATTTTCAAACTTAGAGAATAAACACATACGCCAAACCAGGCATTGACCTAATCTTACAGTCGCTATATTTTCAGAGAATAGAATAATTTTGGAGAATGTTTCATGCATTTAATGTACTTTCACTGCCGCTGTTAAATAGGGTTATCGCCACATCTGTTTTGCATATAATCAACTATTATAATAATTCGCAAGCAGACAATAGAATCATTCTTTAACTTGAAAAGGGCTGAATAACATGAACGTATTATTCCAATATTGAGCAAGTCTGTTTATCATAAAGTTTCCGAGAAAGAAATGAACAATTATACAAAAAATATGGGAATGGAAATAATAAAACTCTAAACTGAAGTTACCCAATAATAAAGGATAAACCAATTAATAGTCAAGTCAAACAAGGTAGTGTCAAAAGTTTTATGAAAAAATGAAGAGTATTAAAGTGAGAATCAA
>CAZIKB010000050.1:0-43666 GCA_964539665.1 uncultured Cytophagia bacterium
GTTTCAGCCTGTGATTGCTGCTGAAAAACAAAAATCGGCGATCATTTCCAAATTGCAGCAGCTAAGTTTGCATTTAAACGGGAGCAGAAATATAATAAGCCAATCTGGTGTTATTTTTGGCGAGTGGGGGAGCTTTTACGATGATTGGTTGCTGGATACGGTGATCAGCTCCTATTGGAATATTTTTTCTGGAAAAGAATTGGTCAACGGTAAAATCTTTACAGGTTCTGAAGAAGTATTTAATTAAGGTTTGACCGAAAGCACACTTCTTATTGTCATTGGGAGGTCGGGAATATGGAATTAAAAGTCCATGATCAGGAAATCATTCTACAAAAACTGTGGAAAAGCAGGAAGATTTTTGACCAGGAACTGTTCACGACAACGGGTCGAAAATTAGAAGTAATCTTTGAAGGAACAGAAAATTTAGATACAGGTCCCGATTTAAAAGACGCCATAATCAAATTAGATGGAAAGCTTATAAAAGGGGATGTAGAGGTACATTTGAATGAATCGGGTTGGTACAGTCATGGACATCATACCGATCCCAGGTACAATAATGTAGTGTTGCACCTTATCTCAGAAAAACCAAATGGAAAGAATTTGATCGAACGTGAAGATGGCGTGCAAATTCATCAGTTATTCATAAATATTGATTCTCTGAAAACAGCTCTATGGAAGAATCCAAAAACTAACTCACCTGAAATAATAGAATCCTCGCATACTAATCCAGATTGTCCACTAAGTTATAAAGAACAATCCAAGATTCTGGCAACGATAAATGAGGCTGGCTCCAGAAGATTACATAATAAGGTAGAACAGTTAAGAGAAAATTCGAACTCCAGGTCCTGGGATCAGATACTATACCAGAAATTATTAGAAGCGCTGGGGTATTCGAAAAATCAGGTGCCTTTTCGCAAATTAGGCGAGTTAATCCCGTACGAATTGGTTTGTGGTGAGATGCAATGGGTATCAGAAGAGATGGCTTTAAAAAAATGTGCTGCCCTGCTTTTTGGCGCATCCGGTTTACTGCCGTCCCAGGATAAAACCAAAAGAGAATTGTTTGATGCTGAGACTTTAGATTATATTGCACCTCTGGAGTATCTATGGGATCAAATGTCACATAGATTAGAAATCAAACCGATGAAATCTCAAGCCTGGCAATTTTTTCGCCTCAGACCGCAAAACTTTCCAACTCGTCGTTTAGCCGGTATGGTACAAATAATTTTCAGATTTTACCGTCAAGGATTATTAGATGGATTACTTAAAATCTTTCATGGAAATACAAAAGGTTATGATAAAATCACCAATGAATTGGAATCCGCCTTAATTGCAAAAGCTGACGGATTTTGGTCAAGTCATTACAGATTTGATGAAAGCGTTCCAAAAGATAAACAGAAAAAAGATATCGCCCTGATAGGCAAGGATCGAGCCAGGGATATTGTGGTAAATATAGTTTTCCCAACATTGTATTTACATAGTACTGAATCCCGGGATGGCATGTTAAAAAATTCAGTTAAGGAGATATACGCAAGATATCCGAAACTCGCAGAAAATTCCGTAACCAGGGCTATGAAGGTTCAATTGTTTAAAAAACAAACTCAGGAATTCAAAGTAGTGAAATCAGCGTGCCAGCAGCAAGGATTACTGTATTTGAATAAGTTATATTGCAAAACGTTGCAATGTTCTGAATGTTTGCATTTGACTCCGTAGGAGGGGCGGACTGCGAATTTGTATATTGAAGAACCTCTGCCTGTACTGATACTGAATGTGTCCTGTAGGGAAGAATAAGGATATAAGTTGATAAGAATATAGGATTTAGAGTAAGTTTTTTTGTATCATGTCCCCTTATAACCATATACCCGAAATTTGCTCTAACTATTTTGTAATTAAGTTATTTTCTAATATCCCCTGTAAGACAATCCGGTATTCTCCTGTATCTTGATTGACACATTCCAAAATTGCCTGACATTGTGAAGAACTTGCTAACATTTCAGTTATATGTTTTTTCAGAGCGTCGCCGGATAAATGGGTAGTATTTATACTCTCAATCACTTTAATGTCAATCTTTTCCATTATATTTCTCTCACCAATAAATTTTCAAAATTATGATTTTAACAAGCTCTCTTTTCAGTTTTGTCTGAATTATATTATCGGGAGTTAAGTTTTTATCCTTAAAGAGTATTCATCAATTCATATAAAATATTTAAAAAAAGTCTTGACTTTTTATACAAAAACTATAACTTATAAAATTGTAAGGAATGAGAGTTTTACTCCTGCTTATTAATCTAATTTTATTTTATTAATGCGAAAAATTGTTTTTTTTATTCTATTTAGTGTAATCTGTGTTATTGGAATCAGCCAAATTTTAGGCGACACATTTATATTAAATTTTGAAGGTCATCCAGGATTAGATCAGGTTCTGATAAAATGGACTACCCGGAATGAAGTCAATTTGAAGGGATTTGAAATACTGCGCAGCCGTGATAAAAATAATCCGATTGATTATAAGAAGGTTACATTTGTAAAAGCAAAAGACGAGATTAAAATAGAAAAAGAATACGAATATAAGGACAAATCAGTATTTAAACAGCTTGATCGTTCTTATTATTATAAACTTAATATTATTCGCCAAGATAATTCGTCAACTCTTTTCCCCAAAATCATTACAGTCACTCCAACCATTTCCAGCGCACGTCAAACTTGGGGAAGTATCAAAGCCATGTTCAGATAATCCTTTCGCTACGAAAATATATAGAGTTTTGTGAATACAGATAAGGCAACGTATCGGAGGAGCGTTGCCTTTTTCATTTTACAGGTAAGTGCTCATCAAGAATGTATAATTCGGTATATCCGCAAATAACTGCTTTTACGTTCAGGTCATTTAATCCTGGTTCAAGTTACTAAACCATACTCTTTCTCAGTCAGTTTTTCTATTATTACTTTTGTTCCCCACTGTAATTTAAATTTATCTCGAAATGTATTTGCATTAATTCGATAATGACTATGTGGCTTTTTAGGACCCTGGCACCAGCATTCCACAGCTTCTATATAAATTTCTATGTCTTCGTCTCCGATTTTTAAATTAAAAGGTTTACCGACCTTTGGGAAAAAATCTAATTCCTTTTTTTGGATCATGATGAAATTCCCGTTTGCTTCTTCAGCGGACAACTTTCTTTTAAACCGATTTTTTTCTGCAGCCATTATTGCAACTCCTTTGTTGTTTTAAATTCCTTTTATAATGGAATTTGCTTACCACAATGTCAAACAAATCCTTGCACTTTTATAAAATAACCTTTAAATTACAATATAATTATTACTAATTTAATTTTCAAGTTTTATGATTGTCAAAGCTATTTCTCATCTCAGAACTGCTGATCCGATTTTGAAAAACATAATCGATCGTATCGGGGAATGCACACTGGCGCCTATGAACAATTATTTTGTGGCATTATTGGAGGCTATTATTTCTCAGCAGCTTTCAGTTAAAGCCGCCGCCACGATTTTTAGTCGTTTTCTTGGACTCTATACAGATGGTAAGAACCCAAAACCGGCTGATATTTTAGCAACGCCAAATGACCAATTGCGACAGGCCGGCCTTTCCAGGCAAAAACTTTCGTATGTCAAGGATTTAGCTGAAAAGTTAGAAAATGGTGCGATTGATACAAGGAAATTCTCCCTAATGTCAGACAAAGAAATTATCGATGAACTTGTGCAGGTGAAAGGTATTGGACGATGGACAGCAGAGATGTTTTTGATCTTTGCCCTTAATCGTCCTGATGTTTTACCGGTTGATGATCTGGGATTTCGTAAGGCCATTAAATTAGAATATAATTTATCCGAACTCCCTGACGCCAAACAAATTGAAAAGATTGCCGTCCCCTGGCATCCTTACAGTACAATCGCTACGTGGTATTTGTGGGAGAGTTTGGATAATGCTCCTTTGCAAACACCTGAATAATGTCAAATATGGACTCGGAAGATCAAATAATCGAGGAAATCATGCAAAAGGTTAAAAGTTATTTTTTCAGACTGTTTGTCAGCTTTTTATTGACTTTCACAACTTTATTAAATGGTCAGGAAATACAACCGAATCAAATCTATCAGGAGTATAACCGGGTTTTGCGTTTAATTGGTAATCAAAAATACGATGAGGCTATTCTAGGTCTTGAGAACATAATTGGTCAGGATTCATCTTTCAATCGTGCATATCTTAAAATTGTTGAAATTTATAAATATAAAAAGGATTTGGATGGAGCACAAAAATACTTTGATAATATAGTTAAGAATTCTCCAGATAATCCTTTTGTGTATCATGCATTAGGATTGATTTATACTGGAAGACAGAAATATCAATTGGCATATGAAAGTATACTAAGAGCTATTCAGCTTGATCTTGATTATTTTGCTGCCTATCCAGATTTTGTAAATGTCCATCGCGATAGAGATGAAGCAATAAATACTATTAAAGCTGTTGCTGAAATTAAACCTGATATTGCAGCACCGCATTATGGATTGGCATATATATACAACCTGAAAAATCAGAGTCAAAATCAATTAGAAGCAGCAAAAAAGGCTGTGGAATTGAACGCGAGTTTATTGGAAGCCTGCTTTTTTGTTGCGGATGGGTACTATTTGGCTGGTGATTATGAACAGGCTTTGAAAGAATGTGATCTCGGGCTAAAACTGTCAGAAGTAAAGAACGATTTGGAAAACCAAATTGAATTTATAAAATTAAAAGCACTTATCGTCAATAAATTAGGTGATGCTAAAAGTGCAATAAATTATTTGCAGTATGCTTTACAAATGTCACAGGAGATTGGAGATAAAGTAAAAGAGGGTGATTGCTTAAATGATCTAGCAAGAATTCATTGGTATATATCGCAATATCATGAAGCCATACTTTATGCCAACCAGGCATTGGAATTAGAGAAATTACTAGGAAAAAAAAGTGGTCAGGCTTCCAATTTGATTTATATAGGAATCGGTTATGCAGAGCTTGGAGATTATTCAAAGGCATTAGAATTGTATCAAAGTGCCAGGGATTTATATGCGGAAATTGGTGACAAGGGAGCAGAAGGAATATGTCTTGGCAATTTAGCGGGTTTGTATGTAAGACTTGGAAACGAACACAAAGCCCTCACTCTCTATGAGCAATCTATTAAGGTTTTAAGTAAGTTGAGCTCAGGGTGGGATAAAGTCAGAGCAAATTGTATCGGTCAATCAGGAGCCGCCTATGAGTTGTTGAGCGATTTCCCAAAAGCGCTCGAGCAATATCAACATGCCCTGCAAATTTTACGACCAATTAAAACAGCAGGACATCAAGTGACTGAGTTTCTCAGAAAAATCGGTAGTGTTCATCTGCAATTGGAAGATTATTCTCAGGCTAAGGTGTATTATGAGCAAGCTCATAAGATTAATGTGAATATAATGGTTGAAGCTAATCATGCATATAATTTGCTTAATTCCGGTAATTTATCTTTGGCTATTGGAGAATTATCAAATGCTGAAAAGCAATTCAAAGGGGCGCTTGAAATCGGAAATAAAATAAAAGAAATAGAATTGATTTGGAACGCACAGGCTGGTTTGGCAAACGCATACCTTAAACAAGGAAAATACAACAAAGCATTAGATAATTTTAAAAATGCAGTTGAGACTGTGGAGAACGTTAGAGGCAAACTTAAATTGGCAGAAGAAAAAGCCGGCTTCTTTAAAGATAAAATTGCTATTTATGCTGATTTGATCAATCTTTTAGCTGAACTACATTATCAATATCCCAACAATGGTTATGATGTAGAAGCTTTTCGATATGCTGAACGGGCTAAAGCGCGAACCCTCTTAGATATTGTTTATCAAGGAAGGTTATTTCATAACATAACAGAAATTCCTTCTGAATTCAAACAGAAATTCTTGATTAATGAGAAAGAACTGGAGAATAAACACTTAGACTTATCACAAGAATTAGCAAATCAAGAAGACCTTAGGGACCAGAAGTTAATTTTTTCTTTGAATAATGAAATTGAGGCTCTGCAGAGAGAAAACGCCCAGTTGCTGAAGGAAATCAAAGAGAAATATCCTTCATATTATAACCTGACTAATCCAACACTTCTCACAATTGATGATATTCAAAGCGAAATTCTTTCCAACAATCAGGTACTGATTGAATATTTTTTGAGTGATAAACATATTTACGTTTGGGCTTTTACTAAAGAGAAGTTACATTTTTCAACTATCGATTTGACCAGAAAAGAACTTGAAAACAGGCTGGCGAATATTAGTCCAATCTTCCAAAGAGAGAAGGTTGCTGCTGCGGTTCAAATCGACCATCGCTGGGCAAACATCAGATCCGACCTGTTATACGAATTATATCAAATCCTGGTTAAAAAGCCATTAGCCGATCTACTCAAGCCAGGAATGGTGTTGAACATTATACCAGATGATATTCTTTACTATTTTCCCTTTGAAATTTTAGTAACAAATTTTAGTCAAGACAAGGTAGAATATTTAATCGAAAAACACCCAATCTCTTATACTTCTTCAGCCAGTCTTCTTAATCCTAAACTGCATAGAACTAAAAAAACTGAAAAAGATTTACTTGCTTTTGGCAACCCCGATTTTGGGTCAAAACAAAATAAGGGTATCCTCGAGTGGTTAAGCTCTCTCAAAACGGTGAAATCCATTTTACGAGGCGATAGTTTTGCACCTCTTCCATATGCCGAGCTTGAAGTAAAGAGTATCGCTGAAAATTTCACAGATGCAGCCATTTTCATCGGAAATGATGCAACCGAAACACGATTGAAGGAGATGGCTGGAAATTATAAATTCATCCATCTTGCGACGCACAATCTCGCTGACGATACCCAGCCAATGTATTCGAAGATTATTCTTGCTCAAACTGGTGAAGAAAGTGAAGATGGTTTCCTGCAAACCTATGAAGTATACAACTTGAAGCTCAACGCCGACCTTGTTGTGCTTAGTGGTTGCAATACGGGTTTGGGTAAACTAAGTAGGGGTGAGGGACTAATTGGTATGACCCGGGCGTTTCTTTATGCAGGAGCGTCTAATCTGGTGGTGAGTTTATGGCCGGTCAATGATGAATCTACTGCTGAACTTATGAGATATTTTTATGAAAATCTTAAAAAAGGAGTAGGAAAAAAATCCGCATTACAAAATGCCAAGGTGAAATTAATCCATTCGAATGACTGGAAGCGTAATCCTTTTTACTGGGGCGCGTTTGTGTTGAGAGGTGAATAGAGGGGGCTTATATTTAAATAGAATGATCTGGTTGATTATTTTGAAATATACTCTTCGATCATTATAATCATTTCTTTTGCGGTTGCTTTTCTCATCAAATTTGACTGATTCATACTAATAAGCTTTTCAAATTGCTGCTTTGCTTTTGGCATTTCTCCCAGCATTATGTAAGCTTTACCCAGAAACCAAAGGCAGTCTTCTTGATAATATGCATTGTTACGTGTATTGACGAACGCACTATTTAAATATGATATCCCTTTCTGAATATGAGCGGAGTTGTAACGATATGGCAGTCCTAACAACGATTCTTTTCCATCAAGAAGGTAAACAAGACCAAGATGAAAGTTGGCAAAATAATCGCTGGGATGGCTTTTCAAGTATTCGTTAAAAGATTTAATGGCCATTTCATAGTTGCCCTGTTCAAAAGACTCTAATCCCACTTGCAGAGATTCTGAGCCGATACGTTCACCGCGCACGGTGCCTGCTTTTTGCGGTTGAACAAGTGTGATTGAAAAATATGCCGGGCGCTTTAGAAGGGCGAAGGTGTAAGTCCCCCCTAAACAAAGAGAAATGATCAATCCTGCATAAGCAAAATTTAGCGGCCGAAAAATTCGATTGAACCATTGTTCAACCGAGATTAAGATTTTCGCATAAATACCTTCCGATATGACTTCGGTGACGGCTTTACGCCCCTTAATTGAATCCAAATGTTGATAAATCCGCTCATCCATTTCATGTTCAATTGCATTCCAGTTGGCAGGTAAGACTACTTCGTAATCCTGTTTTTCATAGTTCTGTAAATTCAGTACAATTTCATCACAAGTAGGACATATATCGAGGTGCTCTTTAAGTATATTTTTATCCTTGCTTGTGAGTTCTCCTTCTATAAGCCGTATTAAAATTTCCGAATCTGAGCATTGCTTTTCTATTTCCACTTTCAAGTGATTGAATGCCGCACGGTATTTTTCCTTTAAAGCATCATCATTATTCAGGGATTCATTCATGACTCCTCCATAATTATTTTGAACCTGCGCCTGCCGTTCTGGATATGTGAACGAACTTGATCGGACGGATAGCCAGTCATTTCGACGATTTCTTTATACGATAAACTATGAATATAGAATAAACAAAAACACCTTCTTTGTAAGGGTTTTAGCAATTTTACCGCTTTCAATATTTTATGTTTTATAATCTCTTGTGATTCATTTTGAAAATGGTTGTCGTAATTTATAACAGCATGCTTTTCTTCAAGCTGCTGAAATTGATGTCTACTTTTTTTGCGTAAATGGTCAATACACAGGTTTACGGCAATTCGAGTCAACCAGGGAAAAAAAGATTTACCGAGTTCGAATGATTCGATATGGTTAATAGCTTTCATAAATGATTCACTCGTTAAGTCTTTCGCTACTTCCGTATTCATGACCAATTTCATGCAGCGAGCAAATATCCTTTGTTTATACTTTTCATAAAGTTCACCCATGTATTCAGTATCTCTGGAGTTTAAGTATTTCATAATCCAGAGATTATCTTCATCACTCGCTAAGTTGCGTTTATTGCAATCCACTCTTTTCTTTCCTTTACATTACGAATGAAAATTCGAAAATACACAATTTTCTTTAAATGTTTTATAAAGTTAATGACATGAAAGGCAAAATGCAATAAGAAATTTTTTATGTAATTTTAAAAGCTGAATCGTACTAAAAATAAGACAATAATTGTATGAGCACAAATTTGAACTTATGAGAAATAGAGGAGGGTGTTATGCGACTTTCAATTAAATTGCTAATTACAGGATTTCTTCTGGTATATACTTTTTGTCTGTTTGCTGAAATACCGATTCGCACCTCGGCCAATCCTGATAAAGGTTGTGCTGTTGCATATAATTCCCAAAACGATGAATATCTCGTTGTTTGGACAGAATGGAAACCCAGTGGTAGTGGAACGTTACCTGTAATGGGGCAGCGCGTGAAAGGAGATGGCACCGGCGTCATCGGTAGCGCTTTTATGATTTTCCCCGTTGGCGTTTACCCGTCTGTGGCCTACAATTCGCAGTCAAATGAATACCTGGTAACTTTAGCAGCTTTCGGCATTATTCAAGGACAAAGAGTAACCAGTACCGGAGCCCTACAGGGAAGCTCAGTGGTTTTGATGGGGAATGGCAGCCATGCGATCTGGCCGAAAATTGTTTACAATACCCTGGCTAACAATTATCTTCTTGTAGGAGCTGAGCTTTTTAACATTGGTAATGATATCGGCAACATTAAAATATATACCAGGAAAATCACTGCCAACGGACAGCCCACCGGTACAGAAAATGCCATCCGTGATCAAGGGCATGGCAATTATAACGATGGAGCCAGGTTTTCAGTTGCTTACGCACCGGTCGTCTCCACAGAAACCCCCAATGGCCGGTATCTTCTTGTCATTGAAGAACCAGCCGATCTTACTATGCTGGATGACAATGGCGTGATTGTTTCAAAAGTAGTGGATTCACATTCAGGAACGATCGTCGACAATCACGTTCCTTTTCAACAATCAAAAATTGGAGTGCCCCATAATGTTGACATCGCTTATGGGGATTGGGAAGGTTATCCGTCCTTTATGGTTGTTTGGGGGGACCGCGATAAAATGGTTGGCGAGCAGGAATGGAGCGGTATATGGGGTGGGATTGTAAGCGCAGAGACCATTCTTTTTGATGCTCATGGAGGCGTCTCGAATGAGGTGTTTCCTATTTCGAAAATTCCATTTCACAGGGATGATGTAATTCATTTTAAAGAATGGAAACCAGCCGTGGCCTACAACAAACCCGCCGGGAAATTCATGGTTGCCTGGCGGGAAACCCCATCACAGGATCCATTAAATGACACCAAAGTTAATCATATTCGGGCAAATGCCGTGGAATCTTCCATGATACCGCCGCCCGATAATGTAGTCTTATCAGCAATATCGGGTAATGAAGATCCAAAAAATCCGGCAATTGCCGCGAGTACAAAAAGTCCAAATGCCCTGGTTGTTTGGGACGATAATCGTAATTCCGCAACTACACAAACAGACGTTTATGGAAGTCTTTACGCTACAACGCCAGTGCCTTCCCTAAAAGTCAACGAGCCTAACGGTGGCGAAAAATGGTATGTGGGATCACAACGTGAAGTCTGGTGGTCAGGTCAGAATTTCAATGGTCCTGTAAAGATCGAATATTCTACTAACGGTGGCTCGACCTGGAAAACTCTCACTTCGAGCACAACCGACCACACTTTTCCCTGGACGATTCCAGACGAGCCAGCCAGCAATTGCCTGGTTCGCGTTTCCGATGCGGCTGATGGCAATCCGTCCGATATCAGCGATTCGAAGTTTAGCATTTTGAAAGCAGGGCTGACGCTCACCTCTCCAAATGGCGGTGAAAAGTGGGCAGTTGGATCGCAGCAAATGATAAAATGGTCAAGCCAAAATATTCCTGATAATGATGTGTCGATAGAGTATTCAATCGATAATGGACAAAATTATACCTATATAGGTGTGAAAACAAATAACGATCCAACGGAAACCTGGCAATGGGATGCGGTTCCTAATGCGCCGTCAAAAAATTGTCTAATTCGTATTTCATTATTTATGCAAAGTGCACCAGTCGTCGATGTGAGCGACGCTGTATTTGAAATAACAACTGTTAATACGCCGCAGGGTAGTGGTGTAAATGTAGATGTAGGTAGTGGTATTAAATTAACTTTTGATAATGTAACCAAATCTGGCAACACGACTCTGGATATTAAAAACAGCGGGCCGCCTCCCAAAAGTGGCTTCAAAATAGTGCCATCGGCTTCACCGGTTTATTATGATATCAATACGGACGCTAATTACACCGGTAACATTACTGTCTGTATCCCATATAACGATGCTGGCATGACTCCAGCAGAAGAAGCGAAACTCCGGCTGCATGTGTATGAATCTCCACCTGGACAGTGGAAAGACATTACGAAGCTGCCGGTTGATGTGAATAACAATATCATTTGCGGCACGGTCACTCATTTGACTGTTTTTGCCATGATGCTTGGTCCCAGCCATTTCACTTTCACATCTCCGACCCAGGAGAGCTACAGTATTGTAGTGGACAATGCCACGCTCGATGGCACCCAATTAACGAACGGTGACGAGGTCGGTGTTTTTACACCAGCAGGTTTATGTGTGGGCGCCTCACTCTGGGATGGCACTACGCCGTTGGGGCTGACCGCCTGGGCTGATGACAGTCAAACACCAGGCGTGGTAGATGGCTACAAAAGTGGTGAAAAAATGTCTTTCCGGATCTGGGATGCTAGTACAGGGAGCAATGATGATTATACGGCGAAAGCAACGTATTCGTTCGGCAGTGGTAATTTTGGCGATGGCGCTTATGCACGAATTTCCCTCTTAGCGGCGGTGACCTCTGTTACACAGGCGCTGTCTTTGTCCCAGGGCTGGAGCTGGATTTCTTTTAATGTTGCGCCTCAGGATTTGACCATCGACAAGGTGTTGGCCGGGATGAACAATTTAGAGATCGTGGTCAATGGAGCGGGTGATTTTTATGTTCCAAATCTAATTAACAAGATTGGGCAGCTAAATATGGTGGAGGGCTACAAAATCTATTTAAAGGCTCCGGATCAGGTTTCTGTTACCGGTGTGCCGGTAGAGGCAACAACGCCTATTATTATGAAGGCGGGCTGGAATTTTATAAGCTATCTGCCCACTGTGACTATACCAGTAGAAACCGCCCTTGCATCAATTTTATCCAATTTAGATATTATTAAAAATGATAAAGGTGATTTTTTCATTCCCAATTTGTTGAATAATTTAGGGAACATGACACCTGGAGAGGGATATAAACTTTATCTTAAATCAGATGCGACTTTGATCTATCCTCAAAGTATGAGTTTGGCGAAAACTTCGGCAATCACCCCAGTAACGCAAATTATGCGTCCTCAGCATTTTAAATTCCGTGCGCGCACAGGGGAAAGTTATAGTGTGGTCATCTATTCTCTAAAGGTGCATGGACAAGCACTTGAAAAGGGTGACGAGATTGGCATTTTCACAACCGCAGGGCTTTGTGTAGGAGCAGGTGTGTGGGATGGTTCTGGTGCACTAGGAATTTCTGCCTGGGTGGACGATGATCGCACGGACGAGTTAGACGGTTATCGTACTGGAGAAGAGATGCGATTCAAGTTCTGGGACAGGGATATCGGGCAAGAAATCGATCTGAATGCCACTTTCACTAAAAGCAGCGGGAAATTTGCTGATGAGGCATTTGCTGTGGTTGAATTGGAGAGCGTTGAAGTTCCTACAAACTTTTCCCTGGCGCAGAATTATCCAAATCCATTTAATGCAGGCACGGTCATATCTTATCATTTGCCTGAGGCCGGGAGAGTGGAATTAAAGCTCTACAATCTTTTGGGTGAAGAGATACGGGCATTGGTAGACGCAGAAAAAGCTGCTGGTTCACATATGGTTAACTGGGATGGTTTGGATAATATTGGAAAGTCTGTTCCAAGTGGTATTTATATTTATCGAATCATGTCAGGAGCTTTCTCGGCTGTTAAAAAAGCGGTTTATGTTAAATAGTATCAAATGACCGTCATCTATGAGATGACTGTTAAATTTATTAACAAATATAGGAGGAATGTGAAATGAAAAGATCAACAGTATTTTTTATGACAGGTTTGGGTATACTTTTTCTCTTTGTAACCATGCTTAGCGCTCAAGTACCCCAGCTAATCAATTACCAGGGAATCTTAAAAGATCCCGCCACTGCAGATCCTATTTCTGGCAGTAAGTCGATGACTTTTTCCATCTATTCGGTTTCGTCTGGTGGAACTGCTCTATGGTTTGAGACACAAACGATTTCGGTTGATAATGGCTATTTCAGTACTTCTCTGGGTGCCACCACACTGATACCTTTTTCGGTCTTTAGTGGTGGGAATCGCTATCTGGGTGTGAAAGTAGAGACGGATGCGGAGATGACGCCACGAAAACGCCTGGTCAGCGTCGGCTACGCCTTGAGGAGTCACGATGCAGATAAAGTGGGTGGACAGGATGCTTCAGCATTTGCTCCTGTCGTACACAATCACGATAGTAATTATTATACCAGGAGCGAATTGAATACCTCTGATGGCAATCCCCCGAACAGTGGTTCTAATAGAATATCGTGGAACAATTTAAAGGATGTTCCTGCCGGCTTTGCTGACGGGACCGACGAAGTGGGTGCTGCAGGCGGTATTTCCCAGGTAAACGTGGGTACAGGAATGGCCGTAACCAATCCTAATGGCCCCACGACCACTCTGGGTCTGAATATGGGACACGGCAATAATATCGATGCCGACAAGTTAGACGGGAAACATGCCGTTGATTTTGCCCTTAACCAGGAATTAAGCACCAATGACGGAACAGTCAATCAAAGTGGCGATCCAGTGAGCTGGTATAAAATAAAAGATATGCCAGCAGGATTTGCAGACGGTACGGACAATGCAGGCACGGCTGGTGGTGTAACCCAGATAAATGTGGGGGCAGGTATGACGGTAACCAATCCCACTGGACCTACAACCTCATTGGGTTTGAATATGGGACACGGTAATAGCATCAATGCCGATATGGTAGATGGCAAACATGCCAGTAATTTTGCTACTGTCAGTCACCCCCACAGTGGAGTAGACATCACTTCCGGTAAGATCAGCAATGCCCGTTTAAACATGGGTTCCGGTAATGGCCTTGATGCCGATTTGGTGGACGGTAAGCATGCCGGTAACTTTGCCACGTCTTCCCACAACCACCTGGGAGCAGATTGGACTGGGAGTTTCGGCTGGGCAAACGCGAGTCTAAAGGTCACGAACCTGAGCAACGGTCCGGGTGTTTATGGAATAAACAGAGGGGGCGGCAATGGTGTGCGTGGCCAGACGAATGGAACCGGTATTGGTGTGTATGGACAATGTGATAACTCAGGCCCGGGCGTAGTTGGCCGAAGTACCAGTGGGGATGGTGTTAAAGGTTTCGGCAGTGCTAACGGAGTTTATGGTGAGGCTACAGGAGGCGGTGGCCAGGGGGTTTTTGGCAAGGGTATCGGCGCTAATGCTGAAGGAGTTGTCGGTCAGGGGGGAAGCAATGGTATTGGAGTTAATGGTATGGCAACTAATCAACCAGGTGTAGTGGGTACAAGCTCAAATAACGACGGAGTTCGAGGTGTATCAACAAATTTTAGTGGTGTGAGAGGTAATAGCACCAACGGACATGGTGTTAAAGGCGAAACAAGCGCCTCTTCCGGTAGCGGTGTTTACGGCTATAGCAGCAACGGCCAGGGAGTTACCGGTCAAAGCACCAGCAAAAATGGCGTTCAGGGCAGCACCTCTGGTGGTGCTTCTGCGTTTGGAGTAAAGGGAACGAGTAGTGGCACTGGTGGAACTGGCGTCTTGGGAGAAGCGCATAATGGATCAAGTGCCTATGGGATATGGGGTAAAAGTACCACCGGCTATGCAGGATACTTCACTGGCAAAGTCCAAATTACGGGTAACATTTCAAAAGGCGGCGGCAGTTTCAAGATTGATCATCCGCTTGACCCGGCAAACAAGTACCTCTACCATTCCTTTGTCGAATCACCAGATATGATGAATATCTACAACGGCAACATCGCACTTGACGCCAATGGCGAAGCGGTTGTGACGATGCCTGAGTGGTTCGATGCACTGAATAAGGACTTCCGCTACCAACTCACAGCTATTGGAGCGCCCGGTCCAAATCTATATGTTGCCGAAGAAATCTCTGACAATCGCTTCAGCATTGCGGGCGGTACATCTGGGATGAAAGTCTCCTGGCAAGTCACCGGTATTCGACAGGACGCTTACGCCAAAGCCAACCGCATTCCAGTGGAAGAAGATAAGCCCGACCAGGAACGGGGAAAATATCTGCATCCTAAGGAACTCGGCATGTCTGAGACAATGGGAATTGAATCTGCAAAGCAATCAAAGTAGAGTTTAATGAAGTAATCGAAAAACTGAGTTTTTGTAGAAAGATAAAGCGACGTTAACATTTTCATGAATATGTGTACAAATTGAGCTATAATACCCAAGAAGATTTAAAAAACTCCGTTTTTAAGTGGTTTAAGATTAACCAATTGAAGGAGAATAGAAATGATGAGATTTAAAATATGGATTGGAGGTGTTGAGTTGTTTCCCCTCATATTGATTATTATTATGAGTGTGGGAACAGCCAATGCTCAATCCAGCACAAACTATAAGATGCAAAAAGATGTACTCGATGCTGGCGGAGCCCTTTCAACTTCAATGAACTTTAAATTAGATGACGCCGCGGGCCAGCCCTCGGCTATTGGGAATTCTTCCAGTACCAATTACAGTCTTTCAGCAGGTTACCTGGGAGCTTTTGATGAGGCAGTTCAACCTCAGCATTTTACCTTTTCATCCAACACGGGTGATAGTTACAGCATTGTGGTTACCGGTGCGACCATCAATGGAACTTCGTTAGATACTGGGGATGAAATAGGTGTGTTTACTCCGGCAGGTCTTTGTGTCGGAGCCTCTGTCTGGACCGGTACTACACCCCTCGCGCTTATTGCCTGGATCGACGACTCCCAAACCTCTCAGGTGGTGGACGGCTATATACCTGGGGAGACCATGTCCTTTAGGATATGGGACCAGAGCAGCAACAATGAATATTCTGCTATCCCTACGTATGCCCTGGGTAATGGTACATTTGGTGATGGTACCTATGCCAGTGTTTCTTTAGAGGCTGTCATCTCTTCAGCGAGTGTTATTTTGCCGGCAAATGTTTCTGGAGCTCAAGGCTCAACCGTCAACATCCCGATTAAAGTGACCACCGAATCCACGATCGGGGTTGCCCAGTTTGTTATCGATTATAATTCCAGTATTCTGGCATTTCAGAACGCCCAATTAGGCGCCAACACTTCGGCAGGCGGATTCAGTATTATTTCTAATGCTAATTTAGCCTTTCCACCATCTACTCCTGGTACAGATAAAAATGTGTCGGTGCAGGTTTCTTCCGGCGCCAGCTCGTTTACTGGTGTGGAGCAGGATGTGGCGATTTTAACATTTAATGTTGTCGGCACAGCCGGGCAAACCAGTCCCCTGGCCTTTGACCCGGCTCCCACGCGCACCTCTTTGACCACAACGGAATTATTTGACATTAACAACGGCAGTCTCGTTTTCCAGAACGGCATGTTTACCGTAACCACCAGTTTCATGGTGTCCGGTACAGTAAGCTATTCAAGCAGCTCTCAGCCGGTTTCGGGTGTAAAAGTTGACTTAACTGATGGCGGCGGTACGCAAACGATGAACACCAATCCTTCTGGCTACTATGAGTTTACCGGACTAACAGGCGGCGCAATTACCCTCACACCCTCTAAATCCGGAGATGTGAAGAAGATTACCGGTTCTGATGCTTTATTGATTTTGCGTTACCTTGCTTTTCTGGAAACGCTGTCAGCGGCACAGAAGGAAGCAGCAGATGTTACCATGGATGGAGCGGTTTCGGGAGCGGATGCCCTGGCTATTCTGAGATATCTGGCATTCTTTAACACTAACATCGGCCATTGCGGCGAATGGATTTTTAGTCCGCTAAACATCAGTACAACTCTGACGGGCGATCTCACCGGCCAGGATTTTTCAGCCTATCTATTAGGCGAAGTTACTGGCGACTGGACGACCAGCCAGCCTCTGGAAATAATTGCCCAAAGTCAACAGCCTGGGCAAATGCAAAAAAGTGCGGGGCAAACAACCTCTTCGATGAATATGAATTTGGGCAAGACGATGAGTTCAGTTGCAGCACAATCACGTGCAACTTTAACTTTACCGACGATTAGTGAAGCCATTGGAAATGTGGTTTCAGTTCCAGTTCAGGTAACAACCGATTCATCGATTGGATTGGCTCAATTTGTGATGGAATATGATTCAACCATCCTTCGTTATGAGAGCGTCCAGGTCGGTTCCAGTGTGTCAGGATTTAGCGTTTCCCTGGTCAATGCAAAGCTACCTTTCACACCTACGACATCGGGAACAAACCACAATGTGTTAATTCAGGTTTCAGGTGGCGGCGCTGGTTCTTTTACAGGCACCGATGTGGAAGTAGCAGTATTGGATTTCACTATCATTGGCGCCAGTGGGGACAGCCCTTTAGCTTTTGACCAGGGCACGAATAAAACCTTTTTGACCACTGATCGTTTGCTGGATATTGTCGGCGATTCGTTAACTTTTGTTGATGGGCTTTTTACAGTGATAACAGATGTTGAACTGGCGGAAAGTACCACGCTTCCTGATAATTTTGAGCTTTACCAGAACTATCCCAATCCCTTTAATCCAACTACAACCATTAACTTTGCGGTTCCCAGGCAATTTTCAGGTGGTGTGAATGTCAGCCTGAAAGTTTATAACATCCAGGGGCAAATAGTACACAGTTTAGTGGATGAGGACAAAGCTCCGGGTTTTTATTCAGTGATGTGGGATGGTAAAAATGAACAGGGCGAGTGGCTTTCTTCAGGACTTTATTTTTACACTGTACATGTTGGTGAGTTTACTGCCACACACAAAATGATGCTTTTGAAGTAGCAATTGACAATTGTATTTGACCGTCATCTCCGAGATGGCGGTCAAATATTAGACATCCACTTTCTAAGCTTTTTATGGAATATATCTTATTCAGGTTTGTATTATGTATGCATTAATAAACCAGTCAATGCGTACTTTAATACAATGCGTCGGTATTTCCTAAAATAATTATTTGCACGGCGACAAGGAAAGATCGGCGCATATTTATTTTAATTAACTCCCAATATTTTGAAAACCTTGTTCTGGATTTCTTCAACAGATCCTAATCCTGAAATTTTGCGAACCAGATTTTTTGCTGCATAAAATGGGATAATCGGTTTAGTGTCTGCGTGATATTTACGCAAACGATTATTGATCACCTCTTCGTTGTCATCTGCTCTTTGAATTACGCGGGATGAGATTTCAGGCGGAGGAGGATCATATCTAATATTGTATATTTTACCGGTTTCAGGATCTATCCTGCGTGCCGTATTTCTGGTAATTATTTCTTCATCCGGTACATCAACGTGCAGGACGTGGTCGATGTGAACATTTGCTTTGGCAAGGGCTTCATCAAGAGCTTCTGCTTGCGGCAAAGTCCGGGGAAAGCCATCCAGTAAAAAGCCGTTTTTAGCGTCTGATTGTGAAAATCGTTCCATGATCATTTCAATGACGAAATCATCCGGGACCAGCGCACCCTTTTTCATGTAAGACTCCGCCTGTTTGCCCAGAGGAGTTCCTTTTGATACCGCTTCTCTAAGCATATCTCCCGATGCAATGTGTGGTATGCTCAATTTATTCGTAATTTTCTTTGCCTGCGTTCCTTTTCCAGCCCCCGGGGGACCGATTAGAATAATTCTCATTTTGAGTCCTTTCTGATTTTGAGAGCAAGTTACTAAGGTTACACTGAAGTGAATGACTAACACTTCTGGCATTTATAATAAGTTGTTTAAATTATATGTAAAATTATTCTATTTACATAAATTATAAATTATAAATATAAAATCAACGGAGAAACAGCTATTTTTAGAAAATTTATTATTTGAGTATTGACAGCTATGATTCATTTGTGGCGCACTCATTGTTTACTTAAATAAATAGCTTTGTCACGATTCATCAACAATGTCATTTTTACCTTTAAGTTTTGAATCACTGTAGCGTATTCCAAAATTTTCGGTTGCCTTTTACAATTTAAAGATATATATTTTCTGGCATATCTCGAATGTTACTTTAAACCAATCTTACAAATTTGCAATTAATCATTTTTGGAGCAAATCTGATGAAGGACATTTTATCTTATCTTCTGTTAATGGTCTTTGTTGCTGCTGCGCCTCAACTTTTAAGCCAAACCAGAAAACCGGCTGAGACCAGGGTTGAAAAACTTGTGTTACGCAAGAAAATTATGAAGGAGTTGAAAGGAAATGATATCCATGCTTATAGTTTTACTCTCCAATCTAAGCAATTTCTTTACGGTTGGGTTGAACAAAAAGGAATCGATGTTGTAGTTAAAATTAAAGATCCAAAAGGAAATATTGTTGAAGAGATCGACAGCCCAACCGGAGACAGGGGTTTCGAGAACATTCTTATGGTCACTGAGCAACCAGGCGATTACATCATAGAAATTCATCCATTTGATCCTTTAGCTGAAAGTAGTCTCTATCAAATAAAAATCGAAAGTGTGGAAGACGCGGCAACTACCATGAACGGTAGGATTGATCAATTATTTACTCCCTGGGATAAGGAGGATTCGCCAGGAGCCGCCATAGCTGTTGTGAAAGATGGACAGATTATCTATAAAAAAGGCTATGGCAGCGCTACCCTGGAATATGGTGTTCCTATTACACCTACTACAATATTCCATATGGCCTCAGTTTCGAAACAGTTCACGGCTTTTGCGATTGCAGCTTTGGCTCAGCAGGGCCTGGTTTCTCTGGATGATGATATTCACAAATACCTGCCAGAGGTTCCCCAATTTGGCAAAAAAATTTCCATCAAACATCTCGTTCATCATACGAGCGGCCTCAGAGACCAATGGAATCTACTGGCTATGGCCGGTTGGAGGTTGGATGATGTTATCACCAAAGAGCATGTTCTCAAGTTAGTCAGGCATCAGAAAGAACTGAATTTCAATCCCGGGGATGAGTATCTTTACTGCAATACGGGATTCACTTTATTAGCGGAGATTGTTGCCAGAGTTACCGATAAACCTTTTCCCGAGTGGACGATAGATAATATATTCCAGCCACTTGGCATGACAAATACGTTGTTTTATGATGATCATGAGAAAATAGTTAAAAACCGGGCTTATTCATATTCCGCAACAGAAGGCGCCGGTTTCAAGAAACGCGTGCTTAGCTATGCTAATGTCGGGGCGACCAGCCTTTTTACTACCGTTGAGGATTTGAGCAAATGGGCAATGAATTTTGAAAGTCCGATTGTTGGCGATAATAAACTTGTTGAGCAAATGGAAGAACGGGGCGTCCTGACTAACGGCGATACGATATCTTATGCCTTTGGTCAGGGTATTGGAAAATATAAAGGATTACGCATTATTAGTCATGGCGGCGCTGATGCTGGATATCGTACTTATTTGGGCCGTTTCCCGGATCAGAAATTTGCCGTGATGGTTTTGAGCAACCTGAGTTCTTTTAATCCTGGCGGCATGGCATTAAAAATTGCAGATATTTACCTGGCCGACCTGCTGGTTGATGAAAAGCCGAAAAAAGAATCCAGGACTGAATATGAGCGTGTCGAAGTTGATCTTGCCATCTTTGAGGAGTATGCTGGCCTTTATGAGCTGGAGCCCGGAATGCTCGCGACTGTGACCAGAAACGGCAACAGATTAATGGGGCAACAAGCGCCCGGACAGCCAAGAATTGAATTAATACCAATGTCAGAGACCAGGTTTTTTGTGGAAGGAGAAGACATTCAGGTTTCATTCCAGCGGGGTCAATCTGGCAAAATTTATCAACTTACAATCCACCAAAACGGTGAGGATAAAATTGCGCCAAAAGTAGAGCCATTTACTCTCAATCCAAGCCAGATGGCTGAGTTTGCCGGTGATTTTTATAGCGAAGAGCTTGGAACGACATATTCTATTGTGGTCAGAGACAGTGGACTCGTTGTTCAGCACCGTCGGCATGAAGATTTTCGACTTACGCCCCAAAGTGAAGGCACATTTACAGGCGCCGTTTGGTTTTTTAGACAAATACAATTCGAACGCGACAAGGAGAATCGGATTGCCGGTTTCAGGGTTTCAAGTGGGCGAGTGAGAAATCTTCAATTTGTTAGAAAATGATTTTGGCAACCGCGAGGTTTTTAGTACGTAGATGAGGACACAAATCCACTTTTACAATTGGAGGTCTTTATGCTGAAGAGCTATTTTAAGCTTGCATATCGCAATTTGTTAAAAAACAAGCTCTCTTCTATTATCAACATAGTTGGTTTATCGGTTGCCATCGGATGTTGTATCGTTTTTTTCTTGCTCCTTGATCTTGAGTACACCAGTGACCGTTTTCACGAAAATGCTGAAAACATTTTTATGGTAGTGTATTCACTCGAAGGCGATAAGAGCGCTCGACGTTGGGGTGATTCTCCTCAGCCCCTGGGTCCGGCACTTGAGGATGAATTTCCACAAGTTACCCGGGTAGTTCGTGTAGCCGACCGAAGTGGCGCCATGCGCTACGAGAACAAAGTTTTTAATGAATCCATTCGCTTTGTTGATCCTGGTTTCCTTGATATGTTTACATTTCCCCTAATGTTGGGAAATAAACAGGCATTATCAGATAACAACGCTGTGGTTCTAAGTGAAGCTATTGCGGTGAAATATTTTGGAGAGGAGGATCCTGTCGGCCGGCAGATTGTGATAACCTTTAACAAAAAATACAAAGAAACATTTTTTGTACGAGGAGTGGCAGAGGAATTTCCATTCAACGCAAGCTTTAGTTTCAATATCCTGGCCTCTTATAAGAAATTAGATGATATCAGCGAAATGAACGTAAATGATTGGGAAACAGTCACAAGAGCGACGTTCATTCAGGTGAACAACCATAGCGATATTTCTGCGATTTCAGCCCAAATGGACCGCTACGTGCAGCGCCAGAATGTAGCGTGTATTGATCGGCCAGTTGCATCATTTATGTTTGAGCCTTTGCCCACACTTTCCTGGGAATCACAGGATATTGAAAGATCGATTTCATCAGGCTCCACACCTCAGGTGCTTATCATGCTTTTTATCATTGGACTCTTCCTTCTTTTACAAGCCTGTGTCAATTATGTGAACATCGCCATTGCTTCCGGTGCGCGGCGTTTTAAGGAGATTGGCATCCGCAAGGTAGTTGGCAGTCACAGGTTTCAGCTTGTAAACCAGTTTTTGGGAGAGAACCTACTGCTTTGTTTTCTGGCCTTAATCGGAGGACTTTTCCTAACAGAATTCATTCTACTCCCGGGGCTGTTTGCAATTACTGGCTCTCCTGAAAAAGCTTCGTTGTTTGAGTTCCATAGCAATATACACCTCTGGCTGTTTTTAGTCTCGTTACTTTTATTTACTGGATTTGGCGCTGGTGCTTATCCAGCATTATACGTCTCAAGACTGAAACCAGTCAGCATTCTGAAGGGTCGGCTCAAAATTGGTGGGAAAAAAAGATTTACTCATATTTTGTTATCGTTTCAATTCGGCATAACATTCTTAATTTTGTGCCTGGTTGTGACACTTTGGCAAAATAATCAGTATCAAATAAAGCGGGATTGGGGATATAATCAGGAGCATGTGATTAACATCCAACTCGAAAAAGGCGAGCAATTTGAAGTGCTTAAAAATGAGATTATCCAAAATCCAAATGTTATTCAAACAGCAGGAACGGTAAGGCCAATTGGAAGATACAGACAGCAGGCTGTCGTCGAAATTGCAGCTAACAAACACGAGGTTATCCGCTTTGATGTGGGATTTAACTATTTGGAAACCCTGGGGATTCGTCTCAGGAAAGGTCGCTTTTTCGATCCCTCTCTTAGCACTGACCGCGATGCTGCACTGGTGGTAAATGAAAAATTTGTTGATGAAATGGGCTGGCAGCACCCTTTAGAACAAACTGTGCGTTTTGACAATAAAATATATAATGTGATTGGCGTTACTGACGACTTCCATTATGCTTCTTTCTTTGAAGAAATTAAACCTGCTATTATGCATCTTGCACCTGATGAATCAATTGGGTATTTTTCTGTTCGGGTGCAGGCTGGCACCGGCGTACAATCAATGAGTGCTTTCAGGGAAACCTGGAGCAAACTGTTTCCTGACAGCCCGTACAATGCCTTCGTTCAAAATAGTGTATTTGATAGCGCCTTTCGAAATAATGCCACAATGACCCAAATCATTGCAGCTACGGCAAGTATTGCTTTGATAATTTCCTGCATGGGGCTTTTTGGATTGGTAACTTTTATGATTTCGAAGCGCTTAAAGGAACTCAGCATTCGCAAGGTTCTTGGAGCTTCGGATGTTACAGTCGCCAACTTGATCGCCAGGAGGTTCGTCATTATTCTCACCGTCTCAATACTGTTGACGCTGCCTGTTGGATACAATTTTCTTAATGAATTGCTGGACGGCGTTTATAGATACCGTATGCCTTTGGATGCCTCACCATTTGTAATAGCGGCGATGATTGTGCTTTCTACAGCAATTCTAACCATCGCTTCTCAGGTGTACAAAGCAGCCGTCCGCAATCCGATAGATGCTTTGCGATATGAGTAAAACCAATTCAAATTCACAGGGTAATTGAATTGGGACAGGAGAAAAAAGGCTGGAAAATCCGCAGGCGCGGACCTGTATCAGCCTCATGAAGGAAAGATGCGTAAGGTATATCTATAATTGTAATTTGTAAATAGTAAATGGAAAATTCTTATTGTTCAAAATATTGTTAACCATCGTTTTCAGAATAAAAATAACGGCTAAACCTGGAAGTTGATGAAAAGTAAAAAACTTTGTTTGGAAAAATCGTGGGCAAAAGGCCGAATCGTCTTTGTTATTTATACAGGTGGTGAAGATTTACTTATCGTAGGTGCCTGAGATGAGTTGGCGGAGTTGGTGTAGGTTATAATACCTTCATGCAAATTGGCATGATTGATTATCCCATGTTTATAGAGACCGAAAAGACACACTGTCACTTCACTTGACATGAGTCATTATGTTGAATAAAAACAGACTATAATGTTAAGTTAAAGCTAATACAAAGAGACATTAATGTCACATCTAATAAAATATTGTTTAAAACTGAATTCACGACAACTAAATTAAATGTTCTTGTAAACTATTGTAAATTAAAAATAAAGATTGTTTGTGTTTTTCGTGAAGCTATTTTGGTGTAAATATTGCTAATAAACACGGATTAAGCTTGAATGGTGAAATATCTTGACAGGAGTTGAGACTTTTACCGGAGTCAGCAAAATTTTCTAGCCCAGTCAAAATTTTAATACTACCAGGAAGTAATCGATTTAAATCAGTGGTGTTATCTCTGGTATGGGCTATGCCCACAAGTTGACTTTCATTATAAAATTATCTTGAAGTGATGTTATGCTTTCAGTGCCAGAATTTGAGAGATTAGCCACGGATAATTTGATTACTTCTCTACTATTATCACTGTATTTATTAACCGTTAACAATTTCAAAAAAGAAGTTACTTTATTTATATAGGGTAAGAATGAAGAGTCTGAAAATTGATCCTACTTTGTTGGCTGATGTACGTAAGTACGGTAAATTCGATACCAACGCCTGTTATCAATGTGGAAGCTGCACGCTTAGTTGTGATTTAACAAACGACTCAGTTTCTTTTCCACGAAAAATAATTCGATATGCTTTGATGGGTTTAAGAAGACCTCTACAGGGCAGCTTAGAACCGTGGTTGTGCTACTATTGTGGCGATTGCTCCACGACCTGCCCCAGAGAAACGGAGCCAGGTGAAGCCATGATGACCCTTCGACGCTATCTCACTGCACAGTATGACTGGACAGGCCTGTCTTCAAAAATTTACAGATCAAAGGCATGGGAGATCGGTGCACTTGTTTTTGTGGGACTTTTGGTTTTAGTGCTGGCAGTATTCTATCATGTGTCTTTTGTGGGGATGGAACTTTCTGATTTAGCAGAGCCCATGGGACTGGAGCACATGTTTGATATTATTACAATTTTCACAACTACTGTTTTTATAATATCGTTTTTCTTTTTGATAACCAATGCCATACGTATGTATTGGTTTACTCTGATCAAGGGCTGCAATGATAAAATACCTTTCCTTTTATACATTTCTGAAGCAAAGTCTTTCATTCTACAGGTAGTTACCCAGTTGCAATATCGGGAATGTAAAGATAAAGGCCGCTGGTTAAAACATATGTTACTGGTTTCTGCATGCGGGGTAATGTTTATAATTAAGATTTTCTTTCTGGGTTGGTTTCAAACGGATAATATTTACCCGGTTTATCACCCGCAAAGATGGTTGGGATATTTAATCACAGCAGTATTCATTTATGTCACCGTAGATATTTTAGCAGGTCGATTGAAGAAAGTCGAGCAGTTACATAAGTTTTCAGACTTGAGTGACTGGATTTTGCCAGTCATGTTGCTTTTAACAGCTTTAAGCGGGATTGCGGTTCATATCTTCAGATATGTTGGACTTGAGCTCACATCACATTTCACCTATGCTATTCATTTAGCAATTGCTGTCCCGATGTTAGTCATTGAGATACCATTTGGCAAGTGGGCGCACATGCTTTATCGACCCTTGGCAGTTTATTTTCAAACGGTTAAAGATAAGGCTGTGCAAGCGCATTTGCCTGAAGAGAAAGAGGAAATTTTAGATCATGTCAAACAATAAAAAATCCAAAGAAAAAGTTGGTTCTGCATTAGTAGTAGGCGGTGGAATTGGCGGAATGCAGGCCGCACTTGATTTAGCAGATTCCGGAATAAAGGTTTACATGGTTGAGAATAAGCCATCCATTGGTGGAGTGATGTCTCAGCTTGATAAAACTTTTCCTACAAACGACTGTGCCATGTGTACCATGGCGCCAAGGTTAGTTGATGTTGGCCGAAATAAAGATATTGAAAAAATCACTTATAGCGAAGTGGAAAGTATCACGGGAGAGCCGGGCAATTTTTCTGTAACGATAAAGAAAAAACCTCGCTTTGTGGATGAAGAAAAATGTACAGGTTGCGGCGCTTGTGTATCAAACTGCCCTACTCGTAATACGGTTCAAATTGTAGAAAACGGAAAAATAAATATTGAACCTAAATTTTTGGAAGTTGTTAAGAAAGTTGTGGAAAAACACAGAAATAGAAAAGGCCCGTTAATGCCAATTCTTCAGGAGATTAACGCTGCTTTAAACTATTTCCCTGAGGGTGTATTGAAATATGTCGCTCAGGAAACCGGCTATCCTCTGACACATATTTGCAGGATAGCCACGTTCTACAGCTCATTTAGTCTGAAGCCAATCGGTAAGTATATAATAAATGTATGTATGGGAACCGCCTGTTATGTGGGGGGCGCTGAAAGACTGCTTGAAAAATTTACTGAAGTGTTGGAGACAAAAGTAGATGAGACAACAAAGGATATGCTTTTCACGTTAAGGTCGGTCCGATGCATAGGTTGTTGCGGGCTGGCGCCGGTAGTCACGGTTGGTGATGATGTCTATGGAAAACTGAAATCAAAAGATATTCCGGATATTGTAAAAAAATACAAGGTTCAGGAGTAATACGATGCCTAAATTAACCATCGATGAATTAAAAAAAATGCGGGAAGCTGTAAAGAAGGATATTTACCTGAGAGAAGGAAAATTCAGGGGGAAGGTGAACGTGCACATGGGCACTTGTGGTATTGCTGCGGGAGCCAGAGAAATTATGAACACTTTTTTGGACGAGCTCGAAAACAAGGGCATATCTGATATAATGTTTACTTCGACAGGCTGTGCCGGATTGTGTTCAGAAGAGCCAATGGTAACCGTTGAAATGGAAGGTTCTGCTCCGGTAAAATATGGGAAACTTACACCGGCTATCGCGGCAAAAATTTTTAATGAACATGTTGTTAGTGGAAAAATAGTCAAAGAGAATGTAATTGGTATTGGTTCTGAAAAGGCAGGATAATGGCTGAAAAGAAACGCATTGAATTAATGGCATGTGCCGGAACAGGTTGTGTTGCAGGTGGCGCATTCCGGATTATAGAAGCACTTAACAAAGAAATAGACTCGCGTGGCCTTAAAAATGAGGTGTCTGTGGTACCTACCGGGTGTAATGGTTTCTGTGGTCAGGGCCCGCTAATGGTTGTATTGCCTGAAAATATTTTTTACGGCTGGCTAAAAATCGAAGATATTCCACACCTTGTTGAAGAGCATTTTCTCAAAGGCCGTCCTGTTAAGAAACTGATGTTTACGCCTCCTGAAGAAAAAGAACCATTTCCAATGCTGTCGGATATACCGTTCTTCAAAAAACAGCTTTTAGTCGTTTTAAGGAATAAAGGCATTATTGATCCTGAGAAGGTAGAGGATTACATTGCAAGAGACGGTTATATTTCGATTGAAAAGGTTCTCACTTCGATGTCACCGACTGATGTTGCAGGTGAAATTATAAATGCAGGTTTGAGAGGACGCGGAGGTGCTGGATTTCCCACCGGTGTAAAATGGAAAATAGCCAGCCAACAGCCAGGTGCAACGAAATATTTGATAGCAAACTGTGATGAAGGCGACCCGGGCGCATATATGGACAGAAGTGTACTTGAGTCAGATCCGCATTCTGTCATCGAAGGTATGAGTATCGCTGCCTATGCTATTGGCGCGGAAAACGGATTTATTTATGTGAGATCAGAATATCCGCTCGCTATTGAGCGCATGAAAACAGCTATTTCTCAGGCAAATGAATTAGGGCTGTTAGGCTCTGATATCCTCGGTTCCGGTTTTGATTTTGATATTGAAATCAGAGAGGGTTCCGGAGCTTTTGTTTGCGGCGAGGAAACCTCTTTAATCCATTCAATTGAAGGGAATATTCCCGAACCCAGACAGCGCCCGCCTTTTCCGGCACAGGAAGGGCTGTGGGGATGTCCAACAGTTATCAATAATGTGGAGACCCTGGCAAATGTACCTGCGATAATCGCGAGAGGCGCCGAGTGGTACTCCAGTATTGGCACGGAGACATCAAAAGGCACAAAAATTTTCTCGCTGGTCGGGAAGATAAATAATACCGGGCTAATTGAAGTTCCCATGGGGATAACACTTCGCGAGGTAGTGTATGAGATTGGCGGTGGTATTCCGAATGGCAAGGCGTTCAAAGCTGTGCAGACTGGCGGCCCTTCCGGAGGCTGTATTCCAGCCAGTTTACTGGATTCGCCGATAGATTATGAATCGTTGCAGAAAGCCGGCTCAATGATGGGATCCGGTGGTATGATCGTAATGGATGAAGATACCTGTGTGGTTGATGTCTCTAAATTTTTTATCCAGTTCACGAATGATGAATCCTGCGGGAAATGTGTTTCCTGCCGTGATGGAAGCGAAGCTCTGCTCGAAGTGCTGACCCGGATATCGGATGGAGAAGGAGCGAATGGTGATATCGATTATTTGGAAGAGCTGGGAATGTCCGTCAAAGACGCCTCTATGTGCGGATTGGGACAGACATTGCCCAATCCGATACTCTCAACCTTGAGATATTTTAGAGATGAATATGAGCCACATATTAAAGAGAAACGGTGTCCGGCGCTTGTATGCAGAAATCTCATCCAGTATTATATTGACCCCGATAAATGTGTGGGATGTTTACTTTGTTTAAAAGATTGCCCATCGGAAGCAATCGTGGGTGAAAGGAAATATGTACACTTAATCGAACAGGCAAAGTGCTCAAAATGCGGTGCGTGCCTGGAGGTTTGTCCCTCAAAAGTATCTGCTGTAATCAAGCTCTCAGGTAATGATCTGGAAAAAGTGGAGCAGCTTTCAGAGATAGTTGCTTGTAGCGAAAGGAATTAGCGGACAGCACCAGGAAGTATGTCCAACTGAGAATTCGACCAAGAAGTCGGTCTCCGGTAATGACACTAAAAATTTGAATCAGCTTGCGGATTCGGTGCTGTAACTGAAAAGAAAGGATATATGAAAATTCATAAAATAAAAGAATTACTTGATGCGAAAGTAATATGTGGTGAAGAGTTTTTGGATATAGCGAAAAACTCCTTACGAGCCGGGGCACAGAATGTGTTTATCAGAGTTGTTGAAGATAACAATACTCTGATACTGGAAATCGAAGATGATGGACCGGGCATGGATAAAGCAACTTTAAAGAACGCAGCAAATCCGTTTTATACAACAAAGGAAGGTAAAAAATTTGGACTTGGGCTTTCGTTACTTGCCCAGGCAAGTGAAGCAACTGGTGGATTTATGAAAGTTGAAGAGTGGAAGGATAACGGTGCTAGAATTATTGCTGCCTTTAACCAGAGCAATATTGATATGAAACCTGTGGGGGATATTGATAAAACAATGCGGGTACTGAAAGCTTTGCATCCCGGAATTAATTTTTCATATAATCACTTGATTAAAAACGGAGGCTCAGAGTGATTGAGCTGACTATAAACGGTAATAAGTGTGAATTTCCTGAAGGAAATACATTATTAAATTGTATCCAAAGCATCGGTATAAAGATACCAACACTGTGTTATCACAAAGCGCTTACGCCTTACGGAGCCTGCAGGTTGTGCCTTGTTGAAATTGAACAGGAAGGTAGAGCTCCTTCTGTCCAGTCATCCTGTTCTTACCCTGCTTTAAACGGACTTTCAGTGAAAACTGATACTGACAGGGTAAAAAGGGCCAGGAAAATAATCGCAGAACTTTTGCTGGCAAGGTGTCCGGATTCTGAGATAATCCAGAGAATTGCATCTGATCAGGGAGTGACAGAACCACGCATAAAGAAAAAATATGATGACTGTATCTACTGTGGTCTTTGTGAAAGAATGTGTGAAGAGAGAATGGGGAGAATCGCCATCGGCTTTTCCGGACGCGGTCAAAATAAAAAACTCGAACCGCCATTTGGAAAGCATAATGAAATGTGCTGGACCTGTGGCGCCTGCGATTTTATATGCCCTGTAGGAAAATCAATATCAACATTATCAAGCAAAAATGTTCCCATTCCAATTCCTAATCCGTACAATTTTGGCTTAGACCAGAAACCTGCTATTCACATACTTTATCCTCAGGCCGTTCCAAATACACCCGTTATAGATAAAGAAAAATGTATTCATTTGAGTCATGAAGCCTGTAAAATTTGTGAAGAGGTGTGCGAAGCCAATGCCATAGATTACACACAAAAAGAAGAGACGATTGAGTTGAATGTCGGTGCAGTCGTATTATCCCCTGGATTTGAACCATTTGATCCAAAAGACAAGGCAGAGCTGGGCTATGGAGTTTATCCAAATGTAATAACATCAATGGAATTTGAAAGAATACTCAATGCATCCGGTCCATTTTTAGGTCATGTTTTGAGACCTTACGATAAAACAACACCCAAAAGAATCGCTTTTTTACAATGTGTTGGCTCACGTGATTGCGACAGAGATTACTGTTCGTCAGTCTGCTGTATGTATGCCACCAAAGAAGCGATCATTGCTAAAGAGCATGTTGGTCAGGATCTGGAATGTGATATTTTTTTTATGGATATCCGTGCATTTGGTAAGGGATTTGACCAATATTATCAAAGAGCAATTAATCAAGGCGTAAATTATATCAGATGTCGGGTACCTGCAGTTGAAGAAGTCCCTGAAACGAAAAATCTATTGATTAACTATCTAACGGATGACGATAAGAAGGTTTCGCGTGAATATGACCTGGTCGTTTTGTCGGTTGGTATGCAGCCTCCGAAGTCTGCAAATGAAATTGCTGAGAAATATGGAATTGAGTTGAATGAATTTAATTTCTGCAAGACCTCAGTTTTCAATCCGGTTGCCTCTACGCGCGATGGAGTTTATGTCTCGGGACCATTTACTGAACCAAAGGATATCCCTGAAACCGTTATGCAGGCTTCAGGTGCATCAGCCAATGTGTTATCACTTTTGAAAGACGTCCGAGGTAGCTTGATTATTCCTAAGGAGTATCCGCCTGAGGTTGATGTTGCCGGCCAGGCGCCAAGAATCGGTGTGTTTGTGTGCCATTGCGGGACCAATATTGCCGGGGTGGTTAATGTTCCTGAAGTCGTTGAATACACAAAATCCCTTTCTGATGTGGTCTATGTAGATAATAATTTGTACACCTGTTCAAACGACACACAAGAGTTGATTAAAGAGAAAATTAAAGAGCATAACTTAAACAGAGTAGTAGTTGCTTCCTGCACACCCAGAACTCACGAACCTTTGTTCAGAAGTACGACCCGTGAAGCAGGGCTTAATCCGTATCTATTTGAAATGGCCAATATCAGGGATCAATGCTCATGGGTGCATATGCACGAACCTGATAAAGCTACTGAGAAATCCAAAGACCTGGTAACAATGGCAGTTGCTAAAGCGAGATTATTAGAACCACTGCAAAAAAAGTCATTGCCAATAAATAAATCTGCTCTTGTTATTGGTGGTGGGCTTTCTGGTGTGACGTCTGCAAATGAACTTGCAAGTCAGGGATTTGATGTGTATTTAGTTGAGAAAGAAAAAGAACTCGGTGGTAATCTGAGAAGCATTCACTATTTATTCAATGGAGAAAAGCCGCAGGAAGAATTAAAGCGTATTATTGAAAAAGTAAAAAACAATGAGAAAGTCCATTTATTAACAGAAACCAATATTGAAAGTATAGAAGGCTCAAAAGGGAATTTCAAAACAAAGGTTTCTACCAACGGCGAATCTAAAGAGTTTGAGCATGGCGTGGTCATTGTTGCCACAGGTGCAAAAGAATATAAACCACAAGAGTATTTATACGGTCAGAATGAAAATGTAATGACCCAACTTGAACTTGAACAGCGTTTAGCAACTGGTGGTGAGTTGTTAGCTACTTCCAAAAAACAAGCGCCGAAAACCGTTGTGATGATTCAATGTGTGGGTTCCCGGGATGATGAAAGGCCCTATTGCTCCAGGATGTGTTGCACCGAATCCATTAAGAATGCATTAAAAATAAAAGAACTTTCACCTGAAACAAATATATACATTTTATATAGAGACATAAGAACTTATGGATTCAAAGAGAGTTTTTATACTCAAGCAAGAAAATTGGGTGTTGTGTTTATAAGATTTGAAACGGACATTAAACCCGAAGTTTCAAAAAATTGTAATGGATTGCAAGTCGAAGTCTTTGACCAGACATTGAGAGTGCCGATTGAAATAACTGCTGATTTGGTGGTATTATCTGCAGGTATAGTTTCAAATGATGAGAACGAGAAGGTTGCTCAATTTTTAAAAGTACCTTTGGGTACTGATGGATTTTTCATGGAAGCACACATGAAGCTGCGACCGGTTGATTTTGCTACGGAAGGAGTATTTTTATGTGGTTTAGCTCATGCCGCTAAAGGAATTGATGAAAGTATTATTCAGGCTCAGGCTGCTGCTTCACGAGCAGCTACAATACTTTCAAAGGATCGTATGGAGTTGGAAGCAACCATTTCTCAAGTGGTTGATGCAAACTGTGATGGTTGCGCATATTGTGTTGAACCCTGTCCCTATAATGCAATAACATTAATCGAATATATGAGTAAGGGCCAAATAAAAAAGATAGTTGAAGTAAATGAAACCGCCTGTAAAGGTTGTGGTGGCTGTCAGGCGACCTGTCCAAAGAAAGGTATAATAGTAAGAGGCTTTAAACTGGAACAAATTGCTGCCCAAATAAACGCAGTCTTAGGTTAGGAGTGGAAAGATGTCAGAAGAATTTGAACCGAAAATAATTGCTTTATGCTGTAACTGGTGTTCTTATACTGGCGCAGATCTGGCCGGTGTAGCGAGGTTACAGTATCCGCCAAATGTCAGGATAATCAGGGTTATGTGTTCATGTATGGTGCATCCGAATCTGGTGATTGATGCATTGACCAAAGGAATTGACGGAGTAATAATGTGCGGTTGTCATCCGGGTGATTGTCATTATATCGATGGGAATCTGAAAGCGAAAAACAGAGCAGACGCGACAACTCTTATGCTTGAGGATTTCGGATTAGAAGATGAACGGTTTAGACTTGAGTGGGTTTCTGCTTCTGAAGGACCTAAATTCGCACAGGTAATGAATGAAATGGTTGAGACTATTAAAGAGCTTGGTCCTAGTCCTTATAGCTAAATAGAACACAGATGATACTGATGACGCGGATTAATAAAATACAGTATAAAAATAAAAATTTGGGCTTTTCGTTGGAAGAAATATGTTACACTAAGACATAACTGAAAAGATAATAAAAGCGTTTTACAAAGTGAATAATACACTTGGTTTTGGATTTTTAGAAAAGGTGTATGAAAATGCAATGGCGATTGAATTACGTAAAATGGGATGCAAAGTTTTTCAACAAAAAAACATTAAAGTATACTATGAAAAAGAAGAAGTTGGAGATTATTTCGCTGATTTGTTTGTTGATAACTTGGTGATAATAGAGTTAAAAGCTTCAAAAATTTTTTTGTGAAGAACATGAGGCTCAACTCATAAATTACTTGAAAGCCACCAAAATAGAAGTTGGTCTGTTGTTGAATTTTGGAACAAAGGCAGAGTTTAAAAGAAAAATATTTACCAACGATAGAAAATAAAAGTAAATATTTATTTAGTACACAAACAAAAATAATCCGTGAATTTCTGTGTCATCTGTGTTCTATTTGATATTTGTAGGAGATTTAATTTGTGGAAAACTTTAAGATAATAGACGGTAAGAAGTATGGTTTGGATGGGGAGGATTATGAATCTGAATCTGCTGCGAAGGAAAATCTTTCGAAGTACAGCAATAACGGATTTGAAACGCACCTAATTGAGGAGGAGGGAAAATACTTTGTTTATACAAGGCGAGTGGCCGGACAAGTTGAGTCCAACGGCTAACCTGTATAATTAAGGTAAGTTTTTCCCTGCTTCATTTTAAATAACAGTTGACTATAATATTAATTTAATAGGAGGTATTTATGGCGAAAGTAGCAGAAGAATGGCTGAACATTTGTGGTGGTTGCGAAGTTGCTATTCTGGACATAGGAGAGACTTTGCTTGACTTGCTGCCGTCTCTTGATTTTGTCCATATGCCAGTCTTGATGGACCACAAATATTTTGGTCAAACCGGCGAAAAAAGTGAGCTTGAAATTCCAGAAGCTGACGTGGGAATAGTTTCAGGCGGGGTCAGGAATGAAAAAGAAAAACATGTTGCAGAAGAAATGCGCAAAAAGTGTAAAACCCTGATTGCGCTCGGCTCATGTGCATGTTTTGGTGGTATTCCTGCCTTGGCTAATATGTATAAATTGGATGACCTTTATGAAAAGGTTTACCGTGATTCCAAATCTACAGAATCTGGTGATACTCCGTCGAAAGATATTCCACCTCTTACGGATAAGGTTTTAGCGCTTGATGAAGTTATCAACGTCGACCTGTATATTCCGGGCTGTCCAACGAATCCGGCTATCATACTGGAAGCCCTGACTTGCTTGCTCGAAGGCAGGCCTTTTGATTTACCAGAAAGAAGCGTCTGTGATGACTGCCCAACCAAGCGAGAAGAAAAGAGTGATGTTGGCATAAAACGACCTTTACAGGATGCAGTGTTCACTCCTGGCGAGTATGATACCATGCGCTGTCTTAATGAGCAAGGAATACTTTGTTTAGGCCCTGTTACGAAGTCAGGCTGTGGGAAAAAGTATAATGGCGACGGCGATCAGGTTCCGCGCTGCGTAAAAGGTTATATGCCCTGTAGAGGCTGTTTCGGTCCTATAAGAAAAGACGCCAATCCCATGGTGGATATGATGACGGCTCTTTCCAGTATAGGGCTTGACGCCAAGCTAATTGATGACAGACGAGCTCTGTTAAACAGGTATATTGGCGGACACAACCGCTTAAGACCATTACCTAATAAATAAGGCAAGGAGGTGATAATATGGGTAAACAAATAGTAATTCAACCAGTTACAAGAATAGAGGGTCATGCCAAAATTGCAATTCAACTTGATGATTCTGGCAATGTTACTGATACCAAGGTTAATGTAGTTGAATTGAGAGGATTTGAGAAATTTTGTATTGGCAGGCCAGCAGAAGAGCTGCCGAGGATTGTTACCAGTATTTGTGGCGTTTGCCCCTGGTCGCATCATCTGGCGTCTGCGAAAGCTACCGATGCGGTTTTTGGTGTAGAACCAACTCCAGCAGGTAAGAAGCTTCGTGATCTATGTAACAGCATAGCTTATACGGAAGAACATATCCTGCATTTCTTCTTTCTATCTGGTCCTGATTTTGTTATGGGACCCGATTCTGATTATTCTGTGCGTAATGTGATAGGTATTGCACAAAGTAATCCGGAAATTGGCAAGTCAGTTGTGCGTAACCGTTATCTTGGTTGTGAAATGCTTGAGACTATATCGGGTAAATCGATTCATCCGGTCACGGCTGTTCCAGGCGGTTTTAGCAAACCGTTAACACAAGCAGAAAGAGATAAGGTATTGCCAATGGCAGAAGAAGTATTAGAATTTGCAAAATTTTCTATCGCTTTTGCAAAAGAAAGCATTTTCCCCAAATACCTTGATACCGTAAAAACATTAGGTGTAATTAATACCGGATTCTTAGGTACAGTTTCAGATGATGGAGCGCTTAATGTATATGACGGTAAGCTCAGGCTCATGCGGCCGGACGGGGCTTATGAAGAATTTACCTATGACCAGTACACGCAACATATTTCCGAAAAAATAGAAGACTGGTCATATTTGAAGTTTCCGTATGCTAAATCCTGGGGAGACGGCTTTTCAATGGATATCAATGATCCAAAGGGCATTTACCGAACAAATTCACTGGCACGGATCAATGTTGCGGATAAAATGGCGACACCATTAGCTCAGAAAGAATTTGAAGAGTTCAGAGCAGCGTTTGGCCGTCCGGCCCAGTTAACACTTTTGTATCACTGGGCAAGACTAATTGAACTTCTGTACAATGCCGAACATGCTGTGGAACTTTTAAATGATCCAGAGATCACGAGCCGGGAAACAAGAGTTCCTGTCACTCCGCGAGCAGCCAGAGGCGTTGGTTGTGTTGAAGCGCCCAGAGGTACCCTTATTCATGATTATGAAACTGATGATAAGGGTTTAATTACGAATCTTAACCTTATAGTCGGCACAACACATAACAATGCTCCGATAAATATGTCGGTGAACCAGGCAGCCAAATCCCTGATTAAAGATGGTAAGTATGATCAGGGCATTTTAAACATGGTTGAGATGGCAATTCGGGCGTATGATCCTTGCTTGTCATGTGCAACTCATAATCTTGATGGGCGAATTGCTGTTAGCGTTGATATCTTAGATTCTGACGGAAATTTACTCAATAACTTCAAAAACTAAGAATGGTAAATAAGGGGTACTGGCTTTGAATAAGCAGTATCCCTTATTCAATTTTCCATTTTTATAGTCTTCCAAACCAACTATCAGAATCAACAGTCTCTGCAGGCTCAACTGAACAATCAATTCTATTATGACAATGAATCTCAAATGAATCTCAACAGTACTTTACTTTTATTCAGATAGTGTTACAGAAATTTTGATTGGAAAAGGTGAGCTTTTTGGTGTAATACGGTGCAGAGTATTTTGTCTCAACAATACGAGAAACCTCTGAAAAATAGTCTTGATCCCATGATAAAATATGTCGAAGATTGGGGTGAAGGACAAACAGAAGACGACATCTTTATCTTTGCCCTGGAAGTTGAATATTAAGATTTATCCAGGGGGGTGGGATTTATTATTTCAATTAAAATGAAAGTTCAAAACGAATTCCATTAACAAAAGCATTCTTAAGTGTTGGATCCGTTCCAGGATTGATTATATATTGTAAATCCGGTTGTACACAAAATAGGGTGTGATTTGGGCTTGATTAGTCAATTCCAATGCTTCTTCGGAATTATCTACAGGCATTCGTGCATCAAATTGAGCTTGCTTAAATTTGCCCCCGTTATGGGCGGCAGCAATGGCAAATCCAATCTGATCCTGATCCTGGCCCGGTTTCAAACCTGTATATACACCACCTATGCCTGTATAAGACCTGAACTGATTCACTTTACTATCCGCGAATCCCACGCTACCGAAAATTGCAAGATCCTGGGCTGGATCTGCTTTTTCGTGATAGACAGTCTGCTCGGCCAAAATGTAAGGACCAGGATTGCACTTACGTTGAATTGGATTATCTTCACTATCCGTCTCTAAAAGGTCGTCAAATTTTGTTGTGTAGTAATAAATACCTAATGCTACCTTGCCGTACGGCGCTTGCAATTCTTCCCTGGTGCCAGTGAGGTATTCAATTTCTGTAGTTATCAGTACACCATCATTTTTGACAAAAATAACTTGTGTCCAATTTGGATTATCGGGATTGCAAGAAATTCCGTCAAGAAGTACTTTTTGTATGTATAAAGCATCTGCAGGTTAAATCTTGGTTCTTAACCATAACGAAGTATTCGGAAATATAGATGGACAGTTCAAGCCAGTTTGGGAGAAATTGGATCCAATGCCTTGGGAGCTATTCAAAAATAAACCTGCTGTCTCTATCAAATCAAACTCAGAATTCAAATCAAAAAGCCCTGTCAAAATGGACAGATTATCTCCGAATAGCTTTTGTTGAAACCACGCTTCATAAATCTTCCAGGTATTGTCTGCATCAATAGACATTGTTAAATCCACGTTATCCAGAAAGACAGTCTAATGACCAAGTCCTCCGGATACATTGGAAAATATTTCATGTGTGTAGGCAACTTCAAATGTGATGCCCTTGAATCCGTTCTGTAATTTTATGTTAAAATATTCACCGATGCCATTGATTTCGTCTGTATTCTCACTGACGTTAAGCGGGAGCAGTTGGCCGAACCATTCACCCGTAGTGGTTATACGACGTTTGCTCCACGAAACACAAAGTAAACCGCCATAACTAAGCAAAGAGCAGCCCACAGATAATCAAGTCTCATCGACTCTCTCATATAAAACATCGCAAACGGAACAAACACCGCGAGTGTGATAACTTCTTGAAGGATTTTAAGTTGAGGTAGGTTTAACTCCGTGTAGCCAATGCGATTGGCAGGTACCTGCAAGAGATACTCGAATAAAGCAATTCCCCAGCACATACACGCCGCGACATACCATTTTGAGTCACCAAGATTCCTAAGGTGAGCGTACCATGCGAAGGTCATAAAGATATTCGACAGGATCAGTAAAATGGTTGTTTGAAAAATAACTGGCACCGTAGTTCTCTCCAAAATGATTAGGTATTAATTAACTCTCTCATTGTGCGTAAAACCTAAACCCTCTACACACTTTCTATCATGTCCGATTGATTTCCCCTGGGCAACTCTTGCAGTTGGGTTAATATGTCGGTAGACTTTTTCCACACGAATATGTTGGATACTATTTCCTGATCCAATGCAATGTTAACCCCTTCACACTCAATTACATAAGAAGGGTATATCTGCTCCAGCTTAACTAGGACTCTTGGCCTGATCTGCAGACCGTCAATCTTATGATGCTGCTTTTCGTTTGGGCAATTGACATAGGCAACACGTGCAGAATGACCGACTTTTAATTCAGAAAGAGGAGAAACCAAACTTTCTGCGGTCCTCGTAGAGTGCTTGCAGCATTCTCCTGCCGGAATCGGCATTCCGTGAGGGCATTCTCTGGGGTGTCCAAGTAAAATACAAATACTGTCTACCAGTTCCGGTGAAACCAGGTGTTCAAACTCACAAGCGCCCGACTCAAACTCACCACCCAGGACGTCGAAAATTAACCTCTCTGCAATCCTGTGTGCGCGGATAATCCGTTGAGCATAATTTACTCCTTTCTTTGTAAGGAAAATTTTATTCTCCTCCTGTTTTAAATCTATCATATCTTCCGATAACAATTCATCAATTATAGCGACATCGAAGTTACCATTGATGGCGTTCTTTAGATCATTTATTGAATCCTTTCTATGTTCTTTCATATTATACAGTCTCTCAATATACTCATCCTTTTCCATTTTGTGATTCATCGCATTTCTCCTTAGTTTACAATTTAAACAATACAACCAATACCCAATTCAATGCCGCTGCTATGAAGAATGCACTGCCATTAATCATAGCTACCATAGCAAGAGCACTTCTCATACCTTGCTGCTTTATCATCGCCATAATGTTTGCAAAGCAAGGAACAAACATTGTGGTAATAGTAACAGCAACTATACATTGAACATAATTAAGCTCGCCATTTTCTATAAGCTTTATAATCAAGCCAGCAGCCGCTTCATGCCGGGCCATACACAAAAGGAGAGCGTCTACCATTTGCGTAGGAAGCCCTAACATGCCATTCATAATGGGACTGAGAACATTTTTCATTGCATCAAGTATTCCTGCTTTATCCATTAGAAAAAGAACAAGCGCCGCATATACAAATACAGGAACCGCTTCCTTGATAAACCAGTAAAGTTTGTAATACGTCTTTACCAGTACTGCTTTTGCATTTGGCAAACGTATTGTCGGCAACTCCTGTATATAATCGCTCTTCCCTTCTTCCCTCAAAATATTGTTTAAAATCAAACCTACTGTTATTTCGACAAGAACCAGCGCAGAAAAAGCTATCACAATCGCCATTACATCCATCCTGCCAAGTATGCTCATATTGAGCGCCATTTGAGGCGCGCAGGGGATGGCGAATGCTATTAAATAGACAGCAATGTATTTCTCCTTTTTTGAATTCAGCGATTTGGTTGTCAAAGTAGCCATGGTCTTACAGCCAAAACCGAGAACCAAAGGCATAATGGCAGCGCCGCTTAATCCAATCTTTTCGAAAACCCTCTTTATTAAAACACTTAAATTAGGTAAATATCCAATGTCTTCAAGAATGTTAAAAAAGATAAAAAATACCGACAATATAGGTAAAACTGTGATAATTGCATTGGCCAGTCCAAGCGACAAAATACCATAATCTCCTATTAAAAAATCACTCCAGAATTTACTGGATACAAAGTTTTCTATCTGATTCTGCACCGGACTCCACAATGTTCCATCCAACCAACTTGCGAATACATTTGCAACATCTACAACAAGAAAATACATTATTAAAAGAAATATTATTAATATAGGAAGTCCGAATATTGGATGCCGACACAAATGAGCAAAAACCTGAGAAAACTCTCCTCGTGTTAACTTCTGCTTTCTGATTATATTCGCAGTTATTTTCTCCACCCACTTATTCCGCTTATTATTTATGGCATAAGCAAGATTTCCTCTAAATTCCATTCTTATCCTGTTAACAACTTCCCTAATCTGTGTGATCTTTTCTTCACCATATACCCTCTTAAAGTTATCTGCTAAAAACGAATCCTGAAGCAACAGCAGAATAGCAGTCTTCCGCTTAGAACCAATATCTTCAGGCAACTTAGATTCTATAGCTGATATCCCATTTTCTAAAATATCTCCGTACCGAATAGCACATTTACCATTTCTTGCATTGCTTATAGCCTCCTTTAACTCTGCTGTGCCTCTATTGTGCACAGCCATTAACTCAACAACCGGCACGCCTAAAAGACGAGATAATCCACTTGAGTCAATCCATATCCCCCTTTTTGTCGTTTCGTCAATGGCGTTGAGCGAGATAACAACCGGCGTCCCCATTTCCAATAAATCAGCCGTAAGAACCAGAGATTGTTTTAACCGATTAGTATCAATACACTGAATTATGACATCTGGTTTTTCCGAGAATAACATATCCCTGACAATCAATTCTTCCTCAGAATGAATATACAAACAATGAAGACCAGGCGTATCAATAACTTCACAACAGTGGTTTTTGATTTGACATAGGCTCCTTTTTGGTTCAATGGTCGTTAGAGGGTAATTCGCGACTACAGTATATTCACCAGTGAGATTATTAAAAATCTGACTTTTTCCAGTATTAGGAAGGCCAACTATAGCAATTTTTTTGACTCGGTTAGAGTTATCTGTACTAACTTTTATATCTTCTTTATCCTCAATATACATGCTTCTTTCCGTACCTAAAGTTTATTTCAATTTTAGGAAACGCTCTCGTTTTGGTGTTCAACCTTTAGTCCCTGTGTGAAAACTAACAAAAACTTGTCATGGTTCGACTCCGCTCACCATGAATTGAGCGTAGCTTCATCCTGAGCGGAGTCGAAGGATGGCCTTGTTAACCCTTTTCACAAAGGCTCTTTAGCTTGAACAACCGCATAAACGTTTCTTTCGAATAAAACGACCGTATGGGTTGTAATGGCTTTTAGGAAACGCTGACCCGGTTGCTGCTATTACTTGAGCATATTACATGATTCTAATTATGACATTCATTATCATGATGTAATTAAAAAAAGTTATCTATTTTAACAGTCCTTACAAAAACCATAAAGTTCTAATTTATGGCTTTTGAGGACAAAATCATTTTTTTTTGAAAGTTTTTCCTGCAACCGCTCGATTTCATCATCAAATATTTCAGTTAAATTTCCGCATTTTAAACAGATTAAGTGATCGTGATGTTTAGTGTCCAAAAGCGGTTCATACCTGGTTTTCCCTCTGTTAAATTTTAATTCATTTGCAATTTTGCATGCACTAAAAAGTTTCAAGGTTCTATAAATGGTAGCAATACCAATATTGGGTATTTGATTTTTAGCTAAGTCATATAATTCTTCAGATGTTAAGTGCTTCGAGCTTGCTAAAAATATCCTTAGTATTGTGTTTCTTTGTTCACTACTTTTTAGATTGTTTTTTAAAATATGTTCATCTAAATGTTTTTTGGCTTGATAAAAATCCATTGAATCAATCCTGTTAATTATGTATTGCCACAACTAAAGGGATTAAATTGCTTATATATTGAGTACTTTATCCGCAGCAATATCTTTGAATTCTGTGACCTTGTTTGCTGTCAAGTCTAATCCTAATAGACCTTGTGTCGGCTCAATCGATTTAACTTGATTACGGAATCCATAAAATGGCGAATTAACTAACTTGATAATTTTAGCTGTCAGGCCCAAATTTTTCATTATGAATTCGGCGTTTTTTTAAAGCTGAGTTCTGGTTTGTTCATCTCCTGTTGAATTTCAATGAGTATTGTTGGTTGACTCGGGAGTTGAACACTTGAAATAATTTTCCGCTTTGTCTAATTGGAATTCATCCATTGAACACATTTCAGTTTTGGTTTAATGGTGAAGCTTAGAGTATTACTTTTAATTCTTTGCATTTTTTTGTAAAGAAAATTCAAATCCCCGGTGACAGATTCCAATTTCCAAAAATCCACTCCTTCCACTTAGGATCGCGTTAAAGCACGGGATTTGAAATTAAATTTTTGAATTTATTTGTCATTTGGCTTATTGTTATTTGTCATTTGCGGCTTAGCCGCGCTGGGGCATTTAATGATAAATCATTCTTGTTTTTTATACGATTCGATAGAATGTTTAAAATAATTCGTTACCTTAGTAAATAAACCACTGGCAAATCTTGTTACCTGTGAATCAAATTTTTTTGCATTCTTGCTTACATTCTCTACACCTGCAAAGAGAGCGCCCATTTCAATATTTGGCAGCTCAATTTCATTTATTTTACTGAATACTTTCTCTTCAATTCTTTCCACTGGTTCTGCTTTTTTCTTTTTAGGCTTGCTCTTAGCCTTCTTCTTTTTTTTAGCAACTTTTGGAATTTTTTCTGGAGGAGGAGCAGTATCTTCAATTGCGTTTTCTTGTTCCTGGGTATCAGACTCACTCCCTATCTCCTGATCGCTTTCATCGGCGCTAATTTCATCTACGTCTGGTTCTACATGCTGGACCTCATCAGCGCTTTGTTCTACAAGTTGCGCGTCATCTTCGCTTGCAGTTTCAGCGTCTGTTTCAACTGGTGTATCTTCTACAAAATCAGCAGTTGCATGTTCTTCTGGATCATTATTTATATCATCAACATTTGAAATTGCATTCATTCTGATTTCTCCCAATTAAAAAATGGAAACTCAATTAATTTTTTTGATTTATTCAATTTCTCAAAATTTTCGTCAGCGATTATTACTTCAGCATCAATTTTTCTTTTATTCATTTCAGTTACAAAATAGTCTACTGCATCCTGAATGCCATCTTTTTTCCCTTTCCTGTAAACGCTCATGATTACAACAAACAAACCGATTGCAGCAAGTAATGTTATTAGCATAATTAATTCTTTCGAATGTTATTCTGTAAGAATTCTAAAACCTATTACAAATGCAATAATAGCAAAAAATATCCTTACAAAGTTTATATGTAACCTTTTTGTAAAAAAACCACCTAACTGTCCGCCAATAATATTCCCTGGAATTAAGAAAATAAGTGTTATCAGGACATCAGATAATAAAAAATCACCTGCATTTGATGCGGTTATCAGTAAAAATCCAGATGCAGTTAATGAGCAAAAAATAGCCGCGGTTATCGTATTAGCAATTGAATTTTTAATAGGTATTTTTAATATCGTTTGCTGCATTGGAGTGGATACAATACCGCCGCTAATGCCTATCATACTGCTTATGACTCCCATCGCAATTCCAATTCCTGAAACTGTGGTCTCATCTATTTCTTCTTTAGGGATCTCAGTAATTTCCTTTTCCGAAGGTTTCGCCCAAATTTGATTTAAGACAATAACACCAGCGAAAAGGGCATAAACACCAAGAAAGAATTCGATAAATTTTTTATCAATGTAATTAGTGATTGACCGAAAACTAACGATTTTAATAAATATATAGTGAACATTCA
>CAZIKB010000051.1:0-42370 GCA_964539665.1 uncultured Cytophagia bacterium
TTTTAATTTAGGAGCCACCAATCTTAATTTCAACTAAATATAATACATTTTCTAGGTCTGAGTTGACTTAACTGTAGGTTAAAACAGTTCTAATTGTTTCTTTTTACTAAGCAAATGTTGCAATGCTATTTGAACGTGTGTCTCTTGAATAAGCTTACGTTTCCGTTCAGACCAACTATGTATTGTTCGTACAACTTCTTTTTCTTGGATTCCCGGCTTTTCTCTTAGTACATAATCTACTGATGCCAGTGCTTCTAGTGATAAAGCAGACTGAAATCCATCAATTAATTTTATCAGATTCTTTAGCCTCCCCCTTTGTTCTTGAGTTAGTTCTTTTTTGATATATCCGCTCACTTCTTTTACCTTATCATACTGCAATTCTAAGGGTTCAAAAGCTTTTGCCTTCATTTGTTCTAAACCTTTAATGTACTTACCTGTCAAGTCATGAAGCATGTGTTCAACCTGAACGCTATAAGGTCCATAATTACGCGCTTTAAATTTCAAACGGTTAAAGCTCTTTTCCCCAAGCCGTTGTAGGAAATAGGCCAGCTTATTTGCAACGAATAGGCTACTTTTTTCACCCATCGTTTCGTAGTAGAACATTGCATACAAAAGCATACCCCTTGCCGGAGTGAGTTTTATATACTTAGTTGACTCCTGTCTTTTTAAAATTTCCTTCACTTTTGCGCTTGGCTCATAGATAATTACTTCAACATCCGTTAAAGGTGAGAGGTATTTTTCCATCAAAGCCCGTACCTTATCCCATTTTAAACCACCATTGCCACAGCCTAGAGGAGGAATAGCTATACTCTCGATTTTTTTGTTTTCTATTACTTTAGCCAGTTCCTTTAATCCTACTTCAATATATTCATATCTTGACTTCTTAAACCATTCAATTTTAGTCGGGAAATTGATGATGACCTTTTCCCCATCAAGCGTTTCCTCCCGAACTACCAATAATTTCCCAGGTTGCAGCCATCCATCTTTGCAAGCCTTTAGATAACCCTTTAGGTTGGTAGGAAATGCTTCTTTAAATTGCAAAGCTATTCCTTTTCCCATGACACCAACGGTATTTACAGTATTCACCAATGCCTGAACCGGTGCTTCTAAAAGATTGCCTTTGGTATATTTAATCATAATAGTATAACCTATTTTGAGTATCAACTTGTACCGTTTTGGTCAAATTGAGCTTTTGCATTATCTTCTCAAGGATTTGTTTTCTTGGATTATCTTTGACGACTACTTTTTCAATGCAGGTAACTGGCACATAGTTTCTTACTAAAAATTCAGCTTGCTTTCTTCGCTGGCGGTCAAAATCGACATTAGTATTTTGCCAGTATTGCTTACGAACCGTATTCCAGTCTATCTTGTCTAAGTCCTGTAGGTCATTAAAGTGGCTCGATAGATCAACTTTTGCATGACCATCAGAAAATACCCATTCATTGCAATGAGTTAATATATCATCCAATTTGCAAACAATGTAAACTATTTCGTACTGCGGGCGTTTGGTGATACCCCTGAAACCGGTTTTGATATTTAGCAACATGGGCGAATGTCCGGCAAAGTAGAATGGAACATAGTCACCTAAGTTACCACAATTTGGAAGTTTTACCGGATAATCGTGACGCTGGGCAATAAGTTCGCTATCACCTATGTCAATATAATTTGGATCGAAATTAGGTGATTGGCGAGTATGCATGCCATTTCTAAGAATGTACTCAACATTTTGCAAATGTACAATACGGTATAAGCGAATGATAGCTGGCGGATTACCTGGCATTATTTTAGAATCTCATCTGCCTCTTTAGTTTGTGATACATTTTGAACATAACCAGTGATTATCTGGTTTTATGAATAACATGCAAATTTAGTTAACAAATTTTAATTTTGCAAATAATTAATCGTTATTTTATTATTTTACGCACCAGGTAACATGAAAATAGTAAGATTATCAAGATCCCGGGTAACATGCAATGATTCATGTTGTTGAAAGTATTCGAGTCAAATACGACAAATAATTAAAGCAACAAAATACCTGAGTACACAAATATTTTTTCGAAAGTGGCTGTGCTATTATCTCGTCTTTGCATCAAGTATCATTAGGTGGATATACTATTTCGAATTAATTGGCAAGTAAAAATAAATCCCCTGACATTAAGGGGATTTAAATAAAATATGCAAACTTTTCTATCCTGTCCCAAAAACGTTCTTTTTTTGAATAACTAAATTGTAACTAATTTATTCGTAAAAACAACGGAAAATTCACACCTCTTTTTATAATGACACTATTTCAGCAATAACATTTTCTTCACGTCCGAAAATTCTCCTGCATTTATTCTGTAGAAATAGGTTCCGCTCGATAATTCTTTGGAGTTAAATTCAATTTTATAATTACCGGCGTATTTATATTCATCAACAAGTACTTTGACTCTTCTGCCCAGAACGTCAAATATTTCGAGAGTTACCTTAGAGCCTTGCGGAATCTGATAATTTATGAGTGTCGTGGGATTAAAAGGATTTGGGTAATTCTGACTTAAACTGAATTGTGCAGGCAAAACTTCATGTTCGCTAACATCAGTAATTATATGCTGATATTTTTGTACCGCAGCATCAGCGTTAGCCTGCAGATTTGCAAGATTCGTTCCAGCAACAAATGCAAAATATACATATTTAATAACGCCTTGTGTTAGATTGAAAGGTCCCGATCCGATCCACGTTCTGTAATCACCAATCTCAGTGATTGTTTCATTTTCAAAGGTGGATATTCTTTGTAACGCTGTTTCTCGCATTGCCTCTCCTCCAAGAGCAACCCTGGCGCCAGCCATACCGCTAAGAGCAATTACACCATAGTAATTTGGATCAGGGGAGCTGTCATTAACATATTGATAGGCAAGGTTTCTTGATTGATCATACCCTCCCAGGTTTTCAGGAAAGCCTACACCACCACCAACATCCCAATCGGCAAAAATTCCAGCATAAAAATTATCCAGGGAAGACGACGCAGAGGTAAAAGCAAATTCTAAGATTAAAAAATCATCACCGGTATCGGAAAATGCTTTCTGATTAACTGATACTCCATAAGGAATTATTGCTCCGTTATCATTATAGGCTGTCTCCGAAATATAATCCATTTCCGGGTCTACTGATGTGACTACGTGTATTGGCTCAGTATTAATAAAATCATTTACAATTTGGAAACTAGCTTGATTACCATTCACAAAACCTGCGGCTTGTGTGCCAAAAATCAATCCACTCGCGTATAGCGCATTTACATTATTCATATATTGGCAGCCCTCGCCCAGAGTAGTCAATGAACTAAGGTGTCCAAAGCTTCCATCCTGAAAAACAGACATTTTAAAATCACCGGTGTTATGAGTTAAATATGGAGCAGAAACGGATTGTGCAGTATTGCGGCACCAGACTCCCCCATACTCCGTTCCTACCCATACTTTTGAGCCGCCAATTCTCAATTGTGTAATTGCAAGATTCTTCAAACCGGCATTCCAAAGGTTCCAGGTGGTACCACCGTCATTGGATATAAAAATTCCATTGTCGCCGGTAGCCGCATATATTATATTTGGTGTAGTAGCTCTGTCAATTGCTAATCCTGTTATATCTGTTGAGGGCAATGTTAATTCTGTCCAATTGCCTCCAGTATATCGCCACAAACCTGCCTCGGTTGATACATAAACATTTGAACTATTATCCACTTCAATATCAGTTATATCTCGAATTCCTCCGGCTGGTGATATTTGAGTCGTGGTGGGACTTCCCCAGCAATTTTCAATTCTCCATATTTGGCCTGAATCTTCCTTGCCTGTATAAAGGGTATTAGGATTATTAGGATCTAATGCAAGTGCAGCAGAACCTGCAGTAAGCAATTGATCCCAGGCATTTGAGCCCACCTTCCTAAAGATTCTTCCAAATCCATATAATCCTGAACTACTGGACCACCGCATTTGTGTGGCAACCAGTATATTATCCGAAATATTTGGATGAATGAGAATATCGGTTAATTTTGTAGAACAACCTCCTCCGGTGCAGGGAACCATACTCATTGACTGCCAGCTTGCACCGCTGTTTGTACTTTTATAGATATAGTAATCACTCCCCTGTTGATTATCATCGGCAGCATACAGTATTGATGGATTCTGAGGATCAATTGCTACAAGTTCAGGGTTTACAGGAAGGTTGCCGTAAATCCTGCTCCAATTGACGCCGCTGTCAGTAGTTTTAAATAAGCCGTATTCATTTTTAACACCTGCGTATGCCAAATTTGGTGAAGAAGGATGAACAGCTAAATCATTAATATACGTTGCATTTACTCCACTGACAATTTGGGACCACCGGGATGAAACTCCAGTAGTAAAATTATAAATACCACCAAAGTAATTTCCAAGATAGATTATTGGATTTGTTTCAGTTGATATGTCAATACATGTTGAATAGTCTGAGGGTAATCCTGTTCCTGGTATAAAATCCCACTGGTCTTGAGCAGTTTCATATATTAGTATTTGTGTTGCCAAAGAACGTACTCCGATATAAATTGAATTTGAGTTATTCGGATCAATCATAAAAACACGGGAATCATATTTAGTAGTATAAGGACCTGTAACTTCTTCCCAGTTAACACCTAAATCAGTCGACTTATATAATATGGGATTCTGAAAAAGCATACCAAACAAAATATATACCGTATTTTGGCCTGCAGGATCTTTCGCGACAACCATTTTTGATATTTCTTCAGAGCTGTAATTCGTTATCTTTTTATCTGTCCAGTTCGCACCCCGGTCAGTGCTGTAAAGAAATGAGCCAAATGAAGGACTATACCCGCTTGTGGCGCCCGCAACATAGATATTATCTGAATTTCCCGGGTCAATAAAAATACTATTTACCTGACTCAGTCCGGCTACCCCCCAGGATGCCCAGCTGCGAAGCGCTGAAAAGGTCTCGCCATTATCCATACTTTGAAAAATCCCGATATTCTCATCATCATACGTCCTCATATCATCGCCGCTTCCAAAGTAAACAACATTAGGATCATTAGGATCAATGGCAATACAATTTATAGTATTATTTAAAAGTTTCTTAAAGACCCAGTCTACTCCGCCATTACTGGTTTTCCAAAATCCTTGTTCATAAGTCCCTGCAAAAACTATATTGGGTGAGGCGGGTGAAACTTTTATGCTCCTGACCTCGAAATCCCTGAAACCGGTTTTTATCCATGATGCGCCCTTATTTTCGCTTTTGTATATACCTTGCTTTGTGCCTATATAAACAATATTTGGATTTGATTTTGATACAGAAACACAATTTACATAACCACCATCCGGTCCGCTATTGAACCAGCTCGTAGTTTGCGAATGCACTGAAATATTTAGAAGAAAAAATAGAATTAAGATACTGGGAATACTAACTTTTTTTTGATAATAATCCATGATATATCTCCTTATTTATTGGGAGCATTTTCTTTGTTTCAATATAGTCCCCCGAAATAATTCGAAAGTAATACATCCACATGATAGATTTGAGCGAACGAAGTTTACTCGATGTTCTCCGGTAACTTTATACCCATTTACAAGAGTGTCTTTTCATAATCGATTCTCCTTTAATTTAGTTGAATATATTGAAAGGGTTAACACTAATGTTAAAGCGCTGGAAACTGTAGCCCTCCTGAACGTTCAGCTTTAAACATTACTGATGCGGGCAGCCAAAAAATCGGATTCGCACAGCGTGTTTGCAGTCGTACTGAACATTTTGTTATACGTTTTCATTGTTATTGTTAAGATTCTCCATTTGCTTTAAAATCTTCATTGTTTCTACACTAACTGTACAAACTCTTTTCAATAGATCGATCACATGATCTTTATAATCGACAAATTTATATGTATTGAACTTTTCGGCAATAGTTGGGTCTCTGGGTTTCTTTTCTTTGTACTGATCCAGCACCCATTCTAATGCTGAACGATTGCCGAGTTTATAATCCCAGGCAAAGCCAGGGACGCCATTTAGCGTGGTCTTTTCATCAAGTATGGTGCTGCAGCGGGGCTTCGTTCAATCCATCGTTGCAGACGGACACTCCAACGGAACTGCACATGGTCAACTTATTCTTTCTTCGCGTCCGCTGCTAACTCTTAAGTCGTTATGCTTTTTTAAATAATTATCATTGGTATTGTTCTTCAAAAATTACATTTCCATTCTTATTAGTCTTTATCAACCATATATCTGAATCACCTGCACCGAGAGATGAGGTCATACCTGTTATAATAAAACCTCCATCATATGTTTGTGCTACATCAGTCCCTTCTTCATCTTTATTGTACCCATTTATACCATAAGTTTTTTCCCAGATTATATTTGCTTGTTCATCAATTCTGACTATCCACAAATCAACATCACTAGTGCCAGTTTTAGAATAAGTATTGCCAGTGGCAATGTAACCGCCAAAATCAGTTTGTTGGACAGAAGAGCAATAATAACCAAATTTTTCTCCACCTGAACCTTGTCCTAAGCTGAAACTTTTAGTCCAAATTTGGTTTCCTTCATTATCTGCTTTAATTAATAAAGCATACGTAGATGAAGCATAGGTAACAATATCTTGTCCTGAATTAACAGATATTATATACCCACCATCAAAAGTTTGTTCAACCGAAGTTGCCCATTCCAGATTATTAAAATCATATGTTTTTAACCAAATCTGATTACCAGATTCATCAGTTTTTAGTAAAAAAGCATCATAACCTAATTCTCCAACTAAAATATATCCACCATCGTTTGTTTGTCTAACAGAGAAAGCACGACTGGAAATTACGCCACCGTAACTTTTGGACCAACTATAGTTACCATCTACATCGGCTTTAATTAGCCATGCATTTATATTACCTAAATTTGTTGTCATTCCAGCTAATATATATCCGCCATCCTGAGTTTTCTGAACACAAACAGCTCGATCAAAATAATCACCACCAAAAGTTCTGGACCATTCTTCATTACCATTGGCATCTAATTTTATCAACAATGCATAACGCCCTCCTAGAATAAAACCCCCATCATCAGTTTTACTAATAGAATATACTTCTCCAGAAAATCTTTTATCCCACATTTCATTGCCGTTCTCATCGGTCTTAATAATCCATGCTTCCTGAGAACCAAATGATCCCGACTTACCAACAATTATATAACCTCTATCTTCTGTCTGTAAGACAGAATAGGCCAAATCATTTTCGCTACCACCAAAAGTTCGCTTAAAGGTAATAATATCTAAAAAAGTATCTATTGTATTAAAGTGCCATGTATCAGACCATTTGCCATATCCCCCTGAATTCGCAGCTTGTACCCTATAAAAGTGTCTTTTATTATTTAATAATTTATTTGAAGTAAATGATAAGTCGCGGATTTCGTCCTGATCAATAAGGAGAGAATCAAAATTTTGTGACAAACTAACCTGAAGTCGATACCATTCAACACCTGTTGCAGAATTCCATTTAATAGTAGTATTTAATGATACGTCATATTCACCATTAGAGGGTGAAAATAAGGTTGGTTTTGCAGGTTGTAAAATCACAAGTGGATAGCTTGGATAGTTTTTTTGTTTGCAGTTAATGATTGTAAGAACAATTGTAATAGACAAGTATATTAATTTGTTAACATATTTAAGATATTTAATCATCATTTGCCTATTCCCTTATCAAAAATATTAGCTTTACAATTAAAAAATCTTATAATTTAATTTTAAAATTAAAGAATTCGCTGTCATTCTTTCAGTATGAGAATCATGCCATATTTCTACTGTACCTCCACCATACCATTCACCTTCATAGTATCTATTATATTCCAGTCCTACATTAAATTTATATGATAATGATAGGTTAATTCTCTTCGTAATAGTCCTGCCAAAATTAATACCAATTGAAAATATATATTCGGAATTTAGAATATGTAAAAGCTCCGAATCTCTCATCGCAAGTTGAATCTGTTCTCTTGTCCAATTATCATCTAAAACATCATCATTTTTTGCTCCAGTTACTAACTGATCAATTAAATACCATGCTTTCCCAAAACCTATATTTATTTCGCCATAGGTAAATAAAGGATATGGAAATAAGAATAAATTCCACTTCGTGAATTTGATCTTTCCCCAATTATAACCAAATTTCGAATTAAAAATAAAAGCTTTATAAGTAGCTTTGGCATTTTTATTAATTAAAAAAGGTTGCGATTCTGGGTGGCTAATATCAGGAGCTACTTTGGTAGGCAAATAGTCAATATTTGCTTCGAGCCCCCAATATAAATTTTTATAAAAATATCTGTTTAATCCTAAACCAAAATGAAAACCTAAACAGTTATCAAGGTTATTTTCATATACATCGGATTGCAGCCCTAAAATGGTTGAGAAATAACTATAACTTGTTCCTATATTCAAATATAGATTAATTTTTAAACTATCAGATGAATTAAAAAAGTTTAATACGCTTGCTTTTGTGGCAGAAGAAAAAACAAGAATTATTATAATTGCAACCATAAATGTTCTTATTATTTTTTTCATGATGTTTACCTATTTCCTGATTTTAATAAAAACATAACGCGGCGCTGAGCCGTGTCCCGAAGGTTGCGGCGCACCATATGTTTATTTTTAGAAATAACCTGATGCGGGGCTCTGAAAATTAGCTTTGAAACAGAGCCCTTTGGGTCAACTTAATTACATTGTTAGCCATTTTATTTTAAGAATAACATTTTTTTCGAACGAATAAAATCTGCAGCCTTAATTTGATAAATATAAATTCCTGAACCAACTTTAATGCCATTATCATTATTGCCATCCCATATAAAATTGTATATTCCTGAAGACTGCATTTCTTCAACTAATGTTTTAACTTTTTCACCAAGGATATTAAATATATCAATTCTGACATTTGTACTAATTGGAATTTTGTATTTAATATGGGTAGTTGGATTAAAAGGGTTTGGATAATTTTGAAAAAGATGGTATTCAGACGGAATAGATGAAATATTATCAGTTTTTTGTTCAATCCCGGTGACTAAAACATTTGGTCCACCGTAGGCTCCCATATCATTTCGGCTACCGTCTGGGTCATTGAAGCTCGGGTGCGGGTCGCCAGCGTCTATACATGGTGAACCTGGATGAATATGAAAATCCCCATTTTCCGGATCCACGAAAAGAGGATCTTGAGAAATGTTTCCAGTACCTGCATCGCCGTCTTCGATACAAGAATAGGTTGCACTTGCAGTTCGAGTCAAATCATCTCCATTACCCCAAATAATGCAGTTCTTATATGTGGGTGAAGAACTGTAAAAGCCCCATCCATCTACACCTGAACTATTAAAAGCAATTGTATTGTTGATTACTTTCGCCCAAGAGTTATTTGTATCTGTCGCCTTGCCATTATTAACAATAAGATTGTTTTTGATGAGCGGGTCTTGTCCGTAAAAAGCGCCTTTCATGTAAATACCTGTACCATTATTTGAAATCATGTTATGCATAACCGTTGCACCACCATGGTATATGTGAATTCCAACCTGACTATTCTTAATTGTAAATCCCTCGATGACAGCAGTCGTATCTTTCTCGATTGCATTAACCGCCGATTGACGCCCTCTACCATTTATGTGTGTTAATTCGAATCCAGAAGTACTCTTTACGACTACGTTATTTTTCAATGTAATTTGTTCAAAATAAGTACCCGGACTCACCCATACAATGTCGCCTTCCGCGGCTAAACTAATTCGTTCCTGTATTAAAGGAAGAAGTTTATAGCTAAATTGAGATTCATTGTTTGTAATATCGGATTCCATGGGCGTTGAATTGCTGATGACAGCAATTATGGCATATTCTTTAATATCAAAATTTTGAGTTTCCCACCTTACTTCGACAACGCCGTATTCTGCAATGGGCACAACTGTGCTATCAGATCCAATAAAGTTATTCTTATTATCATAATAAAAAGAAACCAGGCAACTGGATAGAGCTTGACCAGTTTTGTCGCTTATTTTAGCTGTAATTTTGATATCCCCACCTGCTGTTGAACCTATCGGTGGATCAATAGAAATTTCAGAAACCACAAGGTCTGGTACTTTTCCGACACTTGTCGGAATGAAGCGATAAATTCCACCTGGATACTTTTGTAAGTCGCTATATGTATAATTTGTAATGTAAAAACTACCATCAGGGGCTAAAGAGAGACCTCTAAATTGATTTTCTTCTCCGGGTATGTCGTCAATAAAACGATTTAATGTACCATCTGGATTGATTATGTAAAGTCTATCACTCGAAGGATCTTGGAAACAAATTAATCCATTTTTATCAACCATTGGTGAATTATATCGAATCCAAGTCAATCTTTTAGGATAAGAGTATTCCCATTTAGTAGTGCCATCTGGATTTTTTGCTAAAAGAACATCAGGTGTTAGAATATAAATAGTTCCATCTGGACCTAACGCAGGCGATGACGCTCTCCAAAAATAATCGTTACCTTCTGTACCCCACTTGTAAGTGCCATCTGGATTTAATGCTACATTTTCACTAAAATATATTGAACCATCATCGCCAACACAAGGGGAAATATAATGCTTTTGTTCCGAATAAAATACCTGCTTTCTCCACTTTAACGTTCCATTTGGATTAAGCGCATAAAAGTATCGGGTGTCTGTCGTAAAATAGATAGTACCATCAGGTCCAATTGCAGGTGATGATCGGATATCAGCAAATGATGATGAACCACCAGGTCCAACGCCATAACTCCAATTGACAGTTCCGTCTGGGTTAAAAGCATACAACGTATCACTTTTACCACCAACATAAATAATACCATCCGCAGATATTACTGGCGATGACCAAACATCAGAATCCCAAAATGTTCCTGTACTAACATGCCACTTTCGTGACCCATTTGGATTAATTGCAGTAACTCCGCTTCCTCCTACATATATAGTTCCATCATTACCTATTGCTGGTGTGGAACCCATTTCAGTAATCCATGCTGATCCAATTCCAGAGTATGACCATTTTAATGATCCGTCTTGGTTTAGCGCATATAAACGATTGCTATCATCAGCTAAATAAATTGTGCCGTCAGGTGCAAATACTGGTTGACAGCCTATTTTACCTTCTGTTTCAAAACGCCAGGCAATAACTGCATTATCAGGTAATGCATACGGGCTTTGGCCAGTATGTCGCGCATCGTGCTGAAACATTGGCCACGGACTATTGGCTAATTGAGGATAAAGATTGGATGTAGTAATTATTATATGAATCATAAATACATATGCAGTTGTTTTATAAATTCGTTTCATTATAATCTCCTCGATTAAACATTTTAGTGGGCAAGCTAACACTAATGTTAAGTCGCTGGAAACTGTAGCCCTCCTGAACGTTCAGCTTTAAACATTACTGATGCGGGCAGCCAAAAAATCGGATTCGCACAGTATGTTTACAATCGGTTTAAACATTTTGTTAAACGTTCTTATTGCTATTATTAAGCTTTTCCATTTGATTTAAAATCTTCATTGTTTCTACACTCACTGTACAAACTCTTTTCAACAGATCGATCACATGTTCTTTATAATCAGCAAATTTATAGGTGTTGAATTTTTCGGCGATGGTTGGGTCTCTGGGTTTCTTTTCTTTGTACTGATCCAGTACCCATTCTAAGGCAGAACGGTTGCCGAGTTTGTAGTCCCAGGCGATGGCAGGGACGCCAGTTAGAGTGGTCTTTTCGTCAAGGATAATGCTGCCTGTTTCTTTATCCGCTTTTAATTTGGCTTTGGGTTGTTTAATATCGGGCAAGTCGATCTGTTTTAAATTGTATGGTTCGACGGTTTCATAATGGATGTGCAGGTCCATAAGCTGCCTGCCCAGGTCAGCCCATTGGTAAAAATCCTCATAAAACGGGATTCGGGGAAATTCTCGTTTTAAATTGAGCTCGTATTTTTTACGGTAAGCGGGATTATGCAGCACTCCATAGACATAATGGAAAATATCTTGTTTGGTTATTTTTTTGTCTTGGTAATGATTGCGGAATTCTTTCAATCCCCAGTCGGTGATGTTTTCAATGCACTCACCCTTAGAATTATAGCGGTGGAGTGGGAGACATTGACTGTCACCTGTTGCATGTAAATCAATAATCCTATTTGCAGCTAAACAAAATATGCCTTTGATATTAGCATCCTTGTTAACACTGATGATTAAATTGTCTCCTTCCTCCTTTGTCAGATTTCTCCATTGGTAAAGCATTCCATTAAAATGTCTATCAAAATAATGGAATTTGCTGACAAAAGGCCTAAATAACGCTATCATTACTTTTTTATTTTCAAATCTTTTTTTCAATTGCCTTTTTCTATAATTTTCTAACTCCCTGTCCCATGCAATTTTATTTTTGTCCTTGTAGTTCTCATTATTAATTGTTGCATTATATACTTTGATGAAATACTCTATTTTATCTATTAAATTTTTTTCAGAATAATCATATACCCAATAATCTCTATGAGAAGCAACACCTAATGAAAATAATTTAAAAATTGCCTCGTGTTTTTTCCCAGTTTTTACATCTTTGTCGATAATCGGAATCATATTTTCAAAAGCATTATCAGATAAGTTTATCCAATTATTTTTGTTATCTGGTTGAGCATGCTCAAAATTAATATCTCGAAATTTATTTGCTCGTAAAAAATCAAGCTTTTCATCACGTGTTGCCCGTATATCACAGGGATGAATATAATAAATTTCACACGGATTTTTTTTGGCTCTTTCTTTTTTAACCAACCACATCATCGCTATACCAACCGCAGCCGAAACTCCAAATATTGTATGTCGTTCATTTAAAAATATGCCATCTTTACCTGACAGCTCTCTTATATTTCCACCTAAATCAATAATATAAGCATAATCAAACTCATCTTGAATTATTTTTCTAAATCCATCAAATGCTTTATTGTTGATAAATGAATTATTAGTGATTAAGCAAATTATCCCATTTTTATCGATTCGATCCATTGCCCATCTATAAAAACGGACATACATATCATATAAATTCGCTTTATTTATTGCTTTTGAATAAGCTACAAAAGTTTCCTTCAATCGTTTATCAACTTTAGGATAGGAACGATTTTTATTAAAATCATTGAAATTTTTCTGGTTGGCATTATACGGCGGATTGCCAATAATCACCGATATTTTTCGTTCATTCTGCCTTTTAATTCGTTCGATATTTTCAGCGCTGACGCCCCACATATCAATTTGCTGGCCGGTAAAACTGAATCCCATGTTATCCAGCGTGTCCACAAAACAGAGGTTTTTAAATTCGCGATATTCGCCGGTCTTTTGTTTGTAGGTAAATTCAATGTTTAGATTGGCAATGTAATAGGGTAAAATGGCGACTTCATTGGCGTGGAATTCGTTATCGTATTTATATTTTAATTTTTCTTTATCTGAGATGTGGTCAATAATATCGCAAATAAAAGTGCCTGTTCCCGAAGCCGGGTCGAGAATCTCAACATTTTTATCATCGAGGAATTTCCCAAAATGTTGGTACAGCAGATAGTCCGTGCTTTCGATCATGAATTTTACAATTTCATTGGGTGTGTAAACCACGCCCAGCCGATCGGCTGCTTTGGGATTATAGCTTTTGTAAAATGTTTCATAGACAACTTTTAAGAATTTTTGCTTTTCATGATGGTCGGGGATGCCCGCGGCGGCGGCATTGATGGCTTGAAAATAGTGCTGGATATTTGACAGCACCGTTCTTCTGATACTGCCCGTAAAAAAAGTATCGATGATTTTTTCTAATTGTCGGGCAACATTATTTTCCCGATGAAAATGAGCTTCATCAAAGATGGTGTTAAACATATCTTCGGTTAAAATATGCTGGATCATCATCTCCCGAATATCTTCAATAACGATGTCGGGATTGATGCTTTCGCGACACAGCTGCAGAAAATTATCCCGTGCTTCAATAAATTTAGCATTGGTTTTACCTTGTTCGATAATAATCTCCCGAATGGCATCGGTGACTTTGGGTATATCTTGTTTAAATAACTCGATGGCGGTTCTAAAATTATTAACTTCGGGACGTTCAAAATTTACAAATGCCTTTAAGATGCGATCCAAAGCTGCCATATCTTTCATGGAGACATTCATAACTTCGGAGCCGTCCTGGATTAGAACAGCACTCTGGCTGTCTTCAAACAGGATATTATCATTGGGATAGCCTTTGTCAAATTTCTTCCTGATTTCATCATCTAAAATAACTGATTCATCTTTGCTCTCCCAATAGCCCCAGTCCTGGCGCAGCATGTCTTTCAAGGTTCCGTCAGGTGTAACATTTTTTCCTTCTTTCGTCTTGATTGTGACTTCAGGAACCAGCACTAAATCTTTTTGTTTGGCATATTCATTCAGCAAAACATAGAAAGCATTCCTGATCGACATTTCCTTTTTGCTGCCGCCAAAATGAATAATTTTTTCGACTTCAGAGTAGTATTTTTTTATCGAGTGAATATCCATGTGTCAAATTCTAATTATAGTCTTTTATTGATATTATCTGGATTGATTTTCACACAATTGGGTTAGATAAAAACTGCTCTTAGCTCATAAAAATGTACTTATCCAGCAGATTTTGCAGGACAACACTTTTTGTTTGGAATTATCATGCCTTGTTATTTACTAACAAAATAATAAAATTCCTCATGAAAGCAAGCGAAAATTCACACCCGTTTTTTATTTAACTATCAACATGACAGCAAAAATCAATCTAAAGTGGGGAAGGAAATGACTGCATCAAGATTTATCAGGGATCTAGCCTATTTTATGGCCGATTAAAAATATATTTTTCCAGCTTTCTAAGTGTTAGGTTATCAATACGTATTCTTGAATTTATTTATAGTTCTTGTTTTGTGAAAAGAATCATATAGAAATTAAGATTTTTATCATCAACTTTCTTTCTGCTTTTGACAATGATTATGAAAATGTTAAATATGGTCATAATAACTATTAAAAAATGGAATTGATTTTAATAATGGGTATTGAAAATTCACAGTAAAATCCATCATATATAATATTTCCACCCCCTCCATTTATTAAGCGATACCCTATAACAAGCCTTTTATACCCTATTCCTGCTCCAAGCGAATAGCCTATTTTAACATCATAAACATTCTGATATCCAATCCATCTTTGACCCATTCGATCATCATAATAATAATAATTAAAATCAACCATGTTTTCAGTAATACAAATTTCTCCAAATACCTTGAAGTCGGAAAAATGTCTGCCAAATCTCATTCCAGCGCCTAATGACAGGGTTGTATTGGATTCATCACCACTCTGCGCATATATATGATGCACCATGTCCACTTCAATAGTCTGCTCTGGAAACGAGGAGATCATTCCCCAAATAAAAGGCCAGAAATTTCCCCTTTTATTTAAAATTATCGCAACGCCCCCTATCCCATAACCATTTTTCGATTGATAACGGAACGCTTCTGTTTTAGGAGAAACAGTCGCAGCAAAAAGCCCAATATCAATAGTAGTTGATTTCTTTTCTTGACTGTGAGCTGTATGTGGGATGAACATAATAAATATTACCAAATAAATCATTATGGTCGTGGCTTTTAACATTATTTTTCCTCCGCACTAAAAATCTTGAAAATAATCTTAATATGGCCCAATTTTTTCAATTTTATTTTTATCTAACAGTGTCCCAAATTGCATTTAATCGTAATCAGACAAGAATCCACCTAATGACATTAATCTTACTCCAACTGCCTCTTCAACACCTCCTGCAACAGTTCTCAGCCTTGAAATGAGTCTTTCTTCTGGGCGGTATATATTTGATCTCTCCTGTTCTCGGGTTTCTCGCTATTGGCTTGATTTTTGTTTTCTTGACTTCAAACACACCAAAATCCCGGGGCTTTAAATAAGATATGCAAATTTTTCCACCCTGTCTAAAAAACGTTCCTTTATTGAACACCTAAAATGTTAGCTATCGAATGTTTAAAAAGCAAGGGAAATTCACACCCGCTTTTTATTTAACCACCAACGTTAAATCAAAAATCAATCAAAAGTTTGGAAATTAATCTATCGAGGGGCATCCCAAATGAATTTGGGCGTCCGGCCAGATACTATTTCAAAACCAGCATTTTATTTGCAGCCTGAAATTCGCCAGCGCTGATTTGGTAAATATACAGTCCCGATGGCACCTGAGCTCCTGTTGCATTTCTACCATCCCAGACAATTTCATGAGTGCCGGCAGAACGTTCCTCATCCATTAAGACCTGCACTAATTGACCGGATAAATTGTAAATCGAAAAACGTACTCTTATTTTGCCGTCAATCCCCGCGGGGATGTCAAATCGTATTCGCGTACCTGCATTAAACGGATTCTGATAGTTCTGATAGAGTTTGAATTCAGCAGGTTTCGAGGTCAAACCTGCAAAACGAAGATTATAAAACTGCGCAGTCGCATTGTGAAAATCATCCACTAAATTCGTAATTTTAAAATCAAATGAGCCAACTATTTCGTCTTTATACGCAAAAACAAGGTTGAACAATTCTCCGGAACCCGACTTAGTTAACGGCACATCATTAAATCCACCAATGGTCAGCACACCATCTTCATTTGACTGGCCATCTAATTGAATCCAATCAGCAGTTAAAAAGGTACGTTCCACACCCAGAAATTCAAGCGTATCGGCAGGGTACATAATGTTCAGGCCAAAAGCATCCAGTGCGTCCGGATTTTCTATCACAAGTGCGACTTTAAGTATATTCCTGACTTCGCCACTATTCGATTGCATAAAAACTGGTTGGTTCAAAGAAAGATGATAAGGATTTGTTTTCAGCGCCATTTCAGCCGTGGCCATTCCCTCTTGCGCGAAGCAGTCCGCTGGCGGCAGACTATCTCGGAATCGCCTAAAAATAGCCAGAGCGTCCCCGGGCGTAACTATTTCATTGCAGTTCACTTCTGCTGCAATATTTTGACAATCAGAATGCTCATCCACACAATCCAAAGGCGCGATTTGACCATTCAGAAAAATCCTGAAAGCACATTGTGTATCGCCATGTGTCAAAATGCCGTCAGCATCGACATCACCATTGTTTAAACAAGCCAGAGGCTGCTTTTTTACCACCAACCACGATTGCGTATCCTTCAAGAGATCATTTGGATCATTTCTGACGGATTCCGTCGGATCGGAGATTATTGCTGCAATCGTGTGATCGCCAATAGTCAATTCAGAACCATGCAGTTGAAAAACCGTTCCAGTAACTCCGGCATATTTATACCCATCAATTTGCCATTCCATCTCGAGATTGTGACTGATTGGATTCAAAGTCTCGACAGAAAAAGTAATCACTTCATTGTCGCGTATTGTGAGAGAAGTCTGTTGAGGATTAAAACTAAGAATGGGATGGAGTAGTGAATAGTACTCCAGAACTATCGATTCCTTGCACACTTCACAAAATGGCACATAAAGATGTTTCATGCGACACTGATATTTCGGCCGATACCACTCGGTTGGACTGTGGTTAGCGCCTTCGAACAGGCCAATCAAAGCTCCATATTGTTGAAAAATTTCGGGAGTTGGTAATGGCGTAGAAGGAGCTATCCAGGTATTCCATTTGATTATTTCACGGGATGTTTCTCTGGTTGTATTAGGCCATATATCAGGATTGCTATTTTTATTACCATAATCATATTCATCATCCAAATGCGCAAAACTATGCCCGACTTCATGAGCGGCAATTTCCCAGGAAGCGCTATTTACGGAAAAAATTGCAATACGGCCACCCGAGCCTCCATATAACTCACTGTTCACAATGAGAAATACCATATCATATTCGGGAAAAAGATTTGCTAAAACTTCGTAAACTTTATCAATACCATTAGACGCATCCCAATCAAAAGGATGGGGCGGCAGGGTTAGCAGGCGGTGAACTCGCCAACTATCGTAAGAGCTGTTAAAGTAAGTATCTTTTAATATTTCCGGATAGCCATCCGGCTCATCAGCAGCAGTTGCAGGATGATCGGAACCCGACTCATTTGAAATTACATTGATCCGGTAAGCATTAAAATATGTATAATAACTGCTCCACGGTTTGATACCCAAAAGATATGTCAGGGCTGATTTAGAATTGCGGGCAAATTTAGTTAGTTCAGATTCAGTGTAACCTTCAGCGAGAAAGACTATGTTTATTCGCTGGTCAGTTGGCCCATTTACTAATATTTCGTCGACGGTAAATTGAGCAAGCGCACTTCCACTAAATAAATTGATCAGACAATAGCAAAACAAATAAAGACGTTTACAGTCATTCAATAATTTCATCTAAGTTGAGTTTGATCTCACCGACTTTGTACTCATTCACGGCATCTAAAGCTATTGTTTTGGCGTTTGATTTTGAAGACATTCTCAAGAAATTCACCTGCGCAATATTTTTTCTGTAAGGGAGACGCAGGACAAATCGAACGGTCTCATTTGACACAACTATTTTCTTAATTTGTTCATGATCATCCGTATCTGCATACTCTAACCTGATTGTGGAAAGTGCTGGATCAAACATTACGCCGTTGTCTATTTCTCTGCCATCGATCGATACCGTTTCATACTTCAGACAATTTTCTCTGCTCCCATTCATTTTTTTTTGCTTAACTCTTCCTGGTCGAATCTTAGCGGATTCCAGTACGAAGACTCCCTTTTCCAAACGTATAAACAGAAATAAAATTCTATCATTGCCTTCTTTCACTGCATATGCATCTTGCTGCCATAAAAATAGAAGTTGCATTACAGCCAATAAAAAGATGTGAAAATGTAAAAATTTCAAGCTTACCTCCTCTCCTCTTGCAGCGCTTGCTGCTGAACGTACCAATATCCTTTTTTTTACACGGATCAGCATGTGACAAATGCTGAATTGTATCCGACCGAAAATTCACACAGGCACGTGCACCTTTTAGATAAACTGTTGTTATTTTTAGAGGGCGTGGAAATCCTTTTGGGGCCAGCTAAAGTTTTACTTCACAACTTTTGCAATTCCTTGCAAAAAACATCCAAAATCACAGAGGACAAATAATAAATAAATTCCAATACTCAAATTATAAAATTTGCTTCCCCCGCTCAAAGCGGACGCCTCGAATCATCGAAGCAACTCCCGAATAAATTTGGGACGCCGCTTGACTTTATTTGAGCAAAATCATTTTTCGTACAATAGCCTGTGAATTGGTACTAATTCGGTAGATATATACTCCTGAAGCTACCGGTCTACCCTTATCATCCCGTCCATTCCAGGTGACGGTATAATACCCAGCATTTTGTAACTCATTATTTACTAACACTCGCAACTGTCGTCCGAGTAAATCATACACTACAAGCTTCACATGATTAGCTTCCGGAATATTATAACGAATGCTGGTTTCCGGGTTAAACGGATTAGGGAAGTTTTGTAGAAGAGTAAATTTGTCAGGTATTAATGCTATCTCACCAGCTTTCTCACTTGCAAATTCACGGCTTCCTACAATCAGTTTAAGTTTCTTTCTGCTACCATTCTTCCCCGACTTGAAAGCATAATCGGGATTTGAGCGTAGATTTTGTGCCAGCTTAAGAGCTTCGTCTATCAAATGAACCTCAGCGTCACTCGGAAAATCTCCAAGAAAGCTAAAAGTGAGATTTACTAATGCAAAAGGTTTATTTATATCAACTTCAAATGTCCAGACCTGTTCTTCCTGTGCAATTGGTCTGATATCTGTACTAAATTCTTTAGCCGGTTGATTCCATTCCGGATGCGAAAAGGACACTTTAATATATTTACCAATCACCGGCGGTTCAGCCAGTTCGAGCTTATCAAATCCGACCTTAGCTTTCCCTTGCAGGCCAACCCAATTGTTTATATCATGCATTCGCCCGGTTTTTGCGGATATTTGTATCAGCCAATCGTCAGGTTGCAAAATCGGATAATTTGATATGGCTTTTGATAATCCTCCTATAGCCGCTTTGGGTTGAACAACCACATACATTGAATCTTCGATTGATGCACCTGCAGGTCTGGTTACATAAATAGCATAGCCTTTCCAGGGCTCCATGACCTCGGCATGATTCCAGCCCAGCTCGTAAGAGTGCACTAACTCAACGATTGTAGTATCAGCGTTTATCAGGGATAAAGAATTTTGGGCAATCGGAAAATTGAATGGTGATGCTATGAGATTCCAGCCCTCATACACACGGATAGTATCATTACAAACTGTTTTAAGCGTTTTACCGGGGCCGCTATCTACAAATTTTTCATCTCGTGTAATAATGAAAAATGATCTTCCGGGCGTAAATGCTCTCGCGGTATCACCTTCCAGAAAGCGGGAATTCCCGGTGTCGTAATCAAATAAACGCCACAATGTTGGATCATAAGCGCCAAAATCATCTTCTAGCACCTGCATCACTTTATTGCTGTCAAGCTCAAAAGGAACTGAAAAAAGTTGATAATTAGTTTCATGCTCCCCAAATATAAGAGGAATGGGCGACCCGTCAGAATCAATTCGAAAAGCGCGTTCTACTTTAGTTCGAACAGGGTACCAAAAGTCATCATTATCACAATATGATGAGCCTACCGGACCCTCTCCTTTAATTCCAAAAGAATCAACTGCAGTCACTTGATATTCAATACCGCGACGCGTCACCCCGGCATCCGGAATGACTACTAAAAAGCTATCGGTTCCTGCGATTCGGTTGACAGGCCTTTTGGGTTCTTCTAATTCAGCGCCACCAAACCGATACCGAACCCACGCCGTATCCACGCCTACGTCGTCTGTAATCTTTAATGTATCAACAAATTCCTGTCCCAGATTAGCATAAATAGAATCAGGCAGAACACGAGTTATGACCGGCGGGCAATTATCATATCTAAATCGCACACCGATAAAATTATTGCTATTTTCATTTCCAGCGGAATCTGCCAGCCAGATAAACAGCGAATCGTCACCACAGAGTGAATTAGAATCGAATTGAATTCGGAAGGTATCATTAATTGTATTTTGCAAAACGTGACTGTATGTTGTAGGAAGCACTTTAAATTTCCAAAAAACCTTTGCGGCGTCCCTAATATTTCGTATCGTATCTTTTGGAATATTCAGTAATATTCTAAAATAATCGTCGTGGCCAAACCAGGTTTCGTAATCAATGGACCGGTACGCAATTCCTGGAATTCCAGGAGGTTCAGTATCATACGTGAACTTTTGGTACACCGCATTCGTCCAGCTTCGATTTCCTTTACTATCTTCTAACCAGAGGTAGCAATACCATAAACCTGATGTAATTCTACCAAACATAGGAATATTGGCACAATAAGCACCCGTTCCCAGGTTAATTCTGCCGGCAATAGTTTCGGTCGAATCCGGTTCGGGTATATTCAGAGGATTGACATATATGGGAGTAAAATACCACCAAATTGCTACGACTCCGCTTGGATCGCTCGGATTGTCCCAACATATTGGTAAATAGTTTGAATTTATAAATCGTCCGTACAGCCCATCCCAATCTGGTCTCAAATTTGTCAGGGAACCAGGAGGAGAGACATCTCTGGCATCGCCATACAATCGAATATAAGCTCCTGATTTGGTTAAATCAGTGTTGTTAAAACGCAAAATACTATTATTGTAGTCCTTATCTTCAGTTGGCTTAAAAATGACTTTGACGCTGTCTGAAAAACCTGGCGCAATTGTCAGCACAGTTGGATTGACCGAATAAACTGCCTGATCATTCGAAATAGTGATACTGGTTACTTCGAGTGTGTCACTAAGCGCTGGATCGTCAGCGGGATAATTAGAAACCAAAACTTGCATCGTATCGCGGGAGCCGATCTCTACTTTACCAAATTCCAGAGTAGTTGGCGTCAGAACAATTTTAGGACCCCTCGTAGTTCCATTCAATTGCACAGCATGCGAACTATGATCGGTGTAAATGGTCATTGTGTGGGCGTAAATCTTTCTTTCATTTGATTTAAATTTTATACTTACAATTTGACTATCCACTCCATTGATAGTAAAGCTTGAACCATAAAGCGAAATCAATGAAAAAGGAGAGTTAGCGGAAAAAGTGATGTTTGTAACGTCCAGTTTTGCACAACTTCTGTTATAAATGATTAACGTTTGAGTTTTCTCTGAGCCGGCTTTTATCGTGCCAAAATTAATAGAGTTGATGTTGTTCAGATCCAGGAAACCTCTTCGACAAATAAACAAAGATTTGCCTAAATCCTTGCTAAGGGTGGTGGCCATTACATTCCCAGCCGTATCCGCAGCATTGGAAATTTCAAAAATATATTCTCCGTCCGCCGTTGATGGATTGATATCAGAGATAGTAAAATATCCCTGCCAAATGTAAAAAAGCGAATCTTCATTAGCGAACCAACCAGAACCACTAGTGGGCACAGTCAAAGGAAAAGATTCATCGAGGCCAAATTTCACAATTGGATCAATCAACTCATCCATAGGTATATCGAATTGCAACTCAACGGTGACATTACCATTTCCAGTAGTGCTGACAGATTGACCAGAAACGAGGAAATTGATATCTGCTAATACAGGTTTAGTCTGTGCCTCCAATAAATTAGCAGAAACAAAAATATTGGTCAACAAACAAATTGTAAATATTTTTTTCATAAATGTATCCCTGTCCAAGATCGAATTTAAAAATAAAGGTTTAATATGTTTCAAAATATACAAATTTATTTAAGAGCAAAATTTTACAGATTATGGAAAATTCGGTGGTTTGGGTAGACCGGTTAACACTGTTGGAGTCGTACCATTACCGTTTGAGTTCTTTTGCGTTAAGTATAAACCAGCGCCGACTCCCCCAGCGACTAACATCCCAATCCCCAAAAGATACCATTTTAAATTACTGCCTTGATTATAAGCTCTATCCGCGCCATTATACTCTACATTCCTGGGACCTGGAGACGACTCAACCCGAGGTTGACCAATAAACTTACTCGCAAATACCGGCATGTTCTCCATTAATCCATAGACGTCTCCTTCAAATACTTCATTCAGGGACTTTACTATTTCTCTGCTGGTTACATGAATCATTTGAAGTTTAATGGAATATATTGTACCGTTTTGCCTGACTGAGCCAATTGCGATCAGTTGTACGCCCAGCGCACGTCCCGCCCGAATTCCACAATCAATGGTTTCGCAGCCGGATAAATCTAAATTCTTCAACATTAGACCTCGCTCCATATCCGGTTGAGACATGGTGAAAAACAGTCCGCCTCTTTCCATTTCTTCAGTGAGACGTCCGGATAACATCCGCGCCTCGGTTCTGGTGATATCCCCCCCCTTAACAGCGATATTCAGTACTGCCAATGAATACCTTTCCGATTGCTGGTAAAATGCCAACGCAATATTTTGAGTAAAAATAGTAGAAATAAAACTGACAAGTACTAATAACCCGGTGAGCTTTCTCATAACACTGTATCCTTATGAACCTTTGTTTTCAATAATTTCTTGATGGTTTTAATTAAGTTTGACAAAGCAGGTTCGGCAAATATAATGCCAGTATTGTAATTTAATTAAAACGGTTGTAACAAAAGAATTGGTGCAGATGGATTAATAAAATGAACTGCGCTCCACAGGCTGAAACAACAATTTAGTTACTTTTTAAAATTCAGTAACATTTAGTCTAATTCATATTTTTATTACGTTTAACATTCATGTATTGAATTAGAGTGAGACAAATGTTATTCAGTGAGACATTTTGAACCAATTAACAACCGGGCATGGAAATTATACCGAAGAACGAGAACAACTTTTTGAAGATCAAAATCTGGATGATGTTATTTTTGAAATTAAGCAAAGAAGGGGGAAATAGGTGATAGAAAATCAGATTCAATAGCAAAGTCTCCTTACTATAATTACAGGAGATACTTTTCCCTTTAGACCTATGAAATTGTTGTAGTTGTCATTCAGAAGTATTCTTGTAAATTATTTGCACATTTGACTGCAACTAAAAAAATTCTTCCAGAAAGACATCAATACTTAAATGTGTCGTTTGACATGAAGTGTTAATCCCTCCACTTTTTCAACTATCACCTTCTCCCCTGCTCTTATCTGCTCTTGACTTTCAGCATTCCAAATCTCCCCCTGTATCCGTACTTTACCTTCTCTGCTTATCTTCTGTAAGACCACTCCAGTTTTTCCAATCATACCCTTCTGGCCGGTCGTAGGTTTTTTGCGCATTATTTTGAAGACCAACAAAGCTAATGAAAGATTGAGACCAAGTACAATTGTAGCGCCAAGTCCAAAATAGAGCGGATTGACTGTCCAATCGTAGACATTCTCCAATAGAAAATAGATGAGTACATCATCAAAGATGAAGACGATGGTTAAGATAATGATCAGACCTGCTTTTTTTGATAATTTATTCATATAGTATTCTTTTCACGCAAAGCCTGTTTAATTCCTAAAATTGTATTCCGGAATTCGAATAATTATTTCCGTGTCGAATCCTGTCATCAGTGCTCTTTTACTCGCAACTACCGGCTTTTTGTTACTCCTACCCTGTCACAAAATTCAAAGATTTTACACTGAGTACAGAGCGGACTGACAGGCTTACAGATATTTTGTCCGTAGCTTACCAACAAATCATTATAAATAATCCAGTACTTTTTCGGCAGCACCTCCATCAGGGCAAACTCAGATTTTTCAGGCGATTTGGTTTTAACCAGGCCCAGGCGATTTGAGATGCGGTGGACATGGGTATCGACACAAATACCGTATTTACCATAACCTAATGTTATGACCAGGTTGGCGGTTTTTCTACCCACTCCTTTAAGTTTCAGTAATTCATCCAGATCGTCCGGTACCTTGCAGTCGTACCTGTCAATTAACGTCTGGCAGATTTCTTTGATCCGCCCGGCTTTGGTTACATAAAATCCTACCGGGTAAATCGCTTTTTGAATTTGCTGCTCTGCCAGGCTCGCCATTGTCTCAGGATTACCAGCTAATTTGAATAGGCGTCGTGAAGCTCCTGCCGTAACTTCGTCTTTGGTTCGCAAGCTAAGTAAACAGGATATCAGAACCTTGAAAGGATCAGCGGTTTCGTTGGCATATTCTGTTACGATAGGCGTAAAAAACTGTTTAACTTCTTGTTTTAATATTGAAATAATTTGATCAACTTTTGCGTAATTCACAGAACAGCGAATCCTTAATTAAATGATTTGCCGCAAAGATGCAAAGATCACAAAAGCGTCTCTGCGGTTAAACAATTATCTCTTTATCCAGTAAATTCAATATTTTTCAAATACTGGAGCACTCTCACCTGAATTAAACTTTCCAGAATTAATGATACAGTCAAAATCATTATAGCAAAAACCGCAAAACTAACTGCATCAGAGTAAACATATTTAAATATGAGCGGTAAAATCAAATAAATGATAAATGGCACCAGAATTAGGAACAAAGCCATATTTCTTGAACGACTGCCTTTAACATTCGGACGAGAAAATGGCAAATCAGGCGAATAAAGAAATGCTAATTGTAAAAATAAGTGAGCCAAAAGCCCTAATACCAGTATATGTAATAGAACATGTAAAATATTGTTAAAATAGTAATAAAAAATGACTCCAAGAATTAATAAAAAAGGCAATACAAAATATATCATTAAAAAGTTTTTCTCGGATAAAATCAAACGGCGCAAATTAGCGGGGGTAGTATAAAATATCCATGAAGCAAGATATGCATCGCTCTGGGTTACATAGGTGCGCAGCATCATCGGGAAGAGAAATACAATTAAATAGAGCAAACCAGTTCGACTCATCTCGAATTGATGGGTATCAAACGGATTTGGTAAACTACCTTGTTCCAGTCCAATAAAAAGATAAAAAATAGTTAAAGGCAAAATGCCGAGAACAGCCATTTTGAATTTGTTATCATATACAAACTGGTTCCTAATTAATTTTGCCACCACACGCTCTTCATGCGCCCGGGTAAAAATCAAAAACGGATTCATGAATCTTCTTGATGAAGTTTTTCTTACTATTTGCCTATCTGCTAAAGCGGTCATTCTTTCTGAGTAAGTCATTGACAATTTTGAGAAAGAGAAATAGCCAACAACTGCCATGAGTAAAATGGCTAAAGCGGCCAGAAGCCAATTGAGCATGACAGGTTTACCAATTAAAATGATGAAACAACTGCTAAACCAGCTTGAAGGTAACAGAATCAGCCAAGGATAATTGGTAAAATTAAAATGTGGAAATGTGGAATTCTCAAAAAGACTTGGGATAATAAAAAAACTACTATAAATCAGAAAGGCTAATCCAATCTGAATTAACGCCAAAAAATTTTTTAATCGCTGAAGGCTGACTTTTTGTAAAATATAAGTGTAAAAAAGAATAATTGCCAGGGAAATTGTCAAATTTGCCAAAAAAATACTAAGAAATGCAGCCAGTCCTAACATCGGATTGACGCCTGATTTGAAAATAAATGCCACAATTGACGGCAAACTCAGGGTTGTTGTAAAAGTTAAAACATAAAACAGGATATTGGCTAATTTTACAAAGAAATAAGTTCTGGACTCTATGGGGCGATAGCCCATTACCGGGTAATCATCCGGTGATATCACCACAGTATGATATTCAACCAAAATCAGACCGCCAATCATAATCATTGTATAGCTGATAAGAAGGGTGGACGTAAAAAAAATATTTTGATTGGACAGTACGATTGGTATAAAAATTAAGCCGGTTAACAAATAAAAAAAGATTAGTGTGAGAAATATCCTGCCACCTGTACGACCGTGACGAAGAGTGGTGGACATGGCGGATTCGCGAAAGTCCTTTTTTATGGTAGCTTTGGTAAGGGCGACCCATTGGATATAGTCAATACCCAGTATCTTGAATAAATTACCGAGCATCACACGCGTTCCAGCGCTTGTAAGAAATCTTCCGTATATACACCTACATCCTGAGAACCAGTGAGTTTATGAAAAGCCTGTTCCAATGTGGGCTGCGAAGTGTGTTTGGTTATTTCAGAAATGTCGCCCTGTATAACGAGTTCACCTTCATTGATTATGGCAATTCGGGTACAAATTCGTTCTACGACTTCCAGGATGTGAGAACAAAACATGATGGTTTTTCCCTGGGCAGCGAATTTTATTAAAAGTTCTTTGATAAGTAACGCGGCATTGGCATCCAATCCATTTAATGGTTCATCTAAAAAAAATATATTGGGATTGTGTAGAAATGCAGCCGCTAACAGAACTTTCTGTTTCATGCCCTTGGAAAAGCTACTCAAATGGCGGTCTTTGTCATTAAAAATTCCGAAAATCGTTAAAAATTCTTCGATTCGCCGATGCGCTAATTTCCGTTCCAAATGGTGCAATTCAGTGATGAGTTCCAGGTATTCCCAGGCAGAGAGTGATTCAAACAAAGCGCCAGATTCTGGAACATAACCGATTCTCCTTTTGACTTCAATGGAATCGGTCATTACATTAAAGCCGGCAACTTTGACCGTTCCTGAAGTAGGCGTGAGCATCCCCGTACATATTTTGACTGTTGTGGTTTTACCAGCGCCGTTAGGGCCAAGGAATCCCAGGATTTCCCCCGGTTCGATTTTTAGCGATAGATTATTGACTGCTTGTGTTTCATCAAAATTTTTTGTTAGGTTTTCAATTTCAATCATAATAATGTCTTAGAAAAATTTCACATCAGAAATCCATCTTCTTTTCACAAAATAAAAATTTTTTATTTAAAAAGAAAGTAATTAAACTCTAAATGAAGATGTAATTTAAATTAATGGAAGGTCAGGTTTTCATCACACCATTTATCATTTTTCGTTAATCGGTGTTTGACCGAAAACAAAATTCTTGTTGTCATTGCGGGCGTTTCTCAGCGAAGCAATCTCGCAATTAGTCAGGCAGGAGATTGCTTCGGTAAAAAACACCTCGCAATGACAAAAAGGGCAGTTTTCAATCAATCCTTAACTAAAATGACGCCCCACTTTTTCTTTAAATCAAGTTTGATTTTACCATCTTTGGTATTATATTTTCTGCCGTTTAAGAGATCTTTGACTTTAGTGCTGTTTTTCCAGGGAGTCGTAAAATCTATAATCTGTTTATTCTCGCTATTATTTAAAATTACACATACCTCATCATTCTCAAACTTGCGCAAAAATGCATAAATATTTTTTTGATCGTCCATGATGAGCGATTTAAAATCACCCTTCTGTAGAGCAGGATTTTCATGGCGTATCTTATTCAATAATTGGTAATGGTTATAAAGTTCCTGGTTAAATACGACTTCAACTTCTTCGTTTAAATCAGGATTTACGGTGTTATAAGTTTCATTTTCAAACACAAATTCTTTCCAGAGCATAGGCTTTAAATAGTCGATATTTTCTCCGCGCCACATTCCACATTCATCACCAAAAATAATCATGGGTGCGCCAATATATGTCAATTGAAAAAGAACTATCAATTGTTGAATTTGTAGATGCTGCTTGTTTGGTTTACCTGGATCGTAACTATGGTCATGGTTATTATTCGAATTTGTACCGTTGGAATATGACCTGTCTGGATTCAGGAGCAAACTTGAAAGCCTGCCTGTTTTATGGCTGTTAATGAGATTTATAAGGGTGTGGTTAATTTCTTCGGGATAGACTTTTCTCAACGATTCAAGTTGCTCGTTAAATTCTGCAACTGCAATTTTATTATTGGGATCGACGAAAAAATTCCTGATCGTCTTGGCTAACGAGTAATTTGTAATTGAATCAAAGTTATTTTTAGTTATCCAATCAGGCTGCTCAGTCCGGAATTCCGCAACTGTAAGCGCTTCTGGATTGAGCGATTTGACCAATTGATTCCACTCTTTCCAGAATTCAACACTCAGTTCTTCTGCGGAATTGATAAACCAGCCGTCAATTCCATCTGAAGTGATACGGTCACTATTTGGATCCATCCATCGCCGAGTAATATCAAAGATGTATTTTTTTACAGGTTCTGCTAAAACACCTTTATCTTTTTTGAAAAGGGGCAATCTTCCATCATTTTGCCAGCTTTTATAATCGAATTCAATAGTATCCGGGGTAGCAGGATCATCCCAACTAATTACCTCAAACCAATCTTTATATGCTGAATTTTGTTGATTTTCCTCAAGATCTTTAAATGCCCAAAATTCCCGGCCGCAATAATTAAAGTCCACTTCGATTACAATTTTCATTTCAATGTCATGGGCTTTTTCTACTAATTCTAAAAATGCTTCATCAGATTTCGTTAAAGTCCAGGTTTTCGGATCATCTTTTTCAGATATTATTTTATCCCAATCTCCATCCCGGTCTGCTCCGAAATTATTGTCAACGTGATGAAATGTAGATACATCGTTTTTGCGTATAGACGGAGCTTCAAAAATTGGATTGAGGTAAATAACATCAACGCCAAGTTCCTTTAAATACTTTAACTTTTCAATCACCCCGAATATATCGCCGCCGTATCGACGTTCCAATATCAAATCATTGAAATCCAATCCCCGATCAATTTCCCAAATTTGTAATTTATACCAATCCGAGGCCCAGGGGTGAACCTGCCAATCCTTCACATCTTTGCCAACTACCCTCTCCTTAACTGGATCATTTGAGGTATTGGCATTTAGATATCGTTCAGGAAGAATTTGATACCATACAGCGCCTTTTGCCCATTCAGGGATGGAGTTTTTCGTAAAACCCGCAGTAGAAAATAATACTATCAATATGATAAAATAATTTTTAAAGTTCATCATTACAGACACCTAATTTATTTTATATCCACGTATTTTTAAATCTTTATACTGTTAGTTAAAATACATACTCGTATTAAGATAAATATATTCCAGTCATTTTAATGTTTTCATAAATCAGGAAATGTAAATTGAACGGAACTAAAGAATGGATTGATCGATTCTCTTGATAATAGCAGCACAAGCCCGGATCATTCAATCTGAACACTATCGGATTGAACAAAGGCATAGACATATTTGTCCTCAGAAGCCCCCAAAACATAGTTCTTCCACACGACTGGTGATGTACGAATTCTTCCTTTCGTCTCTTGATTCCAGAGTTCACGGCCATTTTTTAAGTTTAAGCAGTAGTACTTTCTATCTAATGAACCAAAATATACTACACTACCTGAGAGCAATGGCGCTGTACTTATCACACTTTTTGCTCGAAACCTCCACTTTTCTATGCTGGTTTCTGCATTCAAACAGTAGAAATGGCCGTCGCTTGAGCCAAACAAAACATCTTGTCCATCTGTTGCAGCAGTTTGATAGATTGGGCGTTTAGCATTAAATTGCCACTGAATAATCCCATCATTTAAATTTACAGCATAAAAATTACTGTCAGTTGAACCGATAAAAATTGTTTCATTCTGTATTATCGGAGTAGCCGTAATACTCGCCCCTGTTTTGATTTCCCATTTCAAAACGCCGTTTGTAGCATTCAAGGCATAAAGCGTACCATTATCACATCCAACCACAAGGATATTATTACTGAGTGCAGGCGAGGAGCGGTGCTGAGCTGTCGTCTTAAATGACCATATTTTTTCTCCACTTAAAAAATCATATTTATCAATATGATTATAAAGAGCAGAAATGTAGATACTGTTGTCTGTGACTAACGGTTCACTTGCAATATCACCTGCGTCAATTTTCCAGAGATATTTGCCGGTTTCAAGGTTATAATTTGCTAATGTCTTATTGCCGTATCTCGAAGCGATTATTAAATTCCCTTCATAAAATGCACAGGTGGCTTCAAAATGTCCTTCGCTGCTTTTCTTGCCAATTCTTTTACCAGTCTCAATACTTATCCCCTCGAATCGGCCGTCCAGAGTCGCAAAATATAACACACCATTGGCAGCTATCAGGGTTGGTCCAACAGCAGAAGATGTTTTGTAGGTCCAGGCTTTTTCAAGCGGGGGCGCAATGGTCTTCTCCCGATAATTAATCCTATGTGGTTCCCCGCCAAATAAAATCCAATTTTTATTGTTCCCGACATCGTTGTTATATTTATTACTAACTTTGAACGAACGGCATGCGCCACCAAAATTTGTTACTAAAAGCAAAAGTAATAAATGGATCAAGAATATTATATTTAATTTTTTAAAATATTTGAGCAAATTTTATAACCTGCATTGTTTATATATTTTCACAAAATCCAATTACCAGCAAAATGATTTTGGACAAAATAATTAAAAACAACAATATTAAATAAACTACAAGACTATTGTATTATTGTAAACCCAATATTTTCACCGTATTATTTTTTCTGAAATTCTTTTACTGATTTATCGAATTATGAAGGGCAAAACAATTAACAAGGTTATGGTAAAACCTCACTAACGAGGGGATTGGCCAACGATCTCGTTCCTAAATTTTATTTGGGAACGAATATTACCCCCTGTAACTGAGGTTTTACAGGTTATGTTTATAAATTATCAATCATTTTGCCAATAATTATTTTGCTATTAATCATTTTGCCATTAACATTTTGCCTGCTATATTTTTATGCTATTTGTGTTGAACGCACTAACCAGGATTAAAAATCAAATCCAAACCAGAAAGCTTTTTTCAAGCCCTTTTCAAAATGTAATTTTGGACTATTAAAATCTCTTATTTGAAACCTTCTGCCAATTTCATAACGGAGGACTAAGAAACCGCCAATTCTAACTCTTAAACCGAATCCAAGGCTACCTCGAATTTCTTTGAACTCATAATCCCTGTCCCAGGCCTGTCCAAAATCTAAAAAGGTTGCACCTCGAATCGCATTGAAACCTAACCCGCCAAATGGGAATCCTAAAAGAAATCTATCAATGAATGGAAATCTAAGTTCATGATTCATTAACAGCAATTTGCGGCCCCAAATTCTCCATCTTGGATAGAGTCGCAAATCCCAGCTACCGCCCATAAAATAGCGGTAGGCTTCTCTACCATGATTTATGCGGGCCATAAAACGGACAGCATAAGCTGTTCTGGTGCTTAAGCGAAAATACTTTCGATAATCCATTATGATAGTATAAAAATTTACATCATTGTGTTCGATATCTATAGTATGTCCAAGGGTGAATTTAAACCGTTCGCCATCCATGGGCCCGGTATAGCCCCAAAGTGAGTTGTCTTTAACATAGGAAATGGCATTTGACACAACTAATCCATTTACAGTTTCACCTCGAATATCATAGATTCTCTTCTCTTTACGAATATTGGTACTTCCCTCAATTCGATTAAAAACCGAAAAAGGGTAGCTCGCCGCGACAAATCCACCAATCTGTCTCTGCTCAAAAAAACTATCAACCTGGTCATAATATCGACCTGTGATGTGGTAGCCGCCATAAGCATAATTCGCTCGTTTTGATAATTCAACTCGAGTTACTGCAACATTCCAGCTTTTCATGAATTCGCCTCTGGTTTGCGCATTATTATATACCAGGAAATAATACTGCTGATTCCCCAGCATATCGCTCATAGCCAATTGCGCTCCGCCCGTAACCCCAAAAATCGGATCCTGAGAAATAGCGCTTTGGGCAATATCCAGATTGAATTTCTTTTTATAATTAATGGTTTTGGACTCGACTTTTCCTGCCAGTTTATTTGCAGTCCACTGTTCTTCGACATCCATTAAAGAATCATGTTGTACCACAGGCGCTTCCTCAAATTTTTCTGCAATCTGGTCAATCTCCCTGATTTGAAATGTAAAATTCTCAAATGCAGTGAATACTATTCTGTCGTCATTGAGCCAAACCGGATCAAAAGCGCCCGTTGTAAAATTAGTTACTTTTTTCAATTGATCTGACGCCTCAATGGCAGAGGGATATTCAAAATAATTTTCACTTAAATTATACTCATTTTTTCCATTTGAGATATTTTGATTAACTTGTGCCTCTGATAATTCGTTAAACATATTAGCAAGAGGTAATTCAACACTATTATTTTTAATCACCCATATATTAAACGAGCCTTCTCTGTCAGAAGAAAAAGCAATATTCTCCCCATCAGGAGACCAGGCAGGCGAATAATCGTTATGTTTCCCAATGGTGAGGTATTGAATATTGCGATTTTCAAGATTATAAACGAAGAGGTTTAAATAACCATCTTTACCAAAGAATGAACGGTCAGAACTAAAAGCGATAGTCCTGCCATTGGGAGACCAGACTGGATCGCGATCATCATAAAAATCATTTGTTAATCTTTGCACCTCACCTGTTTCAACTTCAATTAAATAAAGGTCGCTTAAGCCACCATAACTGATACCCGAAAATACAATTTTTTTCCCATCCGGGGACCAATTTGGAGAGGAGAGAGAAACTAATTCTTTTAATTGATATTTTTTAATTTGTTTCTTTTCAGCAATATCAAAAATATACAACACATCGCTTGCTCCGCTTTTTGAAACAAAAGTTAACTCACCTTTGCTATTAACGCTAATTTTACTACTAAGCAAATGGAAAGACTCAAAATCTGATGTACGCCCTCCTTTTACAATAACCTTTGATTTTTCAGAGTCACCACCTAATGGTTTGACATAAATACTGGAATAGCCTAAGCGATTCGAAGTGAATACTACCCAATCATTGCCATCTTTGTTAAAACAGGAAGCCTTTGTGTTTATGCCCCTTTTCGTGATGGTTTTACTTACCATTTTGGGAGAGTCGCTTTCCTCAAGCAGTGGATACTTTTTCTTTTTTAAATCATAAATCCATTTTTCATCGAACTCTTTATAATCTAAGCCAATTGTCAGCTTCATCACATCTGAAAACCTACCCGCCTTCCAAATATTTTCAATTAATTGCAGTAGTTTTTCTTCACCAAAAGTTTCAGCAATGTATTTGCAAATAGCCTGGCCTTCCTTGTACATCAAAAAAGTACCATAAATATAATTCATGTTATTCAATGGTACTAAATGACCACTCAGGACAGCATCACGCATAATCATTTCGGCCTGAGAATCCCACCCATTTGCCCAATATTCAGCTATACCTTCAGTAAACCAAAGAGGCATGCCTGCAAAGGTGATTTTACGATGATCTTTAAGCACTCGATTCATTTTACTGCGAGTAAAGACGTGTACAAGCTCATGATTGATCACTTTCTTAAAATTATGAATAGAGCCGTTGGAAGGTATCACTACCCTGCCTCTGATAAATTCAAAAAAGCCTCCGACGCCTTCTGGAATAAAACTTGGGATTGTGTTTGTCTGTTGGAAATGGGAATGATTAGAATAATAAATAAGGGGGATCCTTCGCGTGATATTGTGATTTAGTTTACTTTCCAAACGGCTGTAAGCTTCTTCAGCAAAGGCGGCCCCTATCTCTGCTAATTCACGCATTTCTGGATAAAAATAAACATCAAAATGTTCGGTTTTCAGAATGCGCCACTCAAAATTGTCATATTGAATTTTGTTTCGACCAAAATAATATTGGCTGAATCCAGTTGTACTAAATACGGAAGAAATCAACAATACAAAACTTAACGCATACCGTATTTTTATTTTCATTTGACTACTGATCCAGGCTGTAAATATTTATACAAATTAGTGTTTGCAAGAACACCCAGTTTTATAATTTCGATTCCTCTTAGCAGTGCCGAAATAACATAATTAAGAGTCTTCGTGCAAACACTATTTAAATCTTTTAAAAATATATCTCTCTTTCGGGAATTGAATTAAATAAATTACTCGTTTGATTTGTGCAATATATTGTTTATTAAATGGATAATAAATATATGAGTATGCTATTTTATCCCACCCCCTTGATATAATCGGCAGGCTTCCAAAAATAACACCAAATGGTTTCTTAAATCCGTAGAAGTATTTAGATTTATTTACTCTTTAATGCAGGGATTATTCCGTTTTATACCATTTTTTAAATTCTTATTTATTATTGACAGTATTACCGCTTGTGTCAATTTAACAAAATATAATAGTTAGTCAAGTTAATTTTTAGTCGAACTTCCCGATACTATTTTAATAAACATGTACGTAAAATTCTATCCGGAATTGAATTGGTGAAATATTAAACTCTAACTAATTAATATAATTGTAACCATTATTTGAGCATCCTTTTTAATTAGAAAACGATATATGGCTTGAAAAATTCCCACATTTTAACTTTTAAGTGTGATTACTAAAATAATTGTAATATTCCATTAACCTGAAGACGACAAAGAAGACAATCTACTCAAAGATAAATTGAGTCGAGGAGACAATCTAATGATAAAAAAAGCGGCTTTTACATTAATCTGTTTACTCTTATTTTCTGTCGGCTATTTAATTTGGGAATCGAATCCTAAGTCACTTTTAGCATATACAGAAAATCTTTACACAAAAATTAAACTTTTTACCTCAATAATTGAAACCATTCAACGAGCCTATATTGAGGAAAAGAATCCTGACGAACTTATCAATTATGCCATTAAAGGTGTGGTCTCAAATTTAGATCCGCACACAAACTATTTAGCAGCTGACGATTTTAAATCCTGGAATCAAAGTTTTGAAGGATATACAGGCATTGGCATTACTTTTGAAATTATTCATAATAAGATTACTGTGATCTCTGTCCTGGAAGACGGACCCGCGGCAAAAAATGGTATCCAACCAGGTGACAAAATAATTGCTGTTGCAAGCGAACCAATTATCGGTATAAAAAAAGAGGCCTTTCTGCAGAAGTTGTTTGGTCCGGCCGGCGTACCTGTCACGATCACAGTAGAGAGCACACGATGGCCAGGCCCCAAAGCAATACAATTAACGCGGGAAAGAATTATTTTGGAGAGCATTACTCAAACACTGTTAATTCAACCAGGAATCGGATACGTAAAAATAGATCGCTTTTCGGGAAAAACTTCAAGGGAACTGGAGGAAGCCTTGAATAATTTAGAGTCTAAAGGTATGAAGAATTTAATCCTGGATTTAAGAGGTAATAGCGGCGGATATTTGAATGCGGCTATCGAAGTAGCAGACAAATTTATTCCAGGCGGCAATAAACTTCTCACGACCAAAGGGCGACTTGCAAGTGCCTATCAAGAGTATTATTCAACTTCAGAGTCAACACATAGATTGCTCCCATTAATAGTATTATTAGATCATGGCTCGGCAAGTGCTTCAGAAATAGTGGCAGGAGCTATTCAGGACCTGGACAGAGGTCTGGTTATCGGCAAAACAAGCTTCGGAAAGGGATTGGTGCAAAGTCAATATCGGTTCCATGATGGTTCCGCACTCTTAATTACCACAGCAAAATACTACACGCCAAGCGGACGAGCCATTCAAAGGGATTATTTTGCCAAAACAAAAGATGAATATTATAGAGAGGCGTATAATGATGAATTACGAAATATTGAGAATAATAAAATAGCCAAACCAGCGCACAAAACATTGTCCGGTCGTACAGTATATGGCGGTGGAGGCATAACACCGGACATCTGGATTGAAAATCCAGAAAACATTTTGTCAGAAAATTTGCGACAACTATTTTTTTCTGAAAAGAGACATTTTTACTCTTTTGCGGAAGACATAATCAGACGAAATCTCGATATTAAAAATAAATTAAAACACTTTATTAAGGTTTTTCATGTAACAGAACAAATGTACCAAAAGTTTATCAAAAACGTTAAAAACGGGGAACCCAAATTTTCAAAGGTTGATTTCACTTCAGACAAAAAAGACATTAGGTTTTTATTAAAAAGAGAACTAGCATACTTGATTTGGGGCAATAACGCTCGCTTTAAAGTCAACATTTCAAGAGACAAACAACTATTAGAAGCAATAAAATATTTTCCAAAAGCTAACAATTTGTTATCTATGGCTGAAATATTAGAATAATTTAATAAAAAATTGCTGAAAGGTTTAAAAAAAATGTTGACAATCCGCAAAAATATTATTATTTTCTTCACAAGAAAGAAGTAAGTGACATTTTCATGCATAAAACTTACTAATGCTCCCATCTGAATAGATATTGTTACATAAATGTCAAATTTATATCAAAATTTTCGCAGAATTATACGTTTTCTCTTGACAATATGTTAGAATAAGTTTATATTTATAGCGACCCGAACAGATATCTTCAACCTTAAGGAGGGTAAAAAATGAAGAAAAAGCTGTTCGCTGTCGCTGTAATTGTTTCTGTTTATGTTCTTTGTGTTTTTATATTTACAGCACTTGATAAGCAAGGAAAAGTACCACAATTTTTTTCTAAAATAGGATTGAGCACTACCTCTGCTATAGCATCTACGGCATCAAACGAAGTTGGTCTGTCAAATTCTGACATTGAATTGAAAGCAAGTTTCAGAAGTCCGATTCCTAAACCATCAAAGAAACCAGCACCTCGACCAAAACTGCAATCAGGAGATGCAACGTAATGCCGCAAGCAAATTGGGGTGCAACTTATTCAATTTTATTAATCAACTGTTCGGGTCAAATGTTTACAAATAATTTCAAAATTCACATCAGGATTATTAATTTTTGGTTATCATTTATTCTACTCTTAATTATAATCTCCAACCTGCCACATGAACCTGTACCAATCTTAACATGGCTTAATTGTTCTATTTATTTTTTCCTATTTATACAGTGTTTATTTTTAATTAAACAGGATAAGTACAATAAATTAGTATTCTTAAATATCAGCCTTTTTGCACTTTTTCACAGTTTAAGCTTTGTATGTCTTTTTATTGGTGATGATAATTTTATAGGTAACGATTATCATGCATGGTTTTTCTATGAATACATCAATATCATCCAAACCTTTGTGTTCGTATTTTGTATCGTTTATATCTGCATTAAATATCTATTTAAGAGTCTAAATGCTTTACAAATCTACGGGATTAGCCTGGGAATTATCTTGCCAATTTTTTTATGGCATTTTTACCCATTTTTAATGGACAAGGAATATATTTTAGAAATTGACGAAGCTTTTTTCTATAAAAGTATCTTGTTAGCTGACTTTCTGCCATTATTATTTCTAATGTTGTATGGAATTATTCTTTATAAATATGATCGGTCTATTGGTGAACATATCAATACAATTGTGGTATGTTTTTTTATCATGATAATTCTTGATATAACCGGTCTAATTGGAAATATTTACGACATTACCATTTTTTCATTAACTCAATATATACTTCTAATCACTCTAAGCCTATTCTTAGTAACCGCAATAAGACTTCTCAATTATGTTTATTCCCAATTTGGGCAATTTTATAACTCAATCGTTATATCAGGTAACAATTCAGGCGTACCGATTAAAAGGAAAAAAAACGTTTCAACAGCAATTCTTGATTTCGCAAAGGTTTATTTTCACCAACGTCGAAATACTATCGGATTTTTAACATTACTTTTTATTTTCTGTATAAACTATTTCAATGTTTCACTCTATTTAAAACTAAATATGGCCGCTATTTCATTTTTGATGTTAATATTGTTTTACTTTTTAACAGCACTATATCAAAAACGCTTAAATAATGGCAATTTAATTATTAAAAACAAATAACTTACGGGGTAAATTGTTATGAACTATAATGAAATGTCGATGATGAATGAACAGCAAGAAATGTTCATTGGCAGTAGTCCTGAAGCTAAGAGGATAAAAAGAGCAATCAAGAAATTCTCCAAAGTGAAAAATAATATATTAATATTTGGCGATACGGGTACCGGAAAAGAATTTATTGCAAAACAAATACACAAAATGAGTAACAGAAAAAATCGCCCATTTGTAGTGATACATTGTTCTGCGGTGGGAATCACAATAGATAAAGCAGAAATATTTGGAGAAGAAGTGGAGCAGAATGGCTCGATTCAAAGAACAATTGGCACTTTAGAAAAAGCCCAGAAAGGTACTCTTTATTTAGACCAGGTAGGTGATTTGTCCCCTGACTATCAATTTGAATTATTACAGGTATTTCGGGAGAAAAGATTTAGACGCCTTGGGGGTAAAGAAAATCTTCCATTTGAGGTTCGAATTATTGCTTCCAACGATCCCAATATTGAGCAAAACATTCAAACAGGCAATTTCCGCAAAGATTTTTATTATCTGTTGAATACTCTGTCAATTAATGTACCTTCTTTAAAAGTAACGAAACAGGACGTTCCAGAATTATTCATCTATTTTTTGAAAAAATACTGTCAAGAAAACGAATTGGAAATCCCTGCTGTCCCCGCAGAAATATTTGAATCTATTCTTGAATATGATTGGAAAGGCAATATTCGTGAATTAAAAAATTGCGTAGAAAACCTGGTGATGATGTCTCCTGAGGGAGAATTAGCAACTGAATTTCTTCCGTTCGAAATTAAGCGTCATCCATTGGACTTCTTAGAAGTCTCAAATCTGAAAGATGTTATTTCCGATGTCGAAACCTATCTAATTAAAAAAGCTCTGGATAAATTTGCAGGCAATCAAGTTAAAGCTGCTCGTCTCCTGGCAATTCCTGAAGCCACGCTTAGATTTAAAATAAAAAAGTATGCTATTCCAAAAGACTAACTTTTCGATAAAATGAATAACCCTTGCCAGGACGACAAGGGTTACAAGTATTGCAAAATAAAGTCTCCCCGCATTACATTTTTCATTATACCCAAATATTCCATTACTCCGAAAAAGTTTTTATAGCAAAAATTTGCAAAACGCTCTCTGCAAAAAATCCTGTGAAACGTTAAATGAAAATCTTTGTAAAGAGTTTTTACTTTTCACGTTTGACTTGAACTTTTTACCTCATTAGGAATAGTGCAGGTTGGAATCACTGTTTATTGAAGTTGATGACTCGAGTAGCGCCATCCTCATTACCGACAATCACTAAATTTGTCAATTTAACAAACAGTCCATTTTCGAGCACCCCAGGTATGCAATTTAATTCAATTGTCAATTTTGCCGGATCAGGAATATTTTTGCATGCACAGTCCAAAATATAATTTTGATTATCGGTTACAAATACTTTTTCACCTTTCATCCTTAAACTCGATTCATAACCTAAAGCCTGAATTTGTTTCTGCACAAATTTCCAGCCAAAAGGAATAACCTCAACCGGAAGCGGAAAGTTGCCAAGGATTTTGACTAGCTTGGATTCATCCACTATGATAATTTCTTTTTGGGTAGCAGCAGCGACTATTTTCTCACGTGTGTGCGCTCCTCCCCCGCCTTTTATCAGGTTTCCGTGTTTATCGACTTCATCTGTGCCGTCGATAGTGATATCAATCCGCTCAAACTCCGAAAGAAGCGGGATGTTGTTTTCCATCGCTAATTTTTCGGTTTCTAAAGATGTAGGCACCCCCTGAATTTTCAATCCGTTTTTGACTTTCCGGCCAATGAGTTGAATGGCATAATAGGCTGTTGAGCCAGAACCAAGGCCAACGACCATATTATCCCGAACGTACGAGACAGCTTTCTCAGCAGCGGCTTTTTTAGATTGTTGTATATTCATTTCTCTAAATTAATATATTAAACTAAAAATTCTTGCTTAAAAGAAGTCTAAACTCACGATTTTCAGAATAGCCTTTAAAATCAATCCTCACGCCCAATCCTTGTTTAGCTAAACTTTTATTATATTTATGCACAGCCAGAATCGAATGGATTGCGCTCACAAAATGATTGAGAATAATAGTAGCCACAGCAAATTCTGCTCGATTGCTGGCACGGTCGCTCCTGATTCTTATTCTGTCAAATTTCCTGCGGTTTTCCTCGGTGTCCCACAACCAAAGAAAATCCTCATTTTCCGTGTAAAGGGATGGCACATCCCTGTCCTGTAATTTGGCCTGGTTATATTCATAAATATCATTATAATTGCCAATATCTACAAAATACCTGTCTTTTTTATCTTCCAATTTTACATTTGCATGGGTAACTGCAAAAGTACGATAGTCATCTTCCAGCCAGTTACTCGATGATGTAAACCCTAAATAGGCTCCCCACGCAAGCGCCTCCGATATAATAAACACCTTCATCATAGTTTTAGATTCAGCATAATACTGACCCCAACCCGGGAGGATGAGTGACCGCAGGAACGCTTTGCCTCTGGTCTTTGGCTTTGCACCCTGCTGAAAATTAAGATTCGAGTTTTCATCAAAATCAGGTTTAGAGGATTCTGATTCAAACTCTGTAACAGCAAAATTGAGTGTTTCTTGTTTCAATTGAAATTTTTGTAGCGACGCCTGGAATAAATTGGTAGCCGGTTTTTTTGGTGTAACAGACGTTGAGGCAAATAATATAAAATTTGTATTTAATCCAACTATACTTAACAATAAAATGAAAATTATCGACTTTTTTTTAATTACCATATTACCCCTAATGTTAAAGCTGGAACGATGTGAGTATCATATAACATGCTTTTGAAACGCAGGCGGGTTTGAACAACTCTTCGGTTGAAACGCCTGGTTGTAAAGCTGGCGTCAAGTGCGCTGACAACATGATTAAACAGTACAACCGTAATTAAATTTGTAGCGCGTTGGAAATTGTCATTGGCGACTTTACGCATCACTGTGTAATCTTCTCTCAATTCTGATTCCGCAACATTGCCTCTCACTGCATCTTCCCAACCAATATTGAATTGATCGTACTTGCCAATATTCTCATAATATTGCTGATTTATTTCTCCCGGCAAAGAATGAGTGAAATCACTGCGTTCACGTTCATATTCACGTAATTGCTCCCGATCCAGGATTGGATTAGATGAACACGATCCAGAAAAAGTAGGATCCTTTTGGCATTCATCGTTGACCCAGCTCCAATAGACATCTTCATCCCAATATTGATCTGCATAATCTTCAAATCCAGCTTCTAAATCATTGCCCCGATTCTGATAATGAAAGTATCCAGTCAGGGAAGCCGCTTCGATTACTAAAAAAACGATTCCTTTAATATAAGACTTGGTATAAAACTGACCAGCGCCTGGTATGGCCGCGGATAGAAGAACTGCTTTAGCAACAGATTTACTGCCCGGGGCCGGTGTTTCACTCAATACCATTTTTTCGGTTGACAGTTTGTTGCTCGATTGCATAGCAAAAGAGTTATTAATCGCGAATCGGGTATTACCCAGTACCAGGGAATTCGCGATAATTTCTCTGGCTGTTTCAGGTTCATCAGCCGCGACATTTGAAAATGAGTTCATGAAGACAGCAAAAAGCAACACTGGAAAAATAATATATTTCATAAAAACTCTCCTAACGATATTTAATCAAGATAACCAAATGAAAGGCCGAAGTAAAATCTCCATTCTTTGCCATACATTTGATTAGCAGTTTGAAATTTATCCAATGCATAAGCAGCATTAAAAAATATTCGGGTCGGGAAAGAATAAAAGGAAAAACTGTCAAACCTTAGCTGCACCCCCACCGTGGATTTAAAATCACTGAAATCAATAACAACCTTTTTGACATAAATAAAAGTGAAA
>CAZIKB010000052.1:0-42183 GCA_964539665.1 uncultured Cytophagia bacterium
ATTGATTTTCTAAAATAAATAAAATTCTACGCGGCTTTTTCGACAGTCTCGTTAGAATAAAACTCACAAAAGGAAAAACTATGAAAAACGTAACAGGAACCTTTAAAGACCCAAGAGATGGAAGAATCTATAAAACAGTAAAAATTGGAAACAAAATATGGATGGCTGAAAATTTAGCTTTAAAAGTAAACTCAGGATGTTGGACTTATAAGGATGATGAAAGCAATGCGAATAAATATGGTTATTTGTATGATTTGCAAACAGCCTTGAAAGTATGTCCTACTGGTTGGAAGTTGCCTAGTGAATCTGACTTTGAAGCTTTGTTGAATAGTTTTGAAGATGAAGCAGATGCTTATGAAGCTCTTATTATAGGTGGTAAAAGTGGTTTTTCGGCTCTTTTAGGTGGTGCCCGAGATAGCCAAGGTAATTATGGTTTTGAAGGTGAATATTCCTTTTTCGGTACTTCTACGAAGTTTGGTTCTTGGAAGACTCAATGGATTCGTATGAGCCTATGTAAAAATAGTAGCGAAGCTCGTATGGGAAATAATCCAGCAGAATGGGGATTTTCGGTTCGTTGCATGCAGGAAAAATAGTAAATACAATTTTTGACTTTATTATAAAAAAGATATCCGCGGCAATTAGGCCTCAAAAAAGAAGGAGAAAACTAGATATGGCATTCTTTGATTTATTCAAACCTAAGTGGAAACACCCAAATTGGGAAATTCGCATGGCAGCTATAGAAAGGATAACCAACCAAAATGTGCTTGCGGATACTGCCAAGAAAGATGCAAATAATGATGTTCGTCTTGCAGCTATTGAAAAGATAACCAGCCAAAATTTGCTGGTGAATATTGCAAAAAATGATGAAGATTACCTAATCCGCAACGCTGCTCTAGAAAAAATAACCGACCAAAATTTGCTTACAGATATTGCCAAAAATAATGAAGAATCTGGTTTGTACACAACAGATGTCAGTTCTGCTGTAGAAAAGATAACCGACCAAAATATAATTGTGGATATTGCCAAAAATGCAAAAAGAACTGATGTCCGCGAAGCAGCTGTAGAAAAGATAACTGACCCAAATTTACTGGTGGATTTTGCCAAAAATGATAAAAGTGATGATGTCCGCAGAACAGCTGTATGGGAGCTAACCGACCAAAATGTGCTTGCGGGTATTGCTGCAAATGATAAAAACTGGAAAATCCGCAAAGCAGCTGTAGAAAAGGTTACAGACCAAAATGTGCTTGCGGATACTGCCAAGAAAGATGCAAATAATGATGTTCGTCTTGCAGCTGCAGAAAAGCTAACCGACCAAAACGTGCTGACGGATATTGCCAAAAAAGAAACTTTCTATGGTGTCTTCGAAACCGCTATAGAGAAGACAACCGATCAAATTATTCTTATGAATTTTGCCCAAAATGCTAAAGATGATAGTGTTCGAAAAATGGCCACAGAAAAAATAACCGCCCAAAATGTGCTGGCAGATATCGCCAAGAATGATAATAATGATGATGTCCGCCTAGAAGCTGTAAAAAAGATAACCGCCCAAAATGTGCTTGCGGATATTGCCAATAATGATAAAAATGATAATATTCGAAAATCAGCTGCAAGAAGGATAACCGATGTAGAAAAAATAAAAAAGCTAACCGACCAAGATGTACTCGCTTATGTGGGTGGATGTGGTAGTGGTGTTGGTAACTGGATAATCCGCAAGACAGCTGTAGAAACGATAACCGACCACAATGTTCTTTTTGATCTTGCTAAGAATGCTGGCAGGAATGATATTCGCTTAGTAGCTGCAGAAAAGATAACCAATCAAGATGGATTTGTGGATTTCGCTATAAATGATAAATCTTGTGGAATTCGCAGATTAGCAGTAAAAAAGATAACCGACCAAAATGTGCTTGCTGACCTTGCTAAAAATGATAAAAATGAACATGTCCGCGAAGAAGCTGTAGGAAAGATAACCGACCAAAATGTGCTTGCGGATATTGCTGAGCCTGCTGAAGGTTTGAAGATTGACGACCAAGAGAAGAGAATGTTGGCGCAAGACCTAACTCAAGAAGCTTATAATAAGGAGAAGGCAGGCAAGCACAATGATGCAATATCTTTGTACAAAGTAGCCTTAAACTATGATTCAACTAACTTCATTGCACTCTTTAATCTTGGAAGTTTGCTTTTTAATAAGGGGAATCATAATGAAGGTATTGTTTACATTTCAAAATCTGCAGATCTTGGTTTTGATAATGCTATTCAGGTTATGAATGAAAAAGGTGCGGATGCATTATATAATCAAGCCTTGGATAAGAATGAAAGTGGCGATTATCAAAATGCTTTAAGACTAATAGACAAGGCTCTCAAATATAGAAAAAACTTTGCTGAAGCTTATTATAATAAAGCTGGAATCTTATTGGAACTTTCACGAAAATCTGAAGCTATGGAAGAACTAAAGAAAGCAGCTAAGTTAGGACTAAATGAAGCAAAAATCGAACTTAAAAAACATGGCATATCTTCTTAAGTGAATTAAGATGCAATAATAAACATTACCGATTATGCCAAGATATAGATGTATTTGAAAGGAGTTATTCGAAATTGGCAAACTTGATACCTGATTCAAATAGTAAGAGCAATACTACAAAATTGCAATGCTACGAATGTAAAAAAGTGTTTATTGTTGAATGTGAATGTGGTTGTAGATATTTCTATAAAGCAAAAGCATATGACAATTCAATAATATATTGTGAATTTTGTCGCAATGGTTTTAGCGCTTTTACCTGTAGTAGTTGTGGCTATGGCCGTGAAAGTTCGGGACATTACAATTGGATTGCCAATTGTTTAGTAAGTGGTTATAGAAATAATCCATCTCACAATAAATATCCTAGGCCCTTGTTTAAATCGATGTACATTAAGGCCAATAAGAATGATCCATATAAGTTGTTATTACTTTTTGGAAATATAAATAAAGACAATACAAAGCTTGCAACCCAAATTGTTATTTCACTTTCTAACAATAGTGACACTGAAAAAATCATTTTACCGCTTGTGTGGGGCATCTGGAAAAATATTACCAACAAGCCATTTTCTGACATATTGATTAAAGCACTGATGGAACTTACAAAAGATAATATGAACCTTAGAAACAAGTGCATTGAAGCTCTAAAAGACTACTATTTGAAAAAAGCTGTCAAAGAATCTGTGTATGTTAGTGAATATAATAATTTCATATACAGAATGACAAATTCTTGGGAAAATTGATTTCAAATGAAAGAACTTATTTATCTAAATCGGAAAACGCGCCGCAATGAAGAACTCAACTAAGCTACCTAACTAATATTAAAGGTTCTAAGTCAAGCAAAAAAAGTCCTCTATGCCCTTGACATGAATAACAAAAGACCTGTGTGGCAGGTGGCTTTAGCCCGCGCCTAACTACAGGATCAAATGAGCAAGCAGGCGCCTAACAAAAAAATCCAGCCGACGCAAAAAACGCGCGGCTGATTTTGGCGTTGGGCGTAAAAAAAAGCTAGTGAAATCGAAAAACTTGTCCAGAAACAGAAACTAACCACATGGAGGTGTAAAATTGAAAAGAATTATCCAAGTATCGTTTATCTGTGCTCTTACTACACTTTTAATCGCATGCGAACCCAGCAAACCAAAACAACAAGATTTACCTGAACAGCCTGATCGTTGGGTTTCAACAATTCAGCTTGATTCAGATAGCAAGGCAAAATTCATCGAAAAAACGAGAGACTACTTAGTTACAACTGTAAGCCAAGTTAAAGAGTTAGACGGGATTAAAACTTTACGTGTTGGTGATGTAATCGAGGGACTGAGAATTGGAGCCATCAAGTGTTCATTTCACTGGAAAGATGCTTCATACGGTGGAAAACAGTATATGTGGAGGGGTCGGTGGGCTTGTATGGCTGGCAACACTCAACATGAAGTTATGAATGCTGTTGGAAATGATGGAGAGAAATTATATAGTTACATCCATGTGAGCCCCGTCACATTATCTAAGGGATATTAGAAGGTCAGTATGTAATTGTATTATTGTTTCTGATTATTAAATTCAGTGGTTGAAACAATCGCCCAACAAAAGTTTCAACCCGACGTTTTTCGCCGCTACGCTCTGAAAAACGCGAATTAAACAAGTGTTATACTGCAGCAAAAAATAGGAAAATTATCAGAAGGGATAAAAATTGTTTTATAAAATAAACCACATCCAAAATAAACAGAAACTTGAGCCTGGGGATCATATTGCCCAATAGGAAATGTTTTTAAGGAGCCAGCATGATTCTAAGCGATCGCTTTCAGTTGATCGTTATTATGGCCTTGTTCGTTAGTGCAACGTTGACATTTGCTTAAATTACAATCGAAACGTGCATACCTTTGGTAACTTGCATTATATAACCTCAAACATGGAAAGGAGGGATAATCATGTTTCAAAAATCACCGATTTTCCTGCTAATTGCGAGCGCATTGTTTGTTGCTCGCAGCCAGAAGCCAGGCCCAACATACCATCGATCTCGACCAGGTCCACGGCAACTTGCGTATTCTCGGGCCTTCAGCTTTCGATAAACTGGGCTCGCCAGTGGTAGTAGAGAATCAGGTCGTAGGCTTCTCACATTTTCGAAAAGGACAGCTTTTCGGTCTTAATCCAAACAATGGTGAAGTGTTGTGGCGCGGAGAGTCGAAATGGGGAGAACATGCTTCTCTGATATCGTGGGGTGACGAGTTGCTGGTGTTGAGGGAGGACGGCTCACTAATTGCAGGAAAAGTCCCCAGAGAAGGCTTCCAATCACAACGGCGATATCGTTTAGGAAGCTTCCCAATGTGGGGACATCCTGCAATAGTAGATGGCCGAATCATCATTAAGGACGGAAGTCAGCTGAAGGTCTATCGAGTATGTGAATAGAAAATTTTCTTTTAGAACAGCCTCCAATTGTCATGCTGGAAGCTTCTTTTTAAATAAACCTCCAAAATGAAAACCGGCAACACATCCAATCCCACCTGTTATGCCTCCTACAATGACTGTGATAACAAAAACCAAAAACGTCAGCGGCAATTGAAACATTTCACTCATTCTGGCAGTCAATATGCCGCCTGAATTCCAATGAATGAACAAAGCAATAATTAGCCATAACAGGCCAATACCTGAAAATCCTTCGAGCAGCGCCTTCCAGCCTGATGATGCACGCCAGGCGCTCACAGCAAAACAGACGATCGCCAGACTCCACCAGGGTGCGATTAATTCAGCGCCTAAACTCAATATAAAAATCAGTGCGATATTAATAATCATTTCTACCTCAAGGTTAGTTTGGAAAGAATGCGTATATTTTGCTGATCCTCGGATTTCAGAAAAAGCAGTTCAGCCAATTCTCCCTTCATCCAACTATCGATAAAATCATCGTAGTTGAGACTACCGGGATTGCCGGATTGACCGCCGGGATAGATGCCCCAGGCTTGCACTTCTGGCCCCAAAGCGACCACCATCCGCCAGGACGGCCCGTGCGTCCTGCCAATGGCATTCACAATTCCTAAATCGCCGCCAGCATTTAAATCCATACGTCCGAATCCTGAAATTCTTGCCAGATGCGTAATGTCTGTGCTTTTCACTTTTCCCCAATGCCATGATTCACTCATTTTCCCAAAAGATTTTTCAAGCTCGGTACAAGTTTCGCTAAATGAGCTTAAAATCAACTCCTGCAGGTTTTCGATCTTTTCTGTGCGAATATCATCAAACCATTTTGAGTCAGGTTCTTCCAAAATTTTTCGGGCGGTTTGATACTTTGACGGATATCTCAAATAAGCACCGACGTCGCTAAATTCGTCGTCCCAGATTACCCGGTAGAGTTTTTTCCACCAGCGGTCAAATACTGCTGGCGCGATTTTATCAGCATCATTGAAGAAATTCCAAGAGGTGAGTTCTTCAAACATACCCGACTCTTCAGGAGTTAAATCATTTTCTTTTATCATTCCCAATAACGTGGGAAGAACAGACTCTGCATGCAGGTTTTTGGTGTCAAGCTGTAAATTCCGAAAATCATCCGGAACAATATTTTTCATCTGAGTTAGTCGTTCATTGATCCTCCTGACTCGATAGTGTGCGGCATAATACCAGTTTAGATAATAAGGATAAGTGAGGTCTGTTGCATTTTGATTGGCCGAACTGACAAATTCTCGTTCAGGATTTTTGATATGGGGATTTTGTTCATGAGGTATCCAGCCCTGCCAGTCGTAGAGCGGGTCTGCGCCGTCGCTGATAAATTGTCCCTGTCCTCGCCATTTGGCAGGGAACTTGCCGTTGTGCCAGATAGCAATATCCCCATTGGCATCGGCAAATACGAAATTTTGGGCCGGGCAGGCATAATTAGAAAGAGCCGCAACGTAATCATCATAATTTTGAGCTCTATTTAACTGATAAAATGCGAACGCTTCATTACTGGGATCATGCCCCAGCCAGCGCAAAGCGTGCATCGTTGGCGCCCTTCTGCTAAATGATTTTTCATTTGAATTATAAGATACTGGTCCATGATGAGTAAAGACAAGCGTATCCAAAACAGTGTTTCCACTCCGTACTTTGATTTCTTCAACCAACCGCTTTGTTGGTTTCCATTTCTTGTCATGCCAGTATTCATTGAGAGATGAATCTTTAAACGTTATCTCGTACCAGTCCATGACATCTGCCTCTGCGTTGGTGACTCCCCAGGCGATTTGATCATTGAATCCAATAATGACATTCGGCGCACCCGGCACGGAAACGCCATAAACATTAACCGACGGGCTGACCAGTTGCAGCTCATACCAAATAGAAGGGAGATTCATTTCCAGATGCGGATCATTGGCCAGAATCGGCAACCCGCTTGCAGTTTTTGAGCCAGACACTGCCCAATTGTTGCTGCCATTGCCTGGATTCGTTTCTGGGGCCTTCGGCTCTCTGATAATTTTTGGTTTAAAAGCAGTCTGTGGCTGGTTAATTTTAAACGGTGAAAAATTCCAGGGTGTGTCTGTTGGAATCACAGGATCCATGTCTTTTGGATAATGCGGGAACAAATCATAAACATCTTCTGCGCTAAATTTAGTTAGTGTGTTACTCATTTGCAAATCCGATGCATAACCGGTCAACATCCAGGCCATATATTTAAGCAGAAGCGCACATTTCAATGGCGTCCAGGGTTCGGGCGCGTAATCGAGAATTTTATATTCAATCGGAAAATCTTTCGGTTGCAGTGACTTGATATATGCATTGACGCCAGCAGTGTATGCATGTACAATCTCTCGAAGCAGCGGTCGATTTTCCATTTCCTGCAGGGCATTCTTAGCCCCCACCACCATGCCGACTCTCCGCTGGAATCGATCATATTCCAGAGTGCGACTGCCAATGATTTCGGAGAGGCGTCCTGCAGCTGCATGGGTTTGAAATTCCATTTGCCACAATCTGTCTTTGGCAGTTACAAAACCCTGGGCAAAGTACAGGTCGTGATCATTCTCTGCAAAAATATGCGGGATTTGGCGATCATCAAAATGAATGTTCACAGGCTCTTTAAGCCCATCAATTTGTAAAACCTGATTTTCAGGCTTCTCTCCTATCTCCGCGTTTTGCCAAAATCCGTGAAAGGGATCAAGGATTTTTCCAACAGGCGGCATGAAACCAATTTTAGTGTTGAAGAATAAAACAACGCTGAGAGCTGTTCCCATACTCAGAATTAATTTCAACCAGCGCATCGAGCCTCCTTTTCTGATGTGATTAATAATAGATAAATACAAATATACAATTCACCTTTAAATATGCAATAACTTTAGTAAAGAATTTTTATTTGAAAATAAGTAAGGAATTGTATATTTTGTTTGAAGTTGTTATCTTAGCTATCTTATGCGCTTTCGATACATTCTTTGCAGTTAAATTACCTTTAAACACACCAAAACGTGCCAGGGATATCTGTTTCAGGGAAAGGATAGAATATGTGTACAAAATTTGGACTAAACCCAATAAAACACTGCATAATTGGATTAAACCTGATACTTTTTATTTTCAGCGCTCCGGACCATTTATTCTCTCAATATCATAATTACAACAATAATAGCATGCAATTTCTGAGTTACACTGATACATCTAACACGAAACAAACAAAGGATAAAGTACTGGTCCCATCTTTCCATCATTACGCAAATGGATTTAAACAAGTCTTCTCAACCAAAATGAATTTACTGTACTTAGGGACAGGCGTCGTAACTTCTTTACTCGTTCGGCCATACGATAATGAAATTTCCAATGATTTAAAGGATACTAAATTAAAAAAATACGATATAATTCACAAATTTAATGTGGGTGGTTTTGTTTCAGTTATCAGCGCCCCTGTTTTCACTTATATAGTAGGAAGGGTGATTAAAAAACCTTACCTGGCAAACACCGGCATATATTTACTTGAAGCTATTGTAACGACACAAGTGCTGACTCAAGTCACCAAACTTACAGTTCAAAGAACCCGCCCTAACGGTGAAAACAATCTTTCATATCCCTCTGGACACACGTCGGGAATTTTTACGATTGCATCGGTTCTGGATGTGCGCTACGGCTGCAAAGTGGGCATTCCTTCTTATATTCTCGCAAGCGCCGTGGGATTTTCACGCATTATCCAGCATAAGCATTTTCCAACGGATGTGATTGCAGGGGCAACATTAGGGATAATATTTGGGAGAAGTTTTGCGCAATCCGTTGGTGTTGAGAAATCCGTTGCAGTTGTGCCAATTATTAATTCAAATTATACAGGCATCCTTTTCCAAAAACTATTATAAATGAATGCTCCCCACAGCAAGCTGACGGGGTATCTTTGTGGTCATTCCCGCAATCTTTTAAGCGGGGATCCAGACGCTCACTGACTACCGGATGCCCGATTAAGGCATTCGGGCATGACACCTTTCATAAAACGAAGCAAGCTCCGGGGAATTAAACCCGAAGAGATTAAATAATTATTTTCATGGCTATTTTAAATTAGTTATGCTATTTCAGAAAAGTCAATAAGAAATCTCTTTCCAAAGATTTGTCGAAATTTATTTCTCCGGAGGAATTTACAAAGATAGAATTAATCGCAGCATTTTCTTTATTGGTCTGGTAACGATTATAGCCAATTATAAATAAGTAGGTCGCCCAGGCGTCTGCTGCCTCAACTGAGGAAGCAAAAACTGTAACACTTTGACAATAATTTACAGGATAGCCAGTTTTGGGATTAATAATATGATGATAACGCTTACCGTCGATATCTGCATATCTTTCATAGTCTCCACTCGTCGCCACGGCATAATCTCTTAGTTCAAATTTCGCCAATAATGCCTGAGATTTCCTGGGGTGCTTAATACCGACCAGCCAATTTATTTTCTCAGATTTATGTCCTGAGGCATAAATATCTCCTCCCGCATTTATTATAAAATTCAGTATTCCCTGTTCTTTCAAAACTACAGCGGCCCGGTCAACGGCATAACCTTTGGCAATACCGCCAAGATCGATTTTCATGCCTTTTGCACCCAATGAAATCGTTGTATCCTCGATATTTGGAAATATGTTATTATAATCAACTAATGATTTCAGAGAATTTAATTTCTCTTTTGAGGGAATTGTGATTTTCCGTTCCCCATTAAATCCCCACAGTTCTGTAACGGGGCCAATTGAAATATCAAAAAAGCCGTCAAATTTTTTCGAGTATAAAATGGCTCTGCTGATAATGGAATAAGTCTCAAAACTTACATGGACAGGTGTTTGCGAAGCCATATTATTTATTTTAGAAATTTCGCTATCACCTTTCTGGCTGCTTAAGAGACTTTCAATTCTTTCGATTTCCTTGAATACAAAATAACAGGCTCTTTTACACTCGATGACACTTGAATGTGAAACGGTGATGTCAATCTTTGTTCCAAGTAAATACTTGGTGGCGTTGATTTCAAAAAGAGTCTGCTCTGATCCTGCTGAAAACAGAGCGCTATTTGTGAAAAACAGAAAAAATAGTGAACGCTTTGAAATTTTAGAAAGAGAGGCTATCAATGCCAAATTCATTATCTCCTGAAATTGAAACTCTTATCTGGTTAGGAATACACACAAGGTTTTGACCTGGCTTATTTATACTCCCCATTTTGATACAGGTTTTGTGTTTACAGGTAGAATAGATAGTCCGGACATTCTTATTTTTTATTGAAATGGTGAGGTATCCTTTAGTACCCGTAATATCATACGCAGCTTTTTCATCATCTACTTCTAATTGATGTATTAAGTCGTTTTTATGGAAAATGTCGACGCTTTCAGGAGATTGAATTTTCTCTTCCGTATAAAATTTGCACAAGACAGGATTTTCAACCTGCTCAGGTAATCCAAGCTCTTCGGCTAACTTAAATAGATCCCTCGAGAATTCATCGGTTGCGGCTCTAAAATTAATTAGATTATTATCCCTGACAAGAACAATATCGCCAATATGTTTCCCTGGTATTGAGTATTCTGCAAATTTAACAGTTCCTAAATTTAATTTTGAATTTTTAATCAAAGCTTCGACTTTTTCAACTGCTATCTCAGAATTTCCCGTAATTAAATTAAGTGCGATATTTTTTGTGGAATCATCTTTGCCAAATAACATTTTTGGCTGTAAAGCAATACTTTTGGCAACTGTAATTCCGGATAAGACAAGTGAACAATTTTTTATAAAATTTCTGCGATCCATATTTATTAATCCTCGCTCATTAAATAGTTACAAATTTATAATCGGTAACGGACTCCAAAACTAACAAGATAAGCATAGAGGTCTTTAGCCCGGAAGTGCCAATCAGGAGTCACTGTATGCCTGTGATAGAAATTAATGCGCATATTTAGCTGGACATTTTCATTGAAAAGGAAAGGTACACCCTTCAAATGCCCCCCATTGAGACTTAATTTGAATTGATATTCATTAGAATAACCTTCGTCCAGTTTACTATCAACCGCCATATATTCTTCAGGCCCCTGGTAGATATCCTTATAAAAGAAGGCTCTGGATTGAACATAATTTCGAAATCCAAGACTGATTGTAGCAAAATCACTGACATGTTGCTGAAATGTAACGGAAGTTGTGAAAGAACTAATATCCCAGGTATCCCAGTAATATCTTAATCCTAACTGCAAAGCCGATTTTTGATCAATCTTATAATTAGTTCGCAAACCAATGGCTTTTCGAATACGTTTACCCGGATGAACTGGTTCATAATTTATGACTGCACCTTCCTGAATTATTTGAATTACCTTGTAGGCATCTGAAAGAAAACCTTTAGTTACATTGTAAGAGAAAAGAGCCTGTGAAATTAAGTACTTGCTCAAAATTTGGGTTAGATTAATACTAAACGTATAAACATTTTTTTCTTTTTTCCACATTCGGATTTGCGGGAACACTGTATCCCAACTCCGCACCATACCGAGCTGTACCACTGTGTTTTTCTTGGCAAATGGATGAGAATAAGTCCCGGCAAGCGTTACCGATCTATAATCATGCTCAGTTGAATAAATTGCATTAGCCGATACAACACCACCATTAATCACTTGAGATAAACCAATACCAAATTCGTTCCTCACCTCGTCAGGATGATCATCTCCACCACCGTCTCCTTTATCCGTTGCGGAAGTCACACCATCCACTGCAAAATAACTTTTCATAGAAGCGGCGCTGATGACGTCGACTAAATATCTTAATGAAATTGTTGAAGAATCCGTTAAATTCTTTGTAAATGAAATAGTCGGATAAATGATCTTCACTTTAAAGTTGTCAAAATATGAATTAAGGTTTACCTGTAACTCGTTTTGGGGTAAATCCTGAGAAGAAACCGCAGATGTGAAAACCATTAAAACAATAGGGATTAAATTTGAAAATTTAACCACAGCCGCAACCTCCACTTTGCCCGCCTGTACCGCCGACCGATCCTTCCCGTCTCTCAAGATGGTGGCCTTTTATGCTGGCGTCAAGAGAATTTTCATCAAAAATCATAATCGGATCTGATAAACCGCCTCTTTCCCAGGGCTGGACCGTTGCACAGCTTGAAAAAATAACTAACAAAGTCAGACATATTAAAACCCACCTTATTAAATCACTTACTTTCATTAGTCTTCTCCCACTAAAACACTTAATTCATTTTTATACTTCTGTTTATGGGCATCCTTAAAACCCGTATGTCGAAAACGAATGAAGCCCTTTTTATCAATAAACAAAGTCGTTGGCATCGCATCCACTTTATAAATCACGGGTAATTTACCACTTTTATCTGCAATGATAGGAAATGGTACTTTTGTTTTAAGCCTGGATAAAAATTTCTTCATATCTGCAGGATTTTCATCCAAATTCACAGCAACCACGACAACATCATTTTCCATATTTTTTCTGTAAAGGTCAATAAGAAATGGAAACTCTTTTCGACACGGTCCACACCAGCTTGCCCAAAAATCAAGAATGACAACTTTACCTATAAAGTCACTAAGTTTGATTTCTTTTCCATTTAAAGTGGTGCCTTTAAAATCAATAGCTTTTGAAGTTTTTTCACCTGCAAGAGCAGAGGTTACTACAATCAGCATCAGAAACAGCATAATAATTACATTTTTCATATTAGTCCTCCTTAATATTATTCACCATCAATATCATCTTCCCACAATGTTTCATGACATTGAAAACATGATGGGGCTATGGTAATTCTTCCTTCGATATCTGCCACTCCGCCATCTAAATCATCTTGATGACACTTTGAATCGTCACATCCACCGCTTATCTTAAATGGGTACTCGAAACCCTTTTTATGTAAAAATCCTCCAATATTTTCTTTGTGATCTTCTGGAAGGTCTGGTTTTGAGGTCACAGGAAATGGACCATTACAGCTTAAAATGACCACTATAGAAAGTAAGAAGATTAAGTAGAAGAAAATGTCTCTCATGATCACATTACTAATTACAACATAATTTTTGTGAAAAAATTGCAGTCCCATATTGCAAAGTTTGTGCCAAATATATATCAAATAGTAACGATCTCAATGTAACTCACTTTTTACATAATGGTGAGGCAATTTCAATCACAATCAGAATGTGAGCACCAAAAGCATTTTATTTGTTCTGAAAAAACTGTTTAGATTCTCACGAATGTGGACTACTTGATTAGATAGTCTTTCACAATAGTAATTCAATTATGAAATTATGATTAATCTCCCGAACAAATAAATGTCTCTGTTTTGAACCAGAATATAATTTTAAATTATGCGAATATCTGCATTTTAAACTTGTCTTACCTCCATATTAAATATAAAGCAACCAAACGACAGGAAATATGAGCAATATTTTCTCAATGTGTGAAAAATTTACACTATTAAACAGCCATGAAATTTTATGAAAGTATGAGCGATATTAGATTTCAATTCATTAAATTGATACGGCACATTTTTTGCGTAATGATAAAAATCTTAAATTAACTATATTTACTTTCCTCATTTTAAGATATTATTTTAAAGAAGCTACTTTGAGTATATTTTCGTACAACAAAGGAGAGATCATGAAATCAAAATCATATATATATATTACAACCATTCTCACTATACTATTAGGTTATCAATCAACATCATATAATTCCAGTTTCGTAGCAGGTGGAACTGTAACCTATCAAGTTAGTACAGTGAGTTATGACGGTAAATATGCAGATAAAAACATCGGGGCAATTTGGGTTGAGAATTCACAAAGTCAATTTGTAAAAACCCTCAAAGTCTGGGCTAAAAAAAGAATAAAGGACTTAATCAAATGGAAAGCTGTATCTGGACAAAATGTCGTGGATGCAATAACGAGCGCCACAATTCGAACGCATGAAACGCACAATGTCACATGGGATTGTACAGATATTAATGGGACAATAGTACCAGATGGAACTTATAAAATTGTCATAGAATTTGCGGAACATGATGCTGCCAAAAGTGGAGCGCAGCCTGGCAAATGGACTTCAGTAGAATTTGTAAAAGCATCGGCCCCGCAAACTATTACCCCGACCGATGAAACATATTTTAAGAATATGAAACTGGTATATAGTTCTACAAACACAAATCCCATCACTTCGATTAGTGGCACAGTGAAAGATGCGGCAAACTCCAGTTCATTAGAAAACGCAGTGGTGCAATTAAAATCCGGAAATAATGTGCAATATGAAACAAATACAAACATTTCCGGGTTATATAGTTTCAATGACATACAAGCTGGTTCATACACGCTCGTTTGTTTTAAATCAGGATATGAAACCTCGACCACAAATATTACGGTCAACCCTGGAGACCAAATTACAGGCAAAGATATTTCTTTATCCCGATCAACTGATAACACATCGCCATCACCACCAGCAAATGTCAGAGTAATTGTTCAGAACTAATTGAAGCCCATTTAAACGGAGAGATTTTATGCTAAAGTTTGCCAGCACAATTCTATTTTTAGTCTCATCAATATATTCAAATGCATTTGCCCAATTCGGCACACAGGATGTCGTGCAAGTAGAAACATTTTTATCCGTAGACCGAGTCAGAAAAGGAGACACTTTTAAGGTTGGATTCCAGGCCAGGATTGACCATGAGTGGCATATTAATTCAAACAAACCTTCTGAAGATTTTTTAATCCCAACTGAGGTTAGATTTGAAAATGTGCCAGGCCTAGAGTTTCTAGAGCCAAATTATCCAGAGGGCAAACTAATCAAGTTTGAATTTTCAGAGAAGCCGCTTTCAGTGTATGAAGATGAGATTATGATTTGGGCAAATGTTCAGGCCGCAGAAAAATTCAGCTCTGGGGATATAAAAATTACTGGACAATTCTCATATCAGGCTTGTAATAACACCTCCTGTCTGGCTCCGACAAAAATATCTTTTGAAATTATTGTCATAATAGCTGATGCCAATGAATCTATTAATTTCATTAACGAAGATAAATTTGTAGTCGATGAATTTGAGTTAGGCGAGTTGCAGGGTAAACGAGATTCGCTGGATAATAAAATTAGTCAGCTAATGGCAGGCAAAGGAATATTCTTAACTTTGTTCTTCATCTTTCTTGGCGGATTAGCACTTAATTTAACGCCCTGTGTTTATCCGATTATCCCAATAACCATCAGTTATTTTGTCGGACAGTCTTCCGGGAAATTAGGTAAATCATTTTTTCTTGCGATGGCTTACGTACTGGGCATGTCCATTACCTACTCGCTTCTGGGAGTATTTGCAGCTTTGACTGGCGGTCTGTTAGGTTCTTCTTTACAAAATCCTATCATATTGATTGCCATTGCGGTCATTTTTCTGCTATTTGCATCCAGCATGTTTGGCGCATTTGAAATCAGAATTCCGACATTTTTATCAAATTTAGCCGGCGGTTCAAAACAGGGCGCATTCGGTTCACTTTTCATGGGCCTGACGGTTGGAATTGTAGCGGCGCCGTGTATTGGTCCTTTTGTCATTAGTCTGTTAACTTACGTAGCGGCTCAGGGTGATCCATTCAAAGGATTTTTAATGTTTTTCATTTTATCTCTTGGTTTGGGTTTGCCATTTTTAGTGCTTGGCACATTTTCCGGACTCATTAAAAACCTCCCACGTTCCGGAGATTGGATGGTGTGGGTGAAAAAAGTATTTGGTGTAATTATGATTGGCATGGCAATTTATTTCATAAGCACTCTTATTCCTGAGATGATTTATATTATTTTAATAACAGGCGTAGCGGTTTCAGGAGGATTATTCGTAGGATTTCTGGACAAATCCACTGCAAGCATCAAAGGGTTTCGCGCTTTGAAATCCACCATTGGCGTCATCATGATATTATTCGGAATCTGGACTTCGGTTTCAGCCTGGCAGGAAGCGAATGTTCCCCACATAAATTGGCAGGTTTATGATGAAGCATTAGTTGCCCGTGCAAAAGCTGAGGGTAAACCTGTGTTAATCGACTTTTATGCAGACTGGTGTATTCCCTGCAAACAAATTGAAAGAACGCTTTTTACTGAATTTTCCATTCTTGAAATGTCTGAACAATTCATCGCCCTAAAAGCCAACCTCACGAAAGATGATTCGGAACAAGTCAAATCGATTCGAAAAAAATACCGGGTGCTTGGCGTACCGACGGTTATTCTGATTGATATTAAAGGGCAAGAGTACATACGATTTACAGATGAGCTGGTTAATATTAAACCGGAGGAATTTTTGAGGTTGATGGAGGAAGCATTATAATCGAATAGTTCAGTATTTCACCTTATTATACTTTCTCAATTAGGTTATTCAAAAAGTTCATGGTTCACGATTTGCAGCTCGACTGCTGCCATGCACACCGGCAATGGTTGTGGCAGTCAAAGTTTTCACTGAATATTCACCGACTCCCATGAGATTTGCTCGATCAGCAGTAGTCACTCATATAGAATTAACTTATCCTTCGGAAGGTTGAATGAATCTATCGCAGCAAGTCAGCTTTCTCACCTTCATAAATTCATCAGTCTTTAATCGTGTTTAATTACATTATTATTTCACAACTTATTTATCATTTCAATTATCTATTCTCTACTCTTTCGACAATCGCTCAATCTTTTTACTCGCTTTCGAAGCAATTTTATCTTCAGGATATTTGTCTACTATTAAACGGTAGTACTTCAAGGCCCTTTCATTATTCTCTAATTTCTTTTCATTGATTTCCGCAGCCGCATAAAGAGCTTCCGCTGCGATTTTACTATCTGGATAAATACCTTGAATTTTTATGTAGACGGCTGAGGCATTGAAATAGTCCTTTAATCTTTTCTCGTAAATTCTGGCGGCTTCTGCAAGTGCATACGGTGCTTGAAGGTCGTCTTTGAAATCTCTTACCACTTCATTATAGATTCTTATTGCCTGATCATACTCCTTAAATTTATCCTCGTAAAGATTTGCAGCTTCAAATAAAGCTGGCACAGCTTCAACACTTGCTGGATATCTTTTTGCCACGGCTGTGTATGCATTAATTGCTTCTATATACTTCTTTTTTTCTTTCTGTATAATTTGCCCCATACGATATTGAGCCAGAGCCGCCTGCGGATCATCCGGGTATTCGAGAAGAAACTCTTCTAATGTTAGAATTGCATTTTGGTGCATTTTGAGTCTTTCAGTAAACAGATCAGCCATTTTAAGTTTGCTTGCAGTGACATACAGACTTTTATTAAAAATAAAGGTCAATTTCATGTATTCATTCAAAGCTTGCTCATATTTTTTGTCTTGCGCTAATAATTCAGCTTTCCAAAACATCACCTCGGCTATCTTCTCAGACTCAGGATAATTCTTAACCAATTCGTCACATTTCAAAATCAATAACCTGGCAGCCGGTTCAAAATGATAGTTATAAAGGTCTTTTATAAAGCTATAATATCTATATTCTTTGCCTGGCTCATCTAAGACAGGATTTAGAATCGTTTCGACTTTATCTTTTAGTGGTTTATATTTATTTTTTTGTATCAACAATCCTCTCAATTTGTCCTTTACAGTTGTTAGATGTTTCGAATTGGGATACAGATATATAAATTCTAAGTGAGTCACGAACGAGTAAATGTCATCTTTATGATCTGCATAAATTGTAGCCAGTTTAAAGTGCATATCATCCAAATTTGAAGCATTCGGAAAACGATGAATATAGAACTTTAGTTCATCAATAAGAATATTTGTGAACTTTTTATTTTCTAAATTCTCCAGGGAACTTAAAAACTGAGCATAATCAGAGTCGCCATCTCCAAAGATTGGATTAGTTAGCAAAACACTAAATATAAATAAATGAAATGCTGTTTTTAACTTTTGAAAAATAATCATTCCCATTTTGACACCTCAATGATTTAGTCATTTTAAATTTTCAAAAAATATCTACACTTTCATTACTGAATGTTTTACAATGGATAAAAGCCTTACAATTGATTTTTATGAATGTTCCATAAAAGTATAATATAAACCATAATGATTGCTGACAAAATAATTTACTTCTTAAAAACCAAATATTATGCACTTAATTTTTCTGTTGTAATCCTTTTGTGAAAATTATTCAGTCGATAAAAGATTTTCTATTTTTTCTATCTCTCGGATAGTAGAAAAATGAGAACCATTCACCAAAACTTCAGCAGGTTTGGGTCGCGCATTATAGTTCGAAGAAAGTGTAAAGCCGTAAGCGCCAACGGTCATTACAGCTAATAGCTCTCCTCTCCTGCCCACGGGAAGCATTCGGTCCCTGGCAAGAAAGTCACCAGTTTCGCAAATAGGTCCCACTACATCGACGACTTGTTGCATTTTATCTGCTGATTTTGTAACAGGCACGATTTCATGATATGCACCATAATGACTGGGGCGAATTAAATCGTTCATACCCGCATCCACTACAACGAATTGTTTCCCCTTAGACTCTTTCCGGTAAAGTACCTTCGTGACTAATATCCCTGCTTCAGCTACCAATGCTCTGCCCGGTTCAATAATAATTTTACACCCCATGTCACGTAAATCAATCAGTAAATTCTTAGCAAAATTTTCTACCGAAAGAACATCTTCCGGGTCACTGTCTTCGGTTTTCAAATTATCCTGAAACACGTTTTTATATCGGACACCCATTCCCCCGCCAATATCCACATATTTTATTTCATGCCCAAGTGCTTTAACATTCTGCACAATCCTTTTCAGGAACTTCACCACCTGGCGATACGGTTCTATATGTGTAATTTGTGATCCAATATGACAATGCAGACCTGTCAGCTTAATATTGGGGAAATCATTAATCTTCTTGAAAATTTGTTTGGCTGTTTCAATATCAATACCAAATTTGTCGACTGCTTTGCCGGTCGAAATATATGGATGCCCTTTAATATCAATATCAGGATTCAAACGAATGGCCACTGGCGCTACCCTTTGCCGAGAGTTAGCAATAGCGTTTACTACTTGCAATTCTTCAAAAGATTCCACATTTAAAGTTAAAATGTTCTGTTCCAGTGCATATATGATTTCATCATCGCGTTTACCAATTCCAGCATAAACGATCTTCTCTGGCGGGAAACCGCTTTTTAAGGCTATAAACAATTCACCCCCCGAGACAACATCAGCGCCGGCTCCACATTGGGCTAAAAAAGATAAAAGTTTCACATTTGAGTTGGCTTTCAAGGCATAACAAATCAAAGGATCGACATCCTGGAATGCACTATCAAATCTGTTGTAATTTTCTAAAATAGTTTTTTGACTGTAAAGATAGAAAGGTGTGTCCATTTTTTCTGCAATTTTATTTACCGCAATCTCTTCGCAGTATAATTCATTATTAATAAATCGAAAATAGTGCATGGTTTGCGATCCATCTTATTTTGTGAACGTTATATCATTGCCATCATTGGGCCAACGAGATTTTATGGTTATTTTCTCAGGATAAACAAGGAATCTTTCGGCAGGATGAAAAGGTACAGCCGTCCCATAACTATATTGTCCATTATTATCCCGGTCCCGGAATCCTTCAATTATATACGTTCCAGGTAAAATGTCCTTGAATGTGTATGGACCAGGCACGTCAAATTGGATTTGATAGGACTGTCCGTTTGCTTCAGTCTGCGAAGCTTTTAAAAATATCTGTCCCTGCGCAGTAGAATCTTCGTCTATAACCGTACCGGAAATAGATGAAAGCGTATCTGTATTTATGGTCGTAAAAGCAGAGAGAAACGTACTATCTGCAATCGCATTGCCAAAAAGATCAAATACAGAATCCAATTTAACCTCGACTGTATAGCTAGACAAAGATTCCAGATCCTTCGTTGGTGAAAAATTTACAAAAGCAGATGTATCCCATTGAAATAAACCCGGCAACACCTGCCCTGAAGAGTCTCGTAATTGAAAACTATGTTGTAAAGAATTCTGATCCATAGCTTCTGTAAAGTTGAAGGAAATATTGGCATCCAGGAATACAGAGCGTGCGCTGTCCTCCGGAGCAGATGATATAATTTTGGGTTTTACCGTGTCTGCTATGGAACTGGCGATAAATTCAACTCGGTTATAGTCTAAATCGATTGGATTCTTTGATATGTCCATAAGGTTTTGTATCTCAATCTCATATTCCATTTGAGGGATTTGCGGATCAGTAACAAATATGATCTCCATAGGATCACGCTTATTCAGAAAAGCCAGATTAATTCCAAGAGAATCCTCCGTAGATGTCTTTGTTGTTCGGATAGTGTAATTTGTTAAAACCTCGACCCCATCATTCAATAAATTCTCATCAAACCGCACTACCAAATGGTTACGATCCTGAGCAGATACGGAGACCAGGGCCGGACCAATTGTATCCTTAATAGTGGTTTTGAAATTAATATTTGAAACAGCTAAACTATCTTTAGTTAATTCAATATCCTTAAAAGTAATTCCTAAACCATCAAGCCCGGTTTCGAAGAAACGGTTTTTGTCTTTATCCATTATGGCAAAAATCCGATAAACTCCTTCGGATAAATAAGAAAGTTCAAATAGACCTTCGGCATCGGTCTGGGTGATATAATCGCCCGGCCTTTCTTCAGGATCGACATCCTGGCCTTCTTCAAGAATATACGCCCACATTAATATGCCCTGCGCTTTTTCATCTGAATAGACCTTGCCGCTGATTTTGCCGTTACTTATTTCCGTTCCTGTGGAAAAAGCCAGGGTATAGGATTTCTGCAGAGAATTGCCGTGAGAATCCTTTAAATCAGTGCCCAATGTAATCACATAAGTACGGTTTGTTTTTAAGGAGTCCTGAAATTCAACGCGTAGTTTGCGACCCTTCCATTTGTATTTAACTCTATCACCCGGATGGGGTGTAATAAAAATAGCTTTATCCAGAGTTTTACGATTCATAGATTCATTGAACTCAAACTCCACTTGCTGATCTAAAGGAACCATAGTCGAGTCATTATCAGGTGTGACTTTAAAAATTCTGGGTGGGATTTTATCCGGAGGGCCGCCGGTTGGAGCAACCTGACGGGCACAGTTGCTGAAACAAAAAAGCGAAACAATAATCAGCAGACCATAAGTGATATGTAAATCGTACTCTTTATTTAAAATCAGACTCTTAATATCATTGTACATGAATTAGTTAAACATTTGGTGTATTTAATATGCGTCTTCTAAACTTAGCGCAAATACTACCTTTTGACTTATGCTCTTCATTAATTTGTTATCCAAGGTTCCAAAATACTTAATAAATCTTTCTTTCGAAACAGTTTGAATATTATCCACTTGAACAAAAGATGGTTTTTTAAGATTAGCTTTAAAATTTATATCAATTTCAGTAGGATAACCTTTACTTTTAGTTGTATTTTCAGCTACTGTTAGTTTATTTAAGTATGGGATGACACCATTGCTGGTTAAAATAAGAGCAGGTCGTTTTCCAGTTTTTGGGGCTTAAGTCTATCATCCAGATATCGCCGCGTTTCATGTTTCTTACTACCCTTGAACGTCCAGCCAGTCTTCTGCTCTCTTTGTTTCATCTGGATATTTTCGTAGGGCAGTAATCCATTCTCGTTCAAATAGGGAGCTTTCGTTTTTCTTCAGCCATGTTTTTAACGCTTCGTGAATAACTTGCTCTCTATCTAAACCTAAAGGTTTGCTAACTTTATCGACTTTTCTTAATATATTCTTTTCAATTTTAATACTTAAGTGTAACATAGAATTATAATATAAATAAAATATTATATATGCAATTTAAATATTTTCATTTTATATTAAAATTACCAGATTATAGTAAAAGCTTTGAAATCGTAACAAACTCAAATCCCCGGTCTTGCAATTGGGGTATCATTCTTTCCACCGCCCAAAGAGTCTGGCTACGATCTAAATTATGCGAGTTGCCCCCGTCATGTAATATAATGATGGAACCGGCAGTAACTCGTTTTAATACTCGTTGTAGAATTTTATCTTTACCAGGCAGATGAGAATCCCGCGGATACACATCTCCAATCACCGTTTCGTAACCTGCTTGCTCTACAATATCCAGCACACGTTTTGAAAACAATCCCATCGGCGGCCTTAAAAACTTCGGTGCTGCACCCTTCAGGCTTCTGAGAAGTGTATCCGTGTGTTTTATTTCTTCAATCAATCTTTCCGAATCCAATCGAAGCATATTAAAATGACTAAATGTGTGATTGGCCACTTCATGACCAGCCTTGACAATTTCACAAGCTAAGTCGAAATGAGTTTCGATATTTTGACCAATTAGAAATAAAGTAGCTTTCACATCAAATTTATTTAAAATTTCTAAAAGTCTGGGCGTAGTGTCCGACTGGGGGCCGTCGTCAAAAGTTAAAGCGATTTTGGGTTCTGCAATTGCAGCACGCCAAATAACCCGATCTGTAACTTTTGGTCCCAGGCGCTCTAATGAAACCGCATGGCTGATGTCACCCAATAATGACAGCAATTTACTATTTTCAAAAAATTTATTTATCTTACTTGTTTTTATGTTCATAATATTTACGATTTATGATGTTTTGACCTTAGTTTCAATTCCAATAATATTCAAATATTCGTCTTTTATGGTGTTCATAGTCGCGATCAGTTTTCTTCGCTCCCGCCGCATTTTATTGAACAATTGCCGATTTGTGAATAAGAAAAAGGAAAAACTAATCCGCTCCCGTTCTCTGCGAATTTCCTTTAAATAAGCCAACGCGAACAAACCGGAAATTGGCAGAGTAATAGAATAAACAGATGACCACATTACTCCGAAAAAGTACCATACAAGAAAAATCTGCAAAGTATAAAAAATAATAAAAGCGCTACCGCCACCAATTAAAAGCGCTGACAATATTTTCGTTCGTTCAATAATAAATTTTTTAGCAAAATATTCAGCGATAAAATAGGGGGTAGAATTATTGATAATACCATAAATAGCTAAAGGCAATCCCCAGACTACTCCTCCAAAGGTTTTCGCACTGGTGCGTATTAATTGCCAGAAGCTTTGTTTTTCTTTCAACATCGCATCCGTTAAGTGCAGCCTCTTTAATTTTCTTTTATAAACAGTAATTTGGTCTTGCAAGGTTTGCACTCTTCGCGGTTCATGTTCAAAGAAAAATTCCACACATTCTGCAATTTTTTGGGTAAGAATGAAATCCGTCGCTGTGGATTTGGTCCTGACTGTAAGTTCAGGATTTTCCTTTTTCAATTCATCCTGGTAAAGTATTTCAATATCGTGAACAAATTCGTCAAGTTCCTCATGGCGAATGTTCACTGTCAGACGTTCCAGGTGTTTTTGAATTTCGTATGTCAGACTGTAAACCGCCTTATAATTATCGTCTTTATTAAGCTCAAAATAAGTTTTTAAATCAATGGCTTTTCCTACATTCACTAATACCTTGCTGCGGAAACGACTTCGTGAGAAAAAATAGAGACCAATGGGCAGGACTTTTATCCCTAAATTATAATTATTACGTCTCTCTGTTTCTAAAATAATGCGAGCGGCGCCTGTCTTCACTTTCTTTACTTTACGCAACATATCGCTTGTGCCCTCCGGGAAAATGCCGATGGCTTCACCTTTTTCTAATGTTCTGTAACAGGCCTCGAAAGCTGCTACATTCTGTTCCATATTTTCAGGTGAATCTTCAGGTCGGTAAACAGGAATGACTCCGCAGCTCCTGAGAAACCGGGCTTTAAGTTTGGTGGAGAACAATCCAGCATGACCGATGTAGTTGACTTTACGTTTCGTGACCACTCCCATCACCAGCGCATCCATTATGGAGTTAGGATGGTTTGCTACAAATACTACTGAACCCTTACTCGGTACATTTTCTCCATTTTGCAATTCAATTTTCTGGAAAAAGACAAACATCGCCATCTTCATAATCGCTCTGATGAAACGATACAGAACAGGTTTGGATTCAATTTCAAATTGGGTCATATTTTCCATTAAATTTTCATTGATGAATTCTTGATAATTTGCATATTTTTTATTATTTTCGTATCAAACTTTAAATAATCCATGGCCTCTGACTTATTTAGAAGAATTTATAAAATAATTCTCAAAATTCCAAAAGGAAAAGTTGCGACCTACGGTCAGATTGCTGCACTGGCCGGAAATCCTCGTGCAGCTCGAACCGTAGGATGGGCATTGCACGGACTTCCCGCTGATTTGCATGCACCCTGGCACCGGGTTATCAACTCAAGCGGTAGAAGTTCTTTCCCGGAAGAGTCCCGAAGACAACTCCAACAAGCGCTTCTTGCAGAAGAGGACGTAGTATTTGATAGTCATGGTTATGTGGATTTAGAGGCATTTCAATGGGATGGCAAATAAACAAATTATAAATTAATAGCAAAAAGCAAAATTTATAACTGTTTATGGGTGGCCAGCATACACTTCTTCACAACAAAAAGAATTATTCAGGCGTAAAGTCTTTTTTATTCCGCCTTCACTCTCTCCGTCATGGCAACTAACCACCTGTGAAGCGGAGCCATTTTCTCATACCTCTCGAAACAGTAATCAAGAATTTGGGAAGAGTAGAATTCTAGCGGGATTTTGCTTTCAGTTCCGATATGAAGGCCTTTGTAAAGCAAAAATTCAGCATTCTTATGCTCAGGATCGAAACCTCTGGGAGTCTTTTTATATAGTTCACCGCCAAGATTAAAATCAGTATTTTGCGTAACTTCATCGATTGCCTTACCAAGCTGTGGTCCGTGCAGAGGGTTTACGACTGAATTTCTGTATTCTTCTAACAGCAGTTTCGGAAACTGGTAGATTCCAACGCCGATAATTAAGTTTGGCGGAGAAAGATGAAAATAATAACAAGAGCATTCCATTCTTGGACGATTACCTTCCCAGAACATGATTCCCATGTGCGTCTTGAATGGCGTCTTATCTTTACTAAATCGAGTGTCTCGATGGATTTTAAAAAGGGACTTGTTCACCCTCGGATCAGCATGAACCGCGGGCGAGATCTCTTTCAACCGCTTTCCCATCTCAGAAACAAATGCGCGGGACGGAGCTGCAACAAAAGTATCATATTCATTTCTGTGCTGGTCAAACCACAGTTTATTGTTATTTTCAGTAAGATTCGCAAAAAACCTTACACATTCTTTGGGGAATCCCTTAAAACTTATAGAATCAGACATATTATTTCTCACTAAGATAGTATTTCAGTTTTAGTTAAACCACTACTCATCGGGCTGACTCATGTGCATTTTAATCCGCTGTCATTTCAACAGGATGCATTATTATACCCAGGTAATATTTATAAACGTTATTTTATATATAAAAATTCCGGCCGCGTATTTATCTGCATTCCATTTTACTTTTTGAGTACCCGATGCCTGAGATTCATTCACAAGTGTTTCGCCTTCTGACCAAGAAGGTTTAAAACCTCAAAATGTACAAATCCATCAAATGGTAGATAGTAAGTGTAAATTGTGGCAAAGTTAAATGGATTTACACTAATTAATTATGGATTTCGACTTAAAATTATATTTTTGACCTGCAATTAATACATGCATGATAATATTATTTGCCGACAAAATACCATTTTCATTTGTTGTGATATTGTTCGATTTTGTGGCGTCATATACCACAACTGAGTTTTCTCCAAGCACTTCAAATGTATCATCAGGTTTTACAATGATTGCAGTGGATTCATCAATTCCAATCCCGATTAATTGAGGATTTTCAAGCACGAGGCTGATTAAACGATTGTGTCTTTTTCTTTTAACAAAATGCTGATCGATTATAACATTCTGAATAAAAGCGAAACCTTGTGTAACTTCGATATTGTTTTTTTGAATAGAAATAAATGAACGTGTTGAATCTTGATTTCTTAGTTCATCGCCAGTTATCATTAATGGACTCATGACGGCTGCACCAGCGCTGGTGCCAGCAAGGACACCGCCGCTGAGATAGATCGATCTTATTTTTTCTAATAGCTTCGTGTTTAGTAGTTTCTTTGTTAGTCTGCTTTGGGAACCCCCGGAAAAGAATATTCCGGTAACGTCATCGAGTTTGGCGAGACTACTATCATGATTGGCGGATTCGTTTGTGCAAATTAGAAAGTCAACCTCTGCAGGACCGTATTGTTCGAATTGATTTTTTTGATAAAGTGCTGTTTCTAACGGTTCTGCATTAGCCAAAGGTATGATAGAAATGTTTGCAGAGGGACCACCAGATAACTCAACAATTTTCTCCACGATAGAATCGGGGCGCTTCCCACCGCCAATGATAACTAAATAGCCTTTGTTTTGAGAAAACAAATTGACCACAAGTACAATGCAAAATAGAAAGACAAAAACAGATTTCAGTTTCATAATACCCTTTTAATAAAGTGATTTAATCAATTTAACAGAGATCTCAACGTCTGATTTAATTAGTCTAAAAAATAAGCACGATATTTAAATGAGGATTTTGTGATCAAAAATAGTAAATATATTTTCAATATGTCTCAGGAAAGGAATATAATTTATTTCTTAAAACTGTCAAGTTATATTATAAAATTAGTAAAAAATTTTCTTGATTGGTGAATGTATTATCACTATATTGGAGGTGCATTTATTAGCACCTTAAATATCCACGGAGAAGTAACCATGAATTCAAATGGCAAATTTCAAGATCCATACTGCAACAAAAATTTCTGGCTTCATCAATTCAGTTCAAAATCTTACTCGGAAATAGAAGAATGTTTGAATGATTTTGATCGGTTTGCTTGCGAAATAGAAAATGAATTTCGTATTGTGATGTCCAGCAGTCGGGCTGAACAATGCCGGGAAGCGCTTTTTGAGCTGCATAAACTTGCGCACAAACGCGTTAATATTACAAATCAAGGTGAATTGTTTGATTGAAGTTCAAAAGTTAGCAGTTTAATCAAGAAAAAATAGCCCGGAAGAATGCTAAAACAGTTAATGCAATGCAACCGATTGCCAGAAGATGATGGTTTCTGTTTTCCTGTTTGATTTCTGTGAAACCTAACAGAGCTGCAGCTACATAACCACCTATAAAACCTCCTGCGTGAGCAAAATTATTTATCCCGGGAAATAAAAAACCCATAACAAACAGAACGATTGCCCACTGACCTACCTGACGATAAATAGCTGTCCCGAATGTTCCGCCGCGCTTTCTTCCATAATATACCAGCGCCCCTAACAAACCAAAAATTGAGCCCGAAGCCCCTATAGTAAATTGAATACCCCAATAATTTGAAACAACAAATCCCAAAATTCCAGCGAATGTAAAAATAATAAAACTCCGGGAAATACCAAAAAATTCTTCCAGATTAGGCCCTAATTGTCGTAACCAATAAAGATTAAAAAAGATATGTAATAATCCGCCATGTAAATAAATAGCCGTAATAACTGACCACCAGTGGCCATAAGTCATCGCATAAGAGCCCGTTGCACCCAATCGAAAGAGACTGCGACTGGAAGGTCCCAAAAAACCAAAAATTCCCTGAGGTCTAAGTAAACCTGATGGATCGATAAGTAAACTTATAACATAATAAACAATACAGACTGCGGTTATAATTGGAATCAAACTTGCATAGCCGCCGAGTACTTTTCTAATCACTCCTGCAAATCCCCATAGATTTGGATTTTTCATGCCGCAGTGCATGCATTCTTCAGAACTAGCACTGATGAGTTTCCTGCAATTGGGACAAATTATTGCTCCCAGGTTATTTTGCTCAGCCATATACCAAATCTCCAAATTTTCAAAATAAGTTATTCAATTTCGAACAATCTGTGAAATTTCTTTAATAAAAATTTCATCGCTTTCATTGTTTACGCCAACACAGTAAAATCTATTGTTATCTAAAACCCAATGACAGGTTGGAAGTTCGCGTTTACTGTAAGTAATACGGCTAATAACGGCTTTTTGTTTTACCCGCAAAATGGTTAGGCGAGATATTTCAATACTCCACCACAGGCGAGCGATTAGCCAGGAAACCGCGAAAAAGAAAAGTCCTTTTCTTTTTGTAGATTGAAATTTTAACATATTTTTTATAAAAAGAGTCCTTTTACTCGTCCCAAATTCATAAAACAAGATACAAAATATTTTAAGTATATTCAAGGAGAGTGAACTAAAGTATCAAATATTTGTCAGGTTCAAAGGCGTTTTTTGCAGTGTTATCCTCTGTTTAGAAACCGAGTTTTTAAAAAAACTCAGTTTCTGGTTGTCCTCTAAACTGGCCTAATACCCTGCATCCATTACTTTAGTCACCTTAGATCATATTAGATACTCATAACATATCCCCACGATTCCCAAACATTTCCTCGATACAACATTCTATTTAACCTCCCAGGTATCCCCGGATTCCAATAGCGCCTGCAGGTCTGGCTTGCCGTATCTTTTTTTCGAGGTTTTAATCTGTTGATACATCGCATCTTCATAACACATAGTTTCAATTGAACGAAATACTCCTAACGGCACTGGCAGTTTTGGATTATCCATCATGTGACTTAAAATGAATGCATAGGTGGCGTCTTTATCTTTTTCATTATGGATTACCAGATCGTCGACGGTAAACTGGCCGTTATTTATGGTTACGACTTCGGGTTTGAAACCGTTCAAACGTAATCCCTTATCGCGTTGAGCGCCAAAAATCAAGGGATGCTCCTGTTCAAGATAAATAACATTTTCAGGTTTAGAATCTTTTTCAGTGTATTTTAACCAGGCGCCGTCATTAAAGATATTACAATTCTGGAAGACCTCGACAAATGAAGTGCCTTTGTGCGCAGCAGCTCGTATGATTATTTCCTGCATGTGCGACGGGTCCCGGTCCATGGTACGTGCAACAAAAGTCGCTCCCGAACCAATTGCGACACTGGCTGGATTAAACGGGTGATCCACAGATCCGAAAGGACTTGATTTTGTAATCTTGCCAAATTCCGATGTGGGAGAATATTGGCCTTTCGTTAAACCGTAAATGCGGTTATTAAACAGGATAATGTTAATATCCATGTTTCTTCTTAGCAAATGGATAAAATGATTACCACCAATACTCAATCCATCGCCATCACCAGTGATAACCCAAACAGACAATTCAGGATTTGTGGCTTTTATGCCAGAGGCAATGGCCGGCGCCCGGCCATGAATAGTATGAAAACCGTAAGTATTCATATAATATGGGAATCTACTGGAGCAACCTATTCCCGAAACAAAGACATATTTTTCTTTTGGTATATTTAAAGTTGGTAACGCTCTCTGGATTTGAGCCAGGATGGAATAATCCCCACAACCCGGACACCAGCGCACTTCCTGATCAGATTCGAAATCTTTCTTAGCTAATTTTAATGAGGGAGCCCTGTTATTAGAAGTTTTTTTTTCTGTTACAGACATTTCTATTCTCCAAGAATTTCTTCAATTTTTTGTTCAATTTCTGAGGACAAAAATGGTTGTCCCTGCACTTTGCTGTAGCCGATGGCCGGAATTTGGTATTCTGCTCGTAGCATTTTCAATAGTTGTCCCGAATTAATTTCAGGTATGAGGGTGTGCTTAAAATTTTTCATTATCTCACCTAAATCCTTTGGCAATGGATTAACATAACGCAAATGTATACTCGAAACAGATTTTCCTTGTTTTTGTTTGCTTTCAACAGCCGTTTTGATAGAACCTAAAGTGCTCCCCCAACCTAATACAAGCAGGTCACCGTTTGGTGCGCCTTCAATTTGGGTTGGTGGAAGTTGATCTGCAATATTAGTAATTTTCTGAGCACGTCTCATAATCATGTATTCATGATTCATTGAATCGTAGCTGACATGCCCTGTCACAGATTCTTTTTCCAGGCCGCCAATTCTGTGTTCTAAACCTGGAGTGCCAGGTATCGCCCATGCGCGGGCTAAAGTCTTCTCATCTCTCAAATACGGGGCAAAACTTTCCGGCTCACTGGCAAACTTAACTGGTATATCTAAAAGATCTTCGACTTCAGGGATTGGCCAGGGCTCTGCACCGTTTGCTAAATATCCATCAGATAATAGTATGACCGGAGTCATATATTTTATAGCAATTCTACAGGCTTCATAAGCAGTTTCAAAACAGTCAGAGGGTCTCGAAGCTGCAATTACGGGCAGGGGCGCCTCGCCATTTCTTCCAAAAACTGCCTGTAACAGATCAGCTTGCTCGGTCTTGGTGGGCAATCCGGTACTCGGTCCGGCACGCTGTACATTACAGATTACCATCGGCAGCTCCACGCTAACGGCTAAACCTATAGCTTCCGATTTTAAAGCCAAACCCGGGCCACTCGTACCAGTCACCGCCAGAGCGCCAGTATAAGCCGCTCCAATCACCGAGCACATAGCCGCAATTTCATCCTCAGCCTGAAATGTAAGTACATCGAAATGCTTATATTTTGCTAATTCATGCAATATTTCACTCGCTGGTGTGATTGGATAACTGCCATAAAACAACGGCAATCCAGATTTCTGCGCAGCCGCAATTAAACCGAGCGCAACACCGCTATTGCCGCTGATGCTGCGATATTTTCCTGGCGGTAGTTTAGCTGGTTTAACCTCGTAAGATGTAGCAAATTGTTCAGTAGCTTCACAATAAGCATAACCGCCTTTTAGAGCGCGAAGATTGGCTTCGCTTAATTCAGGTTTTTTAGCAAATTTTGCTTTAATAAAATTAACTGCGTGATCCGTGGAACGGTTGTACAGCCAGAAGACCATTCCCAAAGCAAAGAAGTTTTTACAACGGTCCATAACTTTAGCTGAAAGACTCAATTCTTCTAAAGCCTTTCTGGACAGACCTGTAATATCTACATCAAACAGTTGAAATTTATCTAACGAACCATCTTCCAAAGGATTCGTATCGTAATGGGCTAATTGCAAATCTCTGTCTTTAAAAGCTTCAGAATTAATAATCAAAATTCCATTAAGCTTAAGATTTCCCAAATTCATTTTCAAAGCGGCAGGATTCATCGCAATCAGAGCATCATATCTTTCACCAGGCGTGTGAATATCATTGCTGCTAAAGTGCAATTGATAACCACTAACGCCAGGCAAAGTACCCGCTGGAGCGCGAATTTCTGCAGGATAGTCGGGCAGAATGCCGATATCATTACCAAGAAGCGCGGAAGTATTTGCTAATTCATTACCGACAAGCTGCATACCATCTCCAGAGTCACCCGCAAATCTGATAGTGACATCTTCGAGAGATTGTACCGGTTTATTCATTATTATGGTTTCTCCCTTTATTTACTCATCATACTTTATTTGAAGCCATTATCATCCACCTTCTCTATTTTTAGTTCCAATTCGAATTGGATGAGGTGGTAGATTTAATATCTCTTGCGGAAAATATTCAACAATGTAACTCACAATATCTTTAATCGAAACAACCGCTACCGGCTCATTTTTTTCGTCGACAATTACAATATGTCTATAGCCGCCATTGTGCATTAATTTTAAAGCAGCAACAATTGAATCATCAATTGATAAAAATTCCGGGTCAGGCGTCATAAAATCATCAATTTTAATTTTGCTTAAAGTATAACCTTCACCTGCAATCTTTAATAGCACATCTCTTTCAGTAAAAATTCCAACTAACTTTTTATTTTTGATGACCAACAAGCATCCAATCTCGTGGCTCAGCATCAACTCAATACACTTCCCAATTGAAGCACCGACTTCGACTACTATGGCGCTTTTTAAGGGAAGTTTTTTAAGAGGAACTGCTAAACTTTCATCGTCGAAGCTAATCTCGGCTTTATCCATCATTTCTTGCATATTTCGCAATTCGTCATCAAATTCATCAAATTCCAACGAAGTCAATTTATACGTCTCCTTTTTTGTATTTTGAATGAATATTAATTTCTCAAGTTTAAATTTTTAATAAGACAGGCAAAGATCTCTTTGACCGAGATAATACCTGTAGGATTACCCTGGAAATTAATGAGAGGGATATGTCTGAAACCGCCGACGTGCATTCTATTTAAGGCATAAGCAATTCGATCATCCTGAAATAAATATTCCGGGCTTGGAGTCATCACACTTTCTACTCTGACCTTCTCAATCTCTGCATCACTACCGACTACTTTAGTCAGTACATCGCGTTCCGTAAAAATACCCACTAATTCATCATTTTGTACTACACAAACGCAGCCGATTCTCTTTTTCTTCATAATTTTAATAACATCGCTCACCACCGTGCCATAATTAACGCTAATTGGTTTTGACGGCTGTAAGGTTTCAATAGACGAACGTAATGTGCTGGAATCCATCATATACTCCTAACCCGGCCAGGCCGGAAATTTGGTAATCGGTAATCGAAATCCGGAATGTAATCGCGAGATTTCATTGCTCAAAAAAAATAACTTCAAAATTAAGGTACTCATAGTCCAATAGAGCTACTAAACAATTGAAAAACGTGGACTAATTTAAATAGTTAAATTTAAAAAATCAACTATTTTCAGCTACTTAAACCAACTTTCATAAGTATTGCATAAAATAAAAAGGGAACACCAATTTAGCATTCCCTTTTTATCACAATTAATTAATTTCTATGCTAAAAATCGGCTCCTATTGAAAACAATTTTCGAGACTTGAATATTCCCGTAAAATCGGTACGCCAGGCAATATCATATTTCAAAAGAAATATGCCCAGATTAACACGCATGCCCCATCCAAATGACATGAGCACATCATCGAGCTTGATGCCGCCACCAGGAGTTTTGGTGATAAAATTAAAATCGTGGTCCCAGGCGCTACCAACATCCGTAAATAATGACCCACGAATATTGGCAAATTTAAGCGGAAGCGGCCATGTCATATCAATATAATTCACAAACGGAATTCTTAACTCAAAATTAGCCAGGAAAAACTTAGAGCCGACCTGTTCATAGTAATTAAATCCCCGAACCGGGGTAACAAATTGTGAAAAATATATATCCTCTATATTTATTTCTATATCGTCTCGAAAACTCAAATTCATCCAATTAGCCAGTCCACCCAGAAAAAACTTTTGCTTATGTCGGCCTTCACTAAACCCACCTGATAGTTTAACTGCGAAGGTATATTTCTTTTTAAAATTAAAATACGTTCTGCAATCACCTTTATATATTCTAAAATCCAGACCACCTGCTCCTAAATCAGGACTGGCTTGTATCGAGAGATTATAGCGACTGCCTGCCTTAGGTCCGGTATATCCCCATATAATGTTGTCCTTAACATACGCCAGGGTAGTTAAAAGAACACGCGTTGATCTGTTTTTATATTGAATTTCATTTTCTTCAAGATCCACCAGCCCCTCTCGCGATATATCTCTGAAATTAACGCCAAACTGAATCCTGCGATACCGGTCAAACGGACGGGACATTAGAAAATTTAAGCCTAAATTTCTATCCCGAACTAAGAATCTACCCTGACTAAAAAACAAATAGTTGAACCTGAAAATACCAATGCTATAATCAGTTTGACGTGGAAGATAATAATAACTTACAGAAAAATCGCTGTTTTTAATATCGACAAATAAATCCGTTATAATGTTTATTCGATGGCTTCCCATCAGATCACTAATTGATATGATAGCGCCTCCTTGAAATCCAAAAAATGGATCAAATCCCGCGCCACCCGTTACGATATCCGCTGAGAATTTCCTCTTGTATTTATTAACGCTGTATTTGCCGCCATCAGATTTATAATCAGTTTGACTCAAAAAAAGTCCGGGCTTTGGTGCGTGCTCGCTGATTGGACGTCCCTTTTTGAATTTTTTGCCAAATACAAAATTTTGATAATTTTGCTCCTGAGGTGCATGATGTTCATTTGATAATGTTTCAGATTGTTCTTTCTGTTTCTTTTTCAGGAAATTAGTATAAGTAGGTTTGGCTTCAAACGGTTTAATATCCAGAGGATTCTTAAGAAGATAAAGATCAAAACCACCCTTGAAAAAACTTGTAAAACAGACTCGGTCACCTTTCCAGGAAAGGTGATCAATTCCGGTAAGTATGTTTGTTATAGGATATATCCCTTGTTCGTAAGCATGAACATCATTGTTTCCATTAGAGCTGTTCCCGCCACTGGTTTTAAAAATCAGGTCATCTTTGTTTTTTATTGGTGACATATTCTTAATATAAATATTAAATATACCGCTCCTATCAGACACAAAAGCCATTTTGGTCCCGTCGGGTGACCAGACTGGAGACTTTTCATTCGTTTCAGTGTCTGTAATTCGTGCAATATTGCCGATGCTTACATTAACTAAATATATATCAAATTGATGATAATTGCTGGTTTGAATTTTAAAATTAATTGGCACCTGGTCAGGACTTAGATATTCGGATCTGTCCGAAATAAATACGATTTCCTGCCCATTTGGTGACCACCGAGGCTCTAAATCGCTGAAAATATCATGAGTTACTGTTCTTAAATCCTTAGAGTTTAAATTGTAAATGTAAATGTCAGAAGAACCGTTTTGGCTGCCGACAAATGCAATTTCATTGCCGTCTGGTGACCAATCCGGTGAATATAATCCATCCAGGTTAAATTTATAACTCTGAATAATTTTTTTTCGGTTTACATCCACAATATGCAGCGCGTCTTGCTCACGGCTTTTAGCCGCGAAAACAATAAAATTGCCATCGGGAGACCATGAGATGCCCGGTCGAAGCCAATGCAATTCCTCAAGCATCCCGGACCGCTGTCCGCTAACCAGTTTCGTTCTTTTACTCACGTCAATGACTGAAACCAGGTAAATATCGAAAAATCCGGATTTGTCTGAGATGTAAGCAATCTTATCGCTCTGAGGAGATAACTCACCACTATTGTTTATAAAATTTTTTTCTTCTAAATGAAACGTGATCTGTTTGGCAAAATTACCGGGTTCCTCGAAGTCATCAATATCGGGCCAGTAAGTTTCTTTTAAATACCTCTGCCATTGAATATTAAGCTCTTCAATACCAATCCCAATGCTTTGTTTCAATCCACGTTCAACATTTTTAGAATATCTGACTTTCGTCAAAAGTTCACCTATTTTCCGGCTGCCATATTTTTCAGAGATAAAGTATAAAAGCGATTGTCCACCCTTATAAGCTAAAAATGCATATAGATAATCGATGGGTGGGATGTAGCCATTAATCACAGCGTCGCGGATAAACATATCAGATTCCGTATCCCAACCACGTGATTCATATTCAGCCAGGCCCTCAATAAACCAAAGAGGAATCCGGGTACGAGATATTCCCGCCAATATTGATTGGTGTTTAGGCCCAAACAGCATTTGCAGCATTATCGCGTGAGTGAGTTCATGGTGGGTCACATGCCTGAGCTGTTCATAGGAACCTTCGTAAGGAATCACCACTCTGTTTTTAAAAAATTCAGTGAATCCACCGACAGATTCTTCCGGCGGTGCAAAATTCAGATTAGTCTGACCAAAATCATTGTGGGATTTGTACAGTATTATAACTATTCGGGATTTAAGCTTGTAATTCCAGCTACTGGAAAGGCTTACGTAAGATGATTCAGCAACATCTGCCACAAATTCAGCAGCAACATCGTTGCCGGGATAAAAATAAATATCAAAGTGTTTTGATTGAATATACTGCCAGTCAAATACAGTATATTGAACATTATTTTTCCCAAAAAACTGCGCAAAAGATAATTTGGTAAAAATAAATATCGCAATTATAATTAAGGAGTAATTAAATCTTTTCATTTCATTATTATAAAAGCTTAATATCCATGTCAATTATTGAGCTTTATTAAAAGGGGCCTGAACTTCAAATCAATTTGTGCTTCGTGCTCTTCGTGATTCCGGCAGCTAATTTATTCTTTAAATTAGATTATTTAATTATAGCTTGTAAGTACGATTTTTAATACTGCTATTTATTTTTCGACAGATATTGTCATATTGTTAATAACATTTCACTATTGACAATTTTCTTTTTTTTGTTCATATTTAAAATATATTATTTCAAAAAATAAATCTAGGGAGGAAGCATACCCCAAAGACACAAAAAAAGTATGATATCTTCAGATCATAATATTGGGTTGTATTAAAAGTGTATCCAGAATCTCGTGCTGAATTAATATGATATAAATATTTACATTCTTTGTGCCTTCGTGGTAAAGCATGAACAATATGGAAAATAATAAATACGACATAATAATTATCGGTGGCGGTATAAATGGCGCTGGCATTGCCAGGGAAGCTGCAGAACGAGGACTTTCTGTTTATTTAGCCGAAAAAAATGATTTCGCATTTGGTGCAACGTTTCGTTCGACCAAACTTATTCACGGCGGCCTACGATACCTTGAACATTATGAAATTGGACTGGTCAGAGAATCCCTGCGTGAACGGGAAATTTTGCTTAAAACAGCTCCTCATCTGGTGAAACCTATTAAATTTGTTATCCCGGTTTATGATGATCACAAATATGGTTACGGCAAAGTCAGATTAGGGCTCATAGCTTACGATATGCTTTCTTACGATAAGAGCCTGGAAAATCACACCTCCTATTCATGCGAGGAACTCAAGAAAATTGAACCCAATATTCGAACTAAAAACTGTGAAGGGGGCTTTATTTATTTTGATTGTCAGGTACCATTCCCGGAAAGACTTTGTTTAGAAAATATTTTACTGGCAAAAGAAGCTGGAGCAGATATTCACAACTACACTGAAGTGATTGATCTGATTGAAAATAATAATCAAATCATTGGCGTTAAAGTCAGGGATGCTTTAAGTGGAGAAGAATCAGAGGTTTTCTGTCGCATGGTGGTTAATGCATCCGGACCTTGGGTTGATGATGTCCTCGACCTCAAGAACAGTTCATCAGAAAAAAAGATGGGCGGCACCAAAGGCAGCCATATCCTGATACCCATGTTTCAAGGCGGCCCCCGAAATGCCGTTTATGTACCAGCGCATCAAGATGGACGACCATTTTTTATCATCCCATGGCGGGATTATTATTGGGTTGGCACAACCGATATTCGTTTCAACGGCGAACTTGATCATGTACAATCTTCTCAAGACGAAATTGATTATCTCCTGAGAGAAGTAAATTTTGTTTTTCCGATGGCTCAGATTACCAAACAAGATGTTCACTATAGTTTAGCAGGAATCCGCCCCCTTCCTGTTACAGAAAGTGATACAGAAGAAGCTGACATTACCCGCCGTCATCTGATTTTCGATCATGAGAAAGAAGGCATTGAAGGTCTCATCTCAATTATAGGCGGCAAGCTTACAACCTATCGCAGCCTTGCGGAAGAGACTGTAGATTTTGTCTACGATAAATTTGACCAAGAATCTCAGCAATGTCATACAAAGGATAAGCCTCTCTGGGGTGGTGCGATTCAAAATATTCATGAATTTATTAATGATAATGTACCTAAATACAGCTCAAGGTATGGCCTCGAAGAAGCCCAGATTGCCTATTTGATAACAATTTATGGTTCGAAGTTTCATGCAGTTTTAGATCTCATCGACTTAAAGCCCAAACTTAAAAGCAAGATTTGCAAAAAAAATCTGGACATCAAAGCACAGATCGTTTTTTCCCTACAACACGAAATGCCGCGTACCCTGGCCGACATTTATCTTCGCCGCACTGGCATTGGCACTGGTGCATGTAAAGGTATGGATTGTGTAAAAAATGGGGCAAAGGTTATGGGAAAATATTTAGGCTGGAACCGTAAAAGAATTAAACAGGAAGTTAAAAATTATTTACAACATGTTGAAGAGCTGTATGGATGTGATTGACAAAGCTAAGTGATTCCACTAAGTAAGGATATGACTTTTAAATTTTAATTCTTTTCGAAATTATTGTCCTTTTGGAATTACACTTATTTCAATAGCTTTCAAAACCTCCTCTAAAGAAATCTCGGTTGATTCCTTAACATTTTTTTCATTTATAATATGTTTATGATGTGGAAAAGTTGGTATAGATGGCCAATGTTCCGCATTATCCCATCGTATTAATAAATTACTGTCTTGGTCCATCCAGTGATAGACATATTTACGATCTACCTCTCCAAAAAGATAATCTCTAACAAACAATTTAGAACTATCAACAAATACTATTTCTATATTGAATCGATAGTTAATATCTTCACGTTCATAAAGTAAAATATTAAATGAAGAAATTATATTATCAAATTTCTTAATTATTTCAAGCATTGACAAGAATCTCTTTCCGTTCCAGCCAAATTTTCAACGCTGTCACTGCAAATTTCCAATCTAAATAGTCATTTTCTTGCTCAAAATTTTCTTCATTTATTTGATTGATAAGTCGTTTTTCAAATTCTGCAAAGTCGATTTGATATTTATTTTGATATTTATTTATTTCAGCCTTATATTTATCGACTTTCGCCAGGGTGATAAACCAAGCTTGATTTTTTAAAGCCTGTTCCTCGGAAGCAATACCAAAATCGTTTAATATATCATTTATGGTTGATTTGATTGTACTTTTCATGAAAAGCTACTCCATTTGTCAATAATAGTTAAAATTCTAAAATATTTTAAATCTACATAAAATATTCAGCCTTTGTCAAGTAAATTTTCCTTGACAATAAGAATTATTCTAAATACATTTTCATCCAAATTTCCAAACCTAATAGATTTTAATAATTGAGATTATGATAACCCACACCTACAAAGCCTGGTACCAATGCATCAATGATTGCACCGGTCACTATTCCTTATCAGAAATAATCTATCGCTGCCCCAAATGCGGCGACTTGCTCGAAGTCCGACATGACTTAGACCGACTCCGTTCTAAGTCACCACAGGATTGGCAAGCGCTTTTCGAAGAGCGATTCCGTCATGCTGCTGGATCAAATGCCAGTGGCGTCTGGAGCAAGAAAGAATGGGTTTGCCCGGAAGTAGCAGACGAACATATTGTTACTATCGGAGAGGGACGAACTCCGCTTTTCCAAACCAAACGCTTGGGTAAACAAACAGGTGTCCAGCAACTCTGGGTGAAACTCTGTGGCAACAGTCACACTGGCTCCTTCAAGGATTTAGGCATGACCGTACTGGTTTCCATGGTGAATCAGATGATCGCCCGGGGACAAAACATCAAAGCTGTGGCCTGCGCTTCAACTGGCGACACTTCGGCGGCGTTAGCGGCTTACTGCGCTGCAGCAGGCATCCCTTCTCTGGTGCTTTTACCCAAAAATAAAATATCAAACGCACAGCTCATTCAACCCATTGCTAATGGCACGCTGACTTTTTCTTTGGACACGGACTTTGACGGCTGTATGAGCATTATCAAGCAGCTTACTGAATCCAGGGAAATTTACCTGGCAAATTCAATGAACTCCCTGCGGGTTGAAGGCCAAAAGACGGTGAGTCTGGAATTAGTTCAGCAATTGAACTGGCAGGTTCCGGATTGGGTTATTGTGCCTGGTGGAAATCTGGGAAACATCTCAGCAATTGGCAAGGGTTTTCTCGAAATGCAAGCGGTCGGCCTCATTGATCGTTTACCGCGTTTAGTTTGTGCGCAAGCCATGAAGGCCAATCCTTTGTTTGAAAGTTACCAGACTGGTTTCAAAGAGTTTCATGCCAAGGAGGCCAAATCCACGCACGCATCAGCCATCCAGATTGGTAATCCTGTCAGCGTAAAAAAAGCTATTCGTGTACTAAAGCAATTTCACGGCATAGTTGAGCAATCGAGCGAAGAAGAACTGGCCAACGCATCGGCCCTGGCAGATCAGAATGGATTATTCACCTGTCCCCAAACAGGCGTGGCCATAGCAGCTTTTCTAAAATTAGTCGAGAAAAAAGAAATAAAATCCAATGACCGCGTGGTGATCATATCCACAGCCCACGGTTTAAAGTTCGCCGATTTTAAAATCAAGTACCATGAAAATCGGCTGCCCAATGTAACGGCTCAATATTCAAATACGCCGGTGGAATTACCTGCAGATATAAACGAAGTGAGACAGAAATTGGATGAAATCATTTAACCAGAATGATTACTGAACTACTCAGTTTTTACAATAGCCTGGTAATTAGAAAATATTGAGGTGAAATTGGCCATTCACGCAAAATACGCCCATACTAACATAATTGCTGACGATTGGCAAAAACTCGCACGGTTCTACGAACGAGTATTTGGATGTACTCCTATTCTGCCTGAAAGAGAATTATCCGGTAAATGGCTCGAAGACGGCACCGGTGTTACAGATGCCAAAATAAGCGGCATTCACCTGAGTCTTCCAGGGTATGGAGATGAGGGACCGACGCTTGAGATATTTCGATACAACCACCAGTTAAATCGCCCTGATACAGCTATCAATCGTCCTGGATTTGCACACATTGCATTTGCAGTGGACGATGTTGAATTAGCTCATAGATTAGTCATAGAAGAAGGCGGCGGAATTATAGAAAAGATTATTTCTAAAAAAATAGAAGGCATGGGTAAGATTTCGTTTGCTTATGTCACAGATCCTGAAGGAAATATTATCGAATTACAGCGCTGGTCAAATTAATTTAAGATATGTATCTCTGGTAAATTTTAAATTACAAATTCAAAAACGAGGAGGTTGGTTATGTCCAATACAATGACTCGCCGGCAATGGCTGGTACGAAGCAGCGCCGCCCTGGGAGGCGCTATTCTGGCAGGATATGGTTGCACCCATCGAGAATTTATTGCGCGTGAAAGTGAAGGTTTTCTCTCTCCTATTCGTATGATGTACAACGAAAATCCCTATGGCCCCTCTGAAGTAGCCCGCAAAGCAATGATTGAGGCTTTTAACGAAGGTAATCTCTATTCGAGAAATGCCTACAAAGAGCTCCGTGAATTGATTGCCGAACAGGAGGGACTTACACCCGAGCATATTATTATCGGTTCCGGTTCAAAAGAAATTCTGAATGTTGCCGGTTTGGCTTGCGGATTGGAAGGCGGTGAACTGGTTTCACCCTATCCAACGTATGAGGCAATAATTAATTACGCTGATACTATTGGTTCTACGGTCCATAGGGTACCCCTGGATGAATCGATGCAGATAGATCTAAAGGCCATGACAGAAAAAATTACAGATAAAGTCAGATTGGTATATGTGTGCAATCCGAATAATCCTACCGGCACGATAACTCCAGTGCAAAAATTGCGCGCCTTTTGTGAAGAAACCTCAAAACAAACCTTGGTGTTAATTGACGAAGCATATCATGAATATGTAAACCATCCTGACTATCGTTCAATGGTTGAGCTGGTACACGAGGGGCAAAATGTGATTGTTACGCGAACCTCCTCCAAGATTCACGGACTTGCCGGACTGCGCGTGGGTTTTGGCATTGCCGATCCAAAAATTATTGAACATCTACAAAAACGGTTTACCGGAACCACCAATATAATTGGTCTCCGTGCCGCGATTGCAAGCTATCGGGATCAGAAATTTCAATCGTATAGTCGCCAGAAAAACGCCGAGTCCAAAGAAATCGTTTGCAAGCTTCTCAGTGAAACTGGACACCGTTATTTGCAGTCTCACACCAATTTTGTTTTCTTTCACACAGGCAGACCAATTGAAGAATTTCAGGATGCAATGAAGAAACAGGGCATTCTGGTCGGGCGCCCTTTCCCGCCCTATCTTGATTGGTGCAGGTTGAGTATGGCAAAACCGCCAGAAATGATAAAATTTGTGGACGCATTCAGGAGAATTATGCAAGTTGCCAGCAAATCATAGAAAAACTGAAATAGAAATGTGGTTTATTTAAAAACATTGCATATTTTCAATAGCGAGGAATTGGTGATGTTAATGTGAAAAATTGACTGCATAAGTCAGGAAATCATAATCATCGTGTTTGCTTAAGTTATTAAGAACCACAACTCGCTTAACAATTTCATCGGGCTTAAGTTTTTCAATAATTGCGGTTTTTATTTCAATATCCATCTGGTTTCTTTTGGCTTTCACAGTCACAGTTACATTGAAAGCATCTATTACGCTCGTGTTTATTATTGTCAACCTGATAGCCGGTTTACCACCAACTATTGTTTTAGCTTTGCTAATAAGTTTCACATCGCCAATCGCATAATCAACCGAACTTATTTCGCAACCAGTTATGCTAAACGCAATAGCGAGGAACAGAGTATAAGAAATAGTTTTGATTTTATCTCCTCTCACAAAATAACTTACTCTATAAATGCTATACTGGCAATTAAAAATAATGCTGACAAAACAACCATCAGGAAGAGTTTTAGTTTTAAAATGGTACACTGTTAATTTGTGTCAAAATTCTGGATAATTCACAATGGTCAGGTTTTTCCACGAAAATGTATTATATTTAGTTGAAATTAAGATTGGTGGCTCCTAAATTAA
>CAZIKB010000053.1:0-42140 GCA_964539665.1 uncultured Cytophagia bacterium
GAAAGGGTAGTACATTTCAATTCATATTAAGCTTACCGATTGGAAAAGAAAAAGTTGGGAACATCAAACATTCCTATCCAGATTTCAGTAAAATGTCCATCCTGGTGGTCGACGATAATGAAACCAATCGATTTATCTTTAAAAAAACACTTTCAACCTGGGGTTTTCAAGTAAAAGAAGCCGTTAGTGGTCCAGAAGCTCTTTTGCAATTGAAAAAGAAAAACACCCATTTTGATTTGATCATCCTGGACCATCAAATGCCGGAAATGGACGGTATTGAGTTAGCCCACAGAATCAGAAACAACCGGCGGTGGAAGGAAACCAAAATAATTGTCCTTTCCTCTATGAACGGTATTAATTCCAGGTTAATGAAAAAATTGGATATTTCTGAAGTCCTGACAAAGCCGGTGAAGCAATCAAAGCTTTTTGACATTTTGATGCATGTGTTACGCGTTCGACAACCCGGTCATAAAGATTCCGCCAAACAGGTGCAGTCTGCGCAGACGCTTAAACCTAATTGCAATCACCGTATTCTTTTGGTGGAGGACAATGCCGACAACCAGAATTTAGCAAAGAAAATTTTGGAAAAGGCCGGCTATGGTGTAGACGTCGCGGATAACGGTCAATTAGCGGTGGAGGCTGTCCAAAATTTCCATTACGATTTAATCCTGATGGATATTCAGATGCCAGTTATGGATGGATTTGAGGCTACCAAAGAGATTCGAGCTTTGGCACAGGAAAAAGGAGAAGCGCGAATCCCAATTGTGGCGCTGACCGCACATGCATTGCAGGGATATCGGGAAAAATGTCTGAAGCACGATCTGGATGACTACATCACTAAGCCTTTAAAGAAAAAGCTGCTTTTAGAAAAAATTGAACTGTGGATTGACACCCGGCCAACCATTCTGGTAGTCGATGACTCAGTGGACAATCGAAATTTAATTAAGAGTTACCTTAAAAATGAAACCGGTTATAAAATAATCTTCGCTCAGAATGGCCAGGAAGCCGTGCAACATTCTATAAGCCGCACCATTTCGATAATCTTGATGGATATGGAAATGCCAATAATGGATGGCTATGAGGCTGCTACAGAAATTCGAAATCGTGAAAACGGCAATAAGTTGCCCATAATTGCTTTAACGGCACACCAGGGAAGTGCGGAAATGAAGAAGTGTCTAAATGCAGGATGTACTGATTATCTTTCTAAACCGATTAGAAAGCAGCAGCTTCTATCTACAATTGGACAATACCTCAAAAGTTCAGAGGCAGATAATTTGAATAGAATGGTAGAAATAATAGACATTGGCACTGTAACAGAAAATTATCAAAATTAATAACCAAAAATAATTAAAAACAAGACGATTGTAAAAATGATTAGGAAAAAAACAGGAACTGGATTAACAGCACTCGGATACGGATTGTGGCTAGTCATCTTGACTTTTGTGGATATTACTTCACCTGCATGGGCCCAACAATATTATTTCCGAAACTATACAGGTGATGATGGCTTATCACAGATCGTTGGCCAGGTAGTATTCCAGGACCGAGATGGTTACATCTGGATCGGTACCCAGGCCGGGTTGAATCGCTTTGACGGTTCGCAGTTTGAAATCTTTAGTATACAACAAGGACTTGCAAATGATTGGATCAATGCAATATCACAAGATAGCGCTGGCAAAATTTGGATTGGCACGAATGGTGGTTTAAGCAGTTGGAATCCATATTCAGGATTCGAGAACTACAATACTGATGATGGATTGATTGACACACGTGTGCTTACAGTCGTATGTGATCCACAAGGTTCTATTTGGTGTGGTACCAGTAAAGGGCTTTCACGTTGGAATGGCTCAGAATTTGAGACAATTAAAGCAACAGACGGTCTACCACAGATACAAATAAATGCCCTGCTAATCGATCAAACAGATCGATTATGGGTAGGCACAGAGTCAGGTCTTTTCTACCGCAAGGGCAATCATTTCGCAGCATTTCCAGATGAAAAACTCCAATCACATAAGATTTACAGTCTGGCCGAAGATAAACATCATCGTCTCTGGGTGGGCTTACTGCATGAGGTTCGCGCCTATTCAGGTGAAAAATTCGTATCGGAATTTACACAAGAAAACGGATTAATTGGTTCTCCGGTAAACACGCTCTTAGCAAGTCAGGATGGAGCCCTCTGGGTCGGCACTGAAATCGGCGTCACAATACTTCACGAAGATAAAGTTCATTCTATTTCAACTGAAAACGGCTTACCATTTTATGGTGTACGAACCCTGCTTGAAGATCGAGAAGGTTTAATCTGGATTGGAGGCTTTGGCGGTACAGCCAAGTTTATCGGCCGGGCTTTTACTAATTATACAACAAAAGATGGTTTGGGCGCAAATAATGTCCGCCCAATTTTGCGCGGCCACAATGGTTTCCTTTGGGTCGGTACCACCAATGGATTGAGTCGATATGACGGTCAAACATGGCACAATTTCACTACTCAGGATGGTCTGAATCACAATCATGTTCGAAGTTTATTCCTGGATCGGAACAATATTTTATGGATCGGCACTGAGTTTGGTCTCAATTATTTGGATGGCAAGCATTTTTACGAGGTGCCTGAGACTAGAAAACACGGTCGGGTTGTCTCTATTGTTGAAGACACCTATGGACAATTATGGTGGACGGTACAAAACGTCGGTATATATAAACGACTTGGAAAAAATGAATTCCAACAGGTGAAAGTTCCGTCACAAAGCTTCTCGAATAGCCGATTGTTAGTAGATAGTCATGGAGATGTTTGGGCTTCGGGTGATTATGGATTATCACGATGGGACGGTCAAACCTGGACAACCTTTACTACCACCGATGGCCTCGCCCACAATGATCCCTATTTTCTATGTGAAGATCACGACGGAAATATCTGGTTCGGCTATCACTCTTCACACGGTGTGACTTGCTTCAATGGCAGTAGCTTCAGAACTTACACGACTGCAGATGGCCTTTTCAACAACGCAGTATATTCACTCGGCGTTGATCAACACAATAACCTCTGGATTGGCACTGCTCGTGGTGTGGATCGCTTTGATGGTTACAATTTTTTCAACTACAGAACGACCGATGGTTACGCCAGTCACGAGTCCAACGCGGGGGGATTTTTCGCTGACCATGATGGAACATTATGGTTCGCAACTGTGGGCGGGCTAAGTCATTACAACCCGCGCTACGATCATTCAAGCAGTGGTCCGCCATTGGTTAAAATAAAACATCTTACACTGGGCAATAACAGAGTAGCCGTGGATAGTGCTATTGCTGTTGAGTATTCAAGAAATGATTTACAGGCTCAAATTGCCCCTCTTTCTTATATAAATGAACAACACCTGAGTTTTCGCTATTGTCTGTCTGGTTATGATAAAGATTGGAAATTGATGACCGGTTATGATATTAATTATACCAATCTGCCTTATGGTGATTACACCCTCGAAGTTCAAGGTCGTAAATACCAGCATGATTGGTCTAATTCGGCTACTGCTATTTTCACAATAAAACCACCGTACTGGCAGACCTGGTGGTTTCGAGGATTTGCCATTAGCTTCTTTTTATTGGTACTTTATGCGATTTATCAGCTCAGGACACATAACATCAGAGAAAATAATAAACAGCTTGAAAAACGAGTAGAAGAACGGACTATCAAGCTAAAAGCTGCCAAAAATGAGGCACAGCATCGGGCGGCTCAAGCCGCATTGATCTATGAAGTAGGACAGAGGTTGAGTAGTAAATTGGAACTTAATGCACTGTTATCTGAAATAGTCGTTGCCGTGCGTGATGCCTTTGATTATTATGGCGTGATGCTAATGATGCTTGACGAGAAAGCTGAAGGTTTGAAATTGCAGGCCATCACAGGTGGTCACGCTGATATGTTGTCCAAGGATATCTGGCTTGCTATGGGAGAAGGGATAATAGGCCATGCTGCTGCTACCGGCAAGTCACAGAACAACGGTGATGTTAGCAAGTATCCTCACTTTATGACCAAAGCTCAAGAGAAAACAAAATCAGAACTTGCAATCCCGATTAAGAATGGTGAGAAAGTTATTGGCGTGCTCGACATCCAGAGTGACGAATTAGATACCTTCAATGAGACTGATGTAGCTGTTATGGAGACTCTCAGTACCCAAATAGCCACTGCTATCGAGAATGCCCAACTGTATGAACGGGCACAACGAGAAATCATCGAACGCAAGCGTGCAGAAGAGAAAGCGGAGGTTGCAACTCAGGCTAAAAGCGATTTTTTAGCCAACATGAGCCATGAAATCCGGACGCCAATGAACGCAATAATAGGCATGACAGAACTTGTCCTCGAAACCGAGTTGAGCGCAGAGCAGAACGAGTTCATTAATGTAGTGCAATCCTCCTCTGAAGCACTTCTCAGTTTGATTAATGACATACTGGACTTCTCAAAGATTGAAGCAGGACAACTGGAAATAGAAAACATTGATTTTAATCTTCTGGAAGTGGTTGAAGGCGCCGCAGATATAATCAGTATGCGCGCTGAAGCGAAAGGGATCGAACTCCTGTGTTACGTCGAACCGCAATTACCCACCTGGGTAGTAGGGGATCCTACCAGGCTGCACCAGATACTGTTGAACCTTACTGGTAACGCTGTTAAGTTTACCGATGAAGGCGAAGTCGTAGTGAAATGTAGATTGGGGAATGCAAATTTCGGGAAATCAAACATGCCGAAATCCGAAATCCGAAATCTGAAATCGACGTCAGAGCAGATTTGTTTGCATTTTAAAGTTCGCGACACCGGTATTGGCATCTCCCAAAATAATCTAAATAAAATATTTGAAAAATTCTCACAGGCTGATACTTCCACAACCCGAAAATTTGGCGGCACAGGACTTGGATTAAATATCTCAAAATCTCTGATCGAGTTAATGGGTGGTGAAATGTGGGTGGAAAGTGAGGAAGGCAAAGGCAGTACGTTCCAATTTAAACTTAAATTACCCGTTGGGAAAAGTAAATCTGAGAACTTTGACTATGCCTACCCCTACCCGGATTTCAACAAGGTTACAATTCTTGTTGTGGATGATAATAAAACCAATCGTTTTATTTTAAGAAAAACACTCGGAGCCTGGGGCTTTAAGGTAAAGGAGGCTGCTGGCGGGCAGCAGGCGCTTGCTTTACTGAAAGAAACAAATGAACCCATTGATTTAATCGTTTTGGATCAACAAATGCCAGAGATGGGTGGATTGGAGTTGGCAGGCAGGATTAGAAAAGATCCCAGGTATAAAGATATTAAGATGATCATGCTTTCATCATTGGGAATGCTCAATCTCAAATCCACACAAGAATTAAACATTTCTCAATTCGTTACAAAACCTGTAAAGCAATCAAAATTATTGGACATTCTCACAAGAGCTCTGCGATATCAAAAGCCTGAGACAAAAATTAGTAAAGACGCTAATAAGGTAGAAGAGATTATTGCCAATAAAATTCAATCGAGAATTTTATTAGTGGAAGACAATGTAGACAATCAAATTTTAGCCACTAAAATTTTAAAGAAGGCTGGCTATATGGTTGATATTTCTGAAAATGGACAGTTGGCTGTTGAAGCCTGCCAAAATTATAAATACGATTTAATCTTGATGGATGTTCAAATGCCGGTGATGGATGGCTTTGAGGCTACAAAGGAAATTAGGATGCTGGAACACGAACGAAATGAAACTCGCACTCCTATTCTTGCTCTAACAGCACATGCTTTAGAGGGGTATCATGAAAAATGCATTCAAAACGACATGGATGATTATGTCACGAAACCTGTAAAAAAGAAAGTGCTGTTGAAAAAAGTGGCACAATGGCTTGATCCACGACCTACCGTTCTGGTTGTTGACGACTCTATGGACAACCAAAATTTAATAAAAAATTACCTCAAAAAAGATGAAGGTTTGAAGGTAGTTTTTGCAGAAAATGGTAAAGTCGGCGTCGACTCATTTAAAAGGCAGACCATCTCCTTAATTCTAATGGATATGGAAATGCCAGTCATGGATGGATATGAAACTGCCAGGACTATAAGAGACCTTGACAGTGGAAGGGAAATCCCAATTATTGCTTTAACCGCACATCAGGGTAAAAGTGAGAGAAGTAAGTGCTTTGAGGCTGGCTGCACAGACTATCTTTCAAAACCGATTAGAAAACAAAAACTTCTTGCGACTATCGGTCAATATTTAGCCTGAATTATTCACCGCAGAGGTCGCAGAGTTTAAATAATATCAAATAATTACAGGAATTAATAACTTGAAAATTTCTATTAAACTTCTATTTAAAAATATTGTTTTTAAATTTCATAAAAACAGCTCTGTGACCTTTGCGCTCTCTGCGGTTTATGAATTAATCAGGTTAGAAAGTCAAGTCGTGGATAAGTTAGAAGATCTAAAAAAATAAATGACATTGGTGCAAAAAGAAGAAAAGCTCAACTTTAAAGAGGCAAAAATGAATATTTATCAAATATGTAAAAATGTATCGAAGCCTATATGCAGGTTGATTAGAGTGTATTTTGCTCTTTTGGTAATTTTCGCGCTTAATGTACCTGGCCGAGCACAACAATACTATTTCCGCAACTACACAGGTAACGACGGCCTGTCGCAACTTGTTTGTCAGGCTTTGTTTCAAGATCGCGATGGCTACATCTGGATCGGCACCCAAGCCGGCTTGAATCGTTATGATGGCAATCAATTTGAGATATTCAGTATTCAACAAGGACTCTCAAATGATTGGATTAACTCAATAGCTCAGGATAGCACGGGAAGAATTTGGATTGGTACGAATAGCGGCCTCAGCAGTTGGAAGCTCGATAAAGGTTTTGAGAATTTCACTATCCCAGACAAATTACCCAACTGTCCCGTGCTCTCTTTAGCGATTGACCAGCAAGGTATGATCTGGTGTGGAACCAGTACTGGTCTCTTTGTTTGGAACGGTTCGGAATTTCTTATTGTCAACAATGCAAACGGACTGCCGCAGACAAAAATCAATACTTTGCTCATTGACCACTCAGGCCGGCTCTGGGCTGGAACAGAGACCGGTTTGTTTTACCGTCAAAATGATCAATTCTATGCTTTCTCAAGCGCTGAACTGAAAAATCAAAAAATCTATGCGCTGGTCGAAGACCGTAAACAGCGCATGTGGGTCGCACTGCGCGACCGTGTTTGCGTGATGTTGGGTGGACAAATCCTCTCCGAATTTAGTCAGAAGGAAGGCATCATTGGTTTGCCAGTTCAAGCGCTCTATGTTAGCCGGGACAATGAAATCTGGGTCGGCGCCAACACAGGTTTGTCTGTGATTCGGGACGGAGCAGTTCAATCCATTTCTATTCAAAACGGTTTACCATTTCAGGATGTCCGCGTCATCCACCAGGATCGAGAAGACATTATCTGGATCGGCGGTTTTGGCGGCGTCGCCAAATTTGTCGGCCGGGCCTTTACTACCTACACTAAAACTGATGGCCTGGGCTCCAATAATGTCCGTCCCATTGTGCGCGGCCACAACGGTTTCCTCTGGGTTGGCACCGTCAATGGATTGAGTCGATATGATGGTCAAACATGGCACAATTTCACCACCAGGGATGGTTTGAATAGCAATAATATATCGAGCCTGTTGCTGGACCGGAACAACATCTTATGGATTGGCAATGAATCAGGACTCAATTACTTAGACAACGAGCAATTTTACGACCTACCTGAGATCAGCCAGCACGGCCGGGTAGTCTCCATTGTTGAGGACTGGAATGGCACATTATGGTGTGCCATACAAAACATAGGCATATTTAAACGGGTGGAAGGAAATAAGTGTGAACAGGTGAAGGTACCAGACCAGAGCTTCACGCAGGGCCGATTGTTAGTGGATAGCCAGGGAAATGTTTGGGCCTCGGGTGATTACGGACTGTCACGATGGAATGGTCAAACCTGGAAAACCTTCACTACTGCTGATGGTCTCGCTGACAACGATCCCTATTTTCTGTGCGAAGATCACCAGGGGGACATCTGGTTCGGTTATCACTCTTCACGCGGTGTGACCTGCTACGATGGCAGTAAATTTAGAACCTATACCACGAAAGACGGCCTCTTTAACGATGCAGTTTATTCACTCGGCGTCGACCAGGACAATAATCTCTGGATTGGCACAGCTCGTGGTGTGGATCGCTTTGATGGAGAATATTTTATCAATTACGGAACAGCCGATGGCTACGCCAGTAACGAATCAAATGCCGGAGGATTTTTCGCTGACCAAGACGGTACTCTGTGGTTTGCTACCACTGAGGGCCTGAGCCATTATAATCCTCAAAACGATCTCTCATTCGGTGAACCACCATCGATAAAAATTCATCATCTTTTTTTGGGCGAAGAAAAGATTACTTTTAAAAGCGATGTAACTGTACCTCACAACCAGAACGATTTTCAAGCTCACGTAGCCAGTCTTTCATACATAAATAAAAAGCACCTGAGTTTTCGCTACCGGTTAAACGGATACAATGACCGCTGGAAAACACTTAACAACCATGAAATCAATTACACCAATTTGCCGCCTGGCAACTTTACACTGGAAGTTCAAGGTCGTAAATATCAGCAGCGTTGGTCTGAGTCAGCAATAGTCAGCTTCAGGATAAAACCACCCTACTGGCGATCGTGGTGGTTTGGTTTATTAGTGACCTTTGGCCTTGTGACCGCCATTTCTGGGCTTTTAAAGTATCGCGTTTACAAGATCCAATCCCGCAACCGACGGTTGGAACAGACGGTAGCTGAACGCACTGCAGAGCTGGAGCACCAAAATTCACAGTTAGAAACCACACTCACCGCGCGCAAACGTGCCGAAGAGACCATAAAACATCAAAATGAATTTTTAAAGAGTGTTCTCGAATCCCTGACACATCCATTCTATATTATTAATGCTCATGATTTCACAATTCAATTGGGAAATTCGGCCAGTCAATTTGATAATTTATCTGAAAAATCTACCTGTTATGCGCTAACTCATAAGAGAAATAAACCATGCGATTCCGAAGAAGAGCCCTGCCCATTGGTAGAAGTTAAAAGAACCCAACAACCTGTAACTGTCGAGCATGTTCATTACGATCAAAACGGTAACTCCAAAATTGTGGAAGTTCATGGTTACCCGATTTTTGACCAAAATGGTAACGTTGTTCAAATGATAGAATACACTTTGGATATCACTGAAAGGAAACGAGTCGAGAAAATTCAATCAGTATTATATCAAATTTCCGAATCAAACAGTGAATCAAAAAATCTACAGGAATTACTGCAAATTATTCATCAAAAACTTGGGACGCTCATTGATACGAAAAATTTCTACGTCGCTCTCTATGACAAAGAAAACGATTTGTATTCATATCCATATAGCGTTGACGAACATGAAAAAGCAGATTCTACACCCCAGCAGCTCCGCAAAAGTCTGACGGACTATGTCAGAAGAACCGGTCAACCTCTATTGGCGGATGAGACCGTACATGAGCGACTCATACAAAAAGGTGAAGTTGAATTAGTGGGTAAACCATCCCCTGTCTGGCTTGGTGTTCCTCTTAAAACTGTAGAGAGTGTAATTGGCGTAGTGGTTGTTCAGAGCCATACAAATAAATCACTTTATTCTGAAAAAGATCTGGAACTGTTGAATTTTATCTCTGGAAACATCGCCATGGCCATTGATCGTAAGCGCGCAGACGAAGATCTCAGAAAGGCTTTAGAGTGGCAAGAGGCAATATTTGAAGGATCTCGCGATGCCATATTTATCAGTGATTCAGAAGCGAGATTTATCCAGATTAATCAGGCGGCTTGTGTGTTGACGGGATATTCGAAAGAAGAGATGTTGAAGATGCGGATTCCCGATTTACATGAGCATGTCGATCTTGAAGCCTATTACGATTTCCATGGTCAGATTATGGCAGGAAAAGAAATCACCAGTGAGGCCAGAATTCAAAAAAAAGATGGCAGCAAAGTAGAAACAGAGTTTAATAATCGAAAAGTCGTCATTGCAAATACTCAATATATGCATACCGTTGCCCGCAACATAACCGCCCGTAAGCAGGTGGAAGAAATGTTGCGGTTTGCTCAGTTCTCGGTTGATCATTCTGCCGACGCTGCTTTTTGGATGAAACCAGATGCACATTTCGTTTACGTGAATGAAGCCGCCTGCCATTCGCTTGGCTACTCCCGAGAAGAATTGCTTACAATGACTGTACACGACATCGATCCAAACTTTCCGGCAGAATTATGGCCACACCATTGGAGTGAACTCAAAAAGAAGGGCTCGGACTCCATTGAATCTCAACACCGCACTAAAGAGGGCAAGCGCTTTCCTGTCGAAATAATGATTAACTATCTGGAATTTGAAGGTAAAGAATACAACTGTGCCTTCGCTCGGGACATCACTGAACGTAAACAGGCAGAAGTAGAATTGCATAAGGCTAAAGAAGCCGCCGATTCGGCTAATCGCGCCAAAAGTGAATTTCTGGCGAACATGAGCCATGAAATTCGTACACCTCTGAATGCTATTATTGGCATGACCGAACTCACCCTGGAAACTGAGATAAGTTCAGAACAATTTGGATTTCTCAATATTGTGCAATCCTCATCGGAAGGATTGCTCCGCTTGATTAATGATATCCTCGATTTCTCAAAAATTGAAGCCGGACAAATGGAAATCGAGAACATTGACTTTAATCTTCGCGAGGTAGTTGAAGGCGCCGCTGAAATCTTTAGTATGCGAGCAGAATCTAAGGGAATCGAGATGCTTTGTTGTATCGAACCCGATATCCCCAACCAGGTCGTAGGCGATCCAACCCGATTACGACAAATACTGGTCAATCTCGCAGGCAACGCCGTCAAGTTTACCGAAAATGGCGAAGTCGTATTGGAATGTAGATTAGGGAATGCAGATTTCTGGAAATCAAACATGCCGAAATCCCAAATCCCAAATTTGAAATCGACGTCAGAGCAGATTTGTTTGCATTTTGAAGTTCGCGACACCGGCATAGGTATCTCTAAGCAAAACCTGGAAAAAATATTTGAAAAATTCTCCCAGGAAGACAGCTCCACCACTCGAAAATTCGGGGGCACCGGTCTGGGTCTTAATATCTCAAAATCCCTGATTGAATTAATGGGCGGTAAAATGTCAGTAGAAAGCCGCCCGGGCCAGGGCAGTACCTTCCAGTTCAAACTAAATTTACCGATCGGAAAAGAACAACCAGACAATATCGATTATTCCTATCCTGACTTTAACGAGACAACAATCTTAATTGTGGATGACAACGATACTAATCGTCTAATTCTAACTAAAACGCTTATCCCGTGGGGTTTTCAGGTAATTGAAGCAGAAAATGGGCGTCAGGCCTTAGCCATTCTTCAAAATCCAAAACCGTCAATCAATTTAATTATTCTGGATCAAAACATGCCAGAAATGGCTGGGTTTGAGCTGGCACAGAAAATTAAACAAAATCCAAACTTGCAAGACCTGAAAATCATTATGCTTTCTTCTGTTGCAAAGGTCAATACCGGGGTGAATGAAAAGATTAACATCGATAAATATATTGCCAAACCGGTCAAACAGTCAAAACTCCTGGACATCCTGATGGAGGTATTGCGATATCAAAAACCTGAAAATCACTACCAGAACATGGTTTCGAAACCCATCAAAATAATCAAGGAAAATATTGAGCATCGAGTTCTACTGGTAGAAGACAATCCGGATAATCAAAAATTAACCAAAATAATTTTGGAGAAAGCCGGATATATAGTCGAAGTTGCTGAAAACGGTCAATTGGCAATTGAAGCGGTAAAAGAAACTCATTATGACCTTATATTGATGGATATCCAAATGCCCGTCATGGATGGATTTGAAGCAACCAGGAAGATCAGAACCCTGCAACAACGCCTGCATGAAGGACGAGTACCCATCATTGCTCTTACTGCCCATGCATTGAAAGGATACCGTGAGAAATGTTTGCAGCATGACATGGATGACTATATCACCAAGCCAGTGAAAAAAAAGGCGGTATTGGCAACAATTAACAAATGGCTGGACTCACGGCCAACCATATTGGTAGTCGATGATGCAAGTGAAAATCGACAGTTGATTGAAAATTACCTTAATAAAGATGAAAGCTATAAATCTGTTTTTGCAAGTAACGGTCAAGAGGCGCTGGATATTTACCAAAGAAGACCAGTTTCATTGATATTAATGGATATGGAAATGCCGGTGATGGATGGCTATATGGCTGCCAAAACCATTCGTAGTTTTGAGACTGGAGCAGAAACTCCCATAATAGCTTTAACTGCGCATCAAGGCAAAAGCGAAGTGGCTAAATGTTTAAGCGCTGGCTGTACCGGCTATCTGTCCAAACCGATTAGAAAACAAAAATTACTTACAACTATCGGGCAATACTTGGGAAGTTCAATTGACAATAAATTAAATGATGTTGAAAGAATAACCCAGCGCGGCGAGCCGCAAATGCAAAATGAATAATAAGGAAAAAGAAATTCCAATAAGCAAATCCTAAATAACAAATAAGTTCCAAGTCTCAAAAAACAAGGTCCAGACCTAACTTGCGCGTGCCAAAGCCGACAGACGATTTTTTAGTCACTTTCTGTTGCCAAAACCATGAGTCCTGGAATTTGGAAATTAGGTTTTGTGATTTAATTGGAATTTGGGTTTTGTTGTTTGAGATTTTTTGCAAAAAAATGCAAATGTTCATTCGTAAAACCAAAGAGGGTAAAATGATTATTTTTCAAACAAGTACAATTGTAACCAAGCGGATATGCAGGTTGATTAGAGTATATTTTGCTTCTTTGTTATTTATCGCGCTTAATGTACCCGGTGGAGCACAACATTACTATTTCCACAATTACACAGGTAACGATGGCCTGTCACAGCTTGTAGCCCAGGCAGTGTTTCAAGATCGCGATGGCTACATCTGGATCGGGACCCAAGCCGGCTTGAATCGTTATGATGGCAATCAATTTGAAATTTTCAGCATCCAACAAGGTCTTGCAAATGATTGGATTAACGCAATAACTCAGGATAGCACAGGACGAATCTGGATTGGTACGAATGGTGGTCTTAGCAGTTGGTTGCCTGATGAAGGATTCACTAATTACAACATTGCATATGGTTTGATTAACACTCGCGTGTACTCTGTCGTAATTGATGCAAAAGGCGGCAAGTGGTGTGGCACAAATATGGGGCTCTGCTATTGGAATGGTCCGGAATCCTATACATTTATCGAAAAGCTTGGGCCGCCGGAGACAAAAATAAATACCATATTACTAGATCACACCAATCGATTGTGGATTGGTACAGATGCAGGTCTTTTCTACAAAGAAGGCGAACATTTCGCAGCTTTTCCAGATAAAGAGCTCCAATCTAAAAAAATTTACAACCTGGCCGAAGACAACCAACAGCGTCTTTGGGTAGGATTGCTACAGGAGGTACGCGTTTTTTTAGGTGAAAAGCTCGTATTTGAAGTTACTCAAGAAAACGGATTAATTGATTCGGCGGTAAACACCTTAATGGCCAGCCAGGATGGGGTACTCTGGATCGGCACCGAAAGCGGTATCACTATGTTTCACAATGAGATAGCTCAATCTATTTCTTCTGAAAACGGCTTACCATTTTATGGTGTACGAGCTTTCCTCGAAGATCGCGAAGGCATAATCTGGATTGGAGGCTTTGGCGGCGTCGCCAAGTTTATAGGCCGTGCCTTTACTAATTATACAAAAAAAGATGGTTTAGGCGCAAATAATGTCCGGCCAATTTTACGCGATCACAATGGTTTCCTTTGGGTGGGTACAACAAATGGATTGAGTCGATTTGACGGTCATACATGGGTCAATTTCACGACTAAAGATGGTTTGAATAACAATTCCATACGGAGCTTATGCCTGGATCGGAACAACATTTTATGGATAGGTAATGATTATGGTCTTAATTATTTAGACGGCGACCGATTTTTCGACATACCCGGGATCAGCCAGCACGGTCGGATTGAGTCCATCGTACAGGACAGCAGTGGTGCAATTTGGTGTGCAGTACAAAGGGTCGGCATATTTCATCAACAAAGCGCCAATGAATTTGAGCATGTGAAAGTCGATGACCAAAGCTTCTTGAATGCCCGTTTGTTAGTCGACAGCCAGGGAAACGTCTGGGCTTCGGGTGATTACGGCCTGTCACGATGGAACGGTAAGTCCTGGAAAACGTTCACTACTGCCGACGGTCTCGCCGACAACGAACCCTATTTCCTTAGTGAAGATTACCAGGGGAACATCTGGTTCGGTTATCACTCTTCGCGCGGTGTGACTTGTTACAACGGTACGAGTTTCAAAACGTACACTACGGCAGATGGCCTGAACAACGACGCGGTGTATTCACCCGGCGTTGATCAACACAATAATCTCTGGATTGGCACAGCTCGCGGTGTGGACCGCTTTGATGGCAAGAATTTTATCAATTACGGAACATCCGACGGTTATGCCAGTCATGAGTCCAACGCCGGAGGATTTTTTGCTGACCACGACGGTACGCTGTGGTTCGCAACTGCTGAAGGTTTAAGCCACTATAATCCACAATATGATCTATCATTCGGCAAGCCGCCATCGATCAAAATTCAACGATTTTTTTTGGGTGATGAGAAGATTACTGTCGAAAACAATGTAATTGTACCTCACAACCAGAATGATTTGCAGGCACATATCGCCAGTCTTTCTTACATTAATGAAAAGCACTTGAGTTATCGCTATCGATTAAGCGGATACAATGCTCGCTGGAAATTACTAAAAGGTCATGAAATAAGTTATACCAATCTGCCGCCGGGCAGCTATACCCTCGAAGTTCAGAGCCGCAAATATCAGCACAGTTGGTCTGAACCCGTGAAAGTCAGCTTCAGGATTAAACCGCCTTACTGGCGAACCTGGTGGTTTGGTTTGTTGGTAATTTTAGTATTTGTCGCTGCCGTAACGAGCCTTTTCAAATATCGTGTTTATAAGATTCAATTCCGCAATAGACGGCTAAAACAGACGGTTGCAGAACGGACATCAGAACTGGAGCGGCAAAAATTACGTTTGGAAGAGACCTTAATAGCTCGCGAGCGTGCGGAGGAAGCTTTGAAGCTCACGCAATTCGCTATTGATAATTCATCAGACGCCGCGTTTTGGATGCAATCTGACGCCCGAATTCTATATGTAAATGATGCGGCCTGCAAGGTTCTCGGATATTCGAGTGAAGAATTATTAACCATGACCATATTTGACATTGATACGGTTTTACCTCAGGAATATTGGACAGCGCATTGGCAAGAATTAAAGCAAAAACGCTCTCTGGTGATGGAATCTCATTATCGCACCAGGGAGGGTAAAATTTTTCCGGTTGAAATCTCTGCCAATTTTATTGAGTTTAGTGGTAAAGCATACAATTGTGTATTTGCCAGAGACATTACGGAGCGTAAAAAATCTGAGAATAAATTGCAGGCATTTACGGCACAATTGGAGCGAAGCAATCGGGAGTTGCTGGATTTTGCTTATGTGGCCTCGCACGATCTGCAGGAACCCCTTCGCAAGATTCAGGCATTTGGCGATCGGTTGAAAACGAAGTTCGCCGATACGCTTGGGGCTCAGGGACGCGATTATCTTGAGCGCATGCAAAATGCAGCAGAACGTATGCACAATTTAATAAACGATTTGCTGACTTATTCCCGGGTGTCTTCCAAAGCAAAACCATTTGTTTCGGTTAATTTTGACAAAGCAGTGCGTGAGGTACTGTCCGATTTAGAAGTACGTATTGAAGAAACAGGAGCTCGGGTAGAAATTGTGGATTTACCTATTATTGATGCGGATGCATTGCAGGTGCGGCAATTGATGCAAAATCTGCTTGGTAATGCTCTCAAATTTCACAGAAAAGACCAGCCGCCTGTCATAAAAATCAAAGGCGACATCCTGAATAGTAACGATCAGGAAGCCGGGATGGAAAACTCAAATGAATCGTTGTGTGAAATATCTATTGAAGACAACGGCATTGGATTTGATGAAAAGTATACAGATCGTATTTTCGGTGTTTTCCAACGGCTGCACGGTCGAGGTGAATACGAAGGCTCAGGGATAGGTCTTTCGGTGTGTAGAAAGATCGTTGAACGACATGGAGGGCGTATTACTGCAAACAGCAATCCCGGGCGGGGAACAAAATTTACTATTACTATGCCGCTTAAACAAGAGGAAGAAAATAACTAACGCACTAAAGTGCAAGTGAGCTAAAGTGAACTAAAGTTTGAAGTGACTAAAGTTTGAAGTGACTAAAGTTCACCACCTTCCTTGCCCCAAAGTGTAATTGAAAATTTTGTTAAAAATACAAAGTATTTCGGAGTAATAGAATAATCATGTCACTGAGTGGCTTTAGTACTTGCGCAAAAATAACTTGGAATTCTATCATGCTTTCCCGAATTTACTTCGGAACTCAGCATGAAGTGCGTAGCTTCACACTGAGCGGAGTCGAAGTGTGATAATTGCGACTCAAGAATGGTATTTTATTTTTGCGAAAATCCTTAGTTCAGAATATGAATGAGGAAATGATAACAACAATAAGAATACGGTCAAATATTGAAACCACAATAATTAAGCAAACAGGAGTAGGTTTGGCGGTGCGTCGTAAAAGTGTCAAGCGTCATGGTGGCAGCATTACAACGAAAAATAAACCCAAACAGGGAACATCGTTCATTGCCATCCTGCCTACAAAACAAAATAAGGAGAAAACAAACTATGAGTAATCAAGTCGACCCAATCACAATCTTAGTGGCAGATGACGATCCGGATGATCGCATGTTGATAAAGGATGCTTTTGAAGAGAGTCGATTAGCTAACCTTCTTGATTTTGTTCAGGATGGCGAGGAGTTGATGGACTATCTCAACCGTAAGGGTAAATTCACCCAATTGAATGATGCTCAGCTGCCAGGATTAATCTTACTTGATCTGAATATGCCAAAGAAAGACGGACGTGAAGCGCTTAAAGAGATCAAGGCTGATAAAAAATTACGCCGAATCCCGATCGTAGTTTTGACGACATCTAAGACAGAGGAAGATATTTTACGTACCTATGATTTGGGCGTGAGTTCATTTATAACGAAGCCTGTTTCGTTTGCAAGCCTGGTTGATATTGTGAAAACATTAACAAAGTATTGGTTCCAGATAGTGAAACTCCCACTAGAAAGTAAGGAAAATTAAATGACTATTCCAAATTTACATATCCTCCTCGTTGATGACGACGAAGATGATTATGTTCTAACACAAGATTTGCTTTCTGAAATTGAGGCGTGGAATATTGATCTGGAATGGGTTGCCGCATACGATGATGCGTTGAAAGCTATTACACAAAATCAACACAATGTCTATCTTATCGATTATCATCTCGGCGAACACAATGGCCTGGAACTCCTGCGAGAGGTTAATACACTTGGCTGTAATGCTCCAATTATCTTGCTAACCGGTCAGGGGAACCACGAAATTGATATGGAAGCCATGCAGGCCGGGGCGTCGGATTTTCTGGTTAAGGGTCAAATCGACGCATTGCTCCTGGAGCGTTCGTTCCGTTACGCCATCGAACACAAACGAGTTGTAACCGAGTTAAAAACAGTGAATCAAAAGTTAATCCAAAATCAACAACAGTTATGTGCAGCAAATCAGCAACTCAAGGCCAGCTTTCAACAATTAAAAGCCAGTGAAGAAGCGCTCAGGGAAAGAGAAGAAAAATTTAGCAATCTCTTTCAAAAATCTAATGATGGGATTATTATTCATGACGTCAATGGAAATATCCTGGAAGTCAATCAAAAAGTTTTAGACCAATTTGGTTACACGAAATTAGAATTCTTAACACTTAAAATATTGGATCTTCATCCTCCGGAAGAGCAGGAATTGACACGTCAGGCTTTTGAAGGAATTTATAAGGATGGTTTTGTTAGTTGTGAAGTTAATTTTAAGAAGGAAAACGGTGAGATATTCCCAGCTGAAATCTCTGCCAGCCTTTTTGAAATTACCGGGGAAAAAGTTATTCAAGAAATAATTCGCGACATCACTGAGCGCAAGCAGGTAGAAGCAGAATTACAACAGGCCAAGGAAGCCGCCGATTCGGCGAATCGCGCCAAAAGTGAATTTCTGGCGAACATGAGCCATGAAATTCGTACTCCCCTTAATGCTATTATTGGCATGACCGACCTCACCCTGGATACTGAGTTAAGTCCCGAACAACTTGGATTTCTTAATATTGTGCAATCTTCCTCTGAAGGACTGCTCTGCTTGATTAATGATATCCTCGATTTCTCAAAAATTGAAGCCGGACAAATGGAAATCGAAAACATCGACTTCAATTTACGCGAAGTGGTTGAAGGGGCTGCTGAGCTCTTTAGTATGCCAGCACAAGCAAAAGCTATCGAACTCCTCTGTTATATCGAACCAGAAATCCCCGCCAGGGTCAGAGGCGATTCAACCAGACTACGACAAATACTGGTCAATCTCGTGGGTAATGCGGTCAAATTTACCGAGAGTGGCGAAGTTATAGTGGAATGCAGATTGGGGGATTTGGAAATCGGAATCCGAAATCCGAAATCCGAAATCCGAAAGCAGGTTCACCTGCAATTTGTTGTTCGCGATACCGGCCTGGGTATCTCACAAAAAAACCTGCATAAAATATTTGAAAAATTTTCCCAGGAAGACAGCTCCACCACCCGCAAATTCGGGGGAACTGGCCTGGGTCTCAATATCTCCAAATCCCTGATTGAATTAATGGGCGGTGAAATGTCCGTAGAAAGCCGTGAAGGACAGGGCAGTACATTTCAGTTCAGCCTCAATTTACCAATCGTAGAAAAACGATCAAAAGGTATCGATCATCCCAATCAAGACTTTAACGATATCACGATATTGATTGTTGATGACAATAACACAAATCGATTCATTCTTAACAAAACACTTACCGCGTGGGGTTTTCAGGTAGTTGAAGCAGAAAATGCTGAGCAAAGCTTAGCCATCCTTACTAATCCAAACCATTCAATCAATTTGAGTATCATTGACCAAAGCATTCTTGAAAATGATGGATTTGAGCTGGCGCAGAAAATTAAACAAAATCCAAAATTGCAAGAAATGAAGCTCATTCTGCTTTCTTCTGTTGTAAAGGTCAATACCGGGGTGAATGAAAAGATTAACATCGATAAATATATTGCCAAACCGGTAAAACAATCAAAACTCCTGGAAATTTTGATGGAGGTTTTGCAATATCAAAAACATGAAATAAGCATTGAAAATAAGGTTTCAAGTCCCATAAAAATGATCAGGGCTAAAATTCAAAATCGAATTTTACTAGTTGAAGATAATCCGGACAACCAAAACCTGGCGAAAATGATTTTAGAGAAAGCGGGCTATTTAGTAGATGTTGCTGAAAATGGCGAATTGGCAATTAATGCAGTGAAAGCATTCCATTATGATGTCATCCTGATGGATGTCCAGATGCCAGTCATGGATGGCTTTGAGGCAACCAGGGAGATTCGTGCCCTGGAACTGCGCCAGCAAGAAGAACGAGCGCCCATCATCGCACTGACCGCTCATGTGTTGCAAGGATACCGGGAGAAATGTTTGCAGCATAACATGGATGACTATGTGACCAAACCGGTGAAAAAGAAACTCCTGTTAGCAACAATTGACAGGTGGCTTGACCATCGTCCTTCCATATTGGTTGTGGATGATTCCGCTGACAATCGCAATCTAATTGATAATTACCTGAAAAAGGACGGTGGTTACAAACTGGTCTTTGCCAAAAATGGACAGGAAGCAGTGGACATTTACAAACGGAGAACGATCTCATTAATTATGATGGATATGGAAATGCCCATAATGGATGGGTATTCGGCAACAAGAGCCATCAGGAAACTTAACAAGAATTATGAGGTCCCTGTTTTAGCTTTGACCGCGCATCATGGAAGTCAGGAACGAAAAAAAAGTCTGGAGGCAGGTTGTAATACCTGTGTGACTAAACCCATAAGAAAAGAAATACTCTGTAAAGCAATTCAGCAATATTTAGTGGCAACTCATTTGTCAACTGATGATGAAACACAAATAAAGCAAACAAAGATAGTCTATTCCAAATAAAACAGGAAAGAAGCTCAATATTACTCATAAGCATGCGGTAAATGCAGATATAGATGCTGTGTGATGCGATACTTGATGACAACGGAGAATTAGAATGAAAACATCTAACAGATTTAAATTCCTATCTTTATTATACTTTTTTGGTTTTTTGAATATTTTCAGACGATTCAAAACCTCTGATAATCAAAATTTTAAAATAGATTTTGAGGCTTTGTCGGTTAAAGTCATAATCTTGATAATTATGGTTGCCGTTAATCTGTCAGGAAACCTGTATGCACAAAAAGATAATATACACTTTCAACACATATCGATTGAAGACGGGCTTTCGCAAAGTTCTGTTTATTGCATTTTTCAGGATAGCAGGGGATTTATGTGGTTTGGCACAGAGGACGGTTTAAACAAATATGATGGCTATAATTTTATTATATACAGAAATGATCCCACAAATCCTAATGACTTAAGCTATAATTTTATCAAATCTATGTGCGAAGACAAATCAGGAGCTCTTTGGATTGGAACCTATGGCGGCGGACTCAATAAATTCAACAGAGAAAAAAATCAATTTACACATTACCTGGCCGATCCTGATGTGCCAAATAGCTTAAGCAATAATTATATCTCCGTAGTTTTTGAAGATCAATTCGGCGCTATCTGGATAGGAACTGATAACGGTCTAAATCAATTTGATCCTCAAAGCGAGACTTTTGTTCATTATCACTCTGATCCTGCTGATTCCACCAGCTTAAGCGCTAATAAAGTATTGTCTATAATGGAAGATAAGCTTGGGATGCTCTGGATTGGTACCGATGGCGGAGGATTAAATAAATTTGATCGAAAAATGAAAGTGTTCAGCCGTTACCAACACGACCCGGTTGACAAAAATGGTATTAGCAGCAATTCAGTTTATTCGATTTATGAAGATAAATCAGGTCTGCTCTGGATTGGAACCAGTCATGGATTAGAAAAATTTGATCCTCAAATCCAATCTTTTATACATTACCAAATCAATCCAGATGATCCACATATATTAAAAGACAATTTTATCACCGCAATATATGATGACAACTATGGTAATCTTTGGATTGGAACAAATCGCAGCGGACTTTTTAAATTTAATCAGGAAAAGGAACAATTTGTTCAATACGAATACAACCCTAATGATCCAAATAGCCTTAGCAATAATGAAATCTTTTCAATTTTCGAGGACCGGTCCGGTTTGCTTTGGATCGGAACACGCACAGGATTAAATAAATTTGACCGAGAGAGGAAACCTTTCATTCATTACTACTCTAATCCTAATAATAATAACAGCTTAAGCAATAATTATGTTAGGGCAATATATGAAGACAGGTCAGGTCAGTACTGGATTGGAACTTATGGAGGACTATTTTTATTTGATCGAGAAAAGGAACAATTTATTCACTATAAAAACGATCCCAACAATCCCAAAAGTTTGAGTAATGACTTTGTGTATTCAATTTATGAAGGTGAATTTGGAAGCTTGTGGTTGGGAACGTATGGCGGATTAAATAAATTTGATCGTGAAAAAGAACAATTTTATTCTTATACAGCCGATCCTGAAAATCCCGGAAGTATAAGTAGTAATTTGGTCAGAGTGATTTATGCAGATCACGATGGATTTCTATGGATTGGGACTGAAGATGGCTTAAATAAATTTGACCGGCAAACTGGACAATTCACGCAATACAAACACAAGCCTGATGACCTCTCCAGTTTAAGCAATAATTTTATTTATTCAATTTTGGAGGATTACCTGGGTGAGCTCTGGATTGGGACGATTCAAGGATTAAATAAATTTGATCGGGAAAAGGAACAATTTATTCAATATTTTTCGGACCCTGATGATCCAACTAGCTTGAGTAATAATGAGGTGTTGTCAATGTATGAAGACAAATCTCATGTGCTATGGATCGGAACGCCGGCCGGATTGAATGTATTTGACAGAACTACTGAAACATTCACTTATTATACTGAGAAACACGGGCTCCCTAATGATCTAATTTATGCAATATTAGAAGATGGTGAAGGGAATTTCTGGTTAAGTACAAATAAAGGGCTATCAAAATTTGATCCAGTAAAGGAAAAATTTAAAAACTTTGATGTAAAAGATGGCCTTCAGAGTAATGAGTTTAATTTAGGCGCGAGTTTTAAGAACAAAAATGGTGAAATGTTTTTTGGAGGCATTAATGGATTTAATGTCTTTTATCCTGATAAGATAAAAGACAATTCATTTATCCCGCCAATTGTTATTACGGATTTTAAACTTTTCAATGAATCTGTTTTAATCGGTCCTGATTCTCCTTTAAAAAAACATATAACAGAAACAAAAGAAATTGTACTGTCATACCAGGAAAATATATTTTCGTTTGAATTTGCCGCGCTGCATTTCAGCGTTCCCGAAAAAAATCAATACGCATATATGATGGAAGGTGTTGATGGAAATTGGCATAATTTGGGTGCCAAGCGATATGTACCATATAACAATTTACCTGCTGGCCATTATACATTCCGGGTAAAGGGCTCAAACTGCGATGGCGTCTGGAATGAAGAAGGTGTATCCCTAAAAATATCTATTACGCCGCCGTATTGGCAAACGGGTTGGTTCAAAACGGCAGTCATTTTTTCGGTGTTACTGATGCTTGTCGCTTTTTTTCAAAATAGAACCCGTACTATACGAAATAGAAATAAGCAGCTTGAAAAACATGCTTACGAACGTACAACGGAGATAATCCAAGCAAATGCAGAGCTTAAACAGGAAGTCAACGTGAGAAAGCGCCTGGAAAATCGAGCCAAACGACGTGCGACGCAGGCTGCACTCATTTATAAGGTAGGGCAGCGGGTCAGTGGAGAATTGAAATTGGCAGCGCTTCTTACTGAAATTGTTGAGGCAATCTGTGATGCCTTTAATTACAATGGAGTACTGCTGCTATTACTTGATGAGGAGACCAACTGTTTTACATTGAAAGCCGTAGCAGGTAATTATACGAAAATAATTCCAAAAAATCTTTCAATTCGTCCTGGAGAAGGGATGATCGGGAAAGCTGTTTTCACCGGTAAAACTGAGGTTAGCGGTGATGTTAGTAAGAGTCCCTATTACGTGCGAAAAGCAAAAGAAAAAACGCAGTCGGAGATTTCTGTTCCAATTAGAAGTGGTGCTAAAGTAATTGGGGTGCTCGATCTGCAAAGCGAAGAATTAGATGCATTTGACCAAACGGACGTCACCGCTATGGAGACTCTCAGTACCCAGATTGCTACGGCTATTGAAAATGCTCGATTTTTTGAGCAGACACAAAGAGAAATTGCCGAACGTCATCTGGCAGAAACAGCGATGTTAGAAGCCAAAGAAGTAGCAGAAGCAGCAACACTTGCCAAAAGCGAATTTTTAGCTAATATGAGTCATGAAATTCGCACGCCGCTCAATGCTATTATCGGCATGACTGAACTCACCCTCGAGACCGAGTTAGCTTCGGAACAACGAGGTTTTCTTAATGTTGTGCAATCTTCCTCTGAAGGACTCCTCAGTTTAATTAATGATATTCTGGACTTCTCGAAAATTGAAGCCGGACAAATGGAACTGGAAAGCACGGACTTTTGTTTACGCGAAATCGTGGAGGGGGTAGCGGAAATCTTCAGTATGCGCGCTGAAGCAAATGGTATCGAGCTTCTCTGTTACATTGAACCGGAAATCCCAAACTGGGTAGTTGGCGATCCAACCCGCCTGCGGCAGATTTTAGTAAATCTGACTGGAAATGCCATCAAATTTACCGAAGAAGGCGAAGTAACCATAAAAGTTTTAAAATTAAATTCAGGTGAAAAGGCCGACAAAGTTCATTTGCACTTTTTGGTCACCGATTCTGGTATTGGGATTTCTCCACAGAATTTGAAAAAAATATTCGAAAAGTTTGCGCAAGCCGACAGCTCCACGACACGCAAATTCGGCGGCTCTGGCCTGGGACTCAATATCTCCAAGTCCCTCATAGAGTTGATGGGCGGTGAAATGTGGGTAGAAAGCCAAAAAAGACACGGTAGTACTTTTCAATTCAAATTGAATTTACCAATCGGAAAAGGATGCACTCCTGACTTTGATTATGCTTATCCTGAATTCAATGAAATAACAATATTGGTAGTCGATGACAATGAGACCAATCGCTTTATTCTTAGAAAAACTCTCACCGCCTGGGGCTTTCAGGTAAAAGAAGCGCAAAGTGGACAGCAAGCCCTCTCCATCTTAAATGATACTTCCACGCAAATCAAATTAGTCATTTTGGATCAGCTCATGCCAAATATGGCTGGACCTGAGTTAGCTTTGAAAATTAAAAAAAGCCAAAACCTGCAAGATATTAAAATCATTATGCTCTCATCGGTGGGCAATTTCAATTCCGGGTTGAAGAAAGAATTGGCCATTGATAGATATATCCACAAACCAGTTAAACAGTCAAAACTGTTAGATATTATCATGGAGGTACTGCTGTATCAAAAGCCAAAAGATATCAATAGTGTTAAAGGTGTCAAATCTGATCAAAATAAAGTAACGCAAATACCTCACCGGATACTGCTTGTTGAAGACAATCTCGACAATCAAAAATTAGCTGCAATGATTTTAGAAAAGGCCGGCTATGTAGTGGATATTGCTGGAAATGGTCAACTTGCAGTAGAAGCTGTCCATCATTATCGCTATGACCTGATCCTGATGGATGTGTTTATGCCAATTATGGATGGATTTGATGCAACCAAACAAATCAGAGCTTTGGAGCGTTCTGTGAAAGAAAGTCGCACGCCAATTATTGCACTCACAGCACACGCCATTGAGGGTTATCGTGAAAAATGCCTGCGCCACGACATGGACGACTTCACTACAAAACCGGTGAAAAAGAAAAATCTATTAGCATTGATAAACAAATGGCTTGATACTCGTCCAACAATAATGGTGGTCGATGATTCAAGCGATAATCTGAATTTGATTAAAAATTATCTCAATAAAGACAGGGGATTCAAATATGTATTTGCACGTAATGGCAAAGAAGCCGTAGATGTGTTTAGCAAGCGTACGATTTCGTTGATACTCATGGATATGGAGATGCCGGTGATGAATGGGTATACAGCTACCCGGACAATTCGACAACTTGAGTACGGTTTGGAAGTTCCCATTATAGCTTTGTCTGCTCATCAAGGAAGCAGCGAGAAAAAGAAATGCCTGGATTCGGGTTGCACAGACTATGTATCCAAACCTATAAGAAAACAAAAGCTGTTGGAAACTATAAGTCACTACCTGGTTGAAGATTCAAATGATAAAATAGAAGTTACTCGATAATTTATATCTTTATTGGAACCAATTAATCACATTTATAACTAAAGGTTGGAAAAGTGATAAAAAAGTATATAAATGCTTTAATCTTCATTATTGCTTTATTACCATACAGTCTTCTCAGCCAAAGAATGCAATTAGTAAACTATTCTGTGGCCGATGGGCTTCCTCAATCTCAAATACACTGCGTAATACAAGATTCACGAGGGTACATGTGGTTCGGGACTGGAGGAGGAGCCTGTCGTTATAACGGCGTTGAATTTGTGACGTTTGATAGTCGTAACGGATTACCCGACCTGGATCTCGTCTTTGCAATGTTAGAAGATAGCCGTAAAAACATTTGGTTTGCAACCCTGGGTGGCGGTATTTGTCGTTTTCGATATAATGTCCCATCTGAACAGCAACTCGTACAATTCAACCGTCAGAACGGTTTTCCATGGGAAAATGTTTTTGCCATTTTTGAAGACAGTAAAGGAACAATCTGGTTTGGCACAAATAACGCAACCGTTATAAAATATAACGGCGCAGATTTTGAACCAATACAATTGGATTCAGGCTCAGTTGAAAACAGTATACGCGCTATTACCGAAGACAAACATGGAAATTTATGGTTCAGCATTTATGGAAAAGGCCTCTGTCGTCTAAAAAACAACAAGATTAAACTCTACAGTCACCAGGATGGTTTAGTCAATAATTTTATCTTCAGTATTGCAGTAGACTCCACAAACACCCTCTGGTTAGGAAGTAAGAGTGGATTGATCCGGTTCCAGCCTAATGCACTTTCCAAGGAAGTTTGGACGAACTTTACTACTCAGGACGGCCTTCCCTCTTCGGGAGTATATGATTTATTATTTGATCATGACAACACTCTATGGCTGACTACCGATGGCGGAGGAGTATGTTCATATAATAAAGGTAAATTTACTGTTTTGGGTCAAGGCAATGGATTAATCAATAACCGTGTATTTTCCATCTTTGAAGATCGCGAAAAAAACCTTTGGTTTGGCACAGTCGGAGGAGTCAGTAAGCTCACTAATGAAAAATTTATTAGTTTTTCAACCGAACATGGATTAATTGATAATTATATCACTGCAATTTATCAGGACCGAAATGGTCATTTCTGGTTTGGGACAAATGGTGGTGGAGTGTCAGTTTACTCTGAGGGTAAGTTTGTATCCATTACACAGGAAGATGGGCTAATTGATAATCTTGTAAGAGCAATCTGGCAAGACCAGCGAGGCAATATGTGGTTGGGCACCCGACAAGGTTTAGCGAAATATTCCCATGGTACCTTTACAAAGTACAGTGTGGAAGAAGGGCTGGCGGGTGAGTATGTCCGTGACATAAAGCAAGATCATACGGGTCTTGTTTGGATAGCGACAAATGAGGGCATTAGCTATTTCGACCCACTGGCAGATAGTTTACAGTTTACTAACTTCACAATGAATGATGGTCTATCGAATAACTCAGTCTGGGCTATCTTAGTCGATAACGAGGGTGTGCTGTGGTTCGGAACGAATGGTGGAGGAGTTTCAAGATATAAAAACGACCATTTTATAACATTAACCAAAGATGATGGGCTATTAAACAACCAGGTTTTTTCAGCCTGGCAAGATAGAAAAGGCAATTGTTGGTTTGGTACGAAAGAAGGAGTAAGTCGTTTTGACGGCAAATATTTTAAAAACTTCACAACTAATAACGGTTTGTCATCACGCTCCATTTGGGCCATAGTCGAAGATCAACAGGGGGCTCTCTGGTTTGGAGGTAATAATGGGATTGACAAGCTTGACGGAACTCAATGGCATAATTACAACTCGAAGAATGGACTGATAGGAAATGAGATAAATATTCATAGCGCGATCTGTGATCGAAACGGCAACCTGTGGTTTGGTACGGTCTCCGGTGTTACAAAATATGAACCTGAAAAAGATATGGTGTTAAAGGAGCCTCCGCTAGTTTATATCGAAAGAATTCAAACATCTAAATACAACGGTCGACCAGTTGCCAGGTTAAAATTTCCTCACAAAGAAAACACCATTTCTTTTGACTATATTGGACTTTCATTTAAAGACGAAACCAGCATTAAATATCAATATTATTTAGAAGGATTTGACGAGAATTGGAACGAATTAACAAATTTAAATCATGCAAAATATACAAACCTGGATGATGGTTATTATACATTCAGTGTTCGCGCAAGAAATGCTGACGGTATCTGGAGTATGAACGAGGCTAAATTGAAATTTCAAATTTTGCCTCCATTCTGGGAAAGGTGGTGGTTTATTGTACTGGGAACCGTCATGGTGACCATAATAGTGGCTGGAATTTTCCAATGGAGAGTTGCCCGAATCAAACATTTGAATCGCGTTCTTGCTGAAAAGGTGTCGGAACGAACTCTGGATGTTGAGAAGACTCGTAAACTTGCTGAAGACGCCAATTTAGCAAAAAGCGATTTTCTGGCCAACATGAGTCATGAAATCCGCACTCCACTTAATGCCATTATTGGCATGACCGAGCTCACTCTCGAGACTGAGTTAGCTTCGGAACAGCGCGGATTTCTTAATGTCGTACAATCCTCATCTGAAGGACTCCTCAGCTTAATTAATGACATCCTGGACTTCTCGAAAATTGAAGCTGGACAAATGGAACTGGAAAGCACTGACTTCAATCTTCGCGAAATCGTGGAAGGAGTGGCTGAAATCTTCAGTATGCGTGCTGAAGCGAAAGGAATAGAACTCCTGTGTTACATCGAACCCGAAGTCGCGGGCTGGGTTGTTGGCGACCCAACCCGATTACGTCAAATACTTGTAAACCTGACTGGAAATGCTATCAAATTTACTGAACAAGGCGATGTGGCTATAAAAGTGTTAAAATCTCAAAATGGTGTATCAGAAAAAACTGCGCAACTTCACTTTCTGGTCAAAGATACCGGCATTGGCATTTCAAAAGACAACCTGCAAAAAATATTCGAAAAATTCTCCCAGGCAGATAGCTCCACCACACGTAAATTTGGCGGGACTGGCCTCGGACTCAATATCTCCAAGTCGCTTATTGAGTTGATGGGAGGTGAAATGTGGGCAGAAAGCCAGCAAGGACACGGCAGTACTTTTCAGTTCAAATTGAATTTACCAATCGGAGAGGGATGCACTGATTGTTTTGATTATGCCTATTCTGATTGTAGTAAAACCACAATATTGGTAGTCGACGACAATGAAACCAATCGATTTATTCTAAGAAAAACTCTTACAGCCTGGGGCTTTCAGGTCAAAGAAGCGCAAAGTGGACAGCAAGCCCTCTCCATCTTAAATGGTACTCCTACGCAAATCAAATTAGTCATTCTGGATCAGCTCATGCCAAATATGGCTGGACCTGAGTTAGCTTTGAACATCAAAAAAAGCCAAAACCTGCAAGATATTAAAATCATTATGCTCTCATCGGTGGGCAATTTTAATTCCGAGTTGAAGAAAAAATTGAATATTGATAAATATATCAACAAACCTGTTAAGCAGTCAAAACTGTTAGATATTATCATGGAGGTACTGCAGTATCAAAAGCCAAAAGATATCAATAGTGTTAAAGGTGTCAAATCTGAGCAAAATAAAGTAACGCAAATACCTCGGCGAATACTGCTTGTTGAAGACAACCCCGATAATCAAAAATTAGCTAAAATGATTTTAGAAAAAGCCGGCTATGAAGTAGACCTGGCTGAAAATGGTCAACTTGCTGTAGAAGCTGTTCATAATTTTTGTTATGATCTAATCTTGATGGATGTGTTTATGCCCATCATGGATGGATTTGATGCAACAAAACAAATTAGAGCTTTGGAGCGCTCTATCAAAGAAAATCGCACGCCAATTATTGCCCTGACAGCGCACGCCATTGAGGGTTATCGTGAAAAATGTCTGCGCCACGACATGGATGACTTCATTACAAAACCGGTGAAAAAGAAATATCTATTATCAATGATAAACAAATGGCTTGATACTCGCCCCATGATATTAGTGGTCGATGATTCAAGAGATAATCTGAATTTGATAAGAAATTATCTTATTAAGGAAGGAGGATTCAGATTTATATTTGCACGTAACGGCAAAGAAGCCGTCGATGTGTTTAGCAAGCGTACGATTTCGTTGATTCTCATGGATATGGAGATGCCGGTGATGGATGGTTATGAGGCATCCACAACAATCAGGAAACTTGAGAATGGCAAGGAAGTGCCTATTATAGCTTTGACAGCGCACACGGGCTCGAAAGAACTAAATAAATGTTTAGAAGCAGGGTGTACGGCGTATCTCTCTAAGCCTATACGGAAACAAAAGCTGATTGACATGATTAGTCATTATTTAGGTGTTCCTCAAACAGGTTCTAAAAATACATCCCAAAATGTATTACAGATAACAAACATGGCCGAATTAGCGGAATAGAAGGATACTATTTATGATTAAAAACAACTAACAATAATATTGGAGGTATATCATGGATCCAAAACAAACTGCACTGGTTTTGATCGGTTATCAAAACGATTACTTCGCTGCCAACGGCATTCTACATGCCGTGATTGAGGAATCGTCCCGTGTTACTGGCGTCTTGTCCAATACAATTGATTTGGTGGAGAGTTTACTTCCCACCAATATGCTGATCATTTCCACACCGATTCTCTTTACACCCGACTACAGTGAACTTGATGAGCCTGTAGGTATACTAAAGACCATAAAGGAAATGGGAGCATTCAGGGCTGGAACAAAGGGCTCGGAAACCATCCCAGAATTACTCCGCTTCAGTAAGCAGATTGTGGAAGTGCCTGGCAAACGAGGTCTTAACGCCTTTTCCAACACCGAGCTTGATTCTCTATTGCAAGAAAGAGGCATAAAGAATGTCGTCTTAGCCGGCGTGGTCACCTCAATCTGTATTGATTCTACTGGTCGCGCGGCCTTCGATCGTGGTTATAAGGTTTCAATCCTCTCCAACTGCACCTCCGGTCGTACCCCCTTTGAACAAGAATTCTACTGTGGAAAAATATTTCCACTCTACGCTGAGGTCATCGAGCATATGCAATTACTGAAACGTCTTGGAATTGATGTATGACTGATAAGAACGACAACGAGCTTCAATTACAGATCCAGTATCGCCTTATAGAGGAACTCTCAGCATCGGAGAAGCGCTATCGAGAGCTGGTAGAGAATCTGCGCGAGGTTGTATTCAAATGTGATGAAATTGGGTGCTTAACCTTTCTTAATCAGGCATGGACGGAGATTCTCGGATACTCGATTGAAGATTCTCTTGGGCGTGCTATCACTGATTTCATTTACGATCAAGACCGGAAAGTAGGAATTGCCCTGATAACTAAGCAACAGAGCGAGAAGTTTACACAGAAACAGAAAGAGCTGCGTTTTTATCATCGCAATGGCAATTTGATGTGGTTAGAGTTATCCTTACAGTTGAGTAGGACCGAAGGTACGGTAGGCTCTTTATACAACATCACTGAGCGCAAGCGGGCGGAAGATGTGCTGCATCATGCCAAGAAAAAACTCGAACAAAGTATTCAAGAGCGCACACAGGAACTATCCAAGAGCAACAAAGATTTAAAAAAGGAAATCACCGAGCGCAAACGAGCCGAGAAAGACTTGCGTAAAGCGAAAGCAGCCGCCGAGACCGCCAACCTCGCCAAGAGCGAATTTCTGGCCAACATGAGCCATGAAATCCGCACGCCGCTTAACGCCATTATTGGCATGACCGAATTAACCCTCGAGACTGAATTAAGCTCGGAACAGCGCGGGTTTCTCAACGTGGTGCAATCCTCTTCTGAAGGACTTCTCAGTTTAATTAATGATATCCTTGATTTCTCAAAGATTGAAGCTGGACAATTGGAGCTTGAGAACATCGACTTTAATCTACACGAGGTTGTTGAAAGAGCCGTCGAAATATTTAGTATGCGCACTGAGGCAAAAGGCCTCGAGCTCCTCTGTTACGTCGAACCAGGTATCCCCACAAATGTCGTAGGCGATCCGACGCGGCTGCGTCAAGTGCTGGTGAACCTGTCCGGTAACGCCATCAAGTTTACCGAAGAAGGCGAAGTCGCTGTGGAATGCAGATTTGGGAATCCGAAAAGCGTAAAACGTAAAGCGAAAAGCGACATTCGCAATCCGCAATCTGAAATCCGCAATCCGAATTCGGTTGAGTTGCATTTTGCAGTTCGCGACACCGGCATCGGTATCTCAAAAAAGAACGTAAAGAAAATATTCAAGAAATTCTCGCAGGCTGACACCTCCACCACCCGTAAATTTGGCGGTACTGGCCTGGGCTTAAATATCTCCAAGGCGCTGGTGGAACTCATGGGTGGGAAGATGTGGGTCGAAAGCCAAAAGGGCCAGGGTAGTATTTTTCAGTTTAGGTTGAATTTACACATCGGCAAAGCAAACGCCGAAGAGCCAGATTATGACTATCCGGATTTCAAAGAGCTTACCATCCTGGTGGTAGACGACAACGAGACCAACCGCTTTATTCTACGGAAAACCCTCGCAGCCTGGGGGTTTCAAGTAAGAGAGGCGCAAAGCGGCGCGCAGGCGCTGGCCATTCTCAAAGAATCTAAGGCGTCAATTAACCTGATCATTCTCGATCAACACATGCCGCAAATGGATGGAATTGAATTGGCGCGCAAGATTAGAGAGCAGGCGCATGGTGAAGATATAAAAATGATCATGCTTTCCTCTGTCGGCGGTCTCAAATCCGAATTAAAACGAGAGTTGAACATAGCCGAAGCGATTACAAAGCCGGTAAAACAATCGAAACTGTTTGATATTCTATTGAAGGTTCTACGATATCAAAATCATGAAGACGCAAACAAGATTAAAGTGGTCACCCCCGAACAGGCAAATGCGAAAGTAATTCAAAAAAGCATCCTACTGGTTGAGGACAACCCGGATAATCAGAGATTAGCCAGAAAGATATTGCAGAAAGCCGGCTATGTAGTTGAGGTTGCCGAAAATGGCCAACTGGCAGTAAAGGCGGCTGAGAAATTTCAGTATGATTTAATCCTGATGGATATTCAGATGCCAGTCAAGGGTGGGTTTGAGGCCACTCAAGAAATTAGAGAATTAGAGCGACACCGGCAAGCTGAAAGGGTGCCCATTATCGCACTCACGGCCCATGCTTTACAGGGGTATCGGGAGAAATGCTTACAACATGAAATGGATGATTATATCACTAAACCGATTAAAAAGAAGATTCTGCTGGAAACCATCCATAAATGGCTAGATCCCCGACCGACTATTTTAGTAGTGGACGACTCTGAAGATAATCTGAATTTGATGAAAAATTATCTCAAAAAGGAAGGAGGTTACAAACTGGTCTTTGCTCAGAATGGCCATGAAGCTGTGGATATTTTTAAGAAAAGGACGATTTCTTTGATTTTGATGGATATGGAGATGCCGATCATGGATGGGTATGAGGCTTCAACAGAAATCAGGAAACTTAAATATGGGAATGAGATTCCTATTATTGCTTTGACGGCTCATCAGGGGAAAAGCGAAATCAACAAGTGTCTGGAGGCCGGGTGTACAGCGTATCTTTCCAAACCTATAAGGAAGCAAATACTACTTGACGCGATTTGTGTGTCTTTAGGAGAGCTTGATGATAAAGAACCAATAAACCATTTCGCCGAAAATAAGCAATGGGAGTAGATATGGCACGCATTCTAGTAATAGATGATGAGCCTCAAATAGAACGATGTTTAGGGAAATGCTAGAGGACAAAGGATACGAGGTTGTTGTTCCGGACGGTGGAGCGGGCTTGAAACTCTACCGCAATGAGTGTACAGATTTAGTCATTTAATTTACAAAATCAAGGAGGCATTATGAACAAGTTTGGATATCGGTGGGTAGTGTTCGTTCTTTGTACCACCTTTTTTGCCTGCTCTTCAATAAAGAATAGTAATGAAGACAGCCTATCAATTCTAAGAATCGGCATTTTGCCGGACGAAAACAAAGACCAACAGCGGGCGGTTTTAACGCCATTATGCCAATACCTTTCTGAAGAGATTGGCGTTCCTTATGAATTGATCATTCCGGCGACCTACAGCGAATTGGTGGACTTATTTCATAGAAACAAAATTGATCTGGCCTATTTTGGTGGGGTCACCTTTGTGAAGGCAAACATTATGGACAATGCTGTACCTTTGGTTATGCGGGATGTGGATACCCGATTTACTAGTTACTTTCTGGTCAAGGCAAACAATCCAGCCACAGAACTTTCCCAATTCCAAGGCAAATCCCTTAGTTTTGGTTCCGAGTCGTCAACATCGGGCCACTTAATGCCACGTTATTTTTTGGAAAAAAAGAATATTAACCCAGAGACTTTTTTCAGTAAAGTTCTATTCTCAGGAAAACATGACAAGACAGCTACCTGGGTGCGAGATAACGTGGTAGATCTTGGCGCAGCCAATTCGAAAATCATAAATAAGATGTTTAAAGATGGCAGATTAAGTAAAAATGATGTGCGCATTATCTGGGAGACACCGCCTTACGCGGATTATGTCTGGGCGCTACGTTCTGTTTTTGGTAAATCAGTTCTGATAAAGATTCGGGATGCTTTTTTGAATCTCTCAGCAGAAAACGAGGTTCATGCGAAAATTCTGAACAGCATAGATGCCAATAGTTTCCTTCCCGCTAGTGTTGACGATTTTTCATTGCTGAGAAAAATTGTCGAGAAGTATAATCAGCGTGGCGTAACAAATTAAGAGGCACATGAAAATGAAATTGATTTTATGGGCTACTTCCATCAGTACGCATATATATTTGTTAATTGCAATTATTCTGTTTTTGAGTGCATCCACGATTGGCTTTTTATATGTGCAGTTTATAAAGATCGAAAAATCTGAGGAGCTGGCAGGTCGATACCATCTTGGCTCCATAAAATACTGCGATCAGATTAATGAAGAAATTTGGCGCATTGAAAAGTCGGTACTGGAACAGGCTGTTTCTAAACAATTATTATTAAATAAACCGGGCCAAAAATTGGGCAATGAACAAAGCAAATCGTTTGATATAAGATCATCCCTATACATTATCGAGCAAAACCTAAACACAATTGTTAGCCTCCAGCGCACTTTCGAGCTTCCGGAATATGTAACTTTGGTAAAAAAGGCGGAGAAACAATTCAAAGCTTTACGGGCTAAGGTCGAAGAAATTGAATCCAGGGGAGAAGCGGTTGACTCATACAGGCAAAATGCGGTTCGACCATTCCTGATTACCATAAACCAGTTACAACGATTGCATAGTGCAGCACATACAGCTTTGGCTGCCAAGTTACTTACCGAAAAACGGCAAGACAACCGGAATCTCATTATCTTTGTTGTTGTATTGCTGAGCATCGGATTCTTGATGGTCCGCCGGATACTTGCTTCAGTTGGGACCATAATCGCCAAACAGAAACAAGCAGAAGAAGCATTACACAAAGCCAAACACGCCGCCGAAGTTGCTAATCTGGCAAAAACCGAATTCCTCGCCAACATGAGCCATGAAATCCGCACGCCCTTGAACGCCATTATTGGCATGACCGAACTAACTCTGGATACCAGGTTAAATTCCGAGCAGCGAGGTTTCTTAAATGTAGTAGAAACTGCCTCTGAAGGACTCCTCACCTTGATTAATGATATCCTTGATTTCTCTATAATTGATGCCGGCCAATTAGAACTTGAACAGACCGAATTTAATCTGAACGAAGTCGTTGAAAGTGCAGTGGAAATATTTTGCATGCGTGCTGAAGCTAAAGGAATTGAGCTGCTCTGTTACGTCGAACCAGGTATCCCCACAAATGTCGTAGGCGATCCCACACGAATGCGGCAAGTACTTGTGAATTTGACAGGTAACGCCATCAAGTTTACCGAAAAAGGCGAAGTCGTAGTGGAATGCAGATTGTGGGATCCGAAAAGCGTAAAGCGAAATTCGCAATCCGAAATTCGCAATCCGAATTCGGTTGAGTTGCATTTTGCAGTTCGCGACACTGGCATCGGTATTTCACAAAAGAAAATAAAGAAGATATTCGAAAAGTTCTCTCAGGCTGATACTTCTACGACTCGGAAATTTGGTGGAACCGGTCTGGGTTTAAATATCTCCAAATCCCTGATTGAAATGATGGGAGGAAAAATGTGGGTGGAAAGCCAGCCTGGCAAAGGCAGCATATTTCAATTTGAATTAATGCTGCCTATTGGTCAAGGCACACCAAAAGACACCCAATATATTTATCCAGACTTTAACAATATAACAGTATTGGTAGTCGATGATAACGAAACCAATCGTTGTATATTAAGAAAAACACTCACTGTTAGGGGATTTATAGTGAAAGAAGCGCAAAATGGATATGAGGCGCTTTCCATTTTGAAAGATTCCAAAACATCTATCAAGATAGCTATTCTTGATCAGCAAATGCCTGAAATGGATGGATTAGATTTAGCACGGAAAATTAAGCAGAATCCAAATTATAAAGATATAATAATTGTCATGCTTTCCTCATTAGGAAGACTCAAGCCTGAATTGAAAAATGAATTGGACATAACGAAATACATTACCAAACCAGTTAAACAATCAAAACTCCTGGATATTCTCGCAGAGGTTTTACGAAATCAAAACCAGGATGAGGTCAGTCACATTAAGATTGTTCCTGTCGAAGAGGAAATCACGCAGCTTATCCCGCGCAAAATTTTACTCGTTGAAGATAACCTGGATAATCAAAAATTAGCTAAAAAGCTACTAGAAAATGCAGACTACCTTGTTGATGTTGTAGACAATGGGCAAATGGCGGTAAAGGCGGCTGAAAAATTTCACTATGATCTGGTTTTGATGGATATCCAGATGCCGATTCTTGATGGATTTGAGGCAACCAGAGCAATCAGGACTTGGGAGCAGAACCAAAATGAGGAACGGACTCCCATCATCGCACTTACAGCACACGCATTACAGGGCTACCGCGAAAAATGTATCCAGCAGGATATGGATGACTATATTACCAAACCTCTAAAAAAGAAAAACTTACAGGAAACTGTTTCAAAATGGATTGATCCTCTGCCAACCATTTTAGTTGTGGAGGATTCAATCGATAATCGCAATTTGATTAAAAATTACTTGAAAAAAGAAAATAATTACAAACTGGTTTTTGCTCAAAATGGTCAGGAGGCGGTTGAGGTCTTTAAAAGTCGAACTATCTCTATGATTTTGATGAATATGGAGATACCGGTAATGGATGGGTATAGCGCTTCTTCAGCGATTCGGAAACTTGGAAATGGAGCAAAGGTTCCCATAATTGCTTTGACAGCCCATCAGGGAGGGAGCGAAGTAAAGAAGTGTTTAGATGTGGGGTGCACAGCCTCCATTTCTAAACCGATAAGAAAACAAAAACTTCTGGAAGTGATTCGTCAGAATTAGGGAAAACCAGTGACTTTGACAAAGGATATGACACATATTTTAAATAAGGGAAATTTTTATTGAATAATATGATAAAAAAATCATCGCAAATAAGCTCGTGGGTTACGGTAAAACGCTTCCTAATTATTTTCTTGCCTTTGTCGGCACTGGTAGGCGGTATCGCAATTGTACTCTACTACACAAATGCAAAAACTGAGAGGATTATCTTTGAAAACAATGAGTTTAACAATGTGGACCTACAAAGGGAATTAATTGACATTGATTTCAGGTCGATTATGTCTGACCTGAAGGTGCTGACCGTGCATCACGAGCTACAAATGATGCTTGAAAGCCCCGCAGGGCGGGATCATCGGAAAGCTCTTGCTGATGAGTTCCTCGAGTTTTGTGATAAGAAGAGGTTCTACGACCAGATACGTTTTCTTGACGAGACAGGTATGGAAGTCGTAAGGGTCAACTTTAACGGTGGTAAGCCCGGCATTGTTCCCAAAAATCAACTTCAACTTAAAGCAAACCGTTATTATTTCAAAAGTACCTTTCTGCTTGAGCGGGGGGAAGTTTATGTATCACCCTTTGACTTAAATATGGAACGAAGAGAGATCGAACAACCTCCGAAACCGATGATCCGCTTTGGAACGCCAATTTTTGACCGCCATGGTCGAAAACGAGGGATCATTATTCTCAACTATTTAGGAGCGAAATTGATCCATAGACTTAAAAGGGCGTCCGCGAATGCCGCGGGCCAGGCCATGCTTCTTAACTCTCATGGATTCTGGCTTTATGGACCAAAGCCTGAAGATGAATGGGGATTTATGTATGGAAACGGGCGGACGTTTGGGAATGTCTTCCCCGAGGCGTGGCGGCGGATCACCGGAACCGAATCCGGACAATTTCATCTTAAAGAGGGGTTGTTCACCTTTACAACGGTGTACCCATTAGTGGAAGGTCAAAAATCAATCACCGGCTCGGACAAGGCCTTAGAACTAACGACCTACCAGCTCAAAGAGAGAGAATACTATTGGAAGATCGTATCTCACATATCACAGGATATCCTGACCGCCGGATCATTTAAATTTTTAGGCAGACTTCTTATGTTTTACGCAGTTCTGGTTGTGATCCTAGCGATCGGTTCCGGGTTTCTGGCGCGTTCAAGTGTAAATCGCAAACGGGCGGCAGAAGAATTGCAGAAAGCCAAAGAAGCCGCCGAAGCCGCCAGTCAAGTCAAGAGTGAATTTCTAACTAACATGAGTCATGAAATTCGCACCCCTCTAAATGCCATCATTGGAATGACAGAATTAACTCTTGAGACCAAGTTAACTTTGGAACAGCGAGGGTTTCTAAATGTGGTGCAATCTTCCTCTGAAGGGCTTCTCAGTTTATTAAATGATATCCTTGATTTCTCAATAATTGAAGCCGCGCAAATGGAACTGGAAAACATCGACATTAACCTGCGCGAGATCGTTGAAGGGGTAGCAGAAATATTTAATATGCGTGCTGAGGCAAAAGGTATCGAACTCCTTTGTTACGTCGAACCTGAAATCCCCACCCGGGTTATCGGCGACTCTATCCGACTACGCCAAATACTGGTGAACCTGACTGGAAATGCTATTAAGTTTACCCAAAAAGGCGAAGTGGTAGTGGAATGCAGAGTGTGGAATGCCAAATCCCAAATCTTAAATCCGAAATCGGTTGAGTTGCATTTTGTAGTTCGCGATACCGGCATGGGTATTTCTCAAAAAAACCTTAAGAAAATATGTGAAAAGTTTTCCCAAGCGGATAGTTCCACCACGCGTAAATTCGGTGGCACGGGTCTTGGTTTGACTATCTCCAAATCCCTCATTGAGTTGATGGGCGGTGAAATGTGGATAGAAAGTCAAAAAGGTCAAGGTAGTACATTTCACTTTAAATTAAATTTACCCATTGGAGAGACAAAAGCTGAAAAGCGCGATTTTCCCTACCCGGATTTTAAAGAAATTACCATCCTGGTGGTCGATGACAATGAAACCAATCGATTTATTTTAAGAAAGACACTCACCGCCTGGGGATTTCAGGTGAGAGAAGCTCAAAGTGGCCATCAGGCCTTATCCATTTTGAAAGGTTCAAACGCATCAATCAAATTAATCATTCTGGATCAACATATGCCTGAAATGGATGGCCTTGAGTTGGCACAGAAGATTAAAATGAACCCGAACTTTAAAGATATAAAAATGATTATGCTTTCTTCCGTAGGCAGTCTCAATCCCGAGTTGAAGAAAAAGTTGGACATCGCAAAATATATTACCAAACCCGTCAAGCAGTCAAAACTTTTAAATATTCTCATGAAGGTTTTGAGATATCAAAATCATGAAAAAATCAATACTATTAAAGATGTCAATCCTGATGAGAAAAGAATAAACAAAATTCAACATCGACTTTTACTGGTTGAAGACAACCTGGATAATCAAAAGTTAACCAAAAAGATTTTACAGAAAGCTGGCTATGTTATAGACATTGCCGAAAATGGTCAATTAGCTGTAGAAGCCATCTATAAATTTCGTTATGATTTAATCTTAATGGATGTGTTTATGCCAATCATGGATGGATTTGAAGCAACTAAACAAATTAGAGACTGGGAGCACTCTGTTAAAGAAAATCGTACGCCCATTATTGCCCTTACAGCGCATGCTATAGAGGGCTATCGTGAAAAGTGTCTCCAAAATGATATGGATGACTATATCACCAAACCGATAAGAAAGCAAAACCTTCTTGAAGTGATTCGTCAGCATTTGGGAAAACCAGTAACTTTGACAAAGGATATGACACATATATTAAATAAAGGAAATTTTTAATGAATAATATGATAAACACATCATCCCAAATAAGCTCATGGGTCACGGTAAAACACTTCCTAATTATTCTCTTGCCATTGTCGGCATTGGCGGTCGGTATCGCAATGGTAATTTACTTCATTGATTCCAGGACTGAGAGGGTTATCTCTGAAACCAATGAGGTTCACAAAGTAAACCAACAAATGGAAATAATTGTCAGTGATTTCAAGTCAATTGTATCGGACTTGATGGTTCTATCTGCGCATCACGAGCACCAAGTGATGTTTGAAAGCGATGAAGCCAGCCATCGGAAAGCTCTGGCTAAACAGTTTCTCTCGTTTTGTAAGAACAAAAGGCTATACGACCAGTTACGTTTTCTGGATGAGACGGGCATGGAGGTCGTGAGGGTCAACTTTAATGATGGCGGGCCCTACATTGTGCTCGAAGAACAACTTCAATTTAAAACAAAACGTTATTATTTCGAGGATATTTTTCAGCTTGATTTGGGGGAAGTGTATGTATCACCATTTGATTTAAATATAGAACGAGGTGAGATTGAGCAGCCATTGAAACCGATGATCCGCTTTGGAACTCCGGTTTTCGACAGCAAGGGCCGAAAACAGGGAATTGTGCTTCTCAATTATTTAGGTGCGAAATTGATTCAAAATCTTAAGAAGTCGTCTGATAACGCCCCGGGCCAGGTTATGCTCCTTAACTCTGAGGGATTCTGGCTTAAAGGCATAAGGCCCGAAGATGAATGGGGGTTTATGTATGGAGATAGGAAGAATCGGACTTTTGGGAATGCTTTCCCTGAAGCCTGGCAACGAATCTCAGGCGCCGAGTCGGGACAATTTTATAATGCGCATGGGATGTTTACTTATACAACTGTGCACCCTCTTTTAGAAGGCTGGAAATCAAGCACCGGCTCAGCCAAAGCCTCCGAGCCCAGTGCAGACCAACTGGAAGCTAAAAGATATTACTGGAAGATTGTATCTTATGTTTCTTCAGATGTCCTGCAAGCCGTGTCGCATAAGTTTTTATTCAGATTTCTGTTGATATGTGCAATTCTGATTCTCTTCCTGGGGATTGGTTCCTGGTTTTTAGCGCGCACCATTACAAGTCGCAAGCTGGCTGAGCAGGAACTCCAGAAAAGTTACCAGAACCAAAGTGTGGTAAATTCGCTTCTACATATCTCATTGGAGAACAATTCAATTGAAGAACAACTAAACCATGCGCTTGATTTGATTCTTTCTGTTTCCTGGTTAAAATTAAAGTCGAAGGGAGGTATTTTTCTTGTCGAACAGGACTCTGATGTATTAGTACTGAAAGCACAGCGGGGTCTTGCCATATCATTACAAAAGATCTGTGCACGCGTTCCATTTGGCAGATGCCTTTGTGGTCGAGCAGCAGCAAGTGGCGGGATAGTGTTTGCCGATTGTGTGGATCACCAACATGAAAACCGTTATGAAGGTATGTTCCCTCATGGGCACTACTGTGTCCCAATTATGTCAGGGGGCAAGGTATTAGGTGTGATCGTTCTCTTTTTGAAGGAAGGACATCGTCGAGAAAAATGGGAAGAGGAATTCTTGCAAGCAGTGGCAAATACCTTAGCTGGAATCATCGAGCGTAAGCAGTCGGAGGAGCAGATCCTGAGACAAAGTGCTGTGTTAGAGGCGATCAACAAGGTTTTTAGAGAGACGTTAGCATGTGAAACCGAGGAGGAAGTGGCCAGGACGTGCCTGTCCGTGGCTGAGAAGTTGACCTGTAGCAAGTTCGGTTTTATTGGTAAAGTGAATCACGTCGGTCGCTTTGATACTATTGCGTTGAGCAATCCAGGCTGGGATGCATGTAAAATGCCGAAGTCGGATGCAATGCGGATAATTAAAGACATGGAAATCCGCGGCATTTGGAGTGGAGCAATCAAGGACGGAGAATCCTTAATAGTCAATGACCCTGCTTCCCATCCAGATCGAGTCGGGATCCCTAAAGATCATCCACCGCTTACGTCTTTCCTGGGTGTTCCATTGAAACTGGCGGGCAGGACTATCGGTATGATCGGTTTAGCCAACAAAGAATTGGGCTATGACATGGCAAATCAACAAGCAATAGAAGCGTTGTCTGTAGCCTTTGTGGAAGCATTGAACCGCAAACGATTAGATGAAGAATTGCAACAGGCCAAAGAAGCTGCCGAAACCGCCAACCGCGCCAAAAGTGAGTTCCTGGCCAACATGAGCCACGAAATCCGCACCCCATTAAATTCCATTATTGGCATGACCGAACTCACCCTCGAGACCGGGTTGAAATCTGAACAACGAGGGTTTTTGAATATTGTGCAATCTTCCTCAGAAGGACTGCTTAGTTTGATTAATGATATCCTCGATTTCTCAAAAATTGAAGCCGGACAAATGGAAATCGAAAACATCGACTT
>CAZIKB010000054.1:0-41818 GCA_964539665.1 uncultured Cytophagia bacterium
AATATCAGCTGTCGCATTACCGCCAAAGATTGTCGTACCAATGTTAAGCGTATCGTCCACATCGTTCACAAACAAGTTGGCAACAGGACCTTCTGATGAAGAAACATCGATCTGGACATTGTTAAAACTGATGTTATCTACACTGTTGTAGTTTGAAATGTACAGTCCTGCGGCGTTCAAGGGTATTGGTGGTGGTGGCGGCGAAAAGCTGGGCAAAGTAGCGATTCTATTCTCAGGGTTTTGGTATATACCGCTAATTGATACACTATCAAAAGAAACACTGCCTGCAGGACCTATTTGCTCATCACCGTGAATCTGGATTCCGAACTGTGCCGTTTCACCTTCAACAGTGACGTTTGTAAAAGAGGCGTTGCCATTAAAGTCAAAAAGGCTGATATCTCCAGAACCGTAAGTGGAAACATTGCCGTTACCTAATAACGAGGTTCCATTGATGTGAATATTTGTGATTCCTGGTGGCCCATCTAACACACCATTCAATGTGCTATTGGTTTTTATGAAGTTGTCTCCATTCAGCGTCGTCATGCCATAACCGATTGCCAGCCCATTGATTCCGTTGCTGTCGATTTTACCGCCGGTCATTAGCAGGCTGTCAAAAGATGAGATTTCTGACCAAATGTAGAAACCGTTTATACCGTTGTCGGACAAGACACAGTTTATGACCTCTACGTCATTTATAATACCGGTGTGCTCAATTGCGATTCCACTGTGCTCGTTCCCTACCGATACCACATTATCAAACGTGATAAAGTTAGTCGTGGTCTGAACATCATCTCCGTGGGTGATTTGTATACCACTCGCTCGGCTGTCCGAACCAGCGGCATCGGTGACACGAAGGTCGCGGATCACTACTCTTTCGGTTGGGGAGATGCCGGAGGCTGTGCTGCCGTCTATGTGGATAACGGCTGTGTCAATGCCGGCTGACTTGATGAAAGTTGTACCCGGGCCTGTCACTCCACTGCCTGCTCCATCCAGGACCAGTGGGAAATAGATATCCAGGTTTTCTATATATGTACCTGCAGCGACATGGACTGTGTCTATCGTTGCTACTGAATTTAAAGTAGTTTGAGCAGAAAGAGACTTATAAAAACCGTTGAGATTGTTGAGTTCCAAAGCAGGATCGCCATTCATTGCCAAGTATAGAGAGTCAATACCGTCCTGAACAGCAGCAAATGCATCAAAACCAATAATCTGGATTTTGCTTTGTCCTGGGAATTGTACAGCGTCCCCAGGATCAAGGTCAGCCCAGTCATCATCTACAAATGTCGTGGTTGCATCTCCGGTTGGAGGTGTAATAACGAAGAAATTGTCAAAGCTGACGTCTCCCTCGACGGTACCACCTAAAGGCGGTTCGATCCTTACTACAAGTTTAGCACCCAGGAAATCGAAGGTTTCGCTGCCAGTGAAAACGTCATCGAAGAACAGAATCCACGATCCGCCTGCCAGGCGATAATATGGCGTTAACTGCCAGCCAGAATCTGGATTTGCTCTGGTGAACTGGAAACGGAGATCAAAGGTACCTCCATTTATTGTTCCCGCAGGCAAGTTTTGACCAGAGGAACCATCAAAACCATAATCCTGGTAACATTCGAGCCGGTCATTCCCATTCGGGCCGGTTTGTTCAAGGGCTAAGCTAACTCCAAGACTCTTCAGAGAGGAACCCCCTTCCTGATCCTCGAGATTGAAGCGAACTTTCCTACGCGGTGAACCTGTTACTCCATCAGCGTTGATTCCGAAAACATATAGCCAGTATTCACCGGCAGTGATTTCAGTTATCAAGCCGTTGCCAGTACCGTCTTCCGCGAAGAATTCATGGGGGGACTCGGAAGCCGATAGCGTTTTCTGACCTACGACTGCAGGGAGCGATTGGTCTGATTGTGCATATCCTGTATTGACATTCCCGTAGAAACAAGCAAGAAACGCAATAACATAGCAATAAACCAATTTTTTAAGCATTTTGAATACCTCCTTTACTTAAAAAAGTCTGCCCCCTATTATTAGTTAAATTATTAGTTAATTAATTGCATTATATAAATTATGGTATTGTTTATTATCCCTATCTAAAATATAGCAAAAGCAGTTCTATTGCATTTTATAAGGAAAATTATTCTGAAATATATCAAATACAGATGGGATAGATTTATTTTTAAAACACTGTAATCTGCAAATTCGATAAAATATACTCTTGTTTAAAAAGCGTTTATCTTAACAATACACACAAATTTTTTATTATGCGGAGAATTTCATTTAAGTGGTCTATGACTGAAGCGCACTAAAGCCACTGTTCGAAATTCTCTTGACTTTTTAGACGATATGTATTAATTTTTCATGCATTGGAAACATCTTTCTATAATTCTTAAAATTAGCGATTAATAGATCTCAAAATACAATTGTGAAAGCCATTTTTGGTTATTTGTAATCCATATTAAAGAATTAATCTTAATCACTAAAAAATGAAGAACCGGTACAAGCCTGGCAGAAGTCCTGGTTTGAAAAATTTAATGATTATCACTTTAAAAAATGACATTACATCAACCTTTGAGAACATGTATTGCATGTAGAGAAAAGAAAAACAAACAAGAGCTTTTGCGTATCGTTCGAACTCCTGAAAAGAATATTGAGATTGATGAAACCGCTCAGAAATCAGGACGTGGCGCTTATTTATGCTATAAAATTGATTGTTTTCAATTGGCAATTAAAAGAAAAAGTATTGAGCGAACTTTAAATACAGACATTTCTCCTGGATTTTTAACCGAGCTTACAAATTTAATTAATGGATAAAATGGATAAGTTATTCAAAATGTTAGGATTTGCCAATCGCGCAGGAAAGGTCACACTTGGTATGACCTCCACTATTGGTAATTTGAGAAAAAGAAAAGTACAGACTTTAATTTTAGCGACAGACCTTGCTGATAATGCAGAATTTACAATCAAATCAAATGCCAGAAATCAAAATGTTCCTATTTTTACCTGCTGTACAAAGGATGAATTTGGACAATTGTTTGGAAGAAATGAAATCGGCATAATAGGCATTATCGACGCTAACTTTGCTAAGTCTATTAACAAGATTCTAAAGGATCACTGAGAATGTTTTGCAGCAAAAACAGGGAATTGGTGTTCGTATGTTATAGCAGTGGAAGAATCTTACCAATGATTGGATGGAATCGCAAGCTTAGTACATCGTGTCATAAATAAGGTTACGAATCAGTCAGCAGGATTAACGGGATAATAGGCATCCCGTTTATCCGGTGAGCCGCGGAGTAATTTGACTTTCAACCATTTACCGAGGTTCTTTTTCAAAAACTGTTCTTAATGATTCGGGAAGTGATACTGATTGGCTGTAATGATTTATTTTGATTTACAGGATTAAATCGATTCCATCCTGTTTATCTTGTTAATCCTGTCAATATGTTTCTGTTTTTATGAAATTGGGTACTTAGTGAAAAAGGTATTATTCGATTTGAAAAGTAATATTAAAACAGTTTTAACAAAACTTGAACAGACTTATGGCGTTGAAAAATGGAAACCTGAAAAACGTCCTGCTTTAGATAGTTTAATGAAAACTATCCTTTCGCAAAGCACCAGTGATTGGAATCGAGACATGGCCTGGAAAGGACTGAAAACTAAGTATTCAACCTGGGAAGAAGTGCTGCTTCTTACCCAAAAGGAGCTTGCGCAAACGATTCATTCTGCGGGTTTAGCCAATCAAAAATCAGAACGTATTTTGAACATTTTGAGTTGGTTGTCAAAGGAATATGGACAGTTGAACGCCGATTTTATCTGCGAACTCTCAACGGGTGAGGCCATCAATATTTTTACCAAATTAAAAGGCATTGGTTTAAAAACCATCTGTGTGGTTTTAGCATTTGCATGTGGCCGGGATATTTTTCCAGTCGACACCCATGTTCATCGACTGTGCGGACGATTTGGTTTTGTATCGCAAAATGCCAGCGCAGATAAAACTCACCACTTAATGCAGGAATTAGTTCCTGAAGGCAAATGCTATTCTTTTCATATAAACTTACTCAAACATGGCCGGCAAATATGTAAAGCTCAAAAACCACATTGTGGCGATTGCACAGTTTTTGATCATTGTAAGTATGAATTGAAATCGCAAAGACTAACGTAACGAGTTTCAACAATCAGGTGTCTAACGAATAGCTCCTTCTTTTCCTGCAATCCTGCGTAATAACCCGGTTTGGCCAATATGATATGTCTCATGAAAGTGAAGAAAGACTAATTTTTGCGCCAGCGTGTCTTTTTCATCGACTTTTTTCGATAAATTTTCTGCGGACATTTTGCTCAATTTGTCTACAATAATCTTTTGGGAGCGGTTAAAATCAGTGAGAATTTTATCCAGTGTTTGAGTTTGATCGCCGTTTTGAATCGGTTTCGATCCTCTGATATATTGTTTAGCCTCTTCGTCACTCCAAATGGGGGACTCACCTAAATGCTCTAATATCAATTTGCGTGTGGCTACAATATGTCCTAAAACCCAGTTCAGACAATTTCCACCGGAATGCGGCTGAACAAGACTGTCCGATTGCGTGAGATCTTCAGTATTCATTTTTATGCAATACTGGTTGAAGGCGAACATTTGGGAAAGGATTTCTGGATTCATCTGTTACTTCTCCTGATTTGTAAAAACAGTGAGAACGGCGTGAACAATAAGGGGGAAATTATTTAGTTCATTTTCATACCTGGGATGCTTTTTATTCATTCTAGCATATTGTTCCGGGCATAATACCTCACGATGAGGCTGACTACCCTTGAGTAATTTTCAATTCCTTCTTTGATATTATTTGCTTTTAAATAGAGGTCATAACCCTTGTTAGACAATTCTGAAATGAATCCCATGTGACTATTCCATCTTTCCCTTACTGCTCTAAGATCTAATTTTACACCTTCAGTCAGTTGATTTTTATAATAATCAGAATCAGGTTTGTTTCGTTTTGCATTATTTAAAAAGTAACCCAAAATTTGAAAATAACCACTATACTGACAGAGCGGTTCTTCAGCATTCGTGCATACTAAATAGGCTAAAAAATTGGCATCGGCTTCACTGGTGTAACCCATTTGGTGGGCTTTTTCATGGGCAATTACAAAAGGCAGCTCATAAATTAACAGATCTGAGTTGAAATGTACTTCATGAAAAAGCGGGCTAAACCATCCACTTGTGGTGGTTTTATTAAGCAGCCAATTTGCTGTGACTGTTTTTAGGCCTCTGTGTCCTGGAACTCTGGGGAGTCCAAGATCGTCCAGAACTTCTTCATAAGATGACTCAATTGTTGAATCGATAAGAGTTGTCTGTTTTATTGAATAAGTCAGATTTAGTTTATTTGCATGACGGATGATTTGAACGAAAGTAGAGTCGAATGCATCTATTGGAACCTGTACTTTTTTCAGGTCAAGTTTTTCTCGCAATGGTAATCTTAAATAATTGATTCCCCAAAATAAATAAAACCACACATATAATACTGCAAAGGTTGTTGTTAAATTTAGGAGAATTCGCGAAATTTCCATGCGCTTTTTTCTGATGCGGTTGACAATAAATGGCACCCCTAAAAGTACAACAATCAGCAAAAAAGATTCGGTGATAGAAAAAGATAATTGATGTGAGAAGCTTGACATAATTAATGTCAGGATTGGATACACTCCATGGGAGTAGTATTTTTCTACAAAGTTTGGAAATTGCGATAAGAGCTGTAAGAGCACATAAAACGAAAGAGCCAGGCCGATAATTCCGGCCCTAAGTTTAGTGGGAGATTTCATTGTAAATTATAATTAATAACGGCTCAGATTAAAATAACTAATCGTCTAAAATTCAATGTGTTGCTGTGGATTATTGGGGTCGTGAAAACTGATATATTTCATTAATCTTATGATGTTGTATTCTACTAAAGATTTCTAATAATTTAATGAATATATTCAAATATGCAAGCAAAGATTTTAAATTCTCGCAATATATTGATCAAGATGAAAAATAATGACTACAATTTACTCTAATCCTAACTCACTGGCAATGGTTTTCATAGCATTTATGACGTTTTCAATATGTTCTTCCAATGTCATTTCCAGCATTTGAGCGCCCTTAATAACATCTTCACGATTAACATTACGCGCAAAGGCTTTGTCTTTCATTTTCTTTTTAACAGATTTTACTTTTACATCCATGATACTCCTGGAAGGCCGGACTAATGCAACCGCTACCAGAAATCCAGTCAGTTCATCCACCGCAGAAAGTACTTTTTCCATATTGCTTTCTGGTTTAACGCCAGTATAATCCGCATGTGACAGAACGGCCCGGATAATTTCTTCAGGATAGCCCTTTTCTTTGAGTATTGTAGCGCCTGCAACAGGATGTTCTTCTTTTGTTGGATGTTGTTCGTAATCGAAATCATGTAACAATCCAACCACTGCCCATTTCTCCTCGTCTTCTCCATATTTTTGAGCATAAAAACGCATTGCTGCTTCTACAGCTAACATGTGTTTCCTCAAGCTGTCAGATTCAGTATATTGAGTCAAAAGATCCCAGGCATCTTGTCGATTCAATTTATCCTCCTTTTTTCAATAGGTTATTTTTCTGCAAAGTACTACTATTCATCGGATGACTTCAAAGTCATCCGATGAGTGTAGACTTTTGCTGAAATGAAGCAATAATTAAATTATGCAGTAGTCTTCAAATATGTAACTCAATCATCTTGATTGCTAAAGTTTGCAAAAGAGACGATTGCAGTACAGAAGCATTTCAGGCCGACAGGCTAACAAATAATATTTATAGCGCCGGGTAAAATTTCGAATGTTGCAGGTAGCAGACCGGGCTGTTCACCGTCGGTTTCTATCATTACATCTGAATTTGATTTTAGTGTGACTTTCCTGCCCTGAAAATATCTGACCTTTGGATGATTTTCCAACGTTCCATTATATAATTTATGAATATTGGCCAGTACTTCCCGCCGGCTGATATCACCTATAATCACCACTTCAAAAAGACCATCGTCGATACGGGCTTTTGGTGCGATCCACATGCCGCCGCCAAAAAATTGACCATTTGCCACGATAACCGAATTTACGATTTGTTCCTCAGAATACGAGTTATCAACCTGTATTTGTATGGTTTTGTTTTTATATGTAGCCAGGGTGCGTAACAGGCCGGAAAGATATGCGAAAAATGGTCCCAGAGCTTTACTGGAATTGTTTACCAGTCCTGCTAAACTACCACCAAATCCTGCGTCTGCAATATTTATGAAATACCGGCATACAGGCTTTCCATCGAGTCTCAGACATTTTAATAGGCCAATGTCACATTTTTTGATGTTGTTGCCTTTGATGCACAATGCAGCCTCTTCAAGACTGTCCGGAGATTCAAAGGTCTTTGCCAAATCCCCTCCGGTACCCATGGAAATAATGCCCAATCTCGCCTCTGGATTGATTAAACCGTCATTTTCAAAGAAGCCGTTTACGACTTCATTGACTGTCCCGTCTCCACCTAACGCGACAATGGTATCATAACCTTCTGAAACAGCGCGCCGGGTTATTGTTGTCGCGTCACCAATATTTTTGGTAAATTCTGTGGAAAAATCTCCGAGAATGTTTTTCAATTTCCCACCAATTTCCGGCCATTTTTTAGCGAGAGCATGTTTGCCGGCGACAGGATTTCCTATGAGCTTGATTTTTCTATTCATCTTCTATAGCACCCACCAATAAGCGGATGAATTCCCAATAAACGAGCCAAACGGGAACTTCCGTGAACAAGTGCGTGCTCTCCACCGAATAGCGAAACCAGTCCCAATATAAATAGAGCAATAATCCAGAACATGCCCCAGTCGGTTAAATCCATTAACAGGCCTTCGAATAGTGTGATGTGTGATAAGTAAATATAATATTTAGCTTGAGAATGTCAACAATCGTCAGTGACATTATCACTTTAATTTTATTAATCTGAATAATTCAATTACCATTATGATTTTTCAAAAGTTTTCCCTCATTATTGTCGATAATTTATTTAACTTAAGCTCTTAACTTGTCATTGAATGTTTCTCTTTCAATAATGAAATTATTCAAAAGTTTTCAATCGGGAATTTACATATTTTTACTATTAGCGTCTTCATTACTGTATAGTCAAAATAATGAATCATATTCCGATAGTTCATCATACTTTCACACTTTTGGTAAACCACTTTTTCTGTTTAACACATATTCGTTTAATTCAACCGTGGCAAATAAGTCGCAATTGAATGTATTTATTGCCTTTGTAAATGATATATTGCAGTTTGTGAAAAACGAAGACAATAGTTACTATGCAAAATATGAAATTCTAATTGATATTTTTGACAGAGATGGTAATCGTCTGGACGGCAAGATTCTTACCAAGGAAGTTATAACGCAAAGTTTCGAAGAAACCAACTCACGAATAAATATAATTAAACATCATATCGCTTTTGACTTAAATCCAGGGTCCTATGATATTTTTCTGGAGCTAACAGATTTAGATACGAAAAGAAATTTAAACCGGGAAAAAATTGTAGATATTGAAAATTTTGATATCGAAAGAATCGTTATGAGTGATTTGATGTTCGTGAATTCTGCAGATATTGATTCACTGCCTGCTTTAAAAATGTTTCCTAATATAACAAAAACATTAGAAGATTCTCTTTCAGAATTAAGCGCTTATTTCGAATTATATGCTTCAGGGTTGGACTCCATAAAGCTTAAGTTGGGCGTTTATACTGATGAAAATGAACCCGTTTATGAAAATAGCAGTACCTTTTTACCCGGACAGAAGTTAATTAAAAAAATGGTGCCATTAAGCAAATTAATTAATACGGCTGGTTATTACGTCCTTGTTGTGGAAGCTAAAACTGCGAATGAGATGGTTTTGAAAAATGAAGGTTTTATTGTTCAATATTCAAATACCTCCCATGTAAAACAAACACTCGATTATTCTATAGCATTTTTGAAGGCCATGAAATATATTACTGAGTCGAAGGATTATTCTGATATAATTAAAACCGCTCCTGAAGAAGGTCTGATATTAAAAGAACAGTTTTGGATGCAACGTGATCCCACGCCTGGCACTCTATTGAATGAATTGAAAGTAGAGTTCTACCGCCGTGTTGAGTTTTGTCTTCAACACTTCGCCAGCACTTCTGAAAATCGCGCTGGCTGGGAGACAGACAGGGGCAAAATTTACATAATTTATGGTTCACCCTCAGAAGTACAAAGGCGTAGCGGCGACATCAAAACACATCCAACTGAAATATGGTATTATAATCATATTGACCGGAGATTTGTTTTTATGGATAAATCTGGTTCAGGTTCTTATCGACTAATTCATAAAGATTAAATGAAATAAGATATCTGACAGGCATCATTTACTTTCAAAAACTTTGTATGCACATGTGATAAATTCTGTAAATGAAAAGCAACCAGAACGATTTGACTAATGAATCAGCCCGTGGGGCAGAGCAAAAATCTATATCCGCATATGTTTCCCCTGCCGATATTCTGGCTTTTGCAGCCGAAGGCACAAGACTTACTTCATCAAAACTTGATGCTGCCCACCAGGACTGGTGGGAAAATCAAAAAAACTCCCCGTATTGGCAAATAGCTCAGCCGTTCATCAAAACTACTTTTTTAAATCAATTATTAGAAGCTCGGCTAAAAAGAAGAGCCGGGAGAATTATCTCGGACCTGGCCTTTACTGAAGAGGAAGGAAATACTCTTTTTTACTTGAACTAAGTTTTTCCAAAACTGACTGGCTTCAAAATATGGAGCGTTGGCGTGCAATGATTAAGATGAGTTTGAATCCTGAAGAGTGGTTGCCAGCGGAGAAGCAAGATGCGCCGGATACATTGATTGATTTGCTGAAAACTGTTCTGCATTATGAAAATGATTTAAATGAAATACAGCAAGAAGCTCAAACGCTAAAATCGCTTGTTGAAGATCGTTTGTCTGGCCAGGAATGGCGAACTCTGGTAAGCCAAATGGCTGAGACTCTTGCTGTCCCGGCCTGGAAAGAAGGCATTGATTTGCTTGAACGCTTGATGGACTGGAAGGAAGTCAACGAACTGCTCACAAATGCTGATAGTTATTTCGATTTGGGTTTTAAATTGGAGAGGGGCAGACTGTACTTGCCTGTTGACGGTAAGAAAACAGAATTGAAGCGGGGAAATTTTAAGGTGCTGCGGCCCTTGAGACAGGAGAAGAAGAAGTTGGGAAAAAATCTAACAGGATTGAATGTGGTAGATGGTAGCATGCTGGCTGAGGTGGATAATGGTTGATGGTTAAATAAACTTAAAAGCCAGAAAGCATTGACCTGAAATCCTATTATTCCCCAAATTTCAATTAAGACAATAAATTCTTATTTTATTTATATTTTTAAAAACTAATCCTTGACAATTTTTAAAATACTTGTTATTTTATGGGTGCTGGTTTAAATTCTCTCAAAACAGGTGTAACTTTCTTCTAATCAGTTTTTTTATAATAAATAATTACATTTAATCCATATAATAAAAGGAGGCAGTATGAGAAATCATTTTAACAATACAGGGAATGTTTCAAAAGTACTCATTTTGGCATGCATGGTTATCCTATTAGGTAGCCTTTTCATAATGAACGGATTTGATTCAGCCATAGCTGGAGAGAAGAATGTTAAACAACTTCTGTCAAAATCTGTTGTGGGCGATAAAGAGATGAGGAATAACTTAAACCTGGTGAAAATTAATCAGGAATTCATAAAAAGGGTGGAGACAAAAGTAATTGCGCATCGCAACAACGAGGTCTTTCAACAAAAAATTCGTGAATATCCAGCAGAAAAAAAGATGGCTGCTTTTTTAAGAAATCTTGAGCTGTCAGAAATGAAAGGCATTAGCACTCAAGAGTTACTGAATTCTTTTACGAAACAAAAGCAAGCTCAATTAAAAAGTTTGGCTGGAGGCAGCATTTCAGGTACGGTAACTGTGGAAGGAGCGGCTTCAATAGAATACATTGAGGTTATAGCCTTTAATGAATTCGGTTTCTTTGTCGGCAGCGCGGTTGTTGATTTTTCTGGAAGTTATACTATATTTGATCTACCAGCAGGAAATTATTACGTCGTGACTCGTAGCGGTTTTGTGGACGAATTCTATAGTCTCGGCGATGATGTTTTATTAGAGTCTTTTAGGAACTGGCGAGATGCAGATTTAGTTGCGGTGCAGGATGGCGGTGCGGTAACTGGAATTGATTTCGATCTCCTTCAAGGAGCTAAAATAACAGGCCATATATTCGAAGCCGATGGCGTGACGCCAATTCTAAATAGGTTTGTAGATTTTGAGATTTCACGCGTCATGAATCCTGATGTTCAGTTTGAAACATCTACTTTTACAGATGGAACTGGTTTTTATGAAATTAATTTACCAGGGACGGGATTTTTCAAAATGCAAGCCAATGTCTTTGGCTATGAGGATGAGTATTATAACAACCAGGCTGATTGGCAAAATGCCACTCCAATTAATATACCTACCTTGAACGACTCGATTCCAAATATTATTTTTAGCCTGGAAGAAGAAACAATAACTGTTGTTGAAGGAGCACATATCACCGGCACCGTCTTAGGACCTAATGACGTTCCAGTTCCTCTCGCGATTGTATTTGCTTTCAACGTGACGAATTCTGATACAACAATAGCAGGATTGGGCTTCGCTGGCGAGGGTGGAGTGTACGATGTTACTCCTCTGGAGGCTGGAGATTATGTCGTCTATGCAAATGACTACCTGAGTTTTATTTTACCATTATTGATGGGAACTTCTTCAGAGTTACCACCCTTGCAGGGCGAATATTGGCAGGAAGTACCGACGTCAGACCAGGCAGCTCCTGTAACTGTTGCTAATATGGATACCACGTTCGGGATTAATTTTACCTTAGAGATGGGCGGCATGATCACGGGGAATATCACCGATGCAAGCGGGGATTCACTGGAATCGGTAGTGGTTGTGGCAGTTAAAGATTTTAGTACAACCGGCGTAGGTAAATTTTTCTCCGATGATATAGATTTTGGTATCAGCTTTACAGATTCCGCTGGTAATTATGTAATCGGGGGTCTTTCTTCCGGCGATTATGTTCTTAGAACCGTTTCTTTGTTAGATGAGACGCTTATGAGTAAGAATATTATCGATGCTTATTATCCGAATGTGCACAGCATATTTGATTTCAATAGTGCGGATCGTGTTACCGTAAATTCACCCGCTGTTACTCCGGGAATAGATTTTGCTCTTGATAATGGTGGTTACATCAGTGGTCATTTTTATGAACTTGATGGTCAAACCCCCATTGTCATGGAAGCTTTGGCCATTGCTTTTGATGCACAAACAAATTATCCTGCACTGGCGATACCGATTTTTGATCCAGAGGGTATGGGTGATGGATCTTTTGAAATTCGGCCTTTACCGAGCGGCGACTACAAACTTCTCGGATTGGTCGTCGGAGACATACTTGGCGGCGATGAAGTAGTAAGTGGTCTGGGCCGATTATCCAAGGTTAATCTGGATGCTGTTCTACTTCAACAAGATGAAGATGTTATTTACTTACCGCAATTTTACAATGGTAAGAAATCGTTGGATACGGCGGATCCGGTTACAGTAACGGCGCCGAATGAGAAAGCCGACATTGATTTTAGTATGGTACGTGCGGCTGTCATTCAAGGTGTTGTAAATCTGCCAACTGGTAATCCAGTTGGCGCTGATACTTTAGCAGAGACTTTGGTTTTAGCCTATGACGCAACTACCAACCTGGCGATAGGTGGCACTGAAACCAATTTTGCAGGTGGTTATAGTATTATGGGTCTGCCTCCAGGTAACTACAAAATTGAAGCATTGACTATGAACCAGGGCGTCGCAAGTGCCTATCATGGCGGCGGTACAACTTTTGACGATGCTAATTCAACGGTGGTAACAGTAGCTCCGGACGAAAAAAAACCTGCCATTGATATTGATTTGACTACTGGTGAAGGAGTCATTTCTGGCACAGTTTATAATAGTGACGGTTCTGAACAATTACCTTTTGTCCTTGTAATCGCCTATGATGCCACCGGTCATGCTGTTTCTATAGGAGTCAGCGGAATTAATTTTAATACTGGTGTACCATTGCCAAACCAGGGCGAATATTATATTCCAGGTTTAGCCGCCGGCAACTATTTTGTTCGAACTTTCGCTCTGTTTCAATTATTTATGCTATTAGAGGAGGTTGATTTGGAAGGAGATCTGGGTGATGATCCATTAGGCGCCGGGTTGGGACTATTACTTGGTGGTGGGCTGGATATGTTTGGAGAATTAGATATTCAGGTGTTTAGTGATACCTGGTATCAGAATATTCCTGTCGAGTTTAGCCTCGACAACATAGATATATTCTCACTCCTTTTTGGCTTAATTTTAAGTGAAGGAGACCCTCTGGCTATAATTCCCTGGTTTGATATAGTACCACAAGGTGCAACACAGGTCACTGTAACCAGTCCGGGCGGGAAGACAGGCGTCGATTTTCATTTGCCAGATTTACTAGACATCCTGACAGATGTTGAAGAAAATTTCAAGATTGCTGCGGCGCCGGAAACCTTTGAATTGTCCCAAAATTACCCGAATCCATTCAATCCGAGCACGGTTATCAATTATCATGTGCCTGCTGCTAGTCAAGTCCAACTTCATATTTATAATATAATTGGACAGCGAATTAAAACATTGTTTGACGGCAGAAGAGAAACGGGTGTATACACTGCTCAGTGGGATGGTCTGAATAATAAAGGCCAGCAAGCTGCTGCGGGGATTTATATCCTGAGAATGGAAACTGACAATTTGAGCTTATCGCGTAAGATGTTGTTGATAAAATAGTGACAAGGAGGTACCCAAATTCATTTGGGATTCGATCTTGATGAAGCGTGACTTTCAATTGGACGTTGCGGAATCAGGCTGCCGAGTTTAATAAAAAAAGCCCTGAGATATTTTCAGGGCTTTTTTTATTCTTATTCAAATATTTTCTCCAAAGAAACGAGAAGTCCGTCCAACACTTGAGATTTCAGGCCACCTGATTTTTCTAAGCGTTGCAGTAATTTAAACTTACTTTCAATATTTGTGTAAATCTCTACCCATCGTTTTTTGGGATCCACTATCCAATATTCCTTCACACCAAATTTTTCGTAAATTTCTTTTTTTTCAACTAAATCATAATAGCCAGTAGAAGGAGAAAGAATTTCAATAATTAAATCAGGGGCACCTGAAATATTATTTTCTGTTATGATTTTAGACTGTTCATTTGAAATGAAAAAAATGTCAGGTTGGAGAACAATTTCATCACTTAATACCACATCAAATGGTGCATCAAATACTTCTCCTATCTTTCGCAAATCAATATATTTTCGTAGCTCAAATTCTATTTTTGCGCTCACTCTTTGATGTATTGTAACTGGTGAAGGTGTCATAACAAGATCCCCATTAATGATTTCATAACGAATCCCATCTTCTGGAAGTTCTAAATAGTCCCGATAAGTATATGATTTCTTTTTTGTTAAATAACTAAGGGACGCTTCTTTGACTTTCATGGCTAAAGCCTTATTTATATTAACTGAAGTGATTTTGTTAAATATAAACTACTAAAGTAAATTAATAATGTCAAGTGTGAATTGAGAGTAGGAAATAAGGGCGTAAGGAAACTTGCCAATAAGGAAATAGGGAATTATAGTTATTGATTATTGCCTATTGAAATATATCAATAGGCAATAATCAATAACTAACAGGTAAACTCTATGAATCTTTTTCTTTCGTCTTAATCAGGTCGCTTCGTTTGAGATGAAGTTTGTCAAAACTGCTGGAGGAAATCACATAGTACCATTTTGCAAAGCGGGTGTTCAAATCGTTAGATAATTTTAGGCCTTTATCAATTTTCTTTTGCCATTCATCATGTGTGTCCTGAAGCTCTTTATTTTGTTTGTCGGTATCGGTCCAAACGCTGTCTGGTTTGGTCTGGAAATCAGTATTTTTTGGTTTTACCGGTTCTATGAATTCATCGGCTTTAAATTCAGTTGTAATGAAAAGGTAGCGATTCTCACCAGTGTCCTTTTCCTCAGTGTCGTTTGATTCTGCTCCAGCGGTTACAGCTAAACCAGAACCGTAAACGATTTCACCAAAACGTAAAGTGTACACCACGCCATCTTTCGTACGCGTCTGCAATTCTCCCTCATTGGAAAGTAATTGCCCGTCGCGAGTAAAATAATAGCCTTTCCCCTGCAAAGATAGCACCGCTTCCTGCGTTATGGATATGCCATCAGAAATCGTTGTTAAACTTTGTGTTAGTCCTTCTGGTTTTGGACGCACGCCTACGATGGACAATTCATCCACAGCCGTCACCAAATCGGTCATTTTTGTTTTGTCTATTTCCTGTTCTGCAGACATCTTAATTGCATTCCAATCATTGTCTTTTTTATTGAGCACAAGCTCATCGCGCTGATTAACTGCCCTCGTGCGTTCGTTGATCGAATAATCTTTTATTACAACTTGCTTGATATCATCCTTGTTTACCTGCATTAGGTCTGCTTCAATCCAATCACTAAATTTGGTCGAAATGTCAATATCCATTCGCGCGGTATAAACCCGTTTTTGCTCTGGTATTCGCACAAATCGAAATTTATCGTGGCCTTCAATTTTTTCACCAATTATAAAATCTGCCAGCATTTGCTCGTTTTGGCCTTTTATGGTCACCCTTTGGCCGCGCCCTTTCAGAGAAGCAGATGTTTCATCCAGAGGATCAATGACACTGAATGCCTCATGGTCTGCCACATTATCCGAGCGAAAATCATCCTTTTTAATTTGAATTACGCCGCCGGCAGTTTTAGCCAATCGATCTTTGCCGTCTGCCGGATAATCATGATGTGACGGAATAGTCCAAATACCTTGTTTAAAAGTTACCTTGAACGGTACGGCAGAACCGGTTTCATCATCATAATCGATCACTTCCAGCGTGGTCGCGACATTGGGATCGGTGAAGTCCGGAAAGAATAATTCTCCTTTGTCAAAATACGCCTCGGGCGTGCTGCTTTTAGGTAGATTCGTGAAAAATGCGAACAGGGCCAGTACAATAGCTACCCCGCCAAATATTAAAGTTTTTTTAGTTTCGTTCATATTTTGCTCCTGTATTTAGCTTATATCAAAAAACACAAAGAAATTTGATTGACGTATAATATTATTGTTCATTCTTTGCATTATTTTGCAAAGAAAAATCAAATCTTAAATGACAAATTCTAATTTCCAAAAATCCAAACCTTCCTCTAAGAAAGCTGTGAAAGTACTGGATTTGAACTTATATTTTTCTGTTTAACTTAAATTATTTAAAGTCTAACTTCTTAGCCTTCTCGCTGCTGCCGCTCCTTCTTTTTCACGTTTTTGGCGGCGTACGAAAATATACACACCAAAAATAAAGACCGGTATTGGCGGACCGAACGCTGCAAAGAATTTAATATTACGCTGGATGCTGTGAATCTGTGCTTCTTTATTTTCGTTGCTGCGTTGGATTTTGGCTTCTTTTTCAGCTTCAATGGTCGCCTTTAATGCCTCAAATTTTCGGTTTTCAACTTCCTGCAAGTTCCTGGTCATTATCTGCTTGGTTTGGTCATCAAGATCAGTACGCTGGCGAACTTCACCAACTTTTTCATTTAATCGTCGCTGCGCTTCTGCCAGAGCCTGGGATGCTTCGGTTTCAGCTACCTGTTCTTCCTGACTTCGCCTTTCTTCGTACTCGCGGGTTTGTGCCTCAACGCGATCCAGGGTTCTATGTTTCACCCGCTTGTTCCGAAGCGCAATGAATGACTCATCGCCCACAAGTATGTCCATACAGTTCATGAAGAATGTAACATTATCGAAGTTCAGATTGCCAAGGGCTCGTTTACGAATCTCAAAAAATTCCTGAGAAATAAAATCGAGATCTGAGATGACAATGGTATTCACACTTTTTGGCGCTTTTGTAGAATCTTCTGGCGTACTTTGTCCTTTAATGTGGCCGGCAAGTATAAAATCCAGACTATTAGGTCTATATCCAGACCTTGGTTGAGTTAATTGAATGCCAAAGAAACTGCGTTGCACTAACTGATTATAATTTAATGAACCAGAAACCACGCTGCTTTTTATTAAAGGCTGAAACTCATAGCTGGTATTGGCTGCTTTATTAACTGTGCCTGGATAGAGGAAAACGAGTTCCTGCAGGTCAGCGCTGCCTTTATGTTCTTCATTAAAGACTTCTGGATTCTGATTAGCCCTGCCTACAAAAACAATTTCTTTTTGCAAATGAGCTAAATTTGGGTGTGGATTGTAGTTGTCCCAGATAACCTGGGCTTTATTCCAACTTACTCCTAAAGTAGTCAACAGTGCGTGAATATTTCCCTTAGGTTTGGGTTGGGGACCCTGATTTCTCATAAAGGGATTGGTATTTGCGCCGCTTTGTTCTGAAGGTGACATACCCACATTTGTGATGGTTAATGGATCAATCAACAGCAAAGTCGGATGGCCTTCTTCAATATAATCTAAAAGATTGTCCATTTCTTCCTGGGGTAAAGCCGAAGGTAAAGCTACCAACAATGCATCATAAACTGCTGTAATTGGGCTGGTTGCTGATACCTGTTCCACGTTGTATTGTTTTTTTAATTCGTCTACAACTGGCCATGCAGGACTACTTCTCATAGTTTGATAGTCAAAGCCACCAAACAATTTGGCCTCGGTGGTTAGCACACCAATTTTTTTGCGGGTCGTTTTGGCTACTACTCTGATACTTCTGGTTAATTCATATTCAACTGGCAAGCCGCGATCAAAGAATGGGATAACCTGTTCTTCAGCTCCGCCTGTAAATGCTACGCCAAGAAAAACCTGTGAAAAGCCAGCCCCGGCGCTTCCAACATTTGGAACTTCTCTGGGTGTTATACCAAATTTTTCTCGGGCGTCACGAGCTTCATCGGTATAAGGTTCAGTATTATGAATCATCACCTGAACGCGATCCCCGCCAATCGCATCGATTTCATGCAAAGAACCTAACAAATTTGATTGGGTTTGCACCAATTGCTGCGGTACATCCTTACTGATGAATGCCTGGATAAATACTGGCCGGTCATCAGATAGTTCATTAAGGAGATTGTGAGTTTCATCAGAAAGCGAATGTAATTGTTCGGCTGTGACATCTAAACGTAAACTCGCAATATTGAATATTACATTTAAGCTGATAACTGCAATAACTATGGCTACAGAACGAACGGTCTGGTGTACCCACATTTTATATCCATCAGCTTCAACAGGCCAGTGGCGACGTCCGATGATGAGTACGTTTAAATATAACATTATTCCTGCGACAGAAAGAAAATACAGCAGTCCCGAAAAACTGACTATTCCCCGGGCAAAATCTCCGAAATGATCATATACTCCTAATGGGGAAACCATATTTCTGAGGCCTTCACTAACGACATTGGCAGCCGAGTCAATGAATACAAATAATGAGCAAAAAATTGCTCCCAGAACAAAGGCAATTGTAACATTAGCAGTCAGCAGAGACGCCAGCATGCCGGTAGAAATAAGCGCAGCGCCAATGAACCAGTATCCCATGTAGTTACCAATTAATAGTCCCAGGTCCGGACTGCCAAGCCAGACTAAAATAAAAAAATGACTAATAAATGATAGAATCAGTGATGCAGAATAGATACAGGTGGTGGCAAAATATTTTCCTAAAACAATTTCAAAATCTGTTGCAGGCAATGTAAGCAGCAATTCATCGGTACCCTGTTTATGTTCATCGGCCCAAATTCCCATGGTTAGTGCAGGGATAAAAAACAAGAGTAAATATGGGAATAACATATTCAACTGATCAAGGTTGGCTAAATTATTTAAGAAAAAACGCTCCTGCCAAAATGCTGCTGCCGCGCTCAGGAATATAAATAATGTAATAAATACATATCCCGTAGGATTGCTAAAATACATATGCAAATCACGTTTAACTATGGATTGCACAAAATTAAAGTTTATATTAATTCTGAAATTTTTAAAATCTAAATTCATGCGTGTACCTCCTCCTTAACTTCACTTTTTGGTGGTCGACCATGATTGGTCAGACGATAAAATGGCTCTTCCAGGGAACCTTTTTCTTTCATATCTTCCGGTGTACCATCGTAAATCAGCCGGCCTTCATGTACAAATAAAACCCGATCAGAAATGGCGCTAACTTCCTGCAGAATGTGAGTTGAATGCAGTATGGTTTTAGTTTTGCCTAATTTTTTGATGTTATCACGAAATTCACGGATTTGGTTGGGATCTAAACCTGCGGTTGGTTCATCCATAATTAATACATCAGGATCATGTAACAGCGCCTGGGCTAAACCTACTCGCTGCTTGAATCCTCGTGAGAGTTTATCAATCGGTTTCTCAAGAACGAGCTGAAGCGCACATTGCTCAATCACTGTCTCAAGCCTTTTTTTCAGAAAAGACGGTTCAAGGCCTCTGGCCTCACCAAAAAAGTTTAATAGTTCCAAAGGGGTCATATCTTGATAAAGAGGACCGTTCTCCGGCAAATACCCCAATTTCTTTGATGCTTCTAATCGGGATTGCCTGATGTCCAGTCCAGCGATTGATGCAGAGCCCTCACTGGCAGCCAGGAAACCACTCAGGATTTTTATGGTGGTTGATTTGCCAGCGCCATTTGGACCAAGAAAGGCTACAATTTGACCTTCGGGGATAGCAAAAGAAATATCCTTAATTGCTACAAAATGTCCGTAGTATTTACTCAATCCGTTTGCTTCAATCATAACGTTTGTAGATTTTTTTGTCATTTCTCTCCTCTTATTAGATTTTTATATTAAGGGGATTAATATTTGAAAATATCCATTAATATTTTTATCGAAATAGTTGAAATATTTAGTGGATAATTTATTAAACCTAATCCCCGGAACGTAAATATATTTTCATAAAATTTCACTGTTAATTATTATTTACCAACTTATTATTTAATATACAGCAACAGGAATTTTTGCTTGTTACGGTAAGAAAATCAAACTTAAAAACGCATAAAGTACGTTAAGGGTTCCCCAAATTCTTATTTTTTTGTAAAAAATCCTTGTAACATGCTCAGTACAAAGTATAACAAAGTCGCAATGTTGTGCAAAGCCTAGTATTCATATCAAATGGAACGATTTCTAATTATCATCGCAATATTCAATGGCATACATTAGCCAAAGCTGTTGTCTCAGTCACAAAGTCATTCATGGTAATTCGGTCATTAAGTCACTAACAACAAATGACAGCTAATAATCAGAATACGACGATTCATTTATGTTTATTCTCAAATGTACGTTATTTGGGATTCACTCGATTAGTATCTTGATACAGTGACTATTTTACAAATTGAAGTGTTATTACAGGTGTTTTTAAGAATTCGCTAATTCTCATTGATTAACATAATACGTAATATTACAGTTGTTTCAAATTATTTTATTTCTAAATTAAAAATTATAAACAATTAAACAAGATAATAATAACATTAACCTATCATATTAATCAAAGATTCATTATATGAGGAAGATTTATGAGCCTCAAAACTAGTCCCGAAACCTAACGATAAATGTTTTGCCGTTTCTGTACTTCATTACATAATGAATGTTTTACAGAAACTGTTCAATCACTTGGTTGAACGAAACCGCTTCTAGACTTAGTCCAACATTAAGGTGTTTGCTAAATGAGTCGATATAAATTGAAAGCAAACCAACTTACAGTATTAAAATTAACATTAAAATCCTATCCAAAAATATATTGCGAACTGTAAGCCTAACTAAAAGGATGTAGGAGCTCAATAGTGGAGTTTTTTTTAGCAAGACAGCCAATTTTTAACAAACAACAAAAAGTCTTTGCTTATGAGCTATTATATAGATCTGGATTAAATAATTATTATGATCATTGGAATGGAGACCACGCCACGTCTTCGGTTCTCACTCATAGTTTTATCACTATCGGTTTAGATACGCTCACCAGGGGAAAAATGGCTTTCATAAATTTTACACGAAATTTGTTGTTAAAAGAACTCGCCACGGTTTTCCCAAATGATTTAATGGCTGTGGAGATCACAGAAAATATAGAACCGGATGAGGAGATTGTAGCCACCTGTCATAAATTAAAACAGTTAGGTTATCTTTTAGCTTTGGATGATTTTGTCTTCAATCCTCAGTTAGCACCATTAATCGAATTGGTCGATATCATAAAGGTTGATTTTGTTAACACAAAACCCGATGAAAGAAGGTCAGTGATTGAAAAAATAAATTCAAAAAAGATAAAATTCCTGGCGGAAAAAGTCGAGACAATTGATGAATTCAACGAGGCAATGGAGATAGGCTATTCTTTGTTTCAGGGTTATTTTTTCGCCAAACCAGTAATCATTTCAGGTCGAGATGTGCCGGCTTACAAGCTAAATTACCTGCAAATATTGCAAGAAGTCAATCGGCCTGAATTAGACTACAATCAATTAGAAAAAATATTTAAGAGGGATGTCACCCTTTCCTACAAACTCTTAAGATATATTAATTCAGCTTTTTTCGGTTTTCCTAATAAAATTCTCTCCATACGACATGCACTGGCTCTTTTAGGTTTACGTGAGGCTAAAAAATGGTTGTCCCTTATTGCCTTGAATAGTATGGGTAAAGATAAGTCGGAAGAACTTGTGTTGAATTCTCTAATGAGAGCCAATCTTTGTGAGTTATTAGCCCCACTGGTTGGATTAGGGGATCGAGCCTCTGAACTTTTTCTGATGGGATTGTTTTCTATGATTGACGCCTTTCTTGATCAACCCTTATCTGATATTTTGGTAAAACTTCCGATATGCGACGACATTAAGAATGCCTTGTTGGGAGAAAAAAACCGTTTGCGAGATGTATATGACTTAGTGATATTTTATGAGAAAGGTAATTGGGAACAAGTTTTCACACTATTATCCAACTATAAGTCAGTAGAAAAAGAACTCCCGGCTCTTTTTATCAAAACGATTGAACAGGCCAATCAAATCTTTCCCAATTAATTTAATTACATCATTTTTTAGAAAATAAATATTGCACAACTCGACGAAGACCCGGTAGGTTACCCATCCGGACTAGAGGGAAGCATGAAATCGGTCGCCGTAAAACTACCTGGAAGAAAGAACTGTAGTGTTTTGACTTATAGCGATTTTCCCGTTCAACTTTGGAATAGAATTGATGACACAATCTACATAGGCTCTACTTCTGTTCTGCGTCGCTCTAGACAAAACTGTGTTTTCGCTGTACCTGTTGGTGTCCCCGGTATTAAGGTGACATTTTTGGATCACTTTGATGAACTACAAAAGCGTGGGTTTACGGTGTTAGTTCAGCAAGCTAAATCCCCTATAGCCCTTCGCAGCTCACGCCAGATGTTCAGGAACTATTAACATAAATTATCTCTTACACTTTTAATATCAACTATTCATACTTCAAACTATCCACCGGATTTGCCTGTGCAGCTTTAATCGCCTGAGTGCTCACTGTTAACAGTGCAACAATTAGCGTCAATCCGCCAGCCATCACAAAGACCCACCAGCTAATTTCAATTCGATAAGCAAAGCCTTTGAGCCATTTACCCATGTAGTAATAGATTGCCCGTGTCGGATTACAGGATTTTTCAGAAAAGCAACCTATGGAACATGAATATTATTCGGAATGTTTTCCACAGGTTGTAAATAAGCCTCTGTTGGATAAAATACATATTTGAACGTTTAGCAGAACATTCAAAAGATGTATGATATTTTTAAAAATGCAGTTTTTTATTGTGTTTTGAAAGTACATTAAATATATTGGTGTTATACCAAATAAAATGAGTTGCTTACTTCTTCTGTCCGGTGCATGAGGAAAGCGGAACACAGTAGCGAAGTTAGCCAGTTTCTGTATGTCATTACAATTTGAACGTTTTACAGAAACTGTACACGCACTTGTAAGCATAAAATAATAAGGATAGGTTATGACTACAAAAGAAAAGTTATTTGAAAATAAATCAATGATAAACAAAATAGCTACGAAACATGGTGCCTATGATATTCGCGTATTTGGCTCTGTTTCACGAGGAGAAGATAGAGAAGATAGCGATATTGATTTATTAGTAAAAACTAAAAAAAATACCAGTCCTTGGTTTCCAGGGGGACTAATTGCAGATTTAGAAAATATTTTAGGGCAGAAAGTTGAGGTTGTAACAGAGAAAGGACTTAACAACTTAATTCGTGAACAAGTACTTGGAGAGGCAATCCCTTTATGAAAGATGAAAAAATTTATCTCCAATATATTCTTGAGTGCATTCAAAAAATAGAAGAAGATATTGCTTGTGGACATGAAACATTTATGAATTCACATTTATACCAGGATGCCGTATTGCGGAATCTACATACTCTAACAGAATCAACCCAACGAATATCCGAAAGTCTTAAAAATGAACATCCAGAAGTTGAATGGAAGAGTATTGCTGCTTTTAGGAATGTTCTTGTCCATGATTACTTAGGAATTGATATAGACAGAATTTGGCAGACTGTATCTCAAGACGTACCTGAACTCAAGGCATCAATAAAAAAAATGTTAAAGAAAATAGACAAAAAATGCTAACGCCATTTCAAGTGGACGGCATAAATCGCCGCCACATAAAATGGCGTTCAGGAATTATTAACATAAAATATCTCTTACACCTTTAAATATCAACTATTCATACTTCAAACTATCGACTGGATTAGCCTGTGCAGCTTTAATCGCCTGAGTGCTCACTGTTTACAGTGCAACGATTAGCGCCAATCCGCCAGCCATCACAAAGAGCCACCAGCTAATTTCAATTCGATATGCAAAGCTGTAGAGCCACATACGCATGTAGTAATAGATTGCCCGTGTCGGATTGCTGGATTTTTCAGAAAAGCAACCTATGGAACATGAATATTATTCGGAATGTTTTTTACAAGTTGTAAATAGCCTCTGTAGGATAAAATCCATATTTGAATATTTAGCAGGTGGTCTGGATAACATTCAAAAGATGAATGATATTTTAAAACATGCAATATTTTTGTTGTTTTTTGATATGACATTAAATATATTGGTGACATACAAAATAAAATGAGTTGCTTACTTATTCTGTAAGGTGCCTGCGTGGAGCGCGGAATACAGCAGCGGAGTTAGTCAGTTTCTGGATATCATTACATTTTGAATGTTTTACAGAAATTGTACAATCACTTGTTCGCTGTGGCAAAAGTTACCACAACGAACACACGGTTCAGGAGCCTTTTTTTAACAAGAATTTGTACCATTAGGATCACGAACGGGCGATTTCAACAGACAAGTTATGTCTGGGGAGGAAAAACGTCTCCCCAGACATAACTGCTACTGAAGCGCGCGTTAGGGAGTTTTCATGACTAAAGCAACAAGCTATATTTGTGAACACACTGCAGAGTTCGTTCTTATTCCTACGCTCAAGAATATCCTTTGCAAAAGATTTCAGTCAGTGACCCCAATTTTCCCTTGGATAACAAGGGAAGGCGGTAATACTTCATTCAGACTTCACGGACGTGAAAAATACAAAATCTTAGGGCTCTATCCTAGACGTCCAAAGTTGAACCCTGCAAATCATGAAAACATCATTATTAAAGTAAATGAACAGGTACTATTTGGAGCTAAATCTGGATCAGAATATGGAATACCAATTATTGCTGGGTGTCCTTTAGCGTCTGATTTTTGGGAACTTGGGAATGATCCAAATTGCTTATGGATAAAATTGGAAAGCAAATCAATGGAGAATTTCGAATTAGAATTAGAACTAAAAAGCTCTTCATATACGATTACTAAGTTCCCTGAATGCGCATTTCAATCTGACGGAGATATATTAACCTATATTGACAACACAGCTGAAACAACAGATTTGATTACTGCTGTAGAAGCAATCAAGACAATAAAGATGCAAAGCAAGGGGATTGAGTATTACTATCCTATGGCATTTATGGGAGGATATAAACCAGTGTATTTTTTATTGAAATAGTCCTTAACATGTGTTAGCCACAATATGTGTAAGAATTAGAAGTTAAGAAGATACCACGAAAGAACTATAGTGAATTTTTTTTTGGAATAACTATAATATGGAGATAGATCAAAAGTACTTACCTGCTTTAGGGCGAGTTTTTTCACCTATAGTTATGGATAGTCTTGCGCAAAAAGGTTATTCTCCCTATTTGTCTGAGGTGTGTATAAATAGTGGATTGTTTGAGAGGATTGATCCGACCACAACACTCGGAGAGTTTTTTGATTGGGTCTATAATCTTCTTTTTAAAAACTACCGAAATGAATACATTTATAAAAATGTTATCGCAAATAAAATTTTGCTAAGTAAGCACTCTTTGAATACTTCACAAATGCTTACGGAATTCAGGGTTGGCAAATGTAAAGCTGATGTCGTATTATTAAATGGGGTTTCTACTGTTTATGAAATAAAATCTCAATACGACTCTTTTGCCCGTCTTGAAAAACAGTTACAGGCATATTTTGAGGTATTTGATTATATATATGTTATAACTTCACCCTCACAGGCTCCCAAGTTAAATTCAATCATACCAGATAAAGCGGGAATTCTTGTACTTACTAACAGAAACACCATTTCAACTATACGCGCACCAAAATCAAATAAAGAAAATATAAATCTGAACATATTATTTGATTCTCTTCGAAAAGCTGAATATATGAGAATTATTAAAGAGTACTATGGGACTGTACCCAATTTACCAAACACTCAGATTTATAGAGAATGCAAAAAAATGTTTTGTAAAATCCCACCTGTTCATGCACACGATTTAACAATTAAAATCCTAAAAAGACGAAATAATTCAGAAATATTAAAAGATTTTATTGATAAAGCGCCTTCATCCGTATCGGCATATGCAATGAGTATTTGTAATGATAAAAATAAAATGCAAAAATTGTTGAACCGATTTGATGATGACCTCAATTCTCTACTTTGCTATGCTTAAAGCCAGTAAGGAGAAAATCAAATGTATTACCCCTATCTAAGAGGAAAGCAATTTGAGCTTATATTACTTAGGGAAAATGCTGAGTTTTTAGCGGACAATAATATACATCCAATAATTGAACCGGTAAAAAGTGATTTTAAAGCTTTAATACGCATCATGAAAGTTTTAAATGAAAAGAAAGTTGATTGCACACTTATTGTAAATCCAAAAGCTGGGCAGAAACCGATAAAGACATCAAACATCTTGAATGAACTCATTGATGATAGTTTTAAAAATTATGATAATTTATTAATTGGTTATATACTTCATGCAGAATCAAACATTACTAATTTAATTACTCTCTTAAAAAAATATAGCACCTTTAATTTTTCTATCCTGCATGATGGATATATCAATGGGAAAGAGGCCGCCAATGCCATTGAAGGCTATAATAACATTAAAAATCATGTGTTCATTGATGGATCTTCGGGAAAATTGTATCAAAGACATTTAAAGAAAGATGGAATCAAAAGGGTGTTAATAAGGAACGGCTTTAAACAGCGAAAGAAAAATTCTCTTTACCCACCTAATGAACGTTTTTCAGATTTGCATATCACTTTTCCAGATGAAGGAATGGATGGATTCGGCGATTATTTAATCGTAGGTGATGATTATGTAGAGACAGGTGGTCCAGCGTATGCTGTTGCTATTCATTTAACATATCTTGACAATGATGATGATATGTTTATTTATCATTTTATTTCTGATCAAACAGATTCTCCTACCGACCCGGGTGGAAAGTTTCTTGAAGCTCTTAAAAAATTAGTAAATGCAATTAACAAACCCAAAACTGTTATTTTTAAATCAAGGGCATGTTCAGAATATTTAGAGCTTTCTAGGAAAAAGCATTACCCTGGTCTTGGGTATGTTAAGAAACTGTCCATGCAACATCATATCGAATTGATTGCTGAGTACATTAGTCGAGCGAGTTGATATGTATTGTTGTCCTAATTGTTTTTCAGATAATTTTTTACAAAGGCATATAACCGCTGTACATAACAAAAAAGGGAAATGTTCCTTTTGTAAAACGAATAATGTGACACTAATAAAGCCGGATGAATTATTTGACAGGTTTGAACCTCTTTTAGATCTGTATGATAAAGACCGAAGCGGATTCGCAATTAATGAGCTCATTCAAGATGATTGGAATGTTTTTGCAGTTACAGCAAATCGGATTCAACAAAAGTTATTAAAAGCAATTTCCTGTAATAACGATTTGTTCAAAGTTAAATATAAACCTACATTTTTAAAAGATAAAAAAAATGTGCAGCAATGGGAAGCTTTTAGAGAGGAATTAAAACATAAAAACAGATTTTTCCCAAATAATGCGCCGAGTAGAAGCCATCTTGAACCTTTTGGCAAGCATATTGGCCTAATTCTCAACAAGGGTTCACAGAGATTCTACAGAGCGAGGATTAATAATGCAGATAAGCCATATCCTCTTTCAAAAATGAGAAAACCGCCAAAAAAAACCACGACAAATGGCCGTGCTAATCCAATTGGAATACCCTACCTTTATGTGGCATCAACAATTGAGACTGCAATTTCAGAAGTTCGAGGTCATAAAAGTGAAATTGTCACAGTTGCTGAATTTCAGATGGAAAGGAATCTCGATCTGGTAGATTTGCGAGACCCCAAGAACACAATTAGTCCTTTTGAATTAAATGAAGAAGATGAACTAGAACTTCTTTATAAAAATATGCCTTACCTTACTTTGCTTGGGAATGAGCTATCAAAACCAATAATACCGAGTGAAGCTAATTTAGAGTATCTACCGAGTCAATATCTTTGTGAAATACTTAAGCATATTGGCCATCATGGAATTGTTTACAAAAGTTCAATCTCAGACGGCAATAATTATGTCATTTTCGACGATAAAAGACTTAAAGCTGTGAGTACCTGCCAATATCAGATTATTGATGTAACAACCAAATCTGAAAAACAAAAATGAAAAAGATTAAGGCCACCTAGCAATTGAACGCCCCTAGGAAAAACTTTTTTAAAAAGGAGCTAAAGTATTTTTTTCCATTATTCTTGGGAAAAGTTCATAGGAATTGAAAGAAACACAGAACAAATCGTTTCACCAGTCATTTTTCTATTACGCTCCAAAATGCAGGTGGACTCAAGGATTAATCCAGCAAACTAAATCCCCCATCATCCTCCACAGCTCACGCCAGATGTTCAGGAACTATTACCATAAATCATCTCTGCCACTTTTGAACATCAACTATTCATACTTCAAACTGTCCACTGGATTAGCCTGTGCAGCCTTAATCGCATGAGTGCCACGGTTAACAATTCAAAAATTAGTGCCAAGCCGCCAGCCATCACAAAGCGCCACCAGCTAATTTTAGTACGATAAGCAAAACCGTTGAGCCACTTACCAATGTAGAAATAGATTGCCCGTGTCGGATTACAGGATTTTTCAGAAAAGCAACCTAATGAACATGAATATTATTCGGAATGTTTTTACAAGTTGTAAATAAGTCTCTGTTGGATAAAATACATATTTGAATGTTTAGCAGAGCATTCAAAAGATGAATGATATTTTAAAAATGTGCAATATTTTTATTGTTTTTTGATAGAACATTAAATATATTGGTGTTATACAAATAAAAATGAGTTACTCACTGGTTCCGCCCGGCATCAGCGGCTGAGCGGAATGGAGAAGTGGTGTTAGCCAGTTTCTGCATATCCTTACAGATTGCAAGTTATACAGAATCGGCACAATCACTTGTTGTTGCCGGATGCTTCGCGCCCGGTAACAATCGCCGCACTGGTGGCTGATCCGCGGCGATTAAGCCTCAATATTTAAGGAGGATTTATGCAAGATAAACGACCAGATTCCGCACATGGTGATCAATTAGAAAAAGAACGAGAAGAACTATTAAAATTGATTCAAGAATCCATAGAGCCTGAGATAATTGATCATATCAATACTGCCTTTTCTGCATGCCAGAAAATTTCACCTCCCAAATTAGACATTGCTATCTCACATGGAGGTACTAGCGATGCTGAATTATAATGATGTAATGCAAGAAATTGCAAATGCAAAAAATGCCGTCCAAGATGAAGTGCGGAGGCGCTACTTGAAGGCATTACATGAACATTCTGAACGAGATACTATTATATATGCTTCGGCATTTACTTCTAAAAAACTTCCTCAAATACCCAATAATTTAATCTCGATAACGACTGAGGATGTTCATGGATTTATGTCAGCGCTTCATGGACTAAAGAGCCGACAGCTTGATCTTATAATTCATAGTCCAGGGGGATCCTTGGAAGCAGCTGAACAAATCGTTAATTATTTAAGAGCAAAATATGAGCATATCCGAGCTATTATTCCTATCAATGCTATGTCCGCTGCTGCAATGATTGCCTGTGCCAGTGATGAAATTATAATGGGAAAACATTCTGCCATTGGGCCAATTGATCCGCAAATTACATTCCCAACCCCAAACGGTCATTTCACGGCTCCTGCTCAGTCAATACTTGATGATTTTACTCAAGCTCAAAAAGAAGTTATTGCTAATCCAAAAACTGCGCCTTTATGGATAAACAAAGTCAATGCTTATCCTCCAGGATTCTTAAAGATGTGCGCAAATACAATAGAACTTGCAAAAGAGAAAGTTGCTGAGTGGTTAATCCAGTATATGTTAAAAGGCAAATCAGGTGCTGAAACCAAAGCAAAAAAAATTGCTGGATGGCTTGGAGATACTAATTTTCATAAGACTCATGGGAGACCAATCAACATTGCTGTGGCAGATTCCAAAGGACTTATTGTGAAGCCACTCGAAGAGAATCAAGAATTTCAAGAAAAAGTCTTATCTGTATTCCATGCTACAATGGCAACATTCGAATTCAGCGATTGTATGAAGTTTGTTGAGAATCATACAGGCACAGGTAGTTTCTTAAATGTAAAGATTGAAATAAAGAAAGGTTAAAAAGGCTTAACCAAGCATTCAAGCGGAGCTACGAGCAGTCCGACTGAATCGTCTTCGTTGAAGTTCTGTGCATTGCTACCGCATGCGGCTTCACGGGGGCAGCCCGCTTAATTCATTGTTATTAGACAGCTATATACTATTGGAATTGGGACCGACCTAAAAACGCATGAAATAACTTATGGATTTCAAGACAATTTTTGATCAAATTCAAACGGGAGTTTTACCCCTCTTTAGCTCTTTTCGTAGTGAACTGAAAGACCTTACAATCGAGATAAAGGACGACAATACTTTACTTACTCAGGCGGATGTAGTTATTCAAGAGGCAATTATCCAACTCATCCGTAGTCATGATGAAAGGGCGCAGTTTATCGGTGAAGAAGAGTATGGAAACATGGTTGATTCTCGGCGAGGGATTTGGGTAATCGATCCAATAGATGGTACGCGAGAGTTTGTGAACCCGGATGGTCGCGAGTTTTGCTGTGCGATCAGCTACCTCGAGTCTCGTAGATCTGTAGCCGCACTCATCATAGCACCGGAGTTAAGTTATGAACCAGTATGTATTCAAGTAGTACCAAATGGTTTGGGAGAGGTAACTGTGAACGGACAAATATTTCAGCCTGGAATAAGGCAGGACCTGGAACCGTCTCTATTTTCCCTGACGCGTAGCCGAGGAACAACGGTACCACGTTATGAGAACCTTGTTCGATCGCGAGGTATCAATGTTAAAACAAGAACTACATCTCAGACTATTGACCTTTTGCGCACCGCGCTTGACCTAAATGTTATCATAGATCCGCCCTTGGATAAGATGGACCTGTTCTTTCGTCCTCGACAGAAACTCTGGGACGGGGCACCCGGCATCTGTGTAAACGTTGCAGTGGGAAACATAGCCGTTGACCTTTCTGGTCAGTCGATTTTACCTTTTGATAGGGAGATCATTGAACATGAAGAACCAATAATCCCAGAAACACTGGTTGCTTCAGAGGCCATAGCTCGATGGTTTCTTGAGTCCTTGAAATGATCGGAGAATCTAGTATGTCAAGTGGTTCCGTAATGCTTGATGTAACCTCAGTGATTGGGGCAGAAGAATACATCAAAAGCTGTGCAATGCACAGTTTACCTGGAGATCCACTTGCACTTCAGGCCTATGCTCATCTCGTGCAGACAGTCCTATTATATGATCAAGTGTTTGTGCCTCACCCTACGATCTTGGCATCACCTACGGTGGACGACTTCGGTACAAGTCCCGCTCTGCTGTGCGCATTGATGAAGCGGGACATCATTCGTCCGCTTTGCCTTACTCTAACTCAAACGAATCAAGTCTCTAAGGATGAGGAGGCATTGATTAAATGGCTGCAAAGCAATGGAGCTGAGGTGCTCAGTGGTTACTTTGATTCATTAGTTAAGCCTGAAGATGCTACAAGTCCGTCGACGGTAACTTCACAAAAACTCAAAGCATGGGTCGATTATCATGAAGAGAACGTTCGGTCAGCACCTGGCCACCATGTTGCTCGCATTGGTACAAAGCACGGTGTTGAAGAGGATGAAATTGGCGATTTTGCTGGAGCATTCAGTAATGTGTTTCTCCATCGTTTCGATCATGTAGCATTGAAGCCGACCGCGTACTTAGTTGGTTTCTTTCTTAGCGCGCTCCGCTATCGAGTACGTGCAAATATAGCCAAAATGCCTTATCAAGCTCACATACTACGAAGGGATTTCGCGATAAGCACTGACGTAAATGGGTCAGGATATTCGCACAGCCACGTTATGAATTTGCTGGATCTCGTAAGGGGCGTACACGAGACGCTGCGGTCTAAAGCAGGGTCTAGGGATCATGAAAGGATCGAATTGCTTGAACTACGCGTCCCGTTACTCGGCGGTAAACTTTGGACTCAAGAAGATACAAAACGAGATCCGGATTCGTTTTTAGCCCTAGTTGTGGATCGGATCACAGAATACCGCGATAAAACCGCAGTGTTGCGGAATACGGTGGCCGCTATACACGATGAAGATGGAGCACGCCAGCTCGCTAGAGACTTTGAGGCCATTACCCAAGAAGTGTTGGAAGCATGTGGTTTACAACGCCCAGAGATCACCGAAACGGACACAGCTATAATTGAGGCAGGGGCAGCCGTTAGTGGCGCCATCCCGGGTGTACCCAACATGAAAGGATTGTTGATTACTATACCAGCGCTAGTCAAACGGTTGGTTTTCTCAGGTAGCAACCCACTCCGTCAGTTCGTATATCGAGAATACATGCGAGGCTGGAAGATAACTAAGTAATGCGTGATGGAAGGATTTCAGCTAAACGAAAATCTTGTCTAACACAGTTTCGAGCGGATTGTTCAGTGTCGGGGCGTGATTTCAGAGTTCTGTGAATTTTTCACACAGCCGTGCTCTCCTCGGCTTCAGTGGTTTTAAATCTGAAAACGCTCAAACAGTTGTTAATTCAGCAAGCAAAATCCCCCACCGTCCTTCACACCTCACGCCAGATGTTCAGGAACTATTAACATAAATTATCTCTTACACTTTTAAATATCAACTATTCATGCTTCAAACTCTCCACCGGATTAGCCTGTGCAGCCTTAATCGCCTGAGCGCTCACTGTTACCAGTGCAACAATTAGCGCCAACCCGCCAGCCATCACAAACATCCACCAGCTAATTTCAATTCGATAAGCAAAGCCGTTGAGCCACTTACCCATGTAGTAATAGATTGCCGGGATAGCAACAATAAAGGCAATGAGAACCAGTCGGATGAAGTCTTTCGAGAGCAACAGCACGATGCTGGAAATAGAGGCGCCGAGGACCTTACGCACTCCGATTTCCCTGGTGCGCTACGCAGTTGCAAAGGCAGCCAATCCAAAAAGACCAAGGCAGGCAATGAAGATGGCAACTCCTGCGAAAATGCCGAAGATCTGCATAAAACGCACATCGGCCCGGTACTGTTGATCAAACATATCGTCAAGAAAGCTGTACAGAAAAGGACGATGAGGAGCAAGTCGTTTCCAAAGCTGTTCAAACTCGGACAGGCTACGCCTGAGGTTCTCTGTTCCAATGCGAAGCACAAGAAACCGTGCTGCTTGAGGGCTTAAACTCAATGTGAGTGGTTCGATAGCCCGGTGCAGGGAAACGAAGTTAAAGTCACGGGCGATACCAATGATCTTTCCCGCACGACCCCACTGGCGGAAAGATTTACCAACAGCGGCGGCGGGATTAGAATACCCAAATTCACGGGCAGCCGCTTCATTAATTACCAGAGCTTCCTGCAAATCGGTCTGGAAATTCCGGTCGTAAGGACGACCAGCAGCCATCTCCAGGTTAAATTGTGGAATGAAATCAAAATCAATTTGGAAAATGTGGAAGGTTTTGGATTCCATCAGCCATGACACCCGTGACTGTGAGCGGTTGTTCGATACTGATAGTCATTGTTTGCCCCATAGGATCCTCGTCACCAAAGTACCGATTCGCTGCAGTTTCGGAGAGTACGATGCTAAATGGGTGGCTGAGTGATTTTACTGGATCACCCTGCAGTAACGGAAAACTGAACACCTCAAACACTGTAGAGTCAGTATAGAAATAATTTTCTTCCTGAAAGCTCCGTTCACCGTAGGCCAATAAAATAGTGTGTTGACCTGAGAAACGCACTGCACGAAGCACCTCGGGGAAATCGGCCTCTAACGCTGGCCCGGTCAGAGCATTTCCCCATGCTCTGAACTCTTCTGGTGCGGGCGGTGGCAGGTTTTCGCCCCGACGACGGGAATAATTTACACGATAAATCTGGTCTGCATTCTCATGGAAACGGTCAAAACTTAGTTCGTCATAAACGTATAGCGAGATCAGCAAACAACATGTCATGCCAAGGGCTAAACCAGAGATGTTAATAAATGAATAACCTTTGTGTTTTTTAAGATTTCGAATGGCAATTTTAATATAATTTGCAATCATTTTTGTCTCCCTGGGATTTGTGTCATATTTGGTAAATCGATTCGTGTCTTATTATTTAGACCTGAATTACCGAACATGGTTTGCAGATTTTTATATTTAATTTGTGCGTGACTGGTTTAAGCATTAACAGCAGAATTTGTTGGAGAACACTTTTAGTTTTTTGACGTGTTGCCTCAAAATAATGCCAGCCTAAATGCTCTTCATCATCACCGTTTTAACTGCATTACCCAAAATTATCCTTTCATTTTAAACTTAAGTTTTATATCTTAATCATATAATAACCAACCCACCATGGATTGTCAAGCCTGATTTAGAAAAAACTGTGAACCATGAAAATCATCGCCGACGAAAATATTCCTTTTGTACAGCAAGCTTTTTCAACATTGGGGGAGGTCATTACTTGCCCGGGTCGTGATATTACCACCCAAACGATTGCAAACGCTGATATTCTCTTGGTACGTTCTGTCACAAGTGTGAGCCCTGAATTACTTGAGGGCAGCAAGCTAAAATTCATTGCCACCGCTACCATTGGCCTCGATCATGTCGATGTGGATTATTTACGTGAGCAAAGTATCGGTTTTGCCAGCGCACCGGGCAGCAATGCCAACTCGGTGGCGGAATATGTGTTGAGCGCTCTCTTCGTTTTAGGCGAGCGTCAGGTTTTTGAGCTGCACGAGAAAACGGTCGGGATCGTTGGGTGCGGAAATGTCGGCTCAAAAGTACTGGCAAAACTCCAGTCCCTTGGCGTAAAATGCCTGGTAAACGATCCGCCTCTGCAGGAACAAACTGAGGGCCAGCAATTTGTTGAATTGCCAGAGGTACTGTCCGCAGATATCATTACCCTGCATGTGCCTTTGGAACGTGGTGATCGATATCCCACTTACCACATGATTGATGAAGTGTTTTTGTCAAGGATGCAAAAAGGCGCGATCTTGATCAACACTTCAAGAGGGTCGGTGATTGATGAAAGCGCGTTAAACTGTGCATTAAATGAGGGGAATTTTTCAGCGGTTCTTGATGTTTGGGAAGGTGAGCCAGAAATAAATACCGGCCTGTTAACAAAAGTTGAGATTACCACACCGCACATTGCTGGTTACAGCTTTGATGGCAAAGTCAACGGTACACGCATGATTTACGAGGCAGCTTGCCGCAATTTTAATGTTCAACCGAGCTGGAATCCAGAAAAATGTATGCCTGAACCGCTTTTGAAAAGTCTGACAATTTCAAAATTTGCTTGTGATATGGCGGCCCTTCAAAAAGCCATACTTGCCTGTTACGATATTCGCAAAGATGATATTACTTTACGGCAAATACTGAATATCCAGCCAGAGAGCAGGCGCAAATACTTCGAAACTTTGCGAAAGAATTATCCCATTCGCAGAGAATTCAACAACTCAATAATCTGTATCCCAAATACAAGTTGTGAGCTGGCTAATAAAATTCAGGGTGTCGGTTTCAAAGTTAAACGCATCTAAGCTGTTTATCAGGTGAATAAGTAATTGAACTAAAACTAAACACACTGGCTGATTGCGAGGAGTTTTTTGTAGAAACAATCTCATGCCGGGCTAATTAGAAAGTTGTTTTCCCCAAAAAAACGGGACTCGGGAAATTATAAATTTAGGTTTATTTAATGGTTTAATCTTAGTTTCTTTTCGAATTAATTGTCATTTCAATCACAAAATAAGGAGAAAGTCATGAGAGTGCAATCATTAATTATTTGTGTTCTGTCGTTTTTCTTTTTTGTATCCCTGATGATAGGTTGTGGTGGTGTCGCAGACATGCAGGACAAAGTTCCTGTTACTACGTCATCAAATCAAGCCCTTAAATTATTCAAACAAGGACGTGATCTTCAGGAGAAGCTTCGCACTCAGGAGTCTCTGCAATATTTAGAGCAAGCCGTGGCTGAAGATGCCGATTTTGCCATGGGTTATTTGTATCTTTCTTTGGCCCAACCCTCAGCAAAAGAATTTTTTGAGAGTTTGGATAAAGCAAAAGTATTCGTGGATAAAGTGTCAGAGGGAGAACGATTATGGATTTTAGGATTTGAAGCGGGTGTGAATGGTAATCCAGCGAAGCAAAGGGAACTTTATGAGAAACTGGTGAAAGTATATCCTGATGATGAGCGGGTGCGCACTCTGTTAGGCAATTATTACTTCGGTCAGCAGGAATGGACAAATGCGATTGAGGAATACGAGAAGGCCATCATAATTAATGCCGATTTTTCGCAACCTTACAATCAGTTGGGCTATGCTTACAGGTTCCTGGAAAAGTATGATGACTCAGAAAAGACCTTTGAAAAATATATTGAATTGATTCCTGATGATCCGAATCCCTATGACTCTTATGCAGAGCTGCTCATGAAAATTGGCAAATATGATGCTTCCATTGATAATTATAAAAAAGCGCTGGCAATTAATTCTAATTTTGTGGCGTCTCACATCGGCATAGCTACAAATTTAAACTTCAAGGACGATCACGAGGCGGCCAGAAAGCAACTTCAAAAATTGTATGAATCGGCGCTAAATGACGGAGAACGCCGGGCAGCGCACTTTGCAATGACTGTGTCTTACGTTGACGAGGGCAATCTGGCTGAGGCTTTGGCGGAACAGAAAAAAATGTATTCCCTCGCTGAGAAAATCAATGATTCTGCTGCGATGGCTGGTGACCTGAATACCATGGGCAATATTTTGCTGGAATTTGGCAACACAAATGAAGCCATGGACAGATTTGAAGGATCTTTGCAAATTATGCAAAAATCCGATCTCTCTAAAGAACAAAAAGAGCTTGCAGAGATGGGACATCTATTTAATGCTGCACATGTCGCATTGAAGATGAGAGATTTTGCACTTGCAAAGACATATACAGAGGAATATAAAATGCAAGCTGCCGCGAGAAAAAATCGGTTTCAAATCTGGGCAGGTCATCAGTTGGCAGGAATGACTGCTTATGCAGAAAACGATTTTCTGGAAGCAGTTTCGAAATTAGAAAAGTCTAATTTGCAAAACCCATACAATATTTACAGATTAGCATTAATCCATGAAGCCAATGGGAATACAGCCATAGCAGAAAAGATGTTTGACAAGGTCACAAATTTTAACGCCTTGAACAGTCTGGCTTATGCTTTTACTCGAAAGCATCATAAAGCATTGATGACTTCAAAGTAATCAATTTAGATTTGGAGAGAAAGGAAATAATGTAAACGTAAATAGGGGGTGATAGGGTATAGGTGCATTCGGAGACGCTGAAAATACGATGAATTTCCTTAAACCTTACCTTCACAAGCTTTATCAAATTATGACATTAAAGTGGACAAATTGTAATATGTCAGTTATGGGAGGGATGTGCAAAATCATGGTTCGACTCCGCTCACCATGAAGATAACTAAAAAAATCAAACTTACTTCATACTGAGCGGAGTCGAAGTATAGGTTTCACTACAATCATAACTGACCTATTACGTGAAATTTAAAATTCTTCTTGCATTTTTCAAATGTGGTTTCAGTGTAGATCAAACATAAACGGTATTCTAACCCATACCTTTACGGGTTTATCTCGTTGCAGAGCCGGATGCCATTTTACGCTTTTTAATGCGGCGACAGCTGCATTATCTAAAGCCGGATGACCTGATGATTCTATAATTTCAGTAGCTATAATCAGGCCTTCTGTACTAACTAATATTTTTAAAGTAACCTTCCCTTTAACTCCGATTCTTTGTGCAATTTCCGGATAGATTAAATTTTTTTGAATAGCCTCAAAACCGCCGATTGGACTGGGTGGTTTATCATAACGGATAAAAATCGTTTCAGATGGTTTGGGCTCTGACGGCGGTGGAGGATTCGGAATTTCACGTAGGTCGATGTATATGTACTCCATTTCTTCATTATCAGGGGCTTTTTCATCTGGCACCGGAACTGGTATTGCGGGTATATTGGGCGGACGTTGAACTTTTTGTTGTTCAGTTACTGGAACATCAAAGCCTTCTATTATTGGTGGAATGAATTCTTTCGGCTCTGCCTTAATATGAATATGTCGAAACGCCACGAAGACAAATGTACAAAATAGCAGTGCTGCCAGAAAGCCCTATTCTAACGTTTTTCTGTAACTTGATCGGAGATTTGTACTTTTTTTGTTTTTCATGATATAGTACCTCCTTTTTCAAAATGAATTAAACTTCTGCAAAGGTCAGTTATTTGTCACTATTTAATCAAGAGCATAAATATAACACACAGCAAAAGTAAAATAATAGAGGTCAGGGCCCAGGTCCATGGCGGTAAGCTCGAAAGCACTCTCAATTTCCTGCGTTGTCTTTGCCCGATTAATATTTTTTGCCAGACTTTATGTTGTACCTGTGCCAGACTTTTTTCGGGAAGTTTACCGTTACGTAAAAAGTCTTCTATCTCTTTTAAATCATTTTTCATAGCTGTTTTCTTAGTTGGATTAATCCTCTGCGAATATGAGTTTTTACGGTATTTTCAGATAGCTCCAAAATATCAGCAATTTCCTTAATTGATTTTTCTTCAAAATATCGTAAGCTCAAAATCGTCTGATACTTTAATGGTAGTTTTGCTAAAACAGCACAAACTTTTTTAAACTTTTCATTCTTCTGAATAGATTCTTCAATTTTTATGAGTTCTGAATCCGTGTCGCGATCCGATTTTAAATTGACAGCCAGTTCAGATGTCAGGGGAACAATTCGTTTGAATTTTCGATAGTTAAGGTTTATTTCATTTGTTGCTATTCGATACAACCAGGACGAAAATGAAATACCTTTCCACTGATAATTTTGAATATGATCCAGGCTTTTGAGAAAAGTGTTTGCAGTAATATCCTGAGCATGATGGACGTTGCAGGTTCTACGCAACGCATAATTGAAAATCATGTCGTGATATTTTTGGAATAACGGTTCAAAAGCCGAAGGATCTTTTTGTGAAGCGAGAATCCAACTGCGTTCCTGCTGAAGCTCAGTTTCAACTTTTACGTTTTGTTCCTGCACCGGCTCCTCCAGCGCTAAGTTAGTTAGATTCGTCTTTAGTGATATAATACTCTGAAGCTTAGAAGGTTTCGTTTTTTATATAAAAAAAGAAGAGGGAGTATACGGGAATAGGGAAATAAAGCAATAAAGGATTATGTCCAGCTTTAGAATTATAGGTCAGATGCTCTGGATGTCTATTTATCTCCTCTGTTGTCATTTTGAATCCCGTTATAAGGGAGGAGAAATCTGACAGTGCTAAAAGGCTTAGTTTTGATTGAAACCAGATGCCTCACCCGCTAAAGCGGATTCGGAATGACAATTTTATAGACTTTGCTGAGCTAAACGGAAAACCGTTGGCGGATACCCTTATTTCCTTTTACCTCTATACCTAATACCCTTATTCCCCCACTCTATTTAATTCAGTAAGTCAAACAGACGGTTGTATTTGATTATCAGATTTCGGGATTGGGTGCTGCTTATTCGGTTGTCTATTTCACGAATATCATTGTAGACGATAAATAGCCCGGTATTGGCTGTCTGTAGCCAGCCTAATCGAAGGTTAGTCGACCAAATATCATCGAAATCATTATACTGAATGAGTCCCTGAATGAAAAGTCGCGGTGTGAAAGAATAAGAAATACGAGCGCGAAAGAGATTAGTCACAACGCTGCCCTCGGGAAGATTAATATCGTTACGGCTCAAACTTAATTGCGTATTAAAGTTCTCTCCAAAACGGAATTTAAAAGTTGGATTAAGTGAAAATCTGTCACCGCCGAAAAAACCACCCTTTGTAATTCGCATATTTAAGCTCCACCAGGCGCCCTGATTTGTCATCAAAACAATTTGTGCTTCCGCATGATTGTATGTACCCGGCGGCACGAATATATCCTGAATTATTACAGAATCATCTTCGACAGCAATCGGGAGAATCCCTTCTTTTGTAATATTGACACCTGTGTGAAATTGATAACCATTTTTCCATTCCCAGTGATTGTCTATATGCCAGTAGCCAGTTTCTTGAAATCCATCAAAGTTCCAGAATCCGTTGTAGTGGGTATGCGGTCGCAATTCGAGCAGGCCCAGGAAATTATCAGGGCGATAGCGGTAAAGTATGGACAAATCAGGTTTACGGAATCCCCCTCTTTCTAAAAATCCAACATCGGGATTGAAGTTTTCAGCGACTTCCATGTAATCAGCGGACAAACGCCAGGCTTCGGAATCATAGCTGGCGCCAAGCTTAAAAGCATATTGAGCATCATTAATATCAGGTGTGAATGTTCGTGCAGCAAATCCTTTTATTTGCCCATACTTACCAATTCCAATACGGCCATCAAGCGCTATTGTCCGATTATAATCATTATCAGGAGCCAGGTCGCCGGTTCCTTGCCGGTTAACAAAAATAGCGCCGATTGCCGAACGATTCGGCAGTTCTTTATTCACGCGCGCTACTGTGAAATTGTTAGCCTGAGTCGTATCCATCTCAAGCGATTAGGTCTGCATGTTTAGCATGCCGATATTTAAGCCGGCTGCTTTACCGGATAGACGCAGTCCGCCAAAAATCGGGATAATATTATTATCCTCAGAGATTCCGATTCGACGGCTAAAAAACATCTCCACTTCTCCGGGGCTGCCCACTGAGAAAAAACCGGCATTTTCAAGAAAGAATGGGCGTTTTTCGGGAAAAAACAGATTGAAACGATTTAGATTGATTTGCTGCTCATCGACTTCTACCTGGGCGAAGTCGGTGTTATATGTCGCATCCAGTGTCAGGCTGTTTGTGATGCTGTATTTTACATCAACACCGAAGTTGGCATCTTTTTGCCAATTAGTGTTAAATGTTTTATCTTCAGGATCATCTGGATTATAATAATAACGATTGACCTCGCCGAGAGAATAGGGCATGACTTTTAAATTTTTCTGATTCAAATTTTCAAGACCGGTAAGTGTGCCAGCCATCGAGAGCCGGTGTAAATTGAATTGTCGGGGAAGCGGCGCCCAAAATGCCTTTTCATTATGTCGACGGATATTGCGCTGGAAGTTTATCCCCCAATTTTGAGATTTCTCGTCATTAAAACGAAGGGTGCGAAAGGGGATAGCAAATTCAGCGCTCCAGCCGATTTCAGATACCCTGGTTCTGACTTCCCAGGAGCCATCCCAGTTGAGATTGAAACCTCCGCCTGAGCCACCGCGTTGACGTCCACGTCCGCGACCAAAACTTCCCTGACCTTCATTCGTCACCTGTGCATCATATTCAATTCCAACTGGATTGGTGCCAAATACAAAACCGTTTTGTTTATCATAATATGTATCGAGAATAAGCTGGAAACTGTCAGTCTCATCAAGTGAAGCATCCCGTCGACTTTCCGAAACGATAATTCGATCTGGCTCCCGGTCGTAGCAAACAACGCCAAAATATAGCATTTCTGCTGTTTGAATTATTCGCACTTCCGTTTTCTCTGATGCTGGCTGCCCTTCATTCGGGGTGATTTGCCAGAAGTTTGTGGCAGGTTGCGCCGTCTCCCAGGCGGGATCACCAAGCACCTCTCCGTCGAGTACAGGCGGCGACTTAACACTTGTGACTGTTGCAACAGGCTGAGAATTGGCTTTGCTTTTATTTTTTGAATCATCGCCCTTTGAAATTTCAGGATGCATTATGTTGACGCTAATAAAGAAGATGATGAAGTTAACCAGGTGCGAAGTGTCTTTCTAAAAGTCAAAATTTTCTCTCCTCTTAAATAAAACTAATATTAATTTAAATGGTAAAAAATATGATTTGCGAAAATACAAATTAAATCAGTTGAAAGCAAAATATATTTGGCATTGTTAACAAAGTATAGCTAATTCGCCATTCCATTTTAACATCAAAAGCAT
>CAZIKB010000055.1:0-41615 GCA_964539665.1 uncultured Cytophagia bacterium
GCACAGAAAACGCACAGCTTACGCACAATTGAGCACACCACAAAGTGGCAAAAATGTGGCAATGAAATTGCCTTGAAAATTCGAAAGGTGCCAATTATTTTTGCTCAAATTTGTAAGAGTCTAAAGAATAGATGAAATGTATACTTATTTACTATTTAGAGGGCGTACTCCTATTCCTTTTCTATTAAGTAAATAAGTGTATATCAATTTAGTATGGACATCTTTATAACCTAAAAGTTCTTGCACAGTACGAATATTTTAGCTGACCTTCAATGGGTGAGTTGCACAACTGGTTAAATTAAATTCAAAACAATTTTATCACAATAATTTGGGAAAGATCCTTCGAATACTACTTTTAGCATTATTATTGTTGGGCTTTACCTTTCAATTAGTACAATCGCAAGAGCTCAGACAGAACATCGAAGGTCATGATAATACCGGCGTTGATAATAATAAAATTGGGCAGGCTGTTGGTTCATTAGAAATACATTATCTACATCAAGATACATCATTGAAATCATATGTTATTGAATATTTTCTGGGGCCCAGAATTAAAAATGGGTCACTCCACTTCCTGGTGTTTCTTGGATAGGACCCAGTTCAAGCAATCTCTGTGATCCTGTAGGAAGGTGCAATTATTTTTTCAGATTAAAACAAATCCAATTTAATTAATTGCGTTATTGACATTTTTGTCAATTTATTTTTCAAAATCACAGAATGATTTTGCAATTCAATTGCTTTGTATGTAAGTAAACACAATAAGTTATTCTAAAGAGTAGCATTTATGATTTGAATTTTAAATCAATAAGCAGACTTTCCTCACAACTATGCTAATTTAATTAATAACAGTAATTCAAAAGCATCATGGAAGAATTTTTTATAAAGTTAAATGGGAAGCAAAGTCTTGTTTCACTGCCAGGGTTAAAAAAACTTGTTGATAATAAGACATTTTCTCCAATAGATTTAGTTTGGAACGAGGAGATAAATAATTGGCGTCCAGCGAACGATATTGAAGGGATAAATGAACTTTTTAAACCTAATAATAATGATGGTAGCCAGTTTAAAAGAAAGATCTATACCATAGCAAGCGGTAAGGGCGGTGTGGGTAAAAGCTCTTTAACTGCCTCTATTGGGGTTGGATTGGCACAAATGGGCCATAATGTTATCCTGGTGGATGCCGATTTTAGTGGCCCAAATCTTCATACTATTCTGGGAATTTCAGAACCAAAATATACACTTTTTGATTTTTACACACTTCAAAGGGAGTCTCTAAATGATATTTTACTGGAAACGCCCGTTAAAAATTTGCACATGATTAGTGGGGCATGTGGTACCCTCGGTCTGGCAAATCAGAAATACTTTCAAAAACAGAAATTTATTCGTCATTTAAGAAAACTATCAGCTGATTATATCATTCTTGACCTCGGTTCAGGTGCAAATTATAATGTATTAGATCTTTTTCTTTTGGCTGATGAAAAGATACTCATTGTTACTCCTGAACCCACGTCAATTCTTGAGGCGTTTAACTTCATTAAAGTTAGCTTCTACAGGGGGCTTCTTCGAGCGCTCAAGAACCGTGCTCAAGCATTGGATATTTTATATAGAATGGAAGTAAATCGTCCAGATCACATTAAAATAAATGCTACTGGCCTGTTACATAATATTTCAAGAGTTGATTCCGAGGCAGGTTCTATTTTTAAATCTATTTTAATCTCTTATCGTCCTAAAATTATTCTTAACATGTTAAATAAACAAGAAGACCTTAAAGAAGTTATGGCCATTCAGACCGCAGCCAAAGACCTTTTGTCCTTAAACGTAGATTATTTAGGTTATATCCCCAATGACCCTGATGTGGGTAACTCGGTTAAGAATTCTCAGCCATTTCTATTACATAATCCGAAGAGTAAAGCATCACAATATTTAGTTTCGCTTATTAGCGATAAATTAAAGGACACGCATGGTAAAAACGAATTAATGGTAAAAAACATGGGATAAAAAACGGATATCTTTAATGGAACAAATTAATTGACACTGCATAATACCAAAAATTAATGTTTTTATAAGTGAGTATTTTTGGGCAATAAATAAATGTTATTGCGAAAAATTAATTAAATACTTGCTTGTTGGATATAAATTTATATATTTAATTATAAGATTAGCAAATTACTTTAATCAGCGGGCACCTGCTGTATTAGGATGGAGGTTGATCATTGATATTTGAATAAATGCGCACAATTTCTAGTATTTTACGAATCCGCCACACAGCTATAAATCATATTAAATCGTCTCCCATCTTGAACTTGAATAATTTGAGTACAAGTACTGATTTAGTGTACTCATAATTTAATTACACACAATTTTAAATTTTTTAAATTTATTTCCGTTATGTTGCCATTAGTGTACAAAGAATAGCATGGAGGGAAGGTGGAACACATAAAAGAAGAAAAATCTATGAATCGCTATGCTGAGCTCTACAACTTAGCTCCGGTTGGCTATCTTACCTTAGATAAAAAGGGTTATATTCAAGAAATTAACCTGACTGGCGCAGCACTATTTGGAATTGAGCGAAACCGACTTATTGGTAAAAAGTTCAGTTCTTTTATTGGCAAAGATTATAGCAAAACATTTGAGACTCATTTACAACAATGCAGGCAAGCAAATGATAGTGTGACTTCGGAAGTAGAACTTTTAGTGGAAGGTGGAAAATTTATTTCTGTAAAATTGATAAGCAGGGCCTATCAAACGTCAGTTCAACAAAATGTTGAATATGGAATTGTAATCATTGATATTCCCAAACTAAATAAGTCTCAAGAGGTGTTACCAGCAAGTAATAAAATCTATCGGTCGATGGTTGAATTTGCTGAGGATTTAGTATTTGTCATTGATAAGAGATTATGTTATAGCTATGTCAACAAATTCACAACGATTTTTTTGGGAATTAAACAAGAAGAAATGATTGGCAAGCCATTGGAAGAGTTATTCCCGCTGCATACTTATAAACGCTTGAGGCAGAATCTCAGCCTGGTATTTGACTCTGGTAAGTCCATCTTCGTGGATGGCGATTTTACAATAAATTCTAAGCAGGTCTGGCTGAATACCCGATTAACTCCTATTATGGATAACAATGGTAATGTGAAAGAAGTTTTGGGTATCTCACGAGATGTTACTAAGAACAAGCTATTAGCGAAGGAGCTATCAGATAGTGAGGAACGATATAAAAAATTATCTCAAGCTTCATTTGAAGGGATTGCAATTCACGATTATGGTCCAATAATTGAGGTAAACCAACAATTTGCTGATTTGTTCGGATATACTGCCACAGAAGTGGTCGGCATGCATGCTGTAGATTTTGCAGCCCCAGAATCTCGTGAAACTGTGTTAAAACAAATTAAATCAAAAAGTGAAAATCCATACGAATTACTCGGATTGAAAAAAGACGGATCGATTTTTCAAATAGAACTTAGAGGTAAATCTATTCCTTACCAAGGACGTATGGCCAGGGTAACAGTAGTGCAAGATTTAACCGAGAACAAGAAGAAAGAAAAGGCGCTCCGTGAGAGCGAAAGCATGTATCGATTTCTGGTAGAATCTATTAATGAGGGGCTGGTACAAATAGATAGTAAAAGTGTAATTACATACGTTAATTCTAAAATGTGCGAAATGATCGGATATCATGAAACTGATTTAATTGGCAAATCAGGCATTGACCTTGTGAGTGGGAATAATAAAGAAGCATTACAAAGTCAAGTAGAATTACGTAAAAAGGGAATCGAACAATCTTATGAGTTCGAGGTCATTAGAAAAGATGGAACCAAAGTAATCCTACTTGTCACACCTAAGTCTCTATTTGATGAAGGCGGTAACTATGCAGGGAGTTTTTCGGTATGTAAAGACGTCACAGATCGCAAGCAGGCAGAGGAGATAATCAAAGCGTCACTCGCAGAGAAAGAAGTCCTTTTAAAGGAAATACACCACCGGGTTAAAAATAGTTTACAGTTCATTATGAGCCTTCTCGAATTACATTCCAACTATATTGAAGATGAAAAAGCTATTGAAACATATATGAATTGCCAGAATCGGATAAAAACCATCGCGTACATACACGAGCATCTATATCAATCGGATGATTTGGCAAAAATTAACTTAAATATGTATATTCAAAATCTCATAATTTACCTGTTACAATTTTATAAAATTAATCCTGTTGCTATCAAATTAAAGATAAATATTGATGACATTTTTTTGGACATCAAAAGGGCAATGCCTTGTGGTTTGATTTTTAATGAGCTTGTTTCAAATGCACTGATGTATGCATTTCCAGAAGGTAGAGCTGGTGATATAAGCATTGGATTACGCAAAAGCGATGATAAGAAGTACATAATAACTGTTGAAGATAATGGAGTTGGTTTTACGAAAGACATTGAATTTAATAACACAAATTCAATAGGACTTCAATTAGTGTCCCTTTTAACTCAACAGATTGATGGTGTTATTGAGTGCGAAAGAGAATACGGCACAAAAGTCAAAATTACATTTCCAGAATCATAATTATTGAGGGCGGGGAAAAACATGACATATAAAAATGTTTTGGTTGTTGAAGACGAATTGCTTGTTGCCAATAATTTGAAAACTGGCTTGGAAGGGCTCGGCTATAATGTTCCGACCTTTCTTACTTCAGGAGAAAAGGCAATTCAACATGTAGATGAAATGCCACAAAAACCTGATATCGTGTTGATGGATATACAACTAAACGGTCCATTAGACGGCATTCAAGCGGCAGAATATATTCACAACAATCACGATATTCCAGTAGTCTTTCTCACGGCTTATTCTGAAGAGCGAGTTTTACAACGTGCACTAAAGACCATGCCTTATGGCTACATTGTTAAGCCATATATGATAAAAGAAGTGCATTCGGCTATTCAAATCGCAATCAATAAATATAAGCAGGAAGGACAATTAAAAGAAACAGAACGTTGGATCACATCGACGCTGAAAAGTTTTGCTTATGCAGTAATAACAGTAGATTCCAGAGGAGTTATAAAGTATGTTAACTCATATTCTGAATCCCTTATCGGCTGGAATCAGAAAGAAGTTCTGGGTAAAAATCTATTGGAAGTATTCAAGATTATTAATATAAATTCAAGCAGCTCGAAAGAAAATCCTGTATTAAAGGCCATTACTGATGGTATTTCCCATAAACCTGATTATGAAACCGTTTTACTTGCTAAAGACGGAACCAAAAAGTCTATTAATTATTATACGACGCCTATTTCAGAAAGCAATGGTAGTAATTTAGGTGCTGTCATCATTTTCCAACCTGTAAGAGGGTGCGATTCGAATAATAAATTCAAAAATCAAGATTTAAATAATTTTGTACCAGCTAAAAACGCTGAAGAATCTTTCGCTGATCGCCCACCGAACGATTTAGAAATCTCCGTTAATAATAACGATCGAGATAATGAATTTAAAGGTACAAATTCAAGTCGGGGAATTATAGATTCAATTCAGGAATTACCTCAAAAACGGTCAAAGCAGTCTGGTGGCCGACCTCCGGGTTTTGAGAAAATAATTGGTAATAGTCCAGCTATTCTGCATGTGATGAACATAATCAAACAAATAGAAAATACAAATTCAAATGTTCTAATAACTGGGAAGACAGGCACTGGTAAAGATCTAATTGCTCGAACTATTCATAACCACAGTTTGCGTAAGGGCAAAAATTTTGTACCACTAGTATGTGTGGCCATTCCTTCGAATTTGCTTGAAAGTGAGTTGTTTGGCTTTGAAAAAGGTGCATTTACGGGTGCATTCGGTAGAAAATATGGTCTTCTGGAATTTGCACATGAAGGCACCGTATTTCTTAATGAAATTTCAGAATTGGAACCAAATTTACAGGCAAAATTACTGGAAGTTATACAGGAACGTCAATTTCGTAGGATTGGAGGTAAGGAATTAATTCAAGTAGATTTGAGAGTCATTGCAGCTATGAATAAAAATCCGAAAAAAGAGTTGTCTGAAAATCGACTTCGCAAGGACCTGTATTATCGATTAAACGTAATTCAAATACATATTCCATCGCTTAATAAAAGAAAAGAAGATATTCCACTAATAGCAAATCACTTTCTAAAAAGTACATTGAAAAAGAATTACATGGAACATAAAGAAATTTCGAACAATGCGATGGATATGCTTATGGAATATAAATGGCCTGGAAATGTAAGACAACTTCAAAATATTATCGAACGTTTAGTTATCTTATCACGGAATACTGATATAGATGTTGATGATTTACCAGATTATATCAAGTCTAAAAATAGTTATCAATTAAATAATAGTATAGTACCCATTTATAGAATGGCCAAGAAGAATCACCTTGATAAATTTGAAAGAAAATATTTTAAGAAAATATTAGAGGAAACTAATTTTAATATATCAAAAGCTGCTAAAATTGCCGGAATCAGTTATAGAACAATCTATAGAGCAATGAAAAGATATGGAAATTTATTATAATTGAAGATTAAATCAATTGTCTATAACAGTAATTTGGAAATGTCTTTACTTTATATTCTTCACTTTAAATATCGATCACGTTTTTAAAACGTTGTTTTTATCAGAGTTAAATCCTCTGTGTGCCATCCCCAATTTTCTGACATTTATGTCAACAAAAATGACAAAGATGTCAGCCTTTTTTTAATTCGATTATTTTCAATAGATTAAGCCAACATTAAAACAATATACTTTGACATATTTGTCATATAAAGCTTCATTATAGTAAATAAGTTATTTTCGTCAAAATTTTATTAAATTATTTATTCTATGTAAATTGTTAATTATAATAAATTAACAGTATTTACGATAAATAAATATTTATTTGAAAAAAGAAACATTTTGGTATAATAATTGAATAAGTTCTGGAACATCATACCAAAGCAATTATGAATTCATATTGACGATTGAGGTTTAAATGGATGAAAATAGGGAAAATACTATTCTTGTCGTCACCGAAGATAAGTCAATTCGTGATTATGTTAAAAGCATCCATGGTAAATCTTCCTATAGAGTAATTTTAGTAACAAATATAAAAGAGTTTTTTGACACACTTTTAAATGAAGATATTGATTTGATAATCTATGACCAAGATGTTAATTCATTAAATGGAATAGATGCATTTTCAGTTGCCAAGTCATATCATCCCAAAATACCAGCAATATTAATATTTGAAAAGGAGAATTTTGAAACAACTCGCTCAATTCTCGATAAGGGAGTTATTTATCGAATGATAAAACCTTTTAATAAAAAAGATTTTGAGCAGGTATGTGAGAATGTTCTAGTACATGACCTACATCAGTCAAATAAGAGGTATTCAGATTTTTAGTAATTTTTGTGATTTTAAGCGTCAATAGTTAGACTTGTTAATAATGAAAAATGTTTAAGATTGCCATTAGTCAAATTGAAAACAGGTTGAAGGGATTCTTAAAAGGGATGCAAATGAAGTGAATAATCATATGTCTACTAAACGCAGCGAATTTCCATAGTTTCTATCCGATAAAGCTCTGATAAAAATAATTGTCCTGAAGATAGATTTAAATAATTGTGTAAAGTTAGTATTTGGAAAAATCTGATAAAAGAGTTGAATTGTATTCCAGCATTGAAGTTTAATTATTTATAATAATATGTAATCAACACAAGTTTACCAAAAAGGTGAAATCTTTATGCGAAATGTGATGCGACTAATCCGAAGTGTAATTTTGATTCTGATGTTTTTGCTAAATCCAACCTTTTGGGCTGCAGTAGCACAAGAAAATGGTAATAAAACGGGCATTAAAACCTCAGACCTGGTTATTGTGGATTCAAAACCTTCAGGGGCAATTGTAGAGCTAAAAGGTCTTTATAATTTTATAGGGAGAACTCCCTTTGTCGTACCATATCCTATTCGTGGAAGATACAAAATTAAATCAACCAAAAATGGCTATGAATCTGTAACAACAAATATGAATTTTATTGGTGAAGGTGGAAAAAATCTACTAATTAGACTTTCTCCAAAAACACGCGCAAAGGCTGCGCTTCGTTCCATGTTATTTCCGGGGTGGGGGCAAATCTATGGTGATAACAAATTTCGAGGTATTATTATTAGCACTGCTCAATTAGCATTAGGACTCAAGACACTCCTGGCAAATAATGATTACAAGGATGCTCAGGATGAATTAGATAGAGCTCTGTACGATTTTGACAATAATTCATCTATGTTTGCTTTTCAAGAAGTTCAAAATAAAGAGAAGGATGCGGAAAAAGCTTATAACTTTCGCAATACCATGATAATTTTAACAGCCAGTTTTTGGATCTATAATGTACTTGACTCAATTATTTTCTTTTCAATCAAAGGCTCGCAGATTGGATTTAAATCACAACCACTGATTCAAAATTTGGATAAAAAAAGTTTGATGCTATCATGGAATATAGAACTTTAAACATTCTTTTAACAAAAGTCTTGTCAGGAGCAATTATCACATCTATTGGGATAATTGTTGCGTGTAGTGACAAACCCAATAATCCAACAACAACTGAAATAAGTGATTTTCCTGCGGTGCCAACAAATGTTATAGCTATGGTAGGAGACGGTATGGTTGTATTAACCTGGCTGCATCCTAATGAAAATGAAATAAACAGTTATAAAATTTATCGTCAAGATTCGTCAGGAGCGGAATTTAGAAATTTGGATACCACTAATGTTTTAAAATATACTGACAGCAATTTACAAAATAATCATGAATTTCGATATCAAATATCTGCGGTTGGTGCTAACGGATTGGAAGGTAGCAAATCAACTATAATTTCTGCCGTACCCGCTGTTTATGGCGTATCGATTAATTTTGGGCAAGAATTTACTACCATCCGAACTGTTACGTTGTCATTTACAGCTCCCTTTACTACTTCCCTCATAAAAATTAGTAATGATGATTCACTGTTTACCAACGCACAATGGGAAAGCTATGTGAAAGCGAGGAATTGGACCGTATCGGAAAACGATGGTAACAAAACCGTTTTTGTGAAGTTCAGAAATGTAAATGATAGTGAAACCATTCAACCATTTTCGGATAGTATTATTTTGGACACACAGGCAGTTATTTTGCATGTTACTGAAGATTCGGGTGGGCGAGTTTTAACTCGTAGCGACACTATTCATTTCAGCGTTGTTACCGAAGAACCAGGTGGCACTGCCTATGTGGAATTAGGTTCAGTTAGAGCGCATATCACATTAAATGACAATGGGATAAATGGTGATTTAGTCCCAGACGATGGAATTTATGAATTGGACTATATTATTCCATCCATAGAAGTTGAAGGTGCTCTGATTACAGGCCATTTCATAGATAAAGTGGGGAACTCAGATAAATTTATCGCTCCGGGATTTGTTACAATCAGACAAGCTCCACAATCTGTGAACTTAATTTCTGTTTCACCTGTTATTTCTGACTCAGCTTCTCTAAATCTTTTTTGGACAATGAATACCGATGCGGACTTTGCTAATTATCGCATATTTCGTTCTGGTTCATATGGAGTTAATACCGAATCTCCATTAGTTACGATTATTCAGGATCAGGCTACGCTAAGTTATGCAGATACAACGTTGATACCAAACTCAAGTTATTATTACCGTGTTTATGTTTTTGATACTTCTGGCCTTTTTTCAGGTAGTAATGAAGTCAGGGGAACCACTAATCCTAATTAATCCCGGTAAAGAAATTTTTAAAAAAAAGAGATAAATCAAAATGAATAATAAGGTCTCATTTGCTGCAACTGCCAAACACTGCATAAAAACCATGCGAAATTTAAAAGTCTTTTACCCCTTTTTCGTTTATGCGTTATTTCAATTACTAATTGTGATGTCAATTGCTTATTTTGCCTATCCACCATTTTCTTCATTTCTTGTACCGCTATTTAAGAAATATTTAGGTGAGCAAGTCTTACATTACCCAAATAACTTTGTTATTTTGAACACATTATTTGAATGGATAAATATTATTTTGAGTGGTTTATTAGGAATCTTAGTGATTGGCTCAGGCACAGTTATATTCTTTTCTCATTATCAAAATAAGCCTTTAAGTTTCAAAAAGAGTTTACGTTTGATTGGCTCAAAATATTTCCAACTATTCATAGTCTGGTTAATAGAGACGCTTTTGCTGCTTGGAGTACTTAGTGGGCTTCCGATTCTACTCAGTTCATTTGAACAGCAGAATCAAGCTGTTATGAAAATAGCAAACTGGTTGATACCGATTTTAGCAATTCTGGTCGGTGCTATGTTTGCCTATACTACTGCAGTGATTGTTATCGATAAACGTGGAATATTCAGTGCAATTAAGAGCAGCTTTATAATATTTTTTGGACATCCTTTTATTTCTTACGCTTTAATTGGCATTCCAGCCCTTCTTTTATTGCCATTAGAATTATTGAAATCCAAAAGTACCTTGCTTGTAACAAAGTTTTTTCCTGAGGTCGTTTTAGCTTTGGTGGTCATAGGAATCTTTATGTCTGTTTTGACCAATTGTTGGATGGTAGGTGTCGTTACTAAATTTTATGTGTCGCTTACAAAACATTCTTAAGGTAGAGTATAAATTTATGATCCAATTTATAACTAAATCAATTAGATTGAAAACCAGACTAATCTTGCAGTTTTTGCTTGCGGGGATAGTATTAACAACCTTTGGGTGTGATCTAAAAAAGTATATTACTGACCAATACCAGGCTGAGAAATCTTTTGATCGTTGTATTAGAAGCTTTCAACGAATAATGATAAATCCAACTCTGGCTGGTGCAGAACATTATGAAGATGCTAATAGTAAATTTAAAGCGTTTTTAAATCGATATGAAAAAAAGAAGAACATATCAACCGTTGCAGATCTATGTAAAAAAAGTTACTTCCTTCTTGCACAGTTAGCAATTTTACAAAGTGACCATAGGTCCGCAATTTCCTGGTACCAACGGGGTTTAAGCATATTTCCAGATGATAGTAAATATATGATTCAAGCAAATATAGCTTTAGCCAATACCTACCAGCAATTATTGGACCTTAATTTGGCCGCTCAAGCCTATCAAAAAGCACTTTCTGAAAAAGAGTTTGATGAAGTTTTGTTGTCTAATCCACAGCTAATTGCTCTTCCACTAAGTATTGCCAGGCTTCAACAATTATCCAGTAGCAACGGAAAATCAATCGAGACTTATAATGATGTGGAAAATTTTTATAACAAAATTGTGCAGGAAAACACAGATTCGGAATTGACATTTTGGGCAATGATGCAACTCGCAAATTCTTATGCAGACCTGAATCGTTGGGATAACTGTTTAGACATTATGAATAAAACAGTTATTAACTATCCTGACCACATAAAAGCGCTAGAAATCCTCTTGTTTACAGGTGACATTTATGCTGAGATCAAAATGGATTATTTTGCTGCCAAAGAAATCTATAGTAAAGTGGTCAGCGGAAGTGATAAATCTCCTGTCCAGGCCAAGGCCCATTTGGGATTAGGTAATCTTCTTTTTAAGCAAAATAGAAATGTGGAAGCCAGAAAAAAAATGCGCTGGATTATCGAGAATTATCCAAGAGAAGGTAAAGTCGGTGCGAAGGCACAATATGCAATTGCTCATTCCTATGAACAGGCAGAGCAATGGGATCGAGCTCTGGTTGAATATCGATGGTTAATAGACAGTTATCCTTTAACCCCGGAAGGTGTATATGCACCTCTTCATATTGCCAACTATTTCAAAGCCTTAGGTGAAGAAGACATGGCTGCTACTGCATATTCAGATGCAACCCAAAGATATTACGCACTCATATCAAAATATCCGCAAAGCCAATTAGCTGCAATTGCTCAAGAATACTTATCAATATGTTATGTTTTCAATGAAGATTGGGAATCGGCAATAAATTCCGCAGAACAACTTTACAAGAACTACAAAACTGTACCACAGATTGCTATGAGTTCTCATCTATTGTTAGGGCATTTGTATGAAAAGAATAGTAAGTTCAAAGAGGCTTTAAATATATATACCGATTTTGTAAAGAAATTTTCTGGACATCCTTTAGCGAATCAAGTCAGAATAAAAATTAAGGAATTAGAACGAATGGGAGCGAACGGATGATCGAGATCCTTATACCTACTGTTACTGCTATTATTACATTGGTATTTGCATGTGCGGTGATGTTGAAAGAATCTCGTAATCTGTCAAATAGATTACTTTCAATTGGTGCATTATCTGTATTAATTTGCCTGACGGGTATAATAGGATTACAAATAACCAATAGCACAAAGATGGTGGCATTGTGGAGTCGGCTCATTTTGTTTGCTATTGCAATCTTTCCGCCTATTGGAATTGCATTTTGTAAATCATTTTTAAGAACAAACATTGCTGAGTTCCAGCGTAGCGGGCAGGGAGTTACATGGCTTTATTCTATAATTAGCTTATTCTTCATAATATTGTTGCCAGGCCGCGGTATTGTTAGAAATCTTTTACTTTCACAAAACGGCATAACGTTTGAGTTTACTATTTTAGGGAAACTGTTGATCCTTTATTTTATAATTGCGCTTATCCATATAGCAGTCAATCTTGAACCCATAATTGTAACCAATTTCCAAAAAACCACGAAAAATGTGAAAAGAGTGGCGATTTCATATATAGCAACCCTGCTTTTTTTAATTGCTGCTGGGACACAAATTATATTAGGGGCTACCTTACCAATTTGGATAGTATGGATTGCATGTGGTTTAGTTGCTATGGTATTTGTAACCTATGGATTCTTCGAATTCCAAAAAACACTTGAAGGGATTTACTTTAGTTCTCGGGTAGTTTATTCATCTTTTATATTGCTCGGCACTGGTATATATTTTGTATTATTAGGCGTTAGCGGATACTTTTTTAAGAATACTGGCAGTGATTGGGGCAACCAATTAATTATCTTTTCTACAATTGGAGTCTTCATTATTTTTTTTATTACCTTGTTTTCTACAAGAATCAAGATAAGGATTCAGTCCTTCTGGCGTCGAAATATTTATCAAAAGAAATTTGATTTTCGCGAAGAATGGCAGCAGTTTAGTAAAAAAATATCATATAATCTCGAAATTCCTTCTATTAGTGAGAATTTGGTTCATCATGTTGCCAGTTTGTTTCGAATAAATGAGGGGGCATTGTATCTCAATACTACTCAGGATAGGATTTATGAGTTAGTCGCAGCCTTAAAAAAGAAATCAAATTTTCCCCAAAAAATAACACTAAATGAAAATTATTTAGAAATTTTCAATGTCAAAACTGGGGCAAGAAAAAATGCCAGATCACTTAAATTAGATGAATGTTTTGATAAATCATTGCAATCGATCTTTTCAAGCACTTTACCCTTGGTTGTAGAACAAGAACTTCTGGGTATTTTGTGTTTCGGGCAAATGGAAGAATTAAAGCAAGAAGAATTGGAGCTTATATCATTGTTTGTAGATCAAGCAGCATTAGCTATACATAATCAACAGCTAACTTCAAAACTAATTGAAGTTAAAGCCCTGGAATCAGTTCACAAAATATCATCTTTTGTAATTCATGATCTAAGAAATCATGTATCAATATTGTCAATGCTTGTTGAGAATTCCCCCAAATATGCACACCGGCTGGATTTTCGGCAAAATATGATAGATACATTAGAAAAAACTGTACATGATATGAAGGAACTTATATCAAAAATTTCTATCTCTAAAAATAAACCTGTGCAGACTAATGCACCATTATCAATAAATGACCTGATTCATAATGTTTTGACAGAGTTGAAAACTCAGAAATCAGAAAATATCAAAATTAAAGAAGAATTTTCAGATGTACCATTAATTTTTGGTGATAAAGATAATTTTATTACATTGGTACGGAATCTGAGTATAAACGCTATTGAAGCCATGGCAAATGGAGGAGACATTACAGTTAAAACTCAGTACTTTGATGGTTCTAATAACGGCACATGCAAGGACGACACATCGTACAAAAGAGTCGAACTTCATTTTGCTGATACTGGAACCGGAATGGCAGAAGATTTTTTACTTAATAAAATCTTTCATCCATTTTGTAGCACAAAAAAAGAAGGCCTGGGAATCGGTTTATTCCAATGTAAGGAAATAGTCGGTAGCTTAGGAGGACAAATACACGTAAAAAGTAAGCTTGGAATGGGTACGATTTTTACAATTTCTTTACCTGCGATTGAAGATTCATATTTTAATAAAAGAGGGCGGAAAATTGCCTGTGAAATAAAGACGGACATATATAATTAACTGGACTCGGCACAATTAGACTGAAAACATACTTGATTTACATTTAGAAATTGAAGGTAGAAGAGGAAACACGATTTTATTTTGTTACTTCGAAAAAAAATCTGCCCTCTGTATTTTTTTACTAATCAGTTTCAATACGTAATATAAGACTTCAATGTCTTAAGATTTCTTATAGTTGGTATAATGGATTGATTTTACATTCGACCTGAACACCATTCGCGATTGAAGATTTTTTATCGGATAGAGATTAAGTGTTTTTAAAATAGAACATTTAGACCGCCGAGTGAGTCCATGGAATGGGACTCATTGGGCGGAGCTTTGCCGGGAGTTATTGAAGATAAACAGTATTTAACTAAATGTAAAAATTAAATTTGATTTAAATTATAATGTAATTGAGTTATAACAATGAGTGAACGAAACTGGTATACAATCTATACACGCCCCAGAAGTGAAAAAAAAGTTGAAAGTCAGATAACTCAACTTCAGATCAAGGCTTATTTACCAATAAGGACGGTCATTAGAGAATGGAGTGATCGTAGAAAAAAAATCAATGAGCCGTTATTCCCATCTTACGTTTTTGTTTATGCCAATGCTAAGGAAAGATTTCTCTCTCTGAAGTCTCGTGGTGTTGTAAGAATGGTTAGTTTCAACGGTCAACCAGCGCGAATTCCCGAAACGCAGATAGAGGCGGTCCGCAGAATTCTTGAATGTGGCTATGCAACAGAAGATTATCCATTCTTATCGAAAGGTGATGCTGTTGAAATAATTTCAGGACCGTTGACTGGACTTAAAGGATTTGTGACTGAGGAACGGGGGAAAAAGCATTTTATAGTATCTGTAGAAGGTATATACAAATCATTGTCAATAAATATCGACGCACGGATATTAAAGCGTATTCCAAAGGATGAACGGTACTTACGTCGAATAGCTAAAGCGGCGTAGATATAAATATGATGACTAATAAAGTTTCAAATAACAATAATAAAAAAGCAACGATTTTGATTGTTGATGATGAAAAGGCTATCCGCGATCAAATGAAATGGAGCCTGTTAGACGACTATAACATATTCGAGGTTGCAGATTCTGACGAAGCAATTAAATGTGTAATCGAACATTCACCAGAAGTTATTATCTTAGATTTAATGCTATCACCGAATAGCAATACAATTGGTGGATTAGAATTACTTGAGACTATATCACATCAATATCCCGAATCAATTGTTATTATTGTTACTGGTAGAGAAGAGAGAGAGTATGCTTTCAGGGCCATAGAAGCTGGAGCGTATGATTATTTTTTTAAACCATTTGATGTTCAGGAATTAAAAACAGTATTACGTAGAGCGCTCTGGATCCGTAATATAGAATCGTGTAATAAATTAAGATTTTTGGATGCTGCAGAGAACCATCATTTTCATGAGATAATTGCCAAATGTCCGGCAATGTTGAGTGTTTTTGATGTTATCAACCGAGTTGCAACGAAAGATGTTGACGTAATTATTTGTGGCGAGAGTGGCACAGGAAAAGAACTTGTAGCTCGAGCAATCCATTATCTTAGTAATCGTAGAGATTATCCATTAGTTGCAATAAACTGTGGAGCTATTCCCGAAAATTTATTGGAAGCCGAATTGTTTGGCCATGAAAAAGGAGCATTTACAGGAGCTCATATTCAACGAAAAGGTAAATTCGAAATCGCTGATCATGGCACGATTTTTTTGGATGAAATTGGTGAATTAAGTCCCAATTTGCAGGTTAAGCTATTAAGATTTCTTCAGGAACGGGTAGTCGAACGTGTTGGCTCTCGTGAACAATTCAGACTCGATGTGCGCATGATTGCCGCTAGTAATAAAATTTTAGAACAGGAAATACAAGATGGTACTTTCCGTGATGATCTCTATTATAGATTATGTGTGATAAAAATTGAGCTGCCCCCATTAAGAAATCGGGGAGAGGATATCTCAATTTTGGCGGATTATTTTTTGCAAAAATATGCAGCGGAATTTCGATGCAAGATTCGAGGCTTTACTATAGAAGCAAAAAAAGTGCTGTGTCAATATTCGTGGCCAGGTAATGTGCGGGAATTGGAAAACAAAATTAAAAGAGCAGTCATTATGGCTAAATCTCACATGCTTAATACTGAAGATTTGAATATTCAATTGTTAGAATCTACTCATAAAACACTGCGAGAAAAAATTGCGGAAGTTGAAAAACAAAGTTTAACTGAAGCATTATTTGCAAACAGTGGTATTGTCGCTAAAGCCGCTGATGAGCTAAAAGTAAATCGTACCACTTTTTATGAAATGATCAATAAATATGGCATCAATGTTAAAAAATATCGCCCACAAAAATCAATCAGTTCAAATTAATTTTTGGTTAATATTGGTCACTCTTTTGGGCTTAACTAATTTTGAGATTCTGGCTCAAAGTAGCTCTTATCCAATTCAAACAGAGGACCGCCTTCAAATATCTTTTTGGGAAAATCCAGAACTAAATACACAAGTTACCGTTGGCAAAGATGGAGGAATAGAAATACCAATAATTGGTAGATTGACTACCGCAGGATTGACCATTATCCAACTGCGTGGGAAAATAATTTCTCAAATGGCTTTATATAACAAATTAGTTACTCAACTTAGTATAGTGGTGCTGGATTATGGGCACAATCGTGTTTATCTAACCGGTCAAGTTGCAACACCAGGCAAATATTCTTTTGAAGAAATTCCCAATTTGTGGAATATAATCTTAGAGGCTGGTGGACCATTGGAAACCGCTTTGTTGGACGAAGTCGTAATAGTACGTAACGCTGAGGATGGTAAAATGATCACCACGGATTTAGCCAATGCTTTGAGACGAGGAAAATTAAGTGAGCTCCCTAAAATACTTCCAGGAGATACTATCCATGTTCCGGGAACAACAGAAACGGGAACAGCGCCGTCACCTTTAGTAAAAAAAGATGAAATATATATATTAGGTGCAGTCGGGGCTCCCGGTGCACATAAATTTGAATCCAATCTAAATTTATTAGAAGTCATAAGTAAGGCCGGCGGCCCAACCGCCGATGCCAATTTAAAGAAAATCAAACATGTTTCGGTTTCTCATGGAATGACTAGCGTTATAGAAGTAAATATCGAAAGGTACATTAATAGCTCAATTCCGATTCCCATGCCTATTGGTGCTGGAGACACCATTTTTATACCAAGGAGACGAGGTATTTCGCCCCTTGTAAGCGCTGTTATTACTGGTTTAATTACAACTACTATAACTACAACAATTACTGCATTACTATTACGATGAATATATTTGATCCTAAAAACAATTTTGAATGGCACGATTATATCAGAATCATTAAAAGAAGGAAATGGTATTTCATTTTACCCTTCTTTTTAATTATTCCACTAGGTATAGTTAAAATAATTATAACCCAACCCCTGTATGAATCATCTTGTACTGTTCAAATCATACCCAGCCGACTTCTTGGTTCCAATCTTCAACGTGTCGTCCCAGGTGTAATAGGGCGTGCAAGAATTGATGCGCTGAAAAAGCAAATAACGAGTTCGGAATATCTTTTGCAATTAATTAATATCTTAGAGTTAAAACGCAATAAAAAAATACAGGGACAGGCTCGGAAAATGCATGAAAAGATGCAGGACAAGAACTTTGACGAAATTGTCGAGTTTTTACTAATTGATTTGCTTCGAGAATTAATCACAATCAAACAATACTCATTTGATATAATTGACATAAAGTTAAGAGCAAAAACTCCAGAAATGTCTTATATAATGGTAAAAACCCTAACTAACATTTTTATAGATGAATCTTTACGGAGTGAAATGGGAAGCGTACAAAACGCTTTACAATTCAATGATGAACAAATAACAATCTTCAAAGAAAAACTTGAGAAAGCTGAACGTAATCTTGAGCTTTATAAAAAAGGCCAAATTTCCAATGAAGTAGAAAATCAGTCATTAACAAGTGAGTCCATGAATCGAATTCGAGAAGCAATTGTTTCAATTGATATATCCACAAGAGAAAAGAAAGATTATCTAAATCATTTGTCAAATCAACTTAAAGGAAGTGATAATATACAAGATTATCCCAAAAATGATACCATCAAAAAAATCCAGGACAATATTAATGAAAAGATTGATCAAATGGCTGTTCTTATGGAAAGATATTCCTGGAAAAGTGCAGAGGTAATAAATATAAATCGTGATATCAATGAGCTTAGAGACAGAATTAAAACTGAAATTCAGATATTGTATGGTTTGATGTATTCAAACACTCCTTCACAGACTTTGGGATTGTACTTAGACAAGTCAATTACACTTTTCGATTTGGATATTTTGAACAGAAAAAATCGAGAATTGACCAAGGCTTTAGATAAATTCAGAAGGAAAGTAATCCAGAATCCATCGAGAGAATTAACTCTGAAAAAATTAGAGGAGGAGGTGGCAATTAACCGTAAAATTTATAATATGTTTTTAGAACAGAATCAGGGCGCACAAATTGAAGAGTCCATGCAACGAGCAGACGCCTCAAGTCGATTTAAGATAATTGAGCCGCCGCTCAAACCTTTAGAACCTATAAATGCAGGATATAGAATGATCTTATTAATAACAATAATGATGGGAACTGGCTTGGGTGCCGGGGCTGTGTATTTAAGAGAGTATCTTGATAAATCAGTAAGAACTGTGCAAGAGGCTGAAGAAGTTTTTGGAATTCCTGTATTAGGTGTGTTGCCTTTTTTTAATAGAGAACATGTTTCCATCAATCAAAAAAAATGGCTGGTATATGCTATAGTGTCAGGGATTATACTGATTATTTCAATATTAATAGTCTTATATCTTAAACAATAATGTTGACCGAATAAAATGAATCATAATGAGATGCGAACAAACCAAATAAAATCTGAGAGTGTAGAAAATTGGATTCACAAGCAGGATTACTATGAAGACAATCCAGGAAATGCAGAAATTGAACGGTTAGTTGCCAAATTAGACAGCCTGTGTAATGGGAGTACAAAACAAATTACATTAATAACAAGTGCGGTATTAGGAGAGGGTAAAAGTACTCTGGCGTCATATATCGCCCACTCTTCTTCTAGAAATCGAAAAAATCCCACTTTATTAATCGATTTCGATCTTAGACGGCCCAGCTTGGATCGACATTTTGGAGTAAGAAGAAGTAATGGCGTAGTGGATATTCTTAGCTATAGAAAGCCTTTAAAAGATTGTCTAAAGAAGACTTTGGTGCCAAATTTATTTATTTTGACGAGTGGCAGAATCGGTGAAGGAACACCCATTCACCTATTAAATTCAGATAAGCTAAAAAGGTTTTTTGTAGAGGTTCGGAGTTTCTTTGATTTTGTTATTGTTGATGCTCCTCCTACTATACCGGTTAGCGATCCACTTCTTTTAGGAAAAGTTGTGGATACGGTTATTCTCGTAATCAAAGCTGGTAGTACATCCAAGCACGTAGTTCAACGTGCAATTGACATGTTCAAAGATGTAAAAGTTGAAATCAGCGGAATAATTTTGAACAATCTAAATAATATTCTGCCTTATTACTATGATTATGATTATTATGGGTATAAGTATTATGAAAAAGCAGAAAATGATCATTGATAAAGATAATCCTGTACGAAAAGAAATATTGCCAATTTATCAATTAAAAATAGATGAAAATGAAATTTCAGCCGTACTCAAGGTCTTGCAAAGTGGTCAAATTTCAAGAGGGCATCTCCGAGAAAAATTTGAATCACATTTTTGTGAGTTTACAGGATCCAAATTTGCTATAATTTTAAATTCAGGAACAGCAGCATTACACCTGACATTAAAGGCACTCAATTTAAAATCAGATCACGAAATAATAATCCCATCACTTTCATTTGTGGCCACTGCCTTTGCTGTGGAGTATTGTGATCTAAAACCTGTTTTTGTAGAAATAAATCCCTATACATTTAATATATGTATTGATGATGTTCAGAAAAAAATCACTGAAAAAACACGCGCCATTATTGCTGTTGACTTTGCTGGACTGCCTGCTGAATTAAATAAGCTTAAAGAAATTTGTCTAAGGTACGGATTATATTTGATTGAAGACGCTGCCCATGCAATCGGTGCAAGCTATGATGGTTCTATGGTAGGGAATTACAGTGATCTAACCGCTTTCAGTTTATTTGCAACCAAAAATATGACAGCAGGTGAAGGCGGAATTGTGACAACCAATAATAAAGATTGGGCAAATCAAATTAAACTTATTAGAGCACATGGGATCAGCCCTTTAGAGAAGTCACCCAAAGCTTCAGGTTTTTACGATGTGAAATGTTTAGGATACAACTACCATTTAAGCAATCTTAATATAGCGCTTGCAATAGAACAGCTAAAAAAGCTTAATAGTGTTAATAACTTAAGAAAAGAAAAAGCAGCTTATCTAACGAAACTTCTAGAAGAAATTGAGGAAATTCAAACACCGGTAAAGACCAAAGAACATGTTTATCATCTATATTCCATCAGATTAGTGGGAAATAAGCTGATAAGCATGAGAGATCAAATAATTAAAGCGTTATATCTAGAAGGAATCGAAGCGGGTGTTTATTACCTTCCCATTCATCTTCATTCATATTTTCGAGAGAAATATGGTTTCTGTAGGGGAGCACTTCCCGTAACAGAACAAGTATGTGATTCGTTAATTACACTGCCTTTTTATCCATTCATAACTTCTGATGATTTAGAGGACATTTCAAAAGCATTGAAGAAAGTAATTCACCATATTAAATAAATGTAATTTTAACAATTAGAGAGGGACATCATGAAACTTAACGAAAATCTGCTAAAAGCACAAAAGTATTTAAAAAATAAAAGAATCCTGGTTACAGGGGGTAGCGGTTTTATTGGTTCACATCTTGTAGACCGGTTAAAGGAATTTGGTGCATCGGTAAAAATATATGATCTTGCGAAGCGTTTTAATGGCGATATCGATTATGTTCATGGCGATATTAAAGATTATGATCGACTTTCAAGGTGCATGAAAAACATAGATTTAGTTTTTCACTTTGCTGCCATATTAGGTGTTGAAAAGATTATTGGAATTCCTGATGAAGTTTTGGAAGTCAACTTAATCGGTACAAAGAATGCCATTCAGGCTGCAATGGACAATAATATTGAGAAATTTATATTTTCCTCATCGTCAGAAATATATGGCAATCCGCAAAGGGTGCCTATTTCTGAAGAGGATGCCACCGCACCAATTTCAATTTATGGAATTAGCAAGCTTGCAAGTGAAGCTTATTGTAAAACACTAGCAGAAAAATCAAATACAAAAGTAGTCATATTTCGATTCTTTAATGCTTATGGACCCAGACAAGTAGAAAAATTTGTGCTATCTAATTTCATCTCAAGGGTAAGCCAAAATTTACCTCCTATTATCTACGGCAGTGGTGAGCAATCCCGTTGTTACACGTTTATTTCAGATGCAATTAATGGAGTTATATTGGGTTCCTCGCTTTCTGAGGAAAAATATGATATTTATAATATAGGTAACGACCGGGAGACAACAGTTTCTGAATTGGCTGAAATGATAATACATTTTCATGGGAAAAATATGGTTCCTGAATATAGGGCTTTTGGAGAAGGAGTACGGGTCGAAAAAAGAGAAATAATGCGCAGAAAGCCTAATATAGAGAAGGCCAAAAGTAAGTTAGGATTTGAGATTGAAACACCTGTAAAGGAAGGTATACAACGCTATTTTGAATGGTATTACAAAGAACACGAGTTACGAAGACTGCTAAATGAAATTAATGTGTTAGAAAAAAGAATTACTAAACCTCAGTATGTAAGTAGCGGTGTAAGCGCTCCCCTCATCTAAAACCTCTTTCATTTAATATTGTTTTCACACAAACTTTTTGATTTGGTTAAAGATATTTATTACAAAAAATATCACTGTTAAATTATACATTTTGCATGAGAATCCTATTTATAACTACGGATGAGCCGTTTCATTTACCAATTTTTTTTCAGAAAATATTTTCTTTTCGAGGAAGAAATATCATTGGATTAGCAATAGTTAAACCCGTCTATAAAAATCAGACAATATTCTCACAGGCATATAAAACAATCAATACATTTGGAGTGATTAATTTTGTTCGGGAAGCTATAATTTATGTTTTTTATAAATTATTAGATTTTATTTCCTATGTTGTGAAGCTAAATAGGTGTTATTCTGTAAAAAGAGTAGCAAAAAATTATTCATGTCCTGTATTTCATGTTGGAGATTTGAATAGTCCTCATTTTATTCATATAGCAGAAAACTTAGCCCCAGACATTATTGTAACAATTTCTCCACCTCAAAAATTAAAAGAGCAATTAACTAACATACCGTCATTAGGGTGCATTAATGTTCATGGAAGCATGTTACCTAAATATAGAGGTGTGCTGCCAAGTTTTTGGATGTTAGCAAGTAATGAGAAAAAAGCTGGAGTGACAGTACATTATATTAATCAAGGAATTGATGATGGAGACATTATTTTGCAGAGGGAGTTTGATATTGAAGAATCAGATACAATGCACAGCTTAATATACCGATCAAAAAGTATCGGCGCAGACTTGACACTTGAAGCTTTAACTCAAATAGAAGAAAATACAGTGGTTAGGAAACCTAATATAAAGAATGATGGACATTATTTTTCTTTTCCCACAAGAAAAGCATTTAGACAATTTAAAAAGAATGGAAGAAAGATTAGATAAAATAAAGAGTGTTTAATATGTTATTAACCATAATATATAATGATAGCTAAGAGAATATTTGATATTATAATTTCAACTATTGTAATTGTCATCTTGGCCCCCTTATTTTTATTAATAGCAATTGCTGTAAAGATCGAATCGAGAGGGCCAGTGTTCTATAAAAGTCTTCGTGTCGGTCGAAATAGGCGCGAATTTTATTTGTATAAATTTCGCTCTATGGTAAAAGATGCTGATCAAATTGGCGGAGGCCTAACTCTTGAAAAAGATTTTCGGTTGACTCGAGTTGGTGAGTTTTTGCGCAAATGGAAAATTGATGAATTGCCTAACTTTATTAATGTGTTAATTGGAGAAATGAGTTTGGTAGGACCTCGGCCTGAACTTCCTGAATATGTGAGATATTATTCAAAAGAACAAAGAAAGGTATTATCTGTTCGACCTGGAATTACAGATATACCAATGTCTGGCATGTATTATAACGAGCAAAAAATACTTTCCACTGTAAAAAAACCACAAGATTACTATATTTCTGTTATACTGCAAGATTTTTTAAAGTTGAACCTGGAATATGTTGCAAAATATCCTTCATTTTTGCTTGATATAAAAATTATTGGAAGAACTACTTTGTCCATATTTTTTAATAATAAATTATCGAATACCATTCATGAACAAGTTAAAGTTAGTAATAATGAGGTAAAATAAAATGAATGTTGTGGCTTACCTTGCACATGCTGATGACGAAGTTTTGGGGTGTGGAGGATTGCTGACAAAATTGGTGTCACAAAAACATGATGTGACGATAGTAATTGCTAGTGATTGTGTGGTTCAAAGATCAAAGTTAGACGACAATAACGGTCATGTGTTTGAAGCAGCTAAGATATTGGGAATAAAAAAGATACATTTCTTTTATTTCAATGACCAGCAATTCGATAATTATCCTCTACTCGATTTTAATAAAAAGTTTGATAAGCTAAATTTAAATCCCGATTTAATAATTACACACCCCCCTACAGATCTTAATCAGGATCACCTTATGGTTTATAAAAGTGCAATGATAGTGGGCCGTCCTGTCAGTAATAAAATCAATATTATTGCATGTGAAACACCAAGTTCATCTGAATGGGGAGAAACCGTTTTCCAACCGCATATGTATGTTGATATTACGAACTGCCTTGATAATAAAATCATGGCAATGAAATGTTATGAAAATGAACTCAGAGCTTTTCCACATCCGCGTAGTATTGAAGGTATTCAACTTAAAGCGAAGCAAAGAGGGATGGAAGTAGGCTGTATGGCTGCAGAAGCCTATCAGGTACTTAGATGGTTTTATCCAAATTAATGAGTTATATTAAGTGGCAAGAACTGAATTGAAATATCCCAACATTTTACTAATATCTATTGATACCTTGCGTGCAGACCATTTATCGTGTTATGGCTATCATCGCCAAACGACACCTAATATTGACCGAATCGCATCAGAAGGAGTTAGATTTACAAATGCGTATTCAACAGCAGTCTGGACGCCGCCAGCTCATGCTTCCATGCTCACCGGACTTTATCCTTCCCAGCACGGTGTTGTTGATAAGAATAAGCTCAACAAAGATTTTCCAACCATAGCTGAAGTGCTTTCAAAATGTGATTATCAAACAGTAGGATTTGTGAACAATCCACAGGTAGGTGAATATGTGGGACTTGATAGAGGGCATCAGGAATTTTTTGAAGTATGGAAGGGAATTACCTCAAAAAACATGGTAGTGAGAGGTTCTAATTATTTTTTTCGAAAATGGCTTGAACTACTAGGAATCGACGACAAAGGCGCAAAAAAAACTAACACCTTAGTAAAATCCTGGTTTAAATCTCGCAACAGTTGTGCTACTCCGTTTTATATGTTTGTACATTATATCGAACCGCACAATCCAATTATGGCCCCACGACTATATAAGAAGAAATTCATAAAATCAGGTTCAACTCAAAATATAGATTTGGAAAAACTCCGAGAAGTGGCACACAATCCTCTCGTTTGCTTTACTGATAATATTAAATTAAATCAGGCTGAGAATGAATATCTTGTTTCACTATACGATGGCGAGATTGCCTATGTTGATACAATAGTAGGCGAGTTGATTGAAACTTTCAGAAAAATGCAATTATTGAATGATACATTGGTGATTATTACTGCTGATCATGGAGAACATTTTGGCGAACACGGTTTATACTCACATGCATCAAGTCTTTATGAGCCGATAGTACGCATTCCAATGGTCATTAGATATTCTAAGTTTTTTCAACCCTCACAAATTAGTGAACTACCAGTGCAACATGTCGATATCTTGCCAACAATTTTGGAAGTAGTGCATAATGAAGATAACTCTTTTTCTGGCCTACCAGGTATTAGTTTACTACCACGAAACGGTAAAATTAAAATCGATAAAATGCGTCCGATTTTTGCTGAATGGGAGGGGAGAATACCTGAATATGTTAAAAACCGGGTAGGACATGCAGACACATTTGACTATGTAAAAAGATTATTCACGAAAAAATTCAAAATGATTAAACAAGAACACTTTAAGTACATCTATTGTGAAGATGGCCAAGAAGAACTTTATAATCTAAATGAAGATCATAAAGAATCAAACAATCTTGCTAATTCAGAACAAGAACGTTGTGACGATTTAAGGGATACTCTTTTACAAGCATTTAATCAATCCCTCTCTTTAAATGAGATGACCGAATGCGAAATGGATGAATTAGTAAAACAGAGATTACAAGGATTGGGATATATTTAATAGCACTTTTAACTACCAAACTAAATGGGCGAATATCAAATTGATATTGTCAAAGACTATAATAGTTTAAAGAATCTAAGAGAGGACTGGAATAGGCTTGCCAGTAATGATCCATCCATCTATCCATTTATATGTTTTGAATGGTTTGATCTTTGGTTTAGGGCGTTTGGCAAAACAAATTTAATCCATATATATCTATTGAAGAATGCTAAAAGAATTTGTGCAATTATTCCATTTATAAAATATTATGGAGCAGTGAATGGGATTCCTGGTAGTATAATACAATTTGCAGTGAATGACCATTCAAACAAAATTGATATAATCTCCGATAAACAGGACGTGTCCAGGTATGTTGAAAGAGTGATGGCTGAATTAGTCAGAGAAAACTTTCTAATGATTTATTTTGAAGATTTCTATGCAGAATCTGAATCAGTTCAAGTAATATTAAGTTTTCTCGAAAATAATGGGTATAAATTTATTCATGACAAAAAGTTTATCCGTGAGTCAGTGATAATCGATTTGAAAAAGAGGTGGGACGATCTCAAGGCAGGTCTATCAAAGAGATTCAATAATAATATTAACAATAAAATGAACAGGCTGAAAAGGGCTGGTGAACTTCAAGTTGTTAAATATACAGCTTATGAGGAACTTCCGAATGCTTTTAATTGCATAGAAAAGATTTCTTCAAAGAGTTGGCAGGGAAAAAATAGCACTGGCCTGTTTTCAAAGGAAGATACAAAAATATTTTATAAAGGGCTGGCTGAATATGCTTCGAATGCTGGCTGGCTTTCAATATGGGTTCTATATTTAGATAGTAAGCCCATTGCTTATGAATACCATCTTACAGCAGGGTCTGTCGAATATGCTCTAAAAGCAGAATATGATCAAGAATACTCTGAATTATCACCAGGCTCTGTTTTAGATGCGTACGTGGTTAAAGAGGTATCCAAAGGTTTTGCAGAAAAATATGATCTTCTGGGTTATAAAGATTTATATAAAACACGATGGTCGAATAAAACTGAGAAATATATGCGACTCTATATTTATAAACGCAATCTAATTGGGACTCTTAGCCATTTTATTGAATTCCCATTGCGAGCCAGGCTTAGTAGATATACACTGTTACGTAGAGTTAAAGATTACTGTTTTAGAAATTAGAATGATTTTCTTTCAGAAGAGGTTGGCATTGAGTGTTCACACTTTAGCGTGATATCCGCCTAAAATAGGCTGAAAATTGAACCAGCTATTATCCCGTCAACATAAAATCGCTCTAAATATATTTGAATATAATAAGGTCAATACTTTGATTCTGAAGACTTTTTCGAAGATACGATTGACTGGTTTTAATAATTTTTGCAGACTGATTGCCAGGAAGATAAAATACTGGAGTATGCGTGAATGGAATTATTTAAATGTCAACCCGGTTGATGCACTGTTCTTTTTGACCTATCGATGTACTTCCCATTGTAAAACTTGTACAATGTGGCAAAGAAATGGCAAAGAAAAGGAGATGGGACTGGATGGATGGAAGAAAGCAGTGGATATGTGTTTTGAAATGGGTGTCCGCTGGATCGAGATCTTTGGAGGAGATGCCTTGCTTCGTAAGGATATATTGGTGCCACTCACAAAGCACCTTAAAAGACATTCAGGACTTCACTGTGATATTACTTCGAATTTTAACCTCATGGATGCGGAGACCGCTGAAGGATTGGTTCAAGCAGGCATGGATGATATTTGGATATCTATTGATGGTACCAATGAAGTGCATGATGGAATTCGCGGGGGCGGAGGCACTTTTGACAGGGTAGTAAGCGGAATTGATCAGCTTTTGCAGGTACGAGGAAAAAACTCTTTCCCTAAACTTCATGCTAATTGCACTATTTCGAAATATAATATACATTTTTTTGAAAAAATCCTTCCCTTAGCTGAAAAAAAAGGCATGGATGCTGTTCACCTTGAATATGCAGGTGAATTTTGGCAGAATTCTTTAGATAACACTAATATAGAGGGCATTAAACCAACGCCATATTTTATTCGACAGGAAAACGGAAGCTGCCTGGTAAATGAGGAAGAGGCATACCTTATCAAGCAAAAAGTAGAGGTACTGAAAAGACAGGCAGAAAATATGAGGATTAACCTCTATACAGAGAATATTGATAAATTAACGGTCGAGAATATGGTCAAAGGTCGTTTTGACAACAAAAGATGTTACATAATGCGATATAAGGTTACAGTTGATCCTTACGGTAATATCTTAGGGTGTCCTTTTTATGATGGATGGAAAATGGGTAATATCCAAGAACAACACCTCATGGAAATCTGGAATAATGCAAAACACAGAAAATTTATTAAAGCCTTTAAAGAAGGTCGATTCCATTTTTGCAGCTACTGTGTCTTAGGTGTACAAAGAAATCCAACTCTTTTTCATGATATTAGAGATGAATTCAACGCATTTATGGGTAGAGTGCGAATTTAAAGGAGCAGGAAAATAATTACCTTCACAAAATTTCGTTCGGGCTTAAAAATATTTCGAGAAAGAGGCTTCTGCGAATTAATAAGAGCATTAGTCAGGAAGATTTATTTTGAGTACAAGGCCAATTGGTATACTTATGACCTGACAATGCCTACTAAAAACTTAATTTCTAAGGATGAAAAAATCAAAGTAGTAAATAATCTTTTTGAGAAAACAATTTCATGGATGATTGATCTTGACGTACCTGGTATCGCTGATCAGCGTGAAATTGATAATATGCGAAATGAAGGTCATCTTATCTATACACTTATATCGAAAAATACCATTATTGGTTATATTAAGATTGGTAGAGGCCGGGTTTATATACTTGATTTTGATAGGATTATGTATTTCCCTCAAAAGGACGCCTTTGTGATAGATACTTATATACATGAGGATTACAGAGGTAAAAAGTTATTTCATTATCTTATAACCGCAGTAAAGATGGATCTTCAAAAGAAAGGCTTCAAGCGGCTTTATTGCCATATCCGTAGTGACAATGGGATTTCTATTGCGGCATACAAGAAAAATTCCTTTTCTAACAGAGGTTTGGTTTCATACAAAAGAATAATGTGGAAGCGGATTTTACAATTACCTCTAAATTATATGTTAAATTGATTGTATAAATGGAAATTCCACCAGAACAAGTAAGATTAAATATGTTGCTAATAGCTATACAACACAAAAGACACCTTAAATATTAGAATGTATTCTCATGAGTTCAATGAAATCGCTAAGTAATGCTTTTTATCATCAGCCCTCAGATTTTATTTTAAGAACCGCAGAAATCCATGTCTGGTTGGCTTTTCTGGATCAGTCGTTGTCCCTGCACAAAGAACTATCAAAAACCCTTTCGTTGGATGAACACAATAGAGTAGCCAGATACAATTTTGATAAAGACAAGAAACGTTTCATCGTCCGTCGTGGAATACTCAGAAGCATTTTAGGTAATTACCTGCATATGAGACCAGATCGAATACGGTTTTGTTACAACGATGAAGGAAAGCCAGCGCTTCCTGATAATGCAAACATGCAGAGGATTCATTTTAATTTGTCTCACTCTGACGGACTAGCGATTTATGCTTTTTCACGCATTCAGGAAATAGGAGTGGACATCGAAAAAAAACGCCCTCTGAATGATATGGAACAAATCGTTGATTCTTTCTTTTCCAAACGAGAAAAGGCAGATTTTTTTTCTTTATCAAGCGACAAAAAGAATGCAGTTTTTTTTAACTGTTGGACTCGGAAAGAAGCCTTCGTCAAAGCAATTGGCCAGGGATTGTTTTATCAACTCGACGCTTTTGATGTATCCCTGACTCCAGGTGAAGAACCGGAATTAACAAGAATCAGGGAGCGGTGTACTCAACTAAATTGGACAATGAAAGATATTATTCCAATGCCAGGATATAAAGGAGCAGTTGCAGTCGCTGGTACTGGATTAAAATTCTTATTTTATAAATGGTTATAGCTGTCTTATGAACAAGAAAGCTTTCACATGTTTTATCATCGGAGAAGATTCCCTTCTTATCAGATGTTCGGAACTTCTTTTAGAAGGCGGACATGAGATATATGGGATTGTTTCTGAGAATTCCGTTATTTCAAATTGGGTAAGGGATAAAAACATTAAATTAATCCAACCTGAAGCAGATCTTTTTCATGAGTTGCAACAAAAGCCATTTGATTACCTGTTTAGCATCGTTAACTTAAAAATTTTAGGGAATGAAATTCTAAATCTTCCTCGTAAGTTTGCCATTAACTTTCATGATGGTCCTCTACCAAAATACGCTGGTCTCAATGCCCCAAGCTGGGCCATTATGAATCAGGAAACGCAATATGGTATCACCTGGCACCTTATGAGCGCTGAAGTTGACAAAGGGGATATTGTAAAAAAAGTCACCTTTGAAATCGCAAAGGATGAAAACGTAGTTTCCTTAAATGCAAAATGTTTTGAGGCTGCAATAGACGGATTTACTGAGCTTATCCACGAATTAGCTGAAGGTAAAATTCAATTTCAAAAGCAGAACATCAATGAACGGACTTATTTTTCCAAAACGCAAAGACCAGCGAATGCCTGCACTATTGACTGGGATTGTACTGCAGAGCAAATCTATGCAAAGTGTAGAGCATTAGATTTTGGTAATTATGCTAATCCGTTTGGTTTACCAAAGATAATTTTAAGAAACGAATTTTTTATAGTTAAAAACCTGGAAATTCTTGATAGAATATCAACAACCAAACCTGGAACGATTACGAGTCTTAATGACAGAAGTATTTATATCTCGACTAAAAGTCACGATATAGCCATATATATAGTGACAACAATAGATGGACAAGACGTAACCCTGGCTGAATTAATTAGAAAATTTAATTTAAAAGTGGGAGATGCTTTTTCTGTCTTGAAGGCGGATGATGAAAAACGACTTTCTTCCTTAAACAATGAAATATGCAAAAATGAAGTTTTTTGGAAAAAGCAACTTCGGGACATAGAATTTGCGCAGGTTCCTTATGCGAAAGCCCAAAAATCTAAGTTAAATCCCGAGCAGTATATAACTCATCCTCTACAAATTGAAAGGGATAAAGTTCAAGATTTTAAAACATCAACATCATTGGATGAAAATGTCGATGATTTAATAATTGCAATATTTTGTTTGTTTATTGGCAGGCTTCTCGATAAAAATACGTTTCATCTTGGTTATAGCCATGTATTTCTCAATGAAGAATTATTTTGTTTTGAAAATTTATTTGCAACTTATCTACCGCTCAGAATTCAAATTGAAGATGATTCGAGATTTCAGACTGCTTTTGCAGTAGTTTTAAACCAGCTAAAAGTAGTCAGAAAAAATCGAACTTATATTCGGGATCTCATTGTTCGACATCCTCAACTCGGTGATTTAGTTAAACGAGGGGGGCAGCCTCACTACCCAATCCTGGTTGGAAAGGCTGAAAGATTAACGAATATAAAACTGCAAAAAAGAAGTATCCTGACTTTTGTAATGATAGAGAATTTTGATGAATGTTACTGGATTTTCAATCCGGAAGTTATAGCGCTTGATGATATTAAACGAATACAAAGTTATTTCTTAAATTTTGTCGGATCAATTTTCAATAGAAAAGAACAACCGCTTACATCAATTCCTCTTCTCTCGGCGGCTGAACGACACAAGTTACTTTATGAATGGAATAACACAAAGCTGATTTATTCAAAAGATAAATGTATTCATGAGCTTATTGAGGCACAGGCAAAAAAGACACCCAATGCCATTGCTGTTTTTTATAATGGTAAAGAACTAACCTATGCCCAACTAAATTACTGGGCAAATCAGTTAGCGCGTGAATTGCAGAAATTAGAAATTGGGCCGGAAAGTTTAGTCGGTGTTTACATGCATCGTTCCCCAGAGATGCTGGTTGCTATCCTGGGCATTCTTAAAGCCGGCGGAGCTTATGTGCCGCTTGATCCAAATTTTCCAAAAGAACGATTAACCTTCATGTTAGAAGATGCTGGTTGTAGGGTAGTTATTACAGATGATAATTTGCGGAATCTGTTCTTACCCAAAAATGCTAAAGTTGTGGGTTTGGAATCAGATGACGAGGATATAACAAATGATAACTTGAAAAATATTAAAAGCTCTGTGAAATCAAAAAATTTGTCTTATGTGATATATACATCAGGCTCAACGGGAAAGCCAAAAGGTGTCATGGTGCAGCACCAAAATGTTTTGAACTTTTTTACTGGGATGGACAAACAAATTCAGTATGAGCCACCTGGAGTTTGGCTTGCTGTAACAAGTCTTTCCTTTGACATTTCTGTATTGGAATTGCTGTGGACTTTAACACACGGATTTAAAATTGTTTTGTATGCTGAAGAAAAATTAAAAATCTCTGACATTAAATCCACAATTCAGGCTATTGCTTGTGCCAATACTGTTATAACTATTGCTGATATTTGTATAAAAAAGAATAGTAAAACGAATGATTATTCGATACCCACTTTAATTGAAAATCACAAAGTGACACACATGCAGTGTACTCCATCAATGGCCCGGATGTTGACTATGGATGAGCTGACATCTAAAGCATTGAAAAGGTTGCTGTATTTTATGGTAGGAGGAGAGTCCTTTCCATTGCCGCTTGCCAAACATTTAACAAAAATGATTGATGGTTTGGTGATCAATATGTATGGACCAACGGAGACCACGATCTGGTCGACTACACATTTAGTAAACGGAGTTAATGAAACAGTGCCTATTGGGCGCCCTATAGCCAATACCGAGATTTATATTTTGGACTCCAATCATCAACTCGTTCCTATTGGCTTTCCTGGGGAACTTTGTATAGGTGGTGATAGTGTGGCGCGAGGTTATTACAACAGACCTGAGCTGACGGCAGAAAAATTTATACCTAATCCATTCAAGGCAAACGACCATGGTCGAATCTATCGAACTGGCGATTTAGCACGATACCTTCCGGATGGGTCACTCGAATATATCGGCCGATTAGACCACCAGGTTAAGATTCGTGGTCATCGTATAGAATTGGGTGAGATTGAATTTGTATTGGAACAGTACGCCGGTGTGTGTAAGGCTTTGGTTATGGTGTATAATGATATCCCCGATGATAAACGGTTAGTTGCATTTATAGAAGCTAATCAAGAAACGCAGCTTAAAGTTGAAACTATACGAAGGTTTTTGCTTAATAGATTACCAAAATATATGGTTCCATCGTCCTTTAAAGTAGTTAAATCACTGCCGTTGACCCCCAATGGAAAGATTAACCGTAACGCTCTTCCCGCTCCAAAGATAGAACAGCCAGAAGTGCAAAGGAGTTTCACAGTTCCCCGCTCTTTATCAGAAATATCTCTGGCTAAAATGTGGACTGATGTTCTTGGTATTAATAATATTTGCTTAAACGACAATTTTTTTGATTTAGGCGGCAACTCTCTTTCCGCAGTTCAGATAGCAGTCAGGATACGTCAGCAATACAACGTGGAATTTCCTTTGCAAATCCTTTTCCAGGCATCGACTTTAGGAATTTTGACGGAGAGATTGGAGGAAAAGCTATTGGAGAAAGCCAGAGAACAGAATTTGGAACATTTGCTATTAAGAAAGGAGCAACTTTCAGGTTAAGAGGTAAAGTTGTTTATAACCAATGGCTTATTGGAGTATATGTGGACAATCAAATTACAAATACAGAAATTCAAACCATCGCTAAAACCCTTCGAGAGTTAGCTTTTCCAACAAGATTTGCGGTAGAGATATGTGCTGACTGTAATCTTGAGTGTTCGATGTGCCATCATCCACAGATGAGACGGCCAAAAGGTCGAATGCCGTTTGAGTTATGGAAGAAATGTGCAGATCAGATAGCTGAAATTTCTCTCGAAACACAATGCTGGTTTTCCTTCTGTGGTGAACCACTGCTTGAGCCTGATTTACTAATTCGTATGATTGATTATGGGAAAACTGTTGGTTTACGATCATTGAATATCAACACGAATGGAATTTTACTAACGCCTGATTTCGCTGAACCCATTTTGGACTCGGGCGTCGATCTGATAGTTTTTGGGATAGATGGATTTTCAAAAGAAGTTTATGAACGGATTCGCATCGGCGGCAATCGAGATGAGCTGTATTCAAATATTGAGAAATTCTTGGCTGTACGTAGCGATCGCTCCACCGCTCCGGAGGTCCAGGTTCAATTTATCGAAATGGAGGAGAACGTTCATGAATTTGAGGAATTTTTAGAATTCTGGTTGGAACGCGGGGTGACAGTGAAGGCTCGCCGCATGTTGAGTTGGGGGGGAACTTTTGAGACTTCTTTTGGTGTTCCCTTAGATGAGCGTATTCCATGTCCCTGGGCGATCACTATGATGCATGTTTTTTGGGATGGGCGTGTACCCCGCTGTCCAGGCGACACAGAGGGTGAGGAAGGCTTTGGAAATGCCTGGGATGAACCATTGATTGAACTATGGAGAAAGCTTGGTGTTTATCGAGAAAAGCATTTACAGCATCGATTTGATGAACTGCCTGAACGTTGTCAAACCTGCAAGGATTGGATGACTGGTGCGGCGGAAAGAATCCGACCTAAAAATAATAGGTTGGACCAATCACTGGTATAATGAGAATTGAGAGAATTCGATGAAAAGTACTCCATGGGTGTTCAACCCTTACAGAATGTGTGAAAAATAGCAGAAGCTGGTCATGGTTTCCCGAATTTGCTTCGCATCGCGTCAACTTAAGCTTTTTTAAAGATTCCCCCTTAAAAAAGGGGGACAAAGGGGGTTGTCAAAGCCTAATTTACTTTGTTATTTTAATCATTCCGGTGAATTGCCTGGCTCCTATTTCATAATTAAACAACACTTTTAATAATAGATCAAATACAACCCCCTAAATCCCCCTTTGCTAAGGGGGACTTCCCCTTAGGTTGACGCCAATGCGAATTTGCTTCGGGACTCACCATGAATTGAGCGTGGCTTCATCCTGAGCGGGCGAAGGTTGACCTTTTTAGCCCTTTTCATACAGTCTGTTTAGGTTGTATTGATTATTTGAACAACAAGCCGTAGCTTGTGAACGCCCTTATAATTACAGCTTTCATAAAGAGCAAACTGGTGGACAATGCAGACTTTTCGAGAAAGAAAACGAAAATGAAAACATTATATCTTTGCGGATGTGGTAATCCAGAAGGTGTTCGGCTTGCCCTGAACATAAACAAACAACAATCCAGATGGGATCAAATTATATTATTAGATGATGATGCATCAACACATGGAAAAAGTATTCTCGGGATTAAAGTTACTGGTGCATTTGAATTGCTTAAAAAAGCAAATTCCGAGAATTTTGAGGTAGCAAACTTAGTGGCCAGAACGACTGCTAAACGCTGGTCCGCTCAGCAAAAAATCGCGGATTTTGGATTGCCATTTGCTACTTTAATTCATCCAAGTGTCGATTTAATGGGTGTGACATTTGAAAATGACATTACGGTCTATCAGAATGTCACGGTTGCAGCCGGTGCCTTTGTGGATAAAGCATCGGTAGTCTTAATGGGTGCGATTGTAGGGCATGGCTGTCGGATAGGCAAAGGATGTATCGTAGCTCCAGGTGCGGTAATCAATGCGCGCGTACAGATTGGGGATGGCGTCTATGTCGGTACAAACTCGTCGATCCTGCCTGATTTGAAAATCGAATCCTGGGCTACAATCGGTATTGGCTCTGCGGTAATAGAAGGTGTGCCAGAAGGCGCAACTGTCATGGGTGTTCCAGCTCAGATTCTAACGATATCTAAAGAAGAGCTTGGCCAGGCTTCGCATCCCAAAACTAAGCACGAGAAAACTAAACTTGCAGATGAATATTTGCCGTCAACAACCTTTGTTGAGACAGGAATTGCAGACCTCCAGGTGGAAAATCAAAGTATCTCTGTTGAAGCAAGTGCGGTGGAAGCTGTATTAGTTCAACATCCAGCAATCCAGATGGCAGCAGTATTATCAAAACAAAATGAACAATTAAAATCTCGAAAAATTGCTTATATAAAATATAATTCACATCACATACCAACTGTCACTGAATTACGAGACTTTATAAAGGAAAAACTGCCAGACTATGCAATTCCATCTGAATTTATTATATTAGATTCCTTCCCATTATCAGCTGATGGGACTGTTGACCGCAAGAAATTACTTGAAATCGATAACGCAAGTTTAGAAACAAAGGAAAATATAGCGCCAAATTCATCAATGGAAATATTAATTGCCAATATCTGGCAGGAGGTTCTGAGTTTACCTGAAGTAGGAATACAGGACAATTTTTTCGATCTGGGCGGGGATTCTCTTTCGTCGATGCGAGTTATCAACCAAATTGAAAAAAAAATCGGCATTCGAATTAATCCAAAAGAATTTGTATTCCAAACCTTGGGACAACTTACCGCTGTATGTGAGCAGAAAAGCCTAAGAAAAACTCCATCGCAATTTAAAAATATGCTGCATAAGGTATTTAACAATTAGGCTATACGGTTATCCAATTAGCTCCGCATGTGGAGATACCTGCATTTGCAGGTATGACAGTTAAGTCTGTCATTCCTGTGAATACAGGAGTCTCCACCGAAACAACTACAGTCTGCTTCGTTAAAATGACTTTGGTGAGCTAAATGGATAACCGGATAACTGAATGTTTATTCTATTACTCCGAAAAACTTTGTTTTTTTAACAAATTTTTCAATTGCATTTAGGAGCAAGGAGGGTGGAGAACTTTAGTCACTTCAAACTTTAGTTCACTTTAGTTCACTTGCACTTTAGTGCGTTAGGAATAATACAGGATAGAAAACTTTTAAAGATGATAGTTCCTTTCTATTTTGGCAACTCGCAAAAACCACTTTTCGGTGTTTATCACCAACCACAAGATCAAATAGTCCGAAGTTGTGCGATTGTTCTATGCTATCCGATCGGACATGAATATATTTATGCCCATCGCGCATTCCGACAATTAGCGCTATTACTCAACAGAGAAGGATTTCATGTACTTCGGTTTGATTATTATGGCTGTGGTGATTCTGCGGGCGATAGTAACGACTGGGATATTGAGCAATGGTTGCAGGATATTAGAGCCGCCATAGGTGAATTGAAAGATAAATGTGGTTTATCCAAGGTGTCATTGATTGGTTTACGTTTAGGAGCAACGTTGTCCTTACTTTCTGTTCAAGGGGAAAAAGATGTAGGTAATATTGTGCTCTGGGATCCCATTTATACAGGAAATGATTACCTCGCCGCTCTTAAGTCAGCAAATGAAATTTGGTATAAAGACACATTTAAGGATCAAGATTGCCAATTAAATATAAATCAAGATATTCTGGGTTTTCACTATAATACTAATTTACAAAAACAAATAGAAGACATAAACTTGCTTAATCTCAAAAGCAAAATGGGAAGTCAATTGCTTCTTCTTGAGAATAACAATAGTATGAACAACCAGACTTATTTAAAACATTTCAAAAATTATTGTCATAATGTTGAATTTAATTCTCTCAATAGTCATAATGACTTTTTACAGGACAGTGGAATGAACAAAGTGATTGTTCCTGGACAAACCCTGCAATTGATAATAAAATGGATAAAACAGACCAGTTAATAAATGAACAACCAGTTGTTTTCGGAAAAGCGAAGTCCTTAGTAGGCATCCAGACGCAGCTTCAAAACGGACAGAATGACGCCATAAAGCCGGCAGTAATTTTTTTGAATGCCGGATTAATTCATCGAGTTGGCCCGAACCGCATTTATGTCAATCTTGCGCGTAGTTTAGCTATGCAGGGTTTTATCGTTTTTAGATTTGATCTCTCAGGGATTGGTGATAGTCAATATCCAAAAGATAATGTACCATACACGCAGAGAGCTGTAATCGACATACAGGAAGCGATGGACTATTTGTCATCCAAAACAACAGTGAGCAAGTTCATACTCATTGGCATTTGTTCAGGGGCAGATAATGCTGTGCAAGTAGCACATTCTGATCCACGTGTGCAAGGAATCGTCTATATTGATGGCTACGCAATTCCCAACCTGGGTTATTATATTAATACCTATTTTAGAAAACTGTCTGATTTTAAAGGCTGGTGGAGACTTATAAATGGTAAGAGTGATGTATGGGGTCTAATTAAAGAAAATTTCACATTATCAAATAGTCGGGAATCTCAAGAACCTGATTCACAGATGGCTTCTCCGAAGAAGCTAGTTGAAATGTTTAAAGATTTAACTGCACGAGGAATCCTCTTTAATTTTATTTATTCTGATGGTGGTTCTGCCTATTATAACTACCGCAAATTTTTAGAGAAAAAGCTCAAATCACTAATTGCCGGTAACTTAATAAAAGTTAATTTCTTGAAAGGAACTGATCACTTATTTACTCTTCCACATCATCAAAAAACTTTATCTGATGCAATTATAAACTGGATATGTGATATAACAATTTGCCCTAAAACAGAAACTCAAAAGGTGTACAACCTTTAGGTTGAGATGCTCAAAGACAGGCTAAAGCCTGTACACCCATCTTAAGTATGGTTTAAATTAAATTTTGCAGAAGGTAATTGTCTGCTAATTTGGGGATTTAAAATAAAACCTATAGCCCTTAAAATTTCAAAAACGATTAAAGTAAGCTTAGCTTATCTGTTTTATTATAGCGGGCTTATCAGATTTTACAACCGAGTTAATCCGAAAGTGATATTCTTAGCTTATCACCGCATTGAGAATTTAGAAAATGACCCATTGGATTTAGCAATCACTCCAGCTATTTTTGAACAACAATTAAAGTATCTACTCAAGGCCTATGATATATTGTCTGTAAAAGAAGCCATTGCCTTATTAGAATCAAGCAAAAAATTAAAGAAATCTGTAGCTGTTTTAACTTTTGATGATGGTTATAATGATTTTCTAAAAAATGCCTATCCTCTACTTAAAAAATATCATATTCCTGCAACCGTATTTATATCGCCAGGCGTGATTGAAGATGGCGCTATATATTGGTGGGATAAGGTTATAGAGGTTATTTACAAAACAAAAGAAAAGGTACTTGATCTTTGTGAATGTAATCTTGGAGTTTTTAAGTTGCTAGACCGAACTCAAAAACATCGTGCTATTAAAGCAATTATTCATAGATTAAAAAAATTAAATTTTACATATAGAGAAAAATTAATAAAAAGAATAATGAAACAATTAGGAATAGAAAGTATTCCTAAAGAAAAATATAATTTATTGGGTTGGGAAGATATAAATATGTTAAATAAAGATAACGTTGATTTTGGTTTACATGGTATGACCCATACAATTTTAACGAATTTAACAGCTATAGAAAAGGACTTTGAAATTAAACACGGTATGGAAAAATTTGAACAAAAAGTTGGGAAACGTGTTGAATATTTTGCATATCCCAATGGTTTGGCAGATGATTATGATAAAAGTGTTATGGAGTATTTAGAAAAGTACGGATTTATTGCTGCCTTTACATTAAATTATCAATCTTATCCAAAAAGAAGAATCAGTAATTTTGAAATAGGAAGAAAATATATTGATCTGGACTCTTCTAAATCTGGAAAGAGACGAAATTCAGAGGCATTATTTGCCGTAGAGGTGTCCGGCATGTTTGATTATCTATTTTTACGTAATATTAGAAATTAAGCCAGATTCATAAAAGTGTGTCAAATTAACTATTATTGAACGAGTTTTAGTTGTTGCAAATGTGTGCATAAGATCCATACGTTATCATATCACCATGTCATTCAAAAAAAATCTTTTTAATTTCAGAAGCAGTAAATTCTTGATACGAATTCAGTAAATCGATGTTTACAAAACTAATAACTATTCAAAAATTCATGAGTCGGCAACGAGCAGTCAATAAAGGAGTCAAAGCAGCAGAAGTATCCAATATGCAAAAATCGAATGGTATTAGCGGCGAGAACCAATATCCAAATTCACCGGCAAATGATAAAATTAAAATTCTCTACGTTATCGATAGTCTTTGTGCATATGGAGGAACTGAAAAACATTTACTACAAATAATACAGAATATCGACAGGAGTAAATTCGAATGCTATTTACTGGCATTTGAAAGCGCTCCTGAAATTCTAAATGAATTTGAAAGTTTTGGGTGCAAAGTCCTGCCATATGCTCTGAAAAGATTTTATAATCGGGAAGCTTTGCGGTTGGCTTTGAATTTGTACAAGTTTTTAAAAAATAAACAAATTGGTGTAGTTCAAACATTTCATTTTGGTGCTGACTTTTTTGGGTTTATAGTCGCGATAGTAGCCAATGTTCCATTAATAATATCAAGCAGACGTGATTTGGGAACCTACAGAACCGGACGATATCGTATTGCAGATATATTCATAAATCGATTCACTCCGAATTTTCTATCAGTGTGTGATAATGTTACTAATTCAATGGTCCAACAAGGCGTAAAACGTGAAAAAATCAACAGAATCTATAATGGCCTTGACTATACCAATTGGGATAAAGGAAATAGTCTTAATAATGGTTTATTAAGGAAAAAACTAAACATAAGCCAGAGTAGCTTTGTAGTTGGCAATGTTTCTCATTTCAGGCCGGAAAAAGGTCACTACGTCTTTTTCGAGGCTATGAAAAGACTTAAATATAGAATTCCAAATTTAAAGGTTATTGCGTTAGGAAGAAGTTTCGACTTTAATATGGACATTATTAATAAAGATGAAATACTCAGAGAGATAGTTATTATTGATTGCGTTAGGGATGTTAAAGCATATTTGTCAATTATAGATGTTGCTTGTTTGACTCCAATTTGCAATGAAGGTTTTTCGAATGCAATTATGGAAGAGATGGCTGCAGGAAAACCTGTAGTGGCGACAGATATAGGAGGTAATGCCGAAGCAGTTTTAGATGGAGAAACGGGTTACATCATTCCGGCCAATGATGTCGATGCTCTTGAAGAGGCTATTTTGAAGCTGTACAATAATCCTGATTTGAGAAAACGCATGGGACGAAAAGGTCGGAAGAGAGTTGAAGACCATTTTACCTTAGAAAGAATGATACAAAATATTGAGAATTACTACATTAGACATCTACAAGTAAACTGAAGAATATTAAGCAAATACCCAATTTGAAATCGATTTTAATAAAGATTTTTCTTTTATCATTCCTTGCCATGCTTTTATATGGCTATTTTGTTGAACCCAACTTAATGGAAATCAAGGCTATTGTTATTAATTCTGACAAACTCAAAAAGGTACTGGGTGGCTATAAAGTCGTGCAACTTTCAGATTTACAATTCTGCGGTATTGGAAAAAAAGAAAAGAATGTAATGAAAATTTTGAAACATCTTAATCCGGATATTGTGTTTCTCACCGGCGACTATATTGCACAAGGGGCCTCGTTTAAACCTGTTCTCAAATTTTTGGAGGACATTCCGGTAAAAGTAGGGATTTGGGCTGTGTTAGGAAATAACGATTATACAAATGAAGCTGGTACCTGCATACTGTGCCATGAATCGAACTCAAAGATACTAAAGAAGGGCGGGCATGTAAGATTTCTTAGAAATAGTGCTGAAATTATTAACATTCCATCTGCCTTGGATTTAATCCAATCACCTCAGGCTCAAAATAAGATTGCTTTTATAGGAGTGGATGATCCTGTGACAGGACGAGCTGACTTGAATCAAAGTTTGAAGGATGTTCCCAGCGCTTATCCCAAAATTCTGCTTTCCCATTCACCTGAGATTTTTGAAAAAGCTGTTAACAAGGAAATTGATCTGGTTCTTGCCGGACATACTCATGG
>CAZIKB010000056.1:0-41571 GCA_964539665.1 uncultured Cytophagia bacterium
ATTGCACCAGAACTATCCAAATCCATTTAATCCTAACACAACTATCAAATATGTATTGCCAATGAGCAGTCATGTGGAGTTATCTGTTTACAATATTCTTGGCGAAAAAGTAGGTACCATAATCGAAGAAAAACAGCATACGGGTGAACACATCGTTCAATTCGATGCAAGTAATTTAGCATGCGGAATCTATTTCTACAATATCACGGCTGGAGAATTTACCCAGTCTCATAAGATGACTTTGTTGAAATAAGGTCTAACATATTGTATATATATCATTAAGGTTAGTTAACAATTGCGTGGAGCGGACGAGAGAGTTCTCACTTTTTGGACAGTTTTGTGCCCCCACAATGTTTTTTATAACAATAAGTTATGTGCCATTGCTCTATTGTTAAATTGCTTTATTAATAACAATGTAACAATAAGACAATATAGCAATTATTAATAATTCAGACTAATGAATAGAATAAATATTTTACGCATTTTGCATTTTTTTCTTGTATATTAAAATTAATTACTTTATTTTAACAATTACACAACGGGAACAATCACAATACTCATACCCTTACTCATCAAATAGGAACCGATAGCTTGAAAGATGGATGGGGGATTCTTCAGGACAACAATTGAAATAAATTCGATTTATTCAAACAGTATCACTAAATCAAGTTCTACACAATTTTAGTTTAGATTAAATTTATTTGTGGAAAGTGGTCTAGGATGCTAACATTAAAGCGAGACAAATTGAAAGTTGCGAGAACTAAGTGAATATTGAAAAAAGTATGAATACTAGATTATTAAAACACGAAAGTAAAAATGTCTATTGTTAGAAATATTTATGAGTACGTTTGGGACAACAAACTTCCTAGAAATGACCAGTTTTTTGCTCCTAATATTAGAAAGTTTGCTCAAAAGTTCCTACATTTGGCAATTCATTCTTAATATTGGCAATATTAAAAATCGAAACTCGAGACATCTAATATTATGTAACATTTATTATTCGCTTGTCAGTTGAGGAAACATGTTTTAGTAAATTCTGTATATACTTGGAAACTTCCCATCTGGATTATCTTTTTTAATTACCCTAAACGAGATTGGGATGTTCGATTAAAATAATTTTCTTGTTTTAGAAAAAATCGTTTATGTCGATGAGTTTATATACTGCTTTTCTAAAGAGGAGTACTTATTTATATCAAAAAGATGTACTTTTTAGTTTTGAAAAGAATGACTTTGCCTAAAATTCAAATTGTAGGTGTGAAACAAAATAATACTGAATAAAAAAAGTGCCATTTATATTTCTATTTGTTTACATTTGGTTCAGTTCAATTCTATCTAATTTATGGAAAATATTAGCTATTTGTAAGAAAAAGGTTTAGACAATGATTCTAGACAAAGTATTATATTCTTTCTCATCTACCTTAATCTTCTTTCTTTCATTCATCGGTGATAAGAGCTGGATTAGATTTCGCCCACCAAAGGAACTTATTGACATAGTGGATGCAAAAGTATATGGGCATCGATTTATAATAGTCTCACTTGGTATGTTAATCACAATAGCCGGTTATCTTGACAAAGGCCATCTTTCATATCCATTTATCCTTGAACCGAATAAAAGTCACACTATTATAGTATGTATTATTCTATTTTTGTTTGCTTTATGGGTCGCTTGTTTATTTATACGCATGTCATTCAAAGAAGATAAAGATAAAACAAACAACCGATTGCTGAGACTTGCAAATGCAATGGGAATATTTGGATATCTTATAACTTTATTGACATTTTTGGGAATTAATTCAGGAGATTAAAAATTGTTCAAATTTTTAACCTTAGTGATTGGATTGGCTGTTTTAGCGTATATTTTGGAACCAATCATCACAAAAGTATTATTTAAAATTTTTAGATTCCTTTTTGGCAATGAGAATGGATTTTTACAAGGTAACGTATAAAACAGAAAAATAACATCGGATTTTAAAAAAGTCTTGACTTTGAATTTGAAATTTCTCTTATTAATTAGTATTTTAAATCAATTTGACTTTAGTTATTAGTAAAGGACCAAAAAATGTTAGTGTTTTTAACGATCGTTGTGGGAGTTGTATTTTTATCATTTGCATTAGAACCTATAATTACTAATTCGTTATTCAAACTTCTCCGATTTGGTTCAAGGAGAAAAAATAGTGACCAGTCATTTAACAATAGCGGTCGAATAGAAAATGCATTTAGTTCTATTATTCCACCATATATAATAGAGACGGGTGTCGTAATTAATTATATGGGGCTTGATGAACAAGAGAAGAGTTTAATACGAAAAAGACTTAAAGAATGTTGAATTCATAAATTTTTCACCCTTTCTAGAAAAAAACTTCAGAGTCCTATATAACATTATAGGACTTTCTTATTTCCAATAAAAATTCGAATATAGACTTTATTAATGAAGGGAGAAGTTATGTTTTGTTTAGTGAACGATGCTGTCTTTTTTATTGGTCTAATTTCAATGCCATTCCAGAATGAAAAAATATTTTATGATAACGAAATTGATGGCGAGGAAGGTCTTTTTAGAACCTACAAAGATGCTATTAAAAAACAATTCACTAAAAACGGAAATGAGAATTATATCACTGAATTTAATGAATTTTTTTATAAGCCAAAAGCATATTATTTATTTGGGAAATTTGATTTAGCAATTATCGCATTGGTTGATGATTTCGAAATGTGTTGTAGGACATTTCATCCATTTGCTCCTATGACAAAAATTGGCGATAAGCCATATTTTGAAAATTTTATACACAAAATGATAGTGGGTCCGACACCTAAATTCACCACTGAGGATAGTGTTGTTGAACTTGCCCAAAAAACTTTCTTAAGTAAGGACCCTAAGCCACTTTTTGCTATATCTTTATTAAAACTAAACAATTGTCTGTTAATTGGTTCTGGTACAGATTTCTTAAGAAGTGTTATTAAATATGTTAGATATAAAGCAAAGGAACTTCTTAATTCTGAAACTGAAATAATCATATTAGAATCATTTTCATGGCATGAAATTACGATATTATTCTTTACTGATAGTTACCAGAATGTTGGCCAATTTCTTTTAAATATTAGAGAAAGCTCATTTGGAGATTTGATCACTGCATTTACAGACCATGAAAAAACTAAGTTTTTTGATAATTTCGATAAATGTTCACCGTTGATTTCAGAATTAAAATCTCATAAAAATGGAGATTTCGATATAAATGCAGCACATTTATTTGAAAATTCTGAAACCAATTTTGGATTTGATTTTGAAATATTTGATGAACTTGATCCATCAAACAAAGCTACTCCTTTTCTATTTGAAAAAATTGACAAATTCGATGAGGTTTTTGTAAATTGCAGACATTTCATTAAACCTGGGCATATAAAAAAGGCCATAAATGTATTAAATTGTAAAGATAAAGACAAAGCGAGAATTTCTATAGGAAGGGGTGATTATAGTTTCCCTGAATACAAAGAAAAGTCACATCTAACAAAACAAATGATTAAAAACATTCTAAAACCTTTTGGAAACAAAGAACTTAAATATCATATAATTCAATCATATACAATACCGGAGATAGAATGTAGTCTAAAAGGGCTAAAAAAAATCAGCCCTGATCATTTTTATTTTTCTGAGCACTTGCGTAGTTTACAGTTTGGTGTTGAGGATATTTCAGCTGTGCAAAATAAACTTCGAGCATTGGGAATTCCTAAAATACTCACTGCAAAAATTCTTAATATCTTTTCCAATTTTAATGATGGGATTCTTGATAGAAGCTTATACATCTTTTTTTTAGAACTCAGGCCTTTTATTAAATCAATAAAAGAAACTATAAATATGTACTATTTGAAAAAAGGAGAGTCATATAATATTAAAGTGTTTATGGACAATATTTTAGAACCCATGACAGATTCATTTGAAAGAGCCTATCGTAATCGTTTTCATAATAGTTACCGAATGGGTGAAATCACTGATTTTAACATAGAATTTAAAGGAGGTATACAACAATTAGTTACATGTTTCGATTCTGCTTATAAAGCAATATGTTCAAAATTAGGAAATCCTCATAGTTTTGCATTTGTTTCTGGAGATGCGGGTGTTCATTCAACAGAATGGGCAATATGTCTTAATTATTTTCATATTTTTCAACCAGAAAGATTTATCTCTATTGCTACGCATGAATCTGCAAATTTTTTATTAACTAAACAATTTAAAGATTGGGATTTAGACTTTGCTGTATATGCAGATTTGCAATCTCTATACAAACCTCATCATAAAATAAATGGGAAGTTAGCGAAAAAGCTATTAGAATTAAAGATGAGTTTCAAGTATCCCAATGTTATCTTACTTGACATAATAACACCGAAATTCCTTCATCAATGTTTTGCAGACATCATCTCCTATTATTTTTCATATAACATGAATTCGACTATATTTAGTTATTGGTACTGGAGTAATTTTATCCAACTTCCTAATGCTTATATTAAGCCTAAAGTAGTTGACGAAGCTGAATTTGTTTCATCTTTAATGCGATTACTAATTATATTCAGAACTGTTGACAAAGATTATTTTGAAGCATATTCACTACCATTTGATAGTATTCTAAATTCTATAATGCAAAAATGGTATAAAAAAATTAAAATATTTATAGACCTATTATTTAAAGATAAACAAATATCTACATGGTTTCAGCAAACACACTCTTTTGTTCAGGACATTTTTATTGCTTTATATAAAGATATGATACATGAATTTAGTCTTGAGCGAGAAGTAAAAATAAATAAAATTAGAAAAATTACAGATGGTAAGGCTGATATTTTTAGAGATAAAATAGAAAATGGAGAGGTGTGTAGGTATGAGAGAGAATGCGACGATTCAAGATTTCAGTTTACACAGCTTATATTTTACACATATTTAAAGTTTCTTAAAGAGAGATTTCTAATAAGAAATTCGTTCCTAAATAGAGATTCAGAAGGTAAAGTGAGCGTTAAAAATAATGACTCATTATCTGACATCCTTTTTGACCCATTAGGAGGTATCTTTACTCATGATCCATTAGTTCGAAGAGAACTCATTAAATATAGAACGTCAGTGATCATGTCGTTGTGGGATATGGGAATTAAGGAGAAAAAATATGTAATTTTAAGTAAAATGAATAAATAATCTAATAATATACAATTATCTTAAATGTATACAACAATATTCGCCTAACACAATGGATTTCCAAAGGATATCTGTTGAGGTTTTATATTTATGCTAAAACGAAACAAGATAGTTTTACTTTTCTATTAACCTGATTGAAACCGTTGACCTCTTTAAGGAAATTCTTATGCAGATTAAGCGGCTGATGCACTAATGTTATGGCTCCAGCTTTGAGACATTCGTAACAGGTCACGGCCAGAGTTGTGCCTATATTAATGACAGCTTCACGAAATAAAAACAAATTAATTAAGGAGGTTATTATGTTGAAACATTTTTCGCGGTTAGTTGGTGTGGTTATCCTGTTTTCCTTTGGGTTTTGTTTAACGCAGAGCGTATTTTCACAACAATTTAATTACCCTCGTCCAAGTCCCGCAGCAAGTGTTATGCAGGTTGTAGGTCTTGCAGAAATATCTATCGAATATTCCATCCCGGGAGTTAAGGGCAGGACAATATGGGGAAATTTGGTCCCGTATGATAAAGTATGGCGTACCGGCGCTAATGCAGCCACTGAAATTTCCTTTTCTACCGATGTGAAAATCAATGGTCAGGAGTTATCAGCCGGCAAGTATAGCCTTTTTTACACTTCCAGGTAAATCTGAATGGAGTGTGATGTTAAATTCAAGAACAGGTATTGCCGGTACAAATTATAAGGAAGAATCGAGACATTCCCTGAAAGAAGCTGAACCGACACCCAAAGCTTAAATTGTTTAGGCATTTGTGGCCTGCCGCCACCCATTCTACCGCCGCCTCTACCACCTGCTCTGCCACCGCCGATTCCACCACTTGGTCTGCTGCCGCCTCTCCCGCCTGGTCGTCCGCCCCCCATACCCTCAAGCATCATTTCCCGGTCAAATTCGGTTGTTTCAAATCCGACACCGATCGATTGACCGGCTTCAGCGCCGATAGCATACGGTTGGTTTTCAGTTTGAGACAGAGGAATTTTGATTTCATAGGCAAACTGGTCCACTATGGGATTTACTTTAATCTCGATACCTTCGGCCTCAGCGACCCGCATCACCCGGTGCTGTCCTTTACCTGGGCCAATAATTTCCATACTAATCATAGACTTCTTAAAATTTTCCTGCATGGTTTCTATGTTTGGCTCTTCACCTCTGCCTCTCATCATGAATCCCATCTCCTGCATACCCAGGGGAAATTTAATGCCAAATGATTTTTCTTTGCCGCCATCTGGATCGAGCCACAAAGTAAATCCCCGCAACATAATTTGCCTTTGAATATCGCGGTTGGTAGTTACCATACTGACATAAAGAAATTTCTCATCATTGATAATGCCGATGGCTACATTTTCCTTTTCAATGAATGTCATAGCGCCTTGCCAATCTGTGTGCATTCCATCAATAGCAATTTCACGGTCGCGCCAATAGCTGTGGAGTTTGAGATTGCTGCCACAACCAATTGTTATAATAGTGATGAGAAAAATAGCAATTAAGAAATTTGGTCGTTTAATCATATTTATTTTTTTACTCAGTTTTTCAAACTTCTTCATTTTAGTATCCATTTAAAACATAAATTATATAATACAAAAATTGCAAGAGTAGGCGGTGGGGAATTGTTTTGACAGTCAATTAAGTCTTTCACAATTACCCACCGCTCTGGAGGTAAGATAGTAAAAAATCTAATTTTTGGGCCTTCTCAATTGTCTCTTACTTTTCAGCTCAGTATATTTTGCTAATTGCTCTTCAGTGAGAATACTTTGGATCTTTGCATCGACCTGGTTCATTTTTCCGTGCATTGCCTGCCGCAGCTCATTTCTATTGCGACCATTACGCCTACCGTTTAATTCACCCTTGATATTTTCTCGAACATTTGCAAAAATTTCCTTTAGTTGCTCTTTTTGGGTTTCATCCAAATCAAGCGCCTTTGTTAGTCTTTCAACACGATTTCGGGATCGTCTATTCCCAAGGTTTTGTCGGAGTTCTTTACCCGTATCTTTTCGTTGAGTCTTCATTTCCTGGTAAATTGCTTGCTGTTCAGGTGTAAGTATATTCAACATTTTTTCTTCATACTCCTTAAACTGCTCTCTTCTTTTTCGTGAAAAACCTCTGTGACCCTTAATTCCAGTTTTTAACTCAGGTGGTGTTTGTTCAGTTATTAAGGCCTTGACCTGACTTTTCTGCTCTTCAGTTAAATTGAGTTTTTCATCCAGATGTTTTATTCGTAGATCTATTAGTTCACCGGGGATATTACCGCTTTTTAATTGCGCTGTCAAATCATCCAATTTTGCCTGCTGTTCCGTGGTTAAAACAGCATAGATTTCTTTTTGAACCGATTCCCGCATTTCTTGCCGCTTCGCATTCCTTTCTTCAAAAGTAGGCCTGTTTTCGTATGAACCACGCATGGATTTAGCTTTATCTCTTTGCGATTTGAGTATTTCCTGAATTTGAGTGCGTTGTTCTTCTGTTAAATCAAGAACCGCAAAAAGCCCACGGCCCTGGTGCATCGGGCGCATGAAGTTGTCATCCAAACCCTCAAGCACGGTTTTATTAAGAACATCTAAATCAGTTGAAGAAGGTTCCATTGCATTTTTGCTTGAGCAACTGATTATGAATAAAGATATCATCGCGATACAAGTAGGTTTTAATATTTTCATCTGATTAACTCCTTTCTATAAATTAGACCAATTGATACATTGATTTTTTATCTTGTCAACGTCTCCTTCTCCCCCGTCTTTGGAACTGCTCACGTTGCTTTTGTAAAAATTTATCATACTCTATTTTTTGTTCATCATTCAAAAGGGCCTTGATTTCAATATCCCGTTTTTCATTTATTTCTCTTCTTGCATTTCGCATTTTCCGGAAATCACTACGATTCTTTTCAATCGCTATTTTGATTTTTTCAAACGAAGCGATGTAAATTTCATGGACTTTATTCTTTAGAGAATCGGATAAAGTTAGCTTAGTAGATAGAGTATCAACCATTGCTGCTATCTGGCTAGAATCGGGCAGAACTCTACGTTGAGGTGGTTGTGCTAATGAGTTTTCTGTCAAAATTAAAAATAATGGTAAACTCATAGTACAAATGGTAATTAATATACTTGTTATTTTGTGCATTTTGATTCCTATCCTGAATAATTCACAAAAAGTGACATATGTGCGACGCACTTCTTGAAATGACTGAAGTTATGACTATTTTTAGCTTCACCGCCAAATAAACTTAGTTTCCAAGTGCGTCGCACATTTAGGTAATTCATGAATCATTCAGGCTATATATTTTTTCGTTTAAAAGTGTTCCTTCATTATTCTCTAATCTACCAGTTAGACAAGTCAATGGTTGATTTCATTCCCGACAGTTCATTCTTGTTTAATATTCAAAAGCAAGCTGGCGCTGTTAAAAGCGCTGAATATTCCCAGACCATTTTTGATATTTGTCAGAGGTTCATTCAAATCTCGTGAGTCCTGCTCCCTGGACTCGTATAGATCGGCGTATTCCTGGTTTACGCGGTAAACTTTTACACGATGTTTTCCCAGATGAGTGACCGTCATTCCATTAATTCGATATGTATCTGTGCGAATGGGCCGGGAGATAAATCTACTGAATTTAACCGGAAACCTTGTATCGACCGGCTGAGGATTGGGATCGACATTGTCTAAGACCACATAAAAAAGTTCATTGTTATCATTCTGCCAATTTACAGTTACAAAGAGTGAATCAAGATTCGGACGATTTCCTGGGCCAAAATTCGAAAAATCAGGCAGGATTAATGTTCCTGTTGAGATACTTACATTATCCGGCGCTTCAGGAACAATTGTTTCACCTGTGATAAGTTTATCAGAATATGCTACCTCCAGAGTAAATAGATCGCCTGTTTCTACGCTTAAGTCGTTGCCGCTGTAATGGTAGTAACCGCTGTCACCCGGACTCAGCTCCAGTTCATAGCGTTGCCCATTATTAATGAGCGCAACCTGAGCATCATTAATAGGGGGTGCAGCTGTGCTGTCTGAATCCAGAGATAAGGTAGAAGTGAGTTGTATATCCTGAACAGGTTCGTTTGCGTAGAGATAGGCTCGCACAACAACGAACTCGGTTTCTGGTACAAGCGGAGAATTGGTTGAGCATCCAAGAATTCCGCTTAAAGTGAATAACAATAAAAAGTTAATAATATTTTTCATTTCATTTCTCCATTCATTTTTCCAGGTAGAGCACAATAGCTCTTTGTCTTCTCTTTGGTTTGTTTTTCTTATTATTAGTATGAGATTCCTGTATTCACAGGAATGACAAACGTGAATAGTTAAAAATTTACTTTAAAATATAATGTAGGAGTAATTCCTAACATCACCACATCGGTGACCACAATTGGCGTTACCTCGAGATCGTATTTACGATACCAGACATTCTGGTTGTTGTAAAGGTTGAAAATAGACAGTCCCGCCTCAAAATCCCAGTTTTTACTTTCTGTAAAACGGCGCGATACGCTCACATCCATACGGTGATAATTCGGCAGCAGGTTAGTGTTTTTTTCTCCAACGTGAATGTAACTTTGTGCGTCGCCATCCAATAACTCGATGTAATATTGAGCCTCCGGCGCCGTGTACGGATGTCCCGAGGCGAATATCCAGGTAGCAGAAAAATTCCATTTTCCTTTTGTGAGCGTGTTGACAAATTTCAGCTCATGGGTGCGATCGTGGCTTGCGGGAAAGGGCTCTCCATTATTTAACTTTGGAAACGTGTAAGTAACATCACCCAGGGTGTAGCTAAGCCAGCCACTTAATGCGCCCATCTTTTTCTGAACTAAAAACTCGATACCTTTTGAAATTCCATCCCCAAAGAAAAATAGCGAATTATAATCAGCCTTTCGTTGAAACCGGCGTGAAAATTCTATTAAATTATCTATATTTTTATGATAGGCTTCAACCTCGAACAGGTACTTTTTAGTCTCATAACTCAGGCCAAGAATTTTATGTTCTGCAGAACTGGGTTCGAGATTTTCATCAGCAACCAGCCAGAAATCCCGACTGCCTTCCAATACATCTTCATTGGTAATCCGATTGATAAACTGATTATATTTTCCCCAGGCTCCTTTGAGTCGGAGTTTATTAGAAATTGCGTAATTCATGGATACTCGAGGTTCATAGTAAAAAGATTCTGTATTATTAAAATAGGTGCCGCGCATTCCAAGGGTAAAATCCCAGGAGTCAAATAATCTTATTTTATCCTGTAAATAGAGGGTTGTCTGCCGGGCCCGGGTATTTCGGTTTATTATTTCCAGGGTGTCGTTGAGTGTGGCAAGATAATCTGTCGCGATTTCTGAAATCCAGGCGCCGAATCCAATCTTGTGAGCGCTGCTCAAATGCCATTCATTATCCATTCGAAATGTCAGGTCGTTAATTTGATTGTCTTCTTCAGAAGCAAATGCCCGGACGCCGCGGAAAACCTGGCTGGTGTCGTCACTAACGGGATTCTCTGAATTAAAACTTCGGTCTATTATTTTCTCACTAAAATATTTGGAACCGGCTACTAAAATATTCGAATTAAATCGATCGTGCCATTGACGTGACCATTTGAAACTGACGCCTAAATTGCCCCATTTGGTCGTTTCGTCGGATACTCTTGTACCGCTTGTTTGTGTATTATCTGAATTGTTCAACAAGTTGAGACCACCAAGCTCCTGGGACTCATTCAAATTATCTTTACCGTTATAAAAACTCAACGCAAAGATATCTTTTTGAGTGGGCAGGATTGAAATTTTACTATTGATATCATAGAAATAAAAATCTGGTCTGGAAGCTTCTTGTTGAATACCCCTTCCACCTCTGCCTCCTCGCCCAAATCCTGGAACGTTTTGTGTGCTGGATTCATCATTATCTGACATGAAATCATAAAACTTATTATACAAAGAACTTTCGATAATATCTGAGTAAGAGCGCCGAAAAGATAGTAACCAACTGCCATTGCCAAATACGGGTATTTCTGTTACCGCATTTGCACTGAGTAGATTGGCTCCAAATCCGAAACGCATTTTATTGCTGTTGCCGGTTTTGCCAGTGAGATCCACAACACTGGAGAGCCGGCCGCCATATTTAGCCGGGAAACCGCCTTTGTAAACCTAGACATCTTTCACCGCATCGGCATTAAATGCGCTAAAGAAGCCAAAAAAATGATCGACGTGATACACGGTCATACCGTCCAGCATAACCAGGTTTTGATCAGGGGTACCGCCGCGTACGTATAATCCTGCAGAGCCGTCACTCACACCACTAATTCCCGGCAAAAGCTGCAGCGAACGAAAAATGTCTGCCTCGCCGAGACTCGGTAAAGATGAAATCCGGCTGGGAGAGAAGGTGACCTGGCTGACTTCCTCTGCGCTTTTCCACATTTGATATTCTTCTGCGTAAACGGTGACACCCTCACTCTCAATTATAATTTGCTCCAATTTAATTTTAAGCAGCTCTGGTATTTTTGTACGGCTATCCACGGCAACTTCTTTGGTGGCATAACCAATATAGCGAACCATGAGCGAACAAATACTGGCAGGGGCGTTCACTATCACAAAATAGCCGTCCGAATTCGTCGTTGTGCCCTGAGTTGTGCCTTTAATTAAAATGTTTGCATAGGGCAAGGCTTCACCACTGGCTGCATCTGTGACATGGCCTTTGATGTCATTTCTCTGACCCGCTTGGAATTCAGGATTTGCCAAAATTGCCGTTGTTAAACTGAGCAGCATAAATGCACCTATCAAATTCACTCGTATTTTAGATGTATTTTGATGACAATTCAAGAATTGATTAAATAAAGGAACATTCCAGATTTTATTCATTTTCATTACCTCTAATTTTGTATTTTAGATTTAAAAATCTTAGTTAAGGACGCCTGTAAATTCTTTGCGGACCAATAAGTTTGTAGTAACTGAATTATGAATTTCTGGTTAGACAAGCGATGTGAGCGTTTCATTCCTGCATGTCAGAAAAACAGCTTATTCGGTGAAAAAAAGACCGTTGTTTTCTTCTACTGTTACTCCAAAAGGAAATTTCCCGGGAGACAAAGGGAATTGTAAAAGCAATTTTTACTTGACTAATTTGCAACAAATTATAATATTACCCATTGGCTTTCAAATTGAAGATTAGCAGGTTTATGGAGCAATCAGTCAATACGGACTGTTCCATAAGTAATAATTTTACGGTCATTGCAATGATATCATTTATTTTGGGGAAAGCCCCAATCCTTAAAATGTAAATAAGAAAGGCGGCGGACATGGCACGTGACCAGGCCTATCGAGAAGCAGAAAAGAAAATCGAAGAAGCGCGGCGCTCGGGTGCAAAGAAACTTGATTTAAGTGCCCACCAGTGGGAAACCCTAATACCACAACAACTCACCGAACTGCCAGAGTCCCTGAGACAACTCACGCAGTTGCAGTTGCCTGGGTGCATCCGCAGTTCGAAAGGGAATACTGATGCTCGGGGATTTATCTTGTCCGCAATGTTTTGACAACTGCAATCCATGCGCCTTCGATGTTGTAACATCTATTAAAGTACTCAGTCATCATGAAGACAGTATGGTATTCAATTGGGGTGCAAACTACCCAGATTTTGAACAATAACCAAAGTTAGGAAGTGGAAATTGCCAAAAGATAGTGTAAACGAGCTGAAAAATATATTTCAGAGGATGCGATTCTTGCATGAGGTTTCCCAAAAAATTTCTGAAAAGAAACCTCTTGCCAAATTACTGAATGAAATAATGGAAAGTAGCAAAATTGTCATGGCAGCAGAGGCGAGTTCTCTACTGCTTTATGAACCAGAAGACAAGAAACTATATTTCCAGGTTGCCACCGGAAAAAAGGGTAAGGTGGTTAAAAAGTACAGCGTTGATTTAGGCGCTGGAATTGCTGGCTGGGTTGCAAAGAACAAGCAGCCGTTACTAATTGAGGACTGCTACAAAGATAGCCGTTTTAATCCTGACTACGACAGGCAGACCAATTTTAGAACCAAGTCAATGATTTGCGTGCCGCTAATTAGAAAAAAACAACTGCTCGGTGTAATCCAGGTTATCAATAAGGTTAACGGTGGAGTATTTGCTACGGATGATTTGATGATTTTCGAAACCTTGGCAGCTCAGTGTGCAATTGCAATCGAAAATGCAAAATTGATTGAACTCCAGGTTGAATCAGAGGCATTAGAACGAGAATTAAATACTGCTCGTGATATCCAGCAAGCTTTGTTGCCTGATAAATTGCCTGACTATGATGACATCGATATAGCAGCACAGTTAATCCCGGCCAAACTGGTGGGCGGTGATTATTATAACATAATAAGAATAAATAAAAATGAAAGCTTGTTTTTGGTAGCCGATGTCACAGGCAAGGGCATTCCAGCAGCTTTGATAGTTTCTACCATTTATTCATGCCTCAGCACCTACTTCAAGATGAAACAAGGAAAATTTGATCTAATGAAATTGGTTGCGACGCTAAACCGGATATTAATTGATTCTACTACATTCGACAAGTTTGCCTCGTGTTGGTTCGGATTATTTCGGCACGACACAATGAAACTATTAAGTGTCAATGCCGGTCACAATCCTCCCTATATTTTTACCCAAGGAAACGAAAATCCTAGAGAATTGCAGAAAGGAGGTTTATTCCTGGGAGGTATGGATAGACCTTATGAGAGTGAGGAAGTGCAATTAAAAAAAGATGATGTTCTTGTATTTTTCTCAGATGGTGTGACCGAGGCCTGGAATGAGAAAGAGGAAGAGTATGATGAATATCGTCTGATCAATATTGTGAGTCAACAGTTAAATAAATCGGCAGGGCAAATTTTGGCCGCAATTGAACAGGATGTAAATCATCATGTCCGTAATGCCCAACAAAGCGATGACTTTACGTGTGCAGTGGTGAAGATGCTTTGAAATTCTTAAAAGCGTCAGGTCGGATAGATTTGAGCAATATGTGTTGTAACAAACAACTCCACCCGACAACTGGTTGAGCTGTGATTATTGAGTTTCGAGCAACTCAAAATGTTTGTTTTGTCAATCAAGAATGTCACACTTTCATGCTGTGAGTGAGTTGCGTACATGGTACTGCACCTCCATAAAATTATTTCCGTGTGAATGAGTTTAAATCCTTATGGTTTACGAAATCTTCTCCCCCTCCCTGGCTTGTCAAATGGCGGCCCAAACGGCGGTCTCATTTGTATTCTCATCTCACGATACTGTTCTATTTGTTCAGGCGTCAAAACCGCTTCGATTTCTTCTTGTAAATTGTCAAAACGCTTTTGCATATCCTCCCGACGCTGCTTCCTGTTCCCTTCAAAGTCTCTGCGATTAGATGGCATTTGTTCCTCAAATTTAGTCATGATTTCTTCAATTCGGTTCTGTTGATTCTCATCCAATTGCAGCATTTCAGCAAGGCGGCCTATTCTCGCATTTGAATATTGTTTGGCTCCTTTAGCCAGGCGGTCTTCCAGACGATTTAGTTGCTCTTTAGTTAAAACAGAACTGAGCTCCGATTGTAAGGAATCATAAATTGTGAATATCTGATTTTGATGCTCTTCGTTTACTGCTGTAATCTGCTCAGACCGTTTTTTTAAGATTTTATCGATAGCCTCACGCTGTGTATCTGTAGGATCAATAATTCTTTCCATTGCACCAAGGAATCGCTGCCGTGGCATCATCCGTTCAAATTTACTTTCTCTTTTTTGTCGCCACATGCCGCTTCCCAGCGCTCCAATAACGACGCCTATAACAAGCGTGCAGAGGATTATCAGCGTTGTCATTGTTTTAGTATTCATCATTCTTCCTCCTCAAGCATGATATCCAACTGCCAGGTATCTTCCAGAGTTAATTGTGGCATCGCCAGTGCTGTGTCGATGGAAATGCTCTTATCCACTAGAATACTATTTGCCAATAATAAAATAATTGTAATAGCGCCTATAATTGCAAACCGGCGAAATGTCCATACGAGAGAAGTAAAAAAATCATCCTGTTCAGTTTCATCTGCCTTTATTCGCTGCATGACACGAGCGGAAAAGAACGGTTTGAAAGAACGTTCAGCATTTTCGGCAATGGCTTTACGCATTTCTGCAATCCGATCTTTCTCTTTGTTAAGCTCAAGGGAAGAAGCCAGCGCTTTATCGAGCATGATTTGCTCTTCCTTTGAAAGCTCCTCGTCAAATGAACGATAGAGTAAATCCAGTAGCATTTCGTTCATACTTCCTCCTCTATCAAAGGGATTAATAAATATTTTAACTTTTTTTGTGCACGGGATAACCGTGATAAAACTGTACCAAGCGGTACGTTTAAAATCTCCGCAGTCTCCTGAGTTGAATAGCCTTCAATTAACCTTAATACAACGACAGTTCTAAACATAGGTTCAAGCCGTTGAATAGCATTTTGAACAAGCTCTTTTAGCTCATTCTTTGCATTCGAGTCATCGGGATTGATGGCGGCTCCATTCAGATCATCTTCAGTGTTTCTGAAAAAAAATTGCCGTCGTTTTCGCCGTTTTAATTCATTTAGAGAAAGGTTAATTGCGATGCGTGTAAGATATGTTCCCAGGGTAGATTCTCCACGAAAGCGATTTAACACCTTGTAGAATCGAATAAAAACCTCCTGACCCACATCCTCTGCAGCCTCGCACCTGCCCAGCATACCGATAACCGTAGCGGCTACTTGCGATTCATATCGTATCACAAGCTCTTCAAATGCTTTGCTATTCCCTTCGCGGGCTTGTTTTATTAATTCATGATCTGTCACTTCGTCACTTTCAGTATTGTTCCGGTAGTTAGACAATGGAATATATAATTTCATTCCCTCTTAAATTAAAATTAATCAAATACTATAATATTTTCAGCATGAATTATACCGTGTGTGTTTTTGCACCGAGCGGGGTAAGTGTGATAAGTGACATTCAGTGTTTCATTTCCGGCTCTAAATTGAAAAACAAATTCAATTATACTAACCAATTATAAAGAGAATATCAAGACTTTTTCTGAATCATTTAGTGATTGATAATCCAGCTAATGACAATATTATAAGGCAATTTATAGAATATAAAAAATCCTTGCATTTAAACACGAGATCAATTATTTTAAGCAAATTTAATAACATTTTAACAAAATCTACTTTTTGCCAAATAAAGCAATCCATCATACCAGGACGTTTTCTAAATCGAATACTGAAAGACTTTTAAGCTTATTGAAAAAATTCTATCAAGGAGGGAAAAATGTATCGTTTAAATCTCATTATTTATGCGCTTTTCATTTTTAGCAATTGTGCTGATCCATCCACCGTTCCTTCGGGCTACGATCCTGAGCTTTATGGAAAAGCGCTTCAAATTGCGCAATCCACGATAATTTTGGATGGTCATCTCGATTTGCCCTATCGATTGCTTGCTGGTACAGAGGATATCTCGCAATCTACTGAAAAAGGTGATTTTGATTATCCACGAGCTAAATCGGGTGGTTTGGATGTTCCTTTCATGTCCGTATATATCCCCGCCGGCTATCAAAATTCACCTGGCGTATCTAAAAAACACGCTGTGAAGATAATTGCCATGATGGACAGCATCATTGCAAAGAATCCAGATCAATTTGCCGCAGCGTTAACTCCTGAAGATGTGAAAAACAATTTTGCCAGGGGACTGATTTCATTTCCCTATGGTATGGAAAACGGCGCGGCCATTGAAGATAACATTGCAAACGTAGAATATTTTTACGATAAATGCATTCGCTATATCACACTCACCCATTCCAGCAAAAATCAAATTTGCGATTCATCTTTTGATCCGAATAAGGATTGGAATGGGTTAAGTCCGTTTGGCAGGAAAGTGATTATTGAAATGAATCGGTTAGGAATGCTGGTTGATTTATCGCATGTTTCCGATTCTACGTTTTACCAGGTATTACGCATAACAAAGGTACCCCCTATTTGTACGCACTCAAGCTGCCGCAAGTTCACCCCGGGTTTCGAACGAAACGTCGATGATGATATGCTTAAAGCCCTGGCCAAAAAAGGCGGCGTGATTCAAATTAATTTCGGCTCGTCCTTTTTAACAGAACAGGCAAACATTTATGACATGGAAAAATATGCTTATATTGGCCAGATTATGGCAGAAAAAGGCATTGCCAATTTCAATGACCCATTAATCGAGGCTGAAATGGAAAAGTACCACAAAGAAAAACCATATCCGTACGCCTCGGTTGAAGATGTGGTTGACCATATAGACCATGTAGTTAAAGTAGCAGGAATCGACCATGTCGGCCTAGGCTCAGACTTTGACGGATTAGGCGATACTCTTCCCACCGACCTGAAATCCGTGGCTGATTATCCTAATATAGTTTATCATCTGCTCAAACGCGGGTATTCTGTGGAAAATATTGAGAAAGTGTTGAGTGGGAATGTGCTGAGGGTTTGGGAGGAAGTTGCGGAGTATGCTAAGTCGCAACACTAACCGATTCCAAAATTAATTTTACAATTCACAATGAAGACTCTTTTGTAAATTATCAGATTATGTGATGAATTGGTTGATAAATGGATTGTTTGATATAAATCATCAACTTTTTACTCCTACTTTGTGATTGACCGAAAACATCTCATTTTATCATTCCCCCTGAAAGTAAAAATCAGTATCTATAATATTTTCAACGATACAAGATTTCTCTCTTCGATCGAATTAATGACATTATTAGTAGTACTCTGTCAATCCCCAAATTATTTGTATTTAACCTATTATATTAATTTCCATCTTACAAAACATATTTTGATATCAAATTTGAACATTCGTTTTTTCAGGTAGTTAATCCAGTTTTGCAACAATAGCTATGTGATGTGTGGTTAGATGTGGAGAAGCCGTCTAGTGCAAAGTAGATCAACTGAAAGGGTTTTTATCGTTCAAGAAATTATTGGCATTGTAATTTTCTTGAACAGGTTTGATGAATTTTCTATTCCAAAAATAATAATTTTTAGTGGGAGGATTTGACCATTTTTGTTGTCTATAAAAGTAAATAGCTTTTTTGTGCGGTTGTGTGAATTCCAGTATATCCTTTCGTAGTCAGAGGTTCGCTGGACGGTGGGTTGCTGCTCAGTGTGTGGGAGACGCGCTGAGCAGCATGTTTATTGATTAAGAAATAATAGAAAACCACTTAATAAAATTCAAATTGATAACTATTTATTTCGGGAAAATAAACCATTTTTGTTGTTAATAGATTTTACTGAAATTTGTGTGTGGGAATGGGAATTCCAATAATTCCTCTTTTGGTTTGAGGTCTGGCAAGATGAAGGGCTGTCGCTCAGTGCAGGGGAGACGCACTGAGCGGTGTTTTTATCAAGTTGTTGCAGGTGTAGCTATTTCGGTTATTCCTCTCTTTGTTTTGTAAATAGTTGTTGTTAGCAGGTAGCCGCTCAGTGCAAGGGAGACACATTGGGCGGTTTATTTATTTCTCAACAATCTCCCGTTCTCGTAACTATCCCATCGGCAATCGTTTAACATTTTCATTTATGGTTAACGTGAGTATGATAATTCCCGGATCAATGCTTATATCAATAGTTTGAGATATAGGCATCTCCAAATGGCCTCCAGAATAATGCATTTCGTTTATTTCCATATCAATGACTCTGTTGATAAAGTAACCTTCCGAAGGATTTCCTCCACATAATCAACTAAGTCCTCAATTTAGCTTTCCTTCAACTTCTGATGAAATTTAATATTTAGAACCAGTTATTTTCAAATCTTTCTATAAAAGCTGGAACAAACTTTTAAACCTTTTTGTTGGTGGTTTTTAATGAATTAAGCAGTTATATGCAACACGCTGCAAATTGAAATTAATTTTAAAAACTATGGAGGTATCATGCGTTATAAATATATTTTACTTGTAGTATTATTTAGTTTAAGTATTACCAGTTTTACTCTGGGGGCAGACAAATATCAGATCGACATTTCACATTCATCTGCCAATTTTACCGCTACGCATTTTCTGATCAGTAAAACAAAAGGACATTTTAAGGACGTATCTGGCACAATCATTTTTGATGAAAAGGATATCACCAAATCAAAAGTTGATATTCTGATAAAAACCGCCAGTATAGACACGGATAATGAAAAACGTGATAACCATTTAAGGAACTCCGATTTCTTCAATGTTGGAAAATATCCTGAAATCCGATTTACCAGCACACGAATCAAGAACACTAAAGATGGATATGTGTTAGTTGGCAACTTAACCATTAAGGACGTGACGAAGGAAGTCTCATTCCCATTTGAACTAAATGGTCCAATGACAGATCCCTGGGGCAACAAACGCTTCGGTGCGGAAGCGAACCTGACCGTAAACCGCTTTGATTACAATGTTTCCTGGAACAAAGTCATTGAAGGCCGTGGTCTCGTCGTGGGAAATGAAATTAAAATTGAACTCCACATTGAGGGAATATCAGCCAAACAAGCAACGAATTAGTGGCTTAAGGACAAATAGAGATTCCCTCCACTGTCATTGTTAGTGTAATCGAAGCAATCTCAATATTAACAGGAGATTGCTTCGATTGCTCATCCCTCTTAGGAAACGCTCGCTGGTTGATCTGATTTAACACGGTCTGAAACTGGGATTAATCTATATGCGCTCTACCTTAATATTAAGGTATTAAAATCAATTCCCTTTGCCTGCCATCGATAAAGCGCACACCTGTTTTAGAAAAATAGACGTCTTCTTCCAACATAATACGGATTTCTTTGTTTTGCCATTCTGGTATTGCAACCGTGACATTCAATTCGATAGAATGCGCTGTGTTTAAAAACAGCTTATAGTCCCCTTTACCAGGTACTCCACCCTGCTGGTCCCATAGGCCGATAGTCGGGCCTGCGGCGTGACCATGGAAACCGAGCGGATGGGTATAAATACTCGGGACAATATTCTCAGCTTTTGCTTCAGTAAGCGATTTTGCTAATATTTCATTACCCGTACGACCGGCCTTGAAGTTTGAAATGAAGATATCTTGCAGTCGATTCCCAGTTGCCAAGGCATGTTTCAGATCAGGCGGGGCGTCCATTTCTCCGCTCTTGAGGACATAAGCATGTTGTTGCGTATCTGTATTTAGCCCAAGATAGGTAATTCCAAAATCGATATGAATCAAATCACCTGGCATAATGACTTTTGATTCAGGTCGGGAGGCAAATGTTTCTGCCCCATTGGTTACTTCTGCCCTCTGTACATTCACACTTGGGTGAAACCAGGTGAGCAATTTTAATTCCCGAATCCGCTCACGGTACCACCATTCCACATCTTCAGTGGTAGTAAATCCAGGTTGAATCACTTTGTTCGAAAGTCCTTCGGCAATGATGTAATGTGCGATATTGCATATTGCTGGATAGACCACCATTTCTTCCGGTATGCGGGTCTCCAGCCAGCCGATAGCCAAATTTTCGCCACTGACAATACGCTTAATATATTTTTGGGAAAAGGCAGCTTTCAACGCTTCGAATTCACTATGCGTCAATCCATCAGCCAGGGCAAAAGTAGAAGAATAATTCACTGCAATTCGTTTTGGGTCTCGCTGTTGAATAATTTCAACCAGACACTGCCACTGGTCCGGTTGTTTGTCTTTATCCCAGGCTTTTTTGAAAAAATCATCGATATCATATCGCGCTACCGCCAATCTTTCTACGCCTTCCTCTACCCCTTTATCAAAGAACACTAAAATAGTCCGGCGTCGGGCCGCTAACCATTTAGCCGGCAGCATGGTTTTTATCACAGGATCTTCGTTATATTCGCGGGCAATAATAATCCACATATCAATGTTTTCACGGCGCATTAACTCTGGCACCACGGTATCCAGACGGATACCTAACCAGTTATCCCGAAGAGCAGCTCTATCCTTAATAGAAAGAATAACTGGCATATCAATTTGAGAACATAAATGAGAAGACAAAACAAACAGAACGATTAAAACAACTCCTTTGATTTTCATAAGCTCAATTCCTTTCATGTTTTAAATATTGATTAATATAACAAGCACCAGAGTTTCGAAGCGCGTTAGTCTATTCGTATTATAACAACAATTGTTTATAATTTCAATGATAAAATTAATTGCTTTTTTACCCAAATAATATATATTGTTTGTTGTTAATAAAAAAACGAACCGTATTACTCTTAACGCAGGCAGTCATGCTATGGTGAATGTCCGTTCAATTTTATTATTCTGATTTCATAGCCTGTTCACCGACTCATTTCTCCCATTCACCGATTTCTTATGCCATTTTTAAAAGCAATTGCGTAAGTTTGCATAACAGAAATATTGTTTAACACTTTTAAAAATGGATTAAAATGGGAAAGAAGAAAATGATAACGCAGCCAGCTGCTTTCAAAAACAAAGATATTATTTTTGCCACCGTTTTCATTCTCTTTGGAATCATCGTCCAATTAAATGAATATGAGCTTTTTTCATCTCAAAATCTACAAATTTTGGGGTCCCTGTTAAATTACAGCATTCATAAATTATTAGAATTATTTGGATTTTTATTTACATCTGTTGCGGATTAAAATATAATTGTGAAGGAGATATATATGGAAGACAAGAAATTTATAAAAGGTCCTAATTTTTGGTTTGCATTAAGCTTGATACTGCTTGGATTTCTTTTTCTTTTAGACAATTTTTATCTAATTGATATAGGCGACATCTGGCATTTGTGGCCACTTATCCTGATTGGTATTGGAATTCTAAAACTCAAAAGTACATCCTACCAGAAAAGATCTTCAGCTTTAACCTTAATAATTCTGGGTGGATTTTTTTTGCTTATCAATTTTGATTTGTTGGACTGGGATGACATTTGGCAATTTTGGCCAGTTATTCTAATCTTAATTGGACTCTCAATACTTTTCAGAAGATATAAAACCAAACCTGATTCAGAGTACCCTATTGATTCTAATGCAGATGATCATGTGGACGTGGTAGCAATTTTTAGTGGAAATGATAAAATAATTACTTCAAACAATTTTGAAGGCGGCAATGTTACAGCGGTTTTTGGCGGCACAAAACTTAACTTTGGTAAAGCTGAGATGGCAAAAGGCGAAAACATCATTGATATTTTCACCATGTTTGGAGGTACAGAAATAATTGTTCCTGATGACTGGAATGTCATTATTAAAGGTCTGCCACTATTTGGCGGGTTTGAAGATTCACGACATAAACTCCCGGTTGAACAGTTATCTACGGATAGATATTTACTGATAAAGGGTTTTGTTATGTTTGGTGGCATAGAAATTAAAAGCGCCTGATTATTGAGGCAATAAAAACTTAAACAACAAGATCAATGACAAATCCTTTACTAAGACATATAAAAAATCTGTATTTTTATATTTCCATCTGGATTTTTATATCTTCTATTCACTCTTTACTATTAAATTACAATCAAAATATTATATGGCGCTGGTCTGTTCTTGACAGCGTTGTATTTAATTTTATCTATTCTGCGCTGGGACTTAGTTTTTGGTATACATGCAAATATATTCCCCTTGAAAAAAATAGTCTAATCAAGATAGTGGTAAGCCATGCCTTTGCCGCAGTTTTCTCGTCTGTAATTTGGGTAAGTTTATCTTATCATACCATAACTAAATTATTAACTACCGAAGAGAGTTACCAGGTTTTTTTACAAGGCTCACTTACATGGAGATCGCTTCTCGGTAGTTTATTCTATTTTATAATCATTTCCTTTTATTATATTTACATTTATTCCATGAATTTTAAAGAACAACTCCTCAAACAAGCGGAACTACAAACGCTCATCAAAGAAGCTGAACTAAAATCACTTAAGTTTCAAATTAATCCTCACTTTCTATTCAACAGTTTAAATTCTATCAATTCATTGACTATTTCAAGCCCTCAAAAAGCAGGTGAAATGACCGTAAAACTCGGGGATTATTTGCGCTATACCTTATCCAAAAATGAAAAACAAGAAACCAGATTAAAAGAGGAATTGGACTCCGCAAAATTGTACCTTGAAATCGAAAAGATCCGATTTGCTGACAAATTCAAATATATTGAAGAAATTCAAAACAATTGTAATGAGATTCCTGTGCCAAATATGATTTTGCAACCTTTATTTGAAAATGCAATCAAGCACGGTGTTTATGAAAGCGTTGAAAAAGTTACTATCAAGTTTTTATGTCGGAAGCATGGCGACTATTTAAAGATAACCGTCGAAAATAATTTTGCTCCTGAAACCTTTTCAAAAAAAGGCGAGGGAATTGGCTTAGAAAACATTCAACGGCGACTTGAGATGATTTATAATCAGAGGAATCTGTTGAATGTTGAAAAAGAATCAAATATCTTCAGAGTAATTTTATACATCCCCTTACCCGCGAGGTAAATATGGCTAACTATGTAAAAGTCTTAATCATAGATGATGAAGCGCCCGCCAGAGACATCATTAAAAGCTACCTGAAAGATTTTTCGAAAGTTGAAATAATGGCCGAATGCAGTAATGGATTCGAAGGCCTAAAAGCCATTCAGCAATTTAAACCCGATCTTATTTTTCTGGATATTCAGATGCCGAAAATCTCAGGATTTGAAATGCTTGAGCTCATTGAAGAAATCCCGGTAATGATTTTTATCACGGCCTATGACCAATACGCACTCAAGGCTTTTGAAGTTAACGCGGCTGATTATCTGCTCAAACCATTTTCAAAAGAACGATTCCACGATGCGCTGAACAAAGCATTTGTACTGATTAATGACAAAGCAAAGTCACATGAAATCATAAAAGGAATCGTCAATCACATTGACGCTAATCAAGAATTTTTGGAAAGAATTGTTGTTAAATCGGGTACGAATATTTCTATCATCCCCGTTAAAAATTTGCACTGGCTTGAAGCACAGGATGATTACGTTATGCTGCATACAAAAGATGGTAAATTTTTAAAACAAAAAACCATGAAATTTTACGAGGAACACTTAGACCCCATAGAATTTGTCAGAATCCATCGTTCTTGTATTGTTAAAATATCCATGATTAAACAGATTGAACTGTTCGCAAAAGAATCCTACAAAGTAGTACTTCCAAATGGGCAATCTCTTCCAGTCAGTAAAAGCGGACATGCCAGGTTAAAAGAAATTTTCAAGTAGCAGATAATCATTTGTCCCTTTCACAGAAATCTTCTTGTGTGCAGAATGACTTTCGAAAAAATATTTTTGTTTGCCTTCTAATTCTGCAGATCTCTATAAATTCAATTCCATTACTACCTTTGTTCCATTAGATTTCGTTGCCCCTTTGGTTGTCTTTACATCTTTAAACACAAATCCATTACTCTTAAACAGCTTGATAGCATTTATAAATTTTCTATCAAGCTCGATATGTACGTTCTTTACCCCGCGTGTTTCTAACTGATGAACTACTTCCAACAAAATCTTCTTACCTATTTGTCTTCTCTGCCAGTGTTCGTCAACCACTAAATACAAAATATCTGAATCGCTCTTTTCTGTTACCTGAACAACAATGGTAGCCACGATTTCACTCTTTATTTTAACCATGAGAATGATAAAACCATTATTGCTGATCTTTTTCTCAGGGTAATTAATTAAATCCACATCCAGAACATCTGAATTATAATTTTCAATTAACCAACTTAGCATTAAATTCTTAAATTGGGTTTTATATATTGATTCATAATGTATGATCTCTAAATCTTCTATTTGCCTGTTTTTAATATCTTTTATTACTCTGATAAAAATTCCTTCCCTTTGCATCGCATCTTCCAATTCATCTAATGCATGCAACAAATAAGCGCTATTAGCGCCTTCTTCTAACATCCTCTTCATAGACTTTTCCAGCGATTTCCATACAGGTTTAATAGTATTAACAAGCGTTAAGCCCTTTTGGGTAAAACAAATCAATCTTTTTCTTTTATCTTTACTATCTTTCAAAAATTTTATTAATTTTCTATCTTCAAAAATATTTACAAACTGACTGATAGCCTGATGGGTAATTTCCAATTCCTCTGCGAGCTCTGTGACCGACATTTCCCCATTCTTGTTGAGTAAATAAAATATAGGAAACCAGCTTGGTTCGAAGTCGATATCGAGAGACTTGTATATTTTAGAAACGTCTAATAAGTATTTTTCGCTTAATCGCTTCAACCTTGTTCCAAATATTAGTTCACCTAATTGTCTGTAAAAATTCATATAATACATCCCTTCGTAAAAGTGTTCACGAAACTGATCACCATTTTAATCTATCAAAGTATTGCAAATAATCAAGGAAATTATTCTCAGTATTCATGTCAATTTCTTTTATGATAAAAAGCTTGATTTGGAAAGTAATATCTTGTATATTTTTTTTGCAAGGTATTGCACAATCCCTTGTATGCATTGCAAACTAGACAATTCTTTTCTATTATCGGAATTGCAATCAGTTGGCGTGTGCAGGCAATTCATTTCTTTATTTTGAGGAGGTTTGCTATGGCAGTTGTTTTAGATGGTTCCAGGTTGACAGTCGAAAATTTAGTTAAAATTGCCCGGCACAATGAAAAGGTTGATATTCATCCAGAAGCGTTTAAGCGAATAAACATATGCCGCGCCATGCTGGAAAAGAAAATTGAAGTCGGTGAGATAATGTATGGCGTCAATACTGGTATTGGTGAATTCTCTGAGGTGGTATTATCTGATGAGCAGGTGGGACAATTTCAGAAATATCTTATTTACAACCACGCCGCCGGCATTGGTGATCCTGCGCCAATTGAATATGTGCGCGGAGCAATGGCTGGTAGAATTAATGTTCATGCTCATGGGAATTCCGGTTGTAGAACCGAAATAACCATGACTTTAATTGACATGTTGAACAAAGAAGTAACGCCAGTAGTCTGCCAAAAAGGATCAGTGGGCGCTTGTGGTGATTTGGCGCCAATGTCCCAAATAGCGCTCCTGTTAATGGGTGAAGGCGAGGCTTACTACAAAGGTGAACGCCTGTCCGGTAAAATTGCAATGGAACGGGCGGGAATTCCTGTTCCGGGGCTGAAAGCCAGAGATGGTTTAGCGACTATAAATGGTTCGAACTTGCTCACGGCAATGAGCGCTATTCAACTGTATGACATCAACCGCTGGCTCAAACAAGCAGAAATTGCCTGTGCCATGTCTCTGGAATCGCTGTTAGCAAATATGAAGCCGTATGATCAGCGTTTGCATCAGGCACGTGGTTTTTCAGGCGCAGTGCGATCGGCAAATGCGATTATGAAGTGCATAGAGGACAGTGATCTTCTATCGGGCAAAGTTAAAACAAAAGTTCAGGATGCATATTCTATGCGTTCCAGCCCACAAGTGATTGGCGCTGCCCATGATATGATCGCTTATGCTAAGAAGCAAGTAGAAATCGAACTCAACGGTGTCGGTGATAATCCTATCTTTCTGCCGGCAGACAATCTGACCTTAACAGGCGCCAATTTTCAAGGAACGCCGGTTTCACTACCAATGGATTCGGTGGGAGTTGCGTTAACCATGATCTGCGTTCTTTCGGAAAGGCGTCTCAACCGTTTGACCAATCCTTCCTTAAGCGTGGGTTTACCAGCTTTCCTGACCAAAGGCGCTGGAATGTTTTCAGGAATGATGCTCAGCCAATATACCTGCGATATGATGATCACCGAACAAAGAATTTTGTCTGCGCCAGCATCCATCATGTCCATTCCTGCGGCTGCTGACCAGGAAGACTTTGTATCCATGGGCATGAATACAGCCATCAAAAATGGGCAGATTCTGGATAATGCCTATGGAATTCTTGGAATAGAATTTATGGCTGCGGCACAAGCTCTGGATTTTCGCGATTTCAATCCCGGAAAAGGAGTATCTGCAGCAAAAGCTGTAATCAGAAAATATATTGAACATCTTGCTGAAGACCGCCCATTATATCCTGATCATACCCGGATGAAAGAACTGGTCAAATCTTGTGAAATCCTGCAAGAAGTAGAAAAAGTAACTGGAAGTCTGGAATAATAAAAAATGATTCAACGGCCACCCCCCATTTTGTGGCCGATGAGAGAGCAGGTCTATATTATCTATAAAAAATTGCATTAAACAACAGTTTAAACGTTGAAAAAGCCTGCGCACGATTGTGGACATTAAAACCGAACAGAATCACCTTGCCCTTTCCATAAGGCACATCTAAAATCGCCGCTTTCTTCTGAATTACCTTTTCCCCAATCATCCAGCCGCTAATCAGTAGTGATTCGTCAGGGTAGCTGGCGGCAATCTTTGGAGACTGATTTGAACTGTTATTCTTTGCAGCAACTGTGTCCGCAACTATCTCGAAAACACGCCCGCGTGAGAAATAAGCCATTCCTTTTTCTTGCATACCAAAAGTAAGGGAATGGCTGGAATCGTAACTTATCTTTAAAAGAGAGCCAGGACAGTTGAAACTGTCAGTTGGGATTTTTTGTAGAATGTTTCTGACTGGCAGATTGAATTCGTTTATCGGAAGATCAGAAGAACTATTATTACAAATCATAACCCCGCTGTTATCGACAAATTCTTTCAGGTTTTCCACGCCATCCGATGTGATTCCGCCAACGTAATTAGGCGGCATAGTTCCCTTACGGTGACCGTTTATTATTGAGGACACACGCTGATCGGACAGGATGATTACATCAAAACGATCAATGAGGTTTCCAGCTCGGACTTCAGCATCTGACAGAAAATGAAACGGAAAAGCGTATTGTTCAAAGATGAATGAAATCCAGCCTGCATCCATATTCGCCACCCATGACTTGTAGAGCGCAATTCGAGGTTTGTTTAAGGATTTCAACTTTACCGAGACTTTACCGCCTCTGATAAGTATGCCAGTTTCGGACGCAATTTTATTCAGCGTTTTGGCCGAGATAGTGCCTGAATTTACTAAAAACGCTCCTTTAGGGTATCTTGTTCCGCCAAGTGTGAATTCATCGAGAGAACGGCTTACTTTTCCTCCTGCTTCAAAAATATGATTTAGTGCTTTAAAACTATTGTTATCAGTGGGAGAAAAAACATAATGCGAGCCGCCACCTGTTAGTGTTCCAACCGGACGATCAGCTTCGGATAGCAAGGTACTATTTATTTTCAAGGGTGTACTCATTTCATGTGCATCAATTCCCATCTGAGTGCTGATTGTCCAGCCTACTCCATCGTAGGGCGCCATTGGCGAACCGTCTGATTTGCCGGTTCTTGACACGCCCTGCCAAAGATGTCCGTATTCCCGCAAATCCGGATAACTCTGTTTTTCCAACACATTTTTCGCATACATACCGAACGGTTGGCTGGTGGGTATAATATATGAACCTTTCGGGTATGAAATCCCTTCATGAACAAATCTCTCATTTGCCTTATACACTTCGATACCGTAGTCGATTAGTCTGTTGATTAATAAAACAGTTGAATTGGCATCGCGTTGGTTTGCTGAAATAATCCAGCCATACGGTGGTTCGTTATTAAATCGCTCCATCACATCCCTGGCCATTTTATACTTATAATATAGAAATTCATACCTGTACTTTGCCGTAACATCCAGGAATGCTTTTGAGGCGGTCAGAGTATAATCAACCGCGTCGCCAAGCCGCCACCAACCGCCCTGCCAGGGGCTGGGATAAAAGGTTCCCATGGTAAGATCACGATAGGACTCAGGAAAATCGTTTATGGTATAATAATGCGGGGTCGCATATCGATATAACGCCGTCTCAGTCAATATCGAAGGAATATTATGCCCTTCGACACTTGGGCCATCTGCATAACCGACATACCACAGATCAAAGGCAGTTCGGGAAATTGCCCCGGGTTGATCAGCTTCATCAAATCTTTGACCCAATGCTGCACCCAAAAGATTTTTTACACGCTGGATTAACGGGTGTTGATTGGGATTAACCGGCTCAGGATTCGGTGGAATCCAGATACGCGCTGGAAACGGAGCGCTCTGATGTTGAACATAAAAAACTTCGGGAAACCATTCTCTGGCTACCACTCTGTTAATATTTTGTGTTTCCAGCAAATTCGAAATAACGAAGTCTCGGTTATTATCGTGACCGGCATATTTATGATACAATACGGGAAGTCGGCTAACTTCATAGGGAGTACCCAGATTTTTCATGTACCAATCCGCTACAATGGTCATTCCATCCGGATTTGCCTGTACAAGCAGCAAGATTACATTGTCTCGGATAAAGCGAGTCCTTCGGTCTGAGCCTGTCACCAGTTCATACGCAAGCTGAAGTTGCTGCAGAGGCGGAGCTACTTCAGTAGAGTGCATGCCAGCGTCAATCCATACTACCGCCTTTCCTTCATCCGCGAGACGCTCAGCCTCTTCCTCGGAAACACCTTTTGCAAGGCTCAACTTACGGGTTATTTCCTTGTAGTATTCAAGCTTTGCCATATTCTCTTCGGATGAAATGATGGCGTATTTCATGCGCCTGCCTTCGCTGGTTGACCCCATGTCGAAGATCTGCATGCGATCAGTTTCCTCTGCTAGCTGCTCTAAATAACCCAGCCACTGCTCATAAGTGGCAAGGTGAAAATCTGCGCCGGGTTTATATCCAAGATAATCCTCCGGAGCAGTGACCTGTCCAAAACCTGGGAAAACACTACAACATAGAAGCAATAAAATACATAAGTAAAGTAATGCTTTGATGCGGGGTGATGAAATCATTTTACATTTCCTCTCAATCCTAAAAGTAACTTAAATTTGCTATTGTTATTTCTTTGTTTTTACTTCAGATATTTCTCGAACCAGTTGAGCATTCGATTCATTACATCAAGTTGATGTTTTTCTTCGCGCGGTCCGTGGCCCATACGTGGATACATCACAAATTCGGTTTCGACATTAAAACGTCTCAATCCTCTATAAAACTGCTGACATTGTCCAATAGGATCAGTAGGATCCTCTTCGCCATTAAGGAGCAATGTGGGAGTCTTGACGTTTTTGACAAAAGTCACTGGGGACCTGTTAATAAAAAGATCAAGATTCTCGTAAGGTGTGCCAAGCGCCCAGGTGTCGCCGATATTAACTCCATTGCTTTCAGTACCAAATTCACTGGCCAGATCAGTCATCGGTGCGCCGGAAACAGATGCTTTGAACCGGTCGGTTTGCGTGACGGCCCATGCTGCCATGTATCCTCCATACGACCAGCCGCCTATTCCCAGTTTTTCCGGGTCAGCAATACCCTGCTCGATTACCCAATCAACGCCTGCCATTACATCCTTCCAATCACCACCGCCCCAATCGTAGCGGTTACTGATGAGAAAATCATGGCCGTACGAGGTTGAGCCGCGAACATTAGGACAAAGCACGGCATACCCACGAGTTGCCAGAAGCTGTGTCCAGGCATGAAAACTGTGGGAAAATCGAGACGCCGGCCCACCATGTACCAGTACTACAAATGGAACCGGACTTCCTTGCTGAAATCCCGCCGGCGTATAGAGCGCTGCTTCGATTCTTTTCCCATCAAAGCTGGAATAGTGAACAATTTTAGGTTTGATGAGAGTAACAGTGTCCCATTCCTCATTAAAATGGGATACCTGCTCCGCGTGCCCGGAACGTGTCGAGATCCAGAGCTCAGGCGCATTTGTCGCTGTTTCACCAACAAATGCCAGTATTTTGGAACCTGCTTCAAAAGAACGCGAGGGATAAACCTCAAAATCTTTAAGTTTTTCGGTCTTGCCATCTTTGGACACGTTATAGAAGGTAGTGGTAAATCCAGTCGCCGCAAGAGCTAAAAAATGGTCCCTTTTTTGCCTTTTAAAGGAATAAATGGGCTGGTTAATCGAAGAACCCGTGAGATTCCTGACATTGCCTCCTTCCAAAGGACGGGTGCAGAGGTCATGAGCGCTGGGACCATCCGCGGTTCGTGCGCCAAGATAGGCCAATGTTTTACCGTCTGGTGAAATATCCAATCGCCTAAACGGCCCGGTAGGTGTTTCAATTTCCTTCATCTCTTTATTACTAACACTGATTAAATAGAGACGATTCGAGCGCAAATCACGTCGAGGATTATCGGTTGCAGAGATAAGTAATTGGTCTCCCTTAGGCATCCAAACAAATTCCGAGATGCGTAATTTTTCCGGAGTTAGCGTTTCTACATCCTTTGAATCAACATCGATAATCCTGAGTCGCGCATCCTTGACATCTTTGTCAACTACAATGGCGTCGTCTTTTTCTTTCTGCCTTTTTTCTTCTTCTTCAGTTTTAGGATCGGTTGATAAAAAGGCGATCCGCGAGCCATCTAACGACCACTCAAATGCTCGAATCCCGGTTTTACTTTCCGTTAAAGCTTCAGCCTCGCCTCCGTGCAAGGGTATAATGTAAATTTGCGTTTCGCCATTGCGGTTGGATAGAAATGCCAATGTATTGCCGTTCGGAGACCAACGCGGCCGATTGTCGGATTTTTTCGAGGTCGTAAAATGCTGTATTTTCCGGGCCTTTACATCGAAAATCCAAATATCACTTTTGCGCTTGGTCTCTTTTACCGGATCACTAACAGTCATGGCGATGTGATTTGCATCGGGAGAAAGTTGGACATCGGATATTCGTTGTCTTTTTCTGGCTTGTTCCGGCGTTAGCTCTCCCGAGTTGCCGACATCGACCTCATTAGAAACCTTGTTCGCGTGCTTTTGTGCCCTTGTTGGACCTGAAAGAAGTATTACAAATGCTCCGATACACATCAAAGTTAAAAAAGCAATTCGCCTGGATTGAATAGTAACTAATTCTTTTTGCATATTACACCCTCCTCCTAATTAGTGGTTGAACGAAAACACCCCATTTTGTTATCTTCTACTGAAAGGAAAAAACTGTAACTGTTATAATTTCAATGAAATCAGATTTATCACTTCGTTCGAAATGACAATATTAGTTAGTTTTCAGACAATCTAATTAAAATAAATTTGATTTAAATTTCCGATTTTATCCACAACAAGGCAATTAAATTGTTTATTGCGAAAACCCGGTGAGCTTTTTTCAAATTAATCTCAACTTTCGTCTGGTAGAATAAGGGCAAAAAATCGTTCATTCCTGTCTCATGACTGGATTCGTCACATTCATTTGCCTAAACTTATTTCAACTGCATTTTGTACTGCATCACAGGTATCTTTTGATACCCTTAAAAGCGTATTCAAATTCTTTTTCATCTCCTCTACAAAACCAGCTTCTGTTATATTTGGCAAATTTATTCGAACATTGTAAATCGCACCCTGGACACCAGCGTACGCCATGAGAGCTCCTACCCCGGCATCACTCATGACCGCATCATTGCCAATTTGGGCTGCTCGCAAACAAAGTTGCAAAGCCTGGCCACACAGCTCAGCCGACCGAAGCGGTACACGTGATGCAGATTTGTAACCTTCACAAAGAGCAGTGTCCCGAACCTTATTCTGTTCCGGCGTATCTTTTGGCATGCGCATGGCTTTAAGTACCTCATTAAAAGCCTCGGTGTCCGCATCGACAGCAAGTATAAGTTCATCCTTAACCCTTTGCGCTTGCTCCGCAAGATCACACAAATTTTCATATTGCGAATCGAACTCCCCTTTCCCCACAGAAAGATTAGCTATCATGGACGCCAGTGCTGCACCCAACGCACCAGCCAATGCAGAGATGGAACCACCGCCGGGAGCCGGAGTATCCCGCGACACTTCATCCGTAAAATCCGCCACTTTTTGATTCACCAGCGATCCACTTCGAACGGGTATACCGATGACTTTCTTTTTAATATCAAACTCAGCAACATCACGCAGCGCCGTGGATTGCACGGCTGTTTCGAGAATGTCAGCAACTGGAATACCCGTTGACTTCTTCATTTGGTTCAGATAATACTTGCCAGTAATTAGCATGCAATCATAGGGTACTACTCCAACAATTTCAGAGCCGCTGATTACAATGCCGCGTTCTTGAGCGAAATTCCTGGTAGCCTCATAAACTGCATGAGGGGAAGTAATTTTATAATTCGTCAGGTTAATGGATATTTGTGCTCTTTTGTAGTCTTCAACAAACCAGCCGACTGCTTTGGCATGGGTGAATTTTCCGTCTTTGTAAACCGGCCGGCCAGTCAGGTTGTTAACATCCAGACCAATGGATTTATAACGGGCGTACAAATCACCGTTATGCACCTCCTGGTAATGTTCGGCCAGCTTTGCGAATGTTTTGTCCACATGGTTGCACATCCCGCAAGTAAACTTATCCGGCTCAAAATATACTACCTGTCCTTTGTAATAAAACGGCGAAATGTTGCCTACTCTTTTCCAGCGGCCACGCTCGCGAATTTCATACGCGATATCTGTAGCGTAACGACGATCAGTTGTATTTAAATTGATGTTGTATGCGATTAGGAATTCTCTTGCACTCACGCCCGTTGCGCCACTTTTGGGATTGAATTTTGCCGGACCAAAATCAGGTTTCCAGGCAGGATCAGCCAGTTTCTTCGCCAGACCTTCATACTCACCGGAGCGAACCGTTGCCAGGTTGCGCCATTCCGGTTTGCTGGCTGCGTGTTCATATAAATATATTGGGATGCCCAGCTCTTCGCCAATACGCTTGCCAACAGCCCTGGCCATCTCCACACAATCGTCCATGGAAAGGCCTGCAACCGGCACAAACGGCAGCACATCAGTTGCTCCCATACGCGCATGCGAGCCTTGCTGTTTTGACATGTCAATCAAATCGGCGGCATGTTTCACTGCTCGAAACGCAGCTTCTTTAACAGCTTCAGGATTTCCGATGAAGGTTACCACGGTGCGATTAGTGCTTTCGCCGGGATCAACATCCAGCAGTTGTACACCCTGCACCGATTCGATCTGGTCGGTGATACTTTTTATCAGGACTCTGTCTCTTCCTTCTGAAAAATTCGGTACACATTCAACTATCTTTTGCATAGGTTCTCCTGTATCGTTTTATGATTGAACATTTGCATACTTTTACAAGTATAATATTTGCGCAAAAACTTAAGTTCACAGTGTCTAAAATATTGATCTGTCACTTTTTGCTTTAGTCGCTCTTAACTTCAGCTCACTTCTACCCTGTACAAACTTTTTGCAAAAGAGGCATATTTTAACTAAAATTCACATGCGTTTTAGCGCGCTATTCTGTTGAGAGTTAAGTTTTCGTTTTTATTAAAAGTTATTTAACTTTTAAATTTCTCAACATTGAACTTCACGCTTTAGACAATTCGAACTTCATTCACTGCTCTTCAGCGTACGATGTTTTAACCTGACCCCCCCTTTCCAAACAAAGCCGGGTTTTAGTTTTCCCTGGTTATACAGAATTTCTCGATAGTCATCGCACTCGAAGGCAATTAAATCAGCTAACTGACCTTTTGCCAAAATGCCCCGATCCTCTAACTCAAGAGCGTTTGCTGCTCTGCATGTGATGCCAGCAAATGTTTCCGCTACCGTGAGTTTTTCAGCAGCCCCCAAAACCGCTGCTTGTAAAAATAAATCACCCATGGGAGCGGAACCAGGATTCCAGTCGGTGGAGATGGCAACGCTTGCACCAGCGTCCAGTAGTTTTCTTGCCGGCGCAAATGGATAGCCCAGGCCCATAGACGCACCGGGCAGAACCACTCCAATCACATTCGAGTCAGCAATTGCAGTGATTTCTAACTCAGTGCTGGCTTCGAGGTGGTCGGCGCTGACTGCCTGAAGTTCACATGCAAGTAAACTGCCGCCGTTAGTGAATTGATCCACGTGCAGAGCCAGTAAAAATCCCATTTGCTTAGCTCTGATTAAATAAGTTCTCGCATCATCAATGGTGAAGGCGCTTTCTTCAATAAAAATATCCACCCGGCCTGAAAGCTTTTCTTCCATGACTTTTGGAAGTAAATTACTGGTAATGTGATTAAGATATTCCGCCGGAGTGCCTTGAAAGTCTTTTGGCGGCATGTGTGCTGCCAGACACGTTGAAATGAGATCCATTGGATGGTTAACATTGACATCGTTTATTGAACGCAGCATTTTCAGCTCATCGTCTACATTTAAGGCGTAACCGCTTTTGACTTCACAGGTTGTGACGCCTTCTGCAAGATGTCTGTCGCATCTATTTGATAATGATTCAGTAAGTTCCGACCGAGAAGCTTTTCGTGTTTTCGTGACGGTCTCTAAAATCCCGCCACCCGCTTTGGCGATTTCCAAATATGATTTACCACCCACCCGCATGGCATAATCCCTGGCTCTGGAACCGGCAAAGCAGATGTGGGTATGGCAGTCAACAAAACCGGGCAGGCAAACCATGGAACCACTGATTTCTTCAATTAAACCATGCGCGGAATCGAGTTCTTTGCGAAGAGTTGAAAATGCATCAACCTTCTTTATCGCACCATTCTCAACCAAAACACCGCCATCACTGATGATTTCCATGGATTCATCAGTAATCGGGCCTTTCGAAGGTAAATGGTTCATTGTGAGGATTTGATTAAACGGACCGATGAGTTTGGTTTTATGCATTTAACATTCTATTTTTGATTAGTAATATAGACTGTGTTAAACTATTATAAAAATCCAACGATTCTTACATCTTCACCCCAAATTTCGTACCAACCTGACATGCTTTCTCATACCCTGCATCTGCGTGTCGGATGATTCCCAAAGCCGGGTCATTGTACAAAACCCGCCTAATGCATCGTTCTGCTCTATCCGTACCATCAGCCAGGATCACCATGCCGGCATGCTGGGAATACCCGATCCCAACTCCGCCGCCGTTATGGTAAGAAACCCAGGTCGCTCCTCCGCTTGTGTTGGCCATCAAGTTTAATAACGGCCAGTCAGAAATCGCATCCGTTCCATCTTTCATCCCTTCTGTCTCACGGTGTGGAGAAGCCACTGAGCCGCAATCGAGATGATCTCTGCCAATAACAATGGGGGCTTTCACTTCTCCGGATTTCACCAGGTAATTAAATATCAATCCGGCCTTTTCTCTTTCTCCTAAAGCCAACCAGCAAATTCTGCTGGGCAAGCCCTGAAAAGCGACTTTTTCCTGTGCGTGTTCCAACCAATTAATCAAGAGTTTATTTTCTGGAAATGCCTCCCGCATAGCCCTGTCGGTTGTAAAAATATCTTCAGGATCACCTGATAATGCAACCCATCTAAATGGTCCTTTTCCTTCACAAAACAACGGCCTGATAAATTCAGGGACAAAGCCCTGAAAATCAAATGCATTTTTTTCTCCCCCTTGCTTGGCAAATTCCCGCAGGTTGTTGCCGTAATCAAACACCACACTGCCCTGCTTTTGCATTTCCAGCATAAAGGAGACATGACGCGCCATGCTTTTCAAAGAGCGCGCCTTATATTCCTGTGGATTTTTTTCTCTTAATTCTTTGGCCTCAGCAAGAGTTGAACCATTGGGTACATAACCATTAATCGGATCATGCGCCGAAGTTTGATCGGTCAATATTTCGGGGATCAAGTTATCACGTAATAATTGTTTCAATACATCACCAATATCTCCAACCAGGCCAACAGAAAGAGCCTCACCTTTTTCTTTAGCTTCCAATACCCATTTTTTTGCTTCTTCATAAGAGTGAGTTATTCTATCAATATAATTAGTATCAATGCGTTTTTGGATGCGCTCCGGATCAACATCAACTCCTAAAAAGGTTAAGCCAGCCATGGTAGCAGCTAAAGGCTGAGCCCCGCCCATTCCTCCTAAACCACCGGAAACCAATAATTTGTGTTTTAAATCACCCATAAAATATTTCTGCCCACACGCAACAAATGTTTCATACGTTCCCTGCAAAATCCCTTGTGAACCAATATAAATCCAGCTCCCTGCAGTCATTTGACCATACATTATTAATCCGTTTGCTCTTAATTTTTGGAAATGTTCCAGGGTCGACCAATACGGCACCAAATTACTATTTGCTATCAATACTCTGGGAGCTTCCGGGTGCGTACGCACAATACCGACTGGTTTACCAGATTGAACCAATAAACTTTCATCTATTTCCAACTGCAATAAATATTCAATAATTTTTTGCGCTGCCTCAACATTGCGGGCAGCCTGGCCAATGCCGCCATACACAACCAGGTTCTCTGGATCTTCGGCAACCTCCGCATTTAGATTATTTAAAAACATTCTGAGCGGCGCTTCTGTCTGCCAGGATTTAGCGTTTAATTTTGCTCCGGTTGGAGCATGATAATTGGGATGGTTGGCATACCTTTTAATAAATTCCTGACTGTTCATGATGATTTCCAGTTAAAATTCTAAATGACTATTAATTAGTTTCTTTTATAAAATTATGAAAGCGTTTTTTTAACCGTCATTCCCGAAATTTTTAAGTGGGAATCTCCTGCGTATAACTAATGGATTCCTGATAGAATCACTTGAGAATGAGATATTATTCAAGCACTTGCGTTAGTGCTTCCCTTAATATACAAAAAGATTAAAACCTGAACAAGAAAAAAAATAAAATAATGTTAATAAGTTGAATCTGCCTATAAAATCACTATTTGTGAATTATTCAGGTTATTTTCCTGCCCACCGTTGCAGTCGATGCAGTAATAAGAATGGCATTGAAACACAAAGAAGTTTTACACGGCTGGCGGCTCAAAATTTAAATAAAAAGAGCCTGCTCGAAAATATTTTTTTGGTTTGCATTTCTGGAAAACCGCTTTCGAACAGGCTCAATTTTGGACATTTCACCCACGATAGTCTAAAGTCTGTTTGTTGATTATATATCACCTGCTAAGATGACTTCTTATTCCTTTTTTGTTGTTGCTTCTTTCGCAACCTGTTTGCCCTCTTTATCCAATAAAACCGGCTCACCTAATCCCAATTCTTTCAATGGTTCCAACTGGGTTTCAGCGTCACCCACTACCAGATAAATCATCTTATCAGGATTGAGATATTGCTCAGCGAGTTTTTGGTGCTGCTCTTTCGTCATATTCTGAATGACTTTCTCCTGATCTTTTATATAATCATAAGGCAGATCATAGTTAGCAACCTGGTTCAACATTCCCCTTAAAGCGCCCAAAGTTTCGAATCTCCTTGCATTCGATTGCACCAAAGCGCTCCTGGTAAATGCAAGATCTTCGTCTGAAATGCCTGCGCGGTATTTTGTGATTTCGTCCTTGAAAATTTGCATGGATTCAAATGTAGTTTTTGAACCCACACTCGAAGAAGCAGTAAATGGACCAGGACTATGTGCACCCGAAAATCTTGAACGAGCACCGTAGGTAAATCCCTTCTCTTCTCTAAGAATGAGATTTAATATGCCATTGAAACTGCCTCCTAATTTGTAATTCATAACCGTAACGGCGAAATAATCAGGATGCGTATATGGAAGCGCCAAATATCCAATTCGAATCTCAGATTGCTTGGCTTTGGGTACATCCACAAAATAAAGTGTAGATTTCTCAAGCGCCGCTGGTAAGGCATATTTTGGAAATTTAACATCTTCAGCCGGCCATTTTTTATCCAACGATGTAAAGAGTTTGATGGCGTCCTCTTTTGAAACATCTCCGGCTATGGTAATATAAGAAACTGAAGGAGAGAAGTTCTTATCATAATATTTAATTAGATCGTTAATCTTAATTTCTTCTACCGATTCCCTGGTACCGAGTGTTGCGTTACCAAGAATATGATCATTTCCATAAATAAGCCTTCGATAAACATTAGACGCTACAGTGGAAGGACGGACATTTCGGCGATTTATATTTTCAACCGTCTCCTTTGTAATGCGAGCAAATTCTTTTTCATCCCAGCGTGGCTCTAATAAAATTTCTTCAAACAAGCCAAAAGTTTTGTCAAGTTTTGACGCCAGCGTATTTGCCTGAATTACGATGGATTCGTTATCGGTTGACATCCTGATTCTCGAACCTAATTCATCAATTGCCTCCTCCAATTCCAACGGGGTTTTAGTTTTAGTCCCTTCCATCATGATGTCGGTCATTAAGTTCGCAACGCCAACTTTATCCAAATCATCCAACAAGAGACCGCCTTTTAGAGTAAGCGAAAATTGCACTAATGGCAATTCATTATGCTCAATACCATATATTTTCAGGCCGTTATTATAAGTATGAGTCCAGATTTTGGGCAGTGTAATTTCCGGGGTTGGACCTTTTGGGGGTTCCACCGAGCGATCAAAACTTGTCGGGATTTTTTCAACTGGAGCGGCTTCAACATCACTTTTTGCTACTTCGGCCTCGCCAGCCATTTCAATTGCTTCTTCCACCACCGGGAATCTCTCCGAATTTTCAGCGATTAATTCGGGCTTACCTTTTGGGACAAAGCTGGTAATTACATATTTTTTGCCCTTGATATACTCATTGTAAACCCGCCAAACATCTTCTTTGGTCACATCCAGGTAATTTTGTATGTCTTTGGTAATAAAATCCGGTGATCCGGCATACTCATTATAACTGGCTAACTGAAAGGCTTTGTTCAGGATACTTGCAATACCATTATAAAAATCGGTTTCAGTTTTTGCTTTGATACGAGATAGATCATTATCTGTAAATCCTTCGTTTTCAAATTTCGTCAATGCTTCAAAAATAGCTTTTTCAACATCTGTCAGACTTTTATCTGGAAACGCTCTTATTCGAATCCGAAAATAGCCTGTTATTTCACGACTGTTCTGAATCGCGGAAACCGATGGGGCCAGTTTTTTCTCCTCAACTAAAACTTTATAGAGGGGAGCTTTTTTCCCATCCGAAAGCAATTCGGAAAGAAAATCTAAGGCGTATGAATCCTTGCTATAATTTTGCACTGTTGGAAATATCATATTCAATTCTGGTGATTTAGCAAAATTGTCTTCATGGAAAGCGCGTTTTGTCTCCGCAAGACTTATGTGAGCTGTCTCCGGATGTGGAAGTTTCTTGGATGATTTAATCTCGCCAAAATATTGTTGTATCCAGTCTTTGGTTTGTGAAACATCAAAGTCGCCATTAACAACAAGCGTAGCGTTATTGGGCCCGTACCATTTTTTGAAAAAATTGTGAATATCCTCAATAGAGGCATTTTGCAGATCTTCGAATGAGCCAATAACTTGCCAGTTATAGGAATGATTTTCAGGGAAGAGTAGTTTGTGAATAACGTAGTTAGTATGACCGTACGGCCTGTTATCTACCCGCTGTCGCTTTTCGTTTTGCACAACATCCTGTTGATTTCCTAACGCATCCTGAGTCACAGTTGGCAGCAAATATCCCATACGATCCGACTCCAGCCAAAGGGACATCTCGAGAGCGTTTTTAGGAATAACCTCAAAATAGATAGTTCCATCTTCCCAGGTACCGCCATTGAGAGTACCGCCAGCGCCCTGGATTTTTTTGAAAAACTGATCCTGGCCGACGTGCTGTGATTCTTGAAATAACATGTGCTCAAATAAATGAGCAAATCCAGTACGGCCTTTTTCTTCCCTGTTCGAGCCGACATGATAAAGAATGGCCACCGCTGCGATTGGGTCAGACCTATCCTCATGGAGGATCACATCCAATCCATTTTCCAGCTTGTATTTTTCGTAGTCAATTTTAAAGGTAGACTCTGACTGGGCAAATAAACCCGTAAATAAGTAAAAAACCCCCAACAGCGCTACAGCTACAAATTTCTTTCTCATTAAACCTCCTATTTTTTTTATTGTTAATTATTGAAAAGTTAGTTAAATTTACTATTGGAATCAATCAAATTCTTTAATAATGTATAAAAAGTTCTGTTTGAAACATCACTATCCCACCCTTTATTAAAATGCTATTTTTTATAAAAATTGTTATGCCAAAATGCTATAATCAGGCATCCATAAGGATAAAATGGATTTGCAGGCAATTTAAGTAGACAACTCTCAAGTTCCATTCCTCAACTGAACAACACCTCAATATCATTAACGGTCAAATGTTTGAACAAACCTGAGTCCGTGCTAATAATGTTAGCAACCAGTTCTCTTTTCCGCTCTTGAAGTTGCACTATTTTTTCTTCCACTGTGCCTTTGGAAATCATTCTATACACGAAAACGTGTTTATCCTGGCCGATACGGTGAGTGCGATCGGTAGCCTGCATTTCCACGGCCGGATTCCACCAGGGGTCGTAGTGAATGACGTAATCGGCGGCTGTGAGATTCAAACCGGTCCCTCCTGCACGCAGGCTTATTAGAAATATTTTACATGCCGCATCATTCTGGAATCTTTCGACACAGCTCTTTCTGTCACGGGTTTTTCCGTCCAGATATTCGTAATCAATGCTCGCTGAGTCGAGATAGTTACGCATGATAGTCAGCATTTTCACAAATTGTGAGAAGACCAGTACCTTGTGACCTTCGGCAATTAGTTCATCAAAATATTCTATGAGGGTATCGTATTTTCCAACATTATGTCCAAAATTCTTTTCAACTAAAGAAGGATGACAGGCGATTTGTCTGAGTTTCGTTAATCCTTCCAGAACATTCATACGGGACTTATCCATACCCAAATCAGCAATCTGTTTGAGTAGCGCCGCCCGATAATAATCC
>CAZIKB010000057.1:0-39203 GCA_964539665.1 uncultured Cytophagia bacterium
CACGGGCTTTCATCACGTCCACCGTAACCTATGCTGAGCTAACTGGATAACCGGAATCACTTGCTTATAAGTCAAGTAATAACAATATTTAAGTAATGAAACGTCTTGGGCCTCTTAAGCCCAAGGTTCGGGGTTCGATTCCCTGACGACGCACGAAAGATTTCCTGTAGTGTAAAAGTCCACCATTTGTGTGGGCTTTTTTTATTTCGTCATGAATTGCTGCTATTCGTCCACGAACCTCCGCAATTAATTACCCATAATTAATTAAAATTCTTGCAACTTTATTACATTATTTTTATATTCCATAGTGAAAAAAGTTACATTCAATTTTCGCTCTTCCCTGAAATTCCTTTTAACTGTTACAATAATTGGAATTTACTGGTATTGGATTAACCAGAAAATCATATCCGATTCAAATCAGGTATTTGGTCTCACTGGATTTTTTCTGTTAATTTGTGGCTCAACTGCGTTTTTTCCTTTACCTGCAAATCTCGTGGTTTTAGGGGCTGTTAAAATTTATGCGCCGTTATTGGTTGCTATAATTGGAGCAATGGGAACTCTGGTTGCATATTTTTCTGAATATATAGTTTTTACTTTCTTATTTAAACTAAACCGGGTTGCAAAATTTAAAAACACCTGGTTATATAAAAAAGCTGACTCTCTTTTTAAAAATTACCAGTTCTTCACTCTCACCTTCGCTTCATTTTTACCATTACCAACGGAGCCGTTGCGAATTTATGTTATTACTCAAAAATATCCTAAAATCAGATATATGTTATCCGGTTTTATTGGCAGGTTCTCAAGATATTTTCTACTTGGTTATTACGGCAGAGAGTATGTGAATTCGGTCTGGTTTTTGAGTGGAGTACTTTTATTTCCAGTATTTTTTCTAATATTAATCAGAATTTCTGTCAGTTTATTTGATTTAGTCAAAGTTAAATATTTTACAAAACCTGCTGATGCACCTATTTCACTTTCAATACCCTTCTTTAATTCTTCAACCAATTTCCAGAAGCCAGATTTAGAGCAGTCATTAGAATAGCCGTCTTTAAATTTCCTGGTCAAGTAAAGCCGCAGAAGTTATTTAATACATAATTAGTGTTTGACCGAAAATTAGTTATTAATGTCATTTTCGATCGCTGTGAGAAATCTGGTTTCATTGATATTATTGCAGTTACAAACTTCTCCTTCAGGCGAAATGACAAAATGGAATGTTTTCTTCAAACAATAGTTTTCATTTCTGATTAAAATATTGTAATTTCTCATCTTAGAATATAAATTAACAATTCTTAACTTGACAAGTTGCAAAAAATATGTTAGACTTCAATGTCGAAGGGATTTATCCCGTAGAAAAGGCAGGGATACCGCTTAGCGGTGATATTAATACTAATCCGTTTTCTTTATAATCTGAAGGATCAGAAAGGAAAGGCACAACCTCTTGAATGAGACTGTGCCTTTCCTATTTTTATCCGCAATAATTTATAGCAGAAATATCGTTTATATTGTTTTCCCTTTTGCTAAAACTTCTAATTCAGAGATTAATTTTTTCTGACGACGCGAAATACTCAGAAGATACAAAAATATCGCCAACCAGACAATGGTATAGGCTGCAAATAAAAAGTTGAGCCTGTAATTATAGCCTGAACCAACTATTTCGATTTTAGGTCCCGCAACCTCCTCTCCCTCTACTTTGACTTCCAGGTAATATTCATAGAAAGAAAGCTTCAAAGGATTTTGGCTGCCTAAAAGTACCTGGTAATTTCCTGCAGAAATTTCCACATTTTTATGAACTTCTGACCAGAGTGCTTTCTGGCTTTGTTGGCTTCTATAGAGACTGAAATAAAGCTCAGTCTTGCCGTTAAAAGGCGAGCCGTCGCTATTTTCATGGAATCCCTGGTAATGAACCAGACGAGCCACTTGTGCCTGTGATTCCTTAATCATAAAGATGTTTCCTAAAATAAATACTATTAGAAAAAATTGTTTCATATCTAAATAATCCTCCCTATTTAATAGGCCAATTGTTTTTTGATTTCCGCAACCTCAATTTCACTTTTTTGCAATCTGATTCTGTAGATGAGTATTAAAATAAATAATAAAGTGAAAGTAAAGAGGCTAAAAAAGAAAGTAAGTTTCATTTCCGGATTAAGTCCGGACCCCGTTCCTCCGGCAAACACCGCGCTGGGATGTATATCACGCCAGAGACGAATTGAAAAATATACAATAGGGACATCCACAAATCCCATAATACCAAAAACCGCGGCCAGACGGGCGCTTTTCTCCTTCTCCTCAATAAAATTATGCAGCATTAAATAGGCCAGGTAAATAAACCAGAGCACAACAAATGATGTTAACCGCGCACTCCATTCCCACCAGGTATTCCAGACCGGTTTTGCCCAAATTGGGCCGGTTACCAAAACCAGAGTTGAGAAAATCACACCTATTTCCGCTGATGAATAGGCGATTACATCATATTTATTATCTTGCTTCCAGAGATAACCGATACTCGCAACAAACACGACAAAAAAAGCTAAGCCAGCAATCCAGGCAGATGGCACGTGGAAATAGAATATCCGCTGTACCGCGCCCATGGAACGTTCTTCCGGAGCGAATATAAATATTAAATACAGATTAATAAGCATCGCCAGTAACAATGCTGCGGTTAGCATGTTAGTCCAGCGATTTTTTGAATTATCTTTCAGCATATCAAAAACTCCTGTTATACTTATTCTTCAATAACATATTCAAATGTTAATAAAGCTACGAGAAAAAAAATAACGTCAAATACAATGATTATTTTTAAAAAATTCCATACCAGAGCCCAATCTTCGCCCTGGAAAATTGCGGATGTCGCTTGCACAGCGCCAATTATAATTGGGATGGATACAGGAAAGTGCAAAATAGGTAACATGACTTCTCTGGTTTTCGTATTCACTGCAATTGCCGAAAACAGAGTCCCGACAACTGAAAAGCCAATGGAGCTTAAAAAAATAACAGCAATTAAATGCCAAATTGAGCCCAGGATATTGAAATGAAAAAGTATGCTGAAGACAGGCAGAACAATGAGTTCAACCAGGCTGATAAAAATAAGATTAACCAGAAACTTGCTAATGTAAATCACAACCCGGTCCACCGGCGCTAACATAAGTCCTTGCAGGCAGCCCTTGTCGACCTCATAAACAAAAGTACGATTCATTCCTAACAAACTGGCAAAAATGAAAGTCATCCAGAGTATTCCAGGGCCGGCTTCTTGTAAGAATTCACTGGCAGTTGGGAAAGAGAAATTAAAAATGACCGCCACCATTAAACTAAATACCAGCATGGAGAGAATCATTTCTTTAGTACGAAATTCTGAAAGAATGTCTTTCCAGAGAATGGCTCTGATTTTACTTAGCATGTTTAATTGCTGCTATTAGAAACAAGTTCATAATAAGTTTTTTTAAATTGTTTATGCTGAATGGTCTTTCGCTCCTGTTCAAAAACTATTTTCCCTTTGGTTAAAATTGATACGTGATCGGCCATATCCAGGCCTCTTTCCAGGTCATGGGTTACCATGATTGTGGTTCGTTGGTCGCTTCTTAAACGGTTTAGCCAGCCAGAAAGCATTTCTGATGCGTGCTGGTCCAGACCGGTGTAGGGTTCATCTAAAAAAAGGAAAGCTGGATCATGCAGCATTGCGCGCGCGATTGAAAGCCGTTGCTGCATTCCTCTGGAGAAAGTCCGCACCCGATCTTTTCGACGCAAGCCCAGACCTACTTCTGAAATAATATATTCTATTTTATCTGGCAAATCTTTGACATCATACAATTTGCCATAAAAACGAAGATTTTCCTCGGCGGTTAACTCCTCATAAAGAAATGTTTGGTGTGCTATGACACCAATTTGACGGCGAATCTTTTCAGATTCTTTTTGCAAAGAAAAACCTCCTAAGTAGACATTCCCAGAGGAGGCTTTTGTAATCGTGGATAGTATTCGAATTAAAGTAGTCTTACCAGCGCCATTGGGTCCAAAAATTGTTAGAAACTGCCCTTTGTTTAATTCAAAACTAACATTCTTTAAAGCATGCTGATATCCAAAGGACTTGGACAGGTCCTTCACTTCAATTGCCGATTTATTCTGTTCCATATCCGTTAATTTTTCAGTATTAAATTGTGTTTTGATTACACCTCCACAATTTAGTTGAGTATCTACTCAAGTTTATTGCCGCAATTGAGGCAAAACTTATCGTCGTTACTAATCGCAGTTCCGCACATCCAACAATAATTCATTGCCTGAATACCAGATTTTTTCTTTCCTTTCTGTTTCGTTGGCCGTGTTTTTCTCTTTTGAAAAGTATCAATTTTTTTTAGCAGGTCAACAGCTTCCTGCTTGTATTGCTGGCGCAATTCCTTGAAATCGTCTTCAGAAATTTTTCCCATCTCATGATCAAATTCAATTTCTTTTATTGCAGAATAAATGGATTCTTTTCTCTCAATTAAATCAATAGCGCGGTGGTTAGAAGATTCTCTCCCTAAATCAACTTTCCTGGATCTGGCTTGAATTAACGGCATTATTACGTAGGTTGAAATAACAGCAGTCAAAAGTACAAAAACTATAATTGTTACCATTATCTTTCCACTAATTTATAGGTTCACAGGTTGTTTTACTTAATCATTGCCACAATATATCATACGACTATGGACAGAATATAAATAAATTATTTATAAATAACAAAAATTTTTTCAATAACTTTTGGGTAGCGTTGTAGCTTTTTTGAAGGATAAAAGATTTGAGCATTGGAATTAGCTTTTAATATTTATCCGTTTCAACAAATTGGCATTTGAAACCACGGTTATTGAACTTGAAGCCATGGCAATTTCAGCAATCACCGGATGCAACAAACCCAGAATGGCCAGTGGAATCGCGACAACATTATAAAAGAAAGCCCAGAACAGGTTTTGTTTGATCTTTCTGAATGTGGCCCTGGACAGCTTTATTGCTGATACCACGCTCCCCAAATCACCCCGTACCAGCGTGATATCCGCAGCCTCAATCGCGATATCAGTGCCGGTGCCGATTGCGATACCCACATCCGCCTGCGTTAGAGCAGGTGCATCGTTAATGCCATCGCCTACCATGGCTACGGTGCCGACTTCTTTTTGCAAACGCTTTATTTCTGCGACTTTTTCATGTGGTAATACCTGAGCCAACACCAGGCTAATGCCTGATTTTTTAGCAATGGCTTCAGCCGTCTTTTGATTGTCGCCGGTGATCATGGCTACTTTATAGCCCATGTTTTTAATTTCTTTGACGGCACTTACAGCCTCTGCTTTTATTTCATCTGCCACGCCTACTATACCGGCTAATTTGTCGTCAACAGCAACGAGTATGGCTGTTTTTGCTTCTGCTTCTAAAGTTAAAAGCTCGGTTTCCATCGAGGTTGAATTGATATCAAATTCATTCAGCAGCGCAGTGGTGCCAACTAAAACTTGTTTACCATCAACATTCCCTGTAACACCTTTGCCAGGCGCCGCCTGAAAATTGAGCACTTCTGAAAGAGAAATCTTTGCGTTTTTCGCTGCATTTGTAATAGCCTTACCTAATGGATGCTCAGACGCGGATTCCAGACTGGCTGTGAAGTGAAGAACATCCTCTTTAGTAAATCCGTTTACAGGAACGACTTCCGTGACCGAAGGTTGGCCTTTTGTTAGTGTGCCGGTTTTATCAAAAACAATCGTGTTGACATCCTTCAGAGCCTGAATAGCTGCGCCATCACGAATTAAAATACCATTTTCAGCGCCCAGACCGCTGCCGACCATCAATGCTGTAGGCGTAGCCAGTCCCAAAGCGCAGGGACATGCGATGACCAAAACAGCTACAAATGCGAAAACGGCTAAAGTAATGTTACTTAGATCCGGATTCACCCAGGGCAAAACGGCATGAGCCCATTGAGGTATGACTTTTAATATTTCAGGGAAAAGTAGCCAGGATAGAAATGTCAGTAAAGCCAGTAGGAGAATGGCAGGTACGAATATGCTGGTTACACGGTCCGCAAATTGTTGAACAGGCACTTTGCTGCCTTGAACTTCTTCTACCATCTGAATCATTTGAGCGAGGAAAGTATCTTTGCCAATTTTAGTCGCTTCAACTCTAATTCGTCCCTGTTGGTTAATGGTCGCTCCGATGACTGCATCGCCGGCTTTTTTAATAACGGGCATAGATTCACCGGTGGCCATGGATTCATCGACCGCGCTTTCTCCGTCAATTATTTTACCGTCAGTAGGAACTTTTTCTCCAGGGCGAATAACCATGACGTCGCCGACTTGCACTGTTGCGATTGGTACCTCTTTTTCTTCACCATTTTCAAGGATGCGGGCGGTTTTTGCACCTAATTGGAGAAGCTTTTTGATTGCTTCGGAGGCTCTGCCTTTGGCTTTAGTTTCAATGTAGCGTCCGGTGAGGTGAAAAGCCATAATCATGGCAGCGATGCCGGCAAACGTGCTGATGGCTATGAAAAATGACAGCGGGCCGGTAATAATCGATGCGGTAGTGCCCATTGCAATTAAGACATCCATGTTTGCGTTTTTGTGCAAAATAGCATTCCAGGCCGAGCGAAAAGTAGGCCAGCCGGGCCAGACCAGCACCGGCAGGGCCAGAAGAATCATGCCAAATTTAAAAACAGACTCATTGGGCCAGGCAGCTCCCAGCACTATTTTCAAAATCATCCACAGCATTATAGGAATAGTGAAAGCCCAGGAAATCACCATGCGTGTTTTTGCTTCCTCTACCTTTTTTGGATTTCTATCCGAATCGGATTCTGCGCTTTCCATTATAACTTCACCGAGAAAATGATAACCGCTGTTTTCAATCGCTTTTTTCAGCTCACTCAAAGGTGTTACGTTCGAATCAAAAGTTACTGTTGCCCTTTCTGTTGAAAGGTTTACTCTAACATCAAAAACTCCCTCAGTTTCAATTAAAGAGCGTTCAACATTGCCAACGCAAGCAGCACAATGCAGGCCGCCGATTTTCAAAGTAACTTTATTAGTTTCCCGTTTAACATCAAAACCTGCATTTTTTACAGCAGTGACCAGATCCTTTCTTTTTACTACGGAAGGATCATAATTTACCAGGGCGTTTTCTGTAGAGAGGTTCACGGAGACAGAAAGAACACCCGGTATATTTTTCAAGCCCTTTTCAATGGATTGGACACAGCCGGCGCAATGCATGCCCTCTATCGGCAACGTGGTCTTTTTTGTAGTTGGATTTGAGTTAGAATTGTCCATAACGCGCTAAACTTCAAAGTGCCTGATATTTTAAGTAAAAGTAGAGAAATTAATAAGTCATAAAACTTTTAGAAAAAAGGGTAAATTCGAATTATGACCGACAGATAGAAGAATCCAACGGATGCGCATTTAATAAACGTATTTGTTGGATTCATTAACCTGTTGGAGATATATGGGCGCCGAAATTTCTTTGCAGAATTCAAAGATTTAATCGACAATACTATATCTGACTGCTTCTATTCCGCATTTTTTTCTTTTTTTGCAATATAAGGACTTCTTTCAAATTTTCCTTTTGCATTCAAATATATCATTAACGCTCCGCCAATTATTATCAATCCAATACTAATCAATTGCGCCATAGTCATTCCCAATAATATTTTTGGAGTGTTGCGGTAAAATTCTGTAAAGAATCTACCTGAACCTACCAGGACTAAATATAAATTAAACTTAAAGCCGGTGGGAAGTCTCTTTTCACGAATTTTCCAGAGAATGCCAAAAATGGCTAAAAGGATGATCATGTCATAAATGGGCGTTGGATGCACCATTTCAGTTGTTGGAATTACGCCTTTGGGAAACGACATCGCCCATGGAACATCGGTTGGAGGACCATAATCCCCGTCCCCTGACAACAAACATCCCATTCTTCCAAAAGTTTGCCCTAACGCCAGCATAGGAGCCATAAGGTCACAGGTGAATGGAATAGAAATATTTTTACGGTGAACATACCAGGCTCCCGCTATCAATCCACCAATCATACCGCCATACCAAACCAATCCTGCTCCTGTGAAAATATATTCTGTCGGGTCCTCAAGAAATCGAGACCATCTTTCAGCTATGAAATAAATTCGCGCGCCCAGAAAACCGCCAATCATTGTGGAAATAATCATTCCATTGGCTAAATCCGGATCCAGGTTTTTTCGAAGAATTTCCTTACGCAGCAGTATTGTGCCAGTTAAGAAGCCAAGCATGGCCATGACGCCAAAGCTGTTGATGGTTATCGGACCAATTTTAAAGAGTTCGGGTATCATAATTTCCTTTCTTTTTCCGTAATTTTAATTATTGATTTATTTTAAATTTAACCTTTTATTTGTGAAAATCAAGCATAAGGAAGAGGCATACAAAAGTGAACCTCAATTGTCTATTCCTTTTACCACATCCCAGGATGTTCTATCTTCTATGGGTTCAACATGTATGGTTACCTGTGTGTTCTTCAATTCTCTTTTGATCTCATCCTCAATGGCTTCGCACAGATCATGAGCAGTTTGAACTGATGTGGTTCCTGTTAATAAAATATGAAATTCAATGAATCGGTTCGGGCCAGATTTTCTTGTTCGCAAATTATGATAATGAATATCCTCTTCAGAATATTCTTTTATAATTTTTTCAATGACTCGAATTTCATTGTCTGGTAATGAAAAATCCATCAATCCACGAAACGAACGTTTTATTATATCTATTCCCGATAAAACAATATTTGTAGCCACCAAAAAAGCAATTATTGGATCTATAATGAACAGACCAGTAACTTGTGCAGTAACCAATCCAGCGATTACGCCAATGGAAGTCCAAACATCGGTCAGCAGATGTTTGGCATCCGCTTCCAATGTAATTGAGTCATAATTATGCGCCGCAATTAATATAAATCGCGCCGCTATAAAATTAACGCCTGCAGCGCCCAGAGATATCATTAATCCAATGTTGAGATTTTCGATCGGTTGCGGATGCAGGATTCTCTGTGTAGCTGTATAACCAATTCCTACTGCAGCGATAAGGATCAAGCCTCCTTCGAGGCCGCTGGAAAAATATTCCGCTTTATCATGCCCATAGGCGTGTCTTGAATCTGCTGGTCTTGATGCATAATTTAGCAGTATTGCAGCCATAATTGCAGCGGCCAGATTGACCACCGATTCAGCCGCATCACCTAAAAGTCCAACAGAATTTGTTAAATAATAAGCGGAAAATTTCAGGGATAGAGTTAAAAGGGAAGCACTGACGGACAGGTAAATGACCTGATTTTTATTTTTTAGAAGGTTTTTCATCCATGTGCCAATAAGTTATAATATTTTACCGCGTCCTTCTATTTTAAAAACTCGCTCAATCCGACCTTTCCGTACGCCAAACATCTCGTCAAACATATTTACTACAACGCAAACATGATTGGGAATAATTTGAACTCTTTTGCCAATTTCAAATTTCGAATTTGATTCGATGACGCCATGTTCCTCAGAAAGCCTGGTTATGGTAACATTTTTATTCACAATTAAACCGTATCCACCTCCATCTGTTCCACTTCTGCCGCGGGGATCCGACGTCAAAGCTTTTTTACCAGCATCAACAATAACCCGATTCAGAGTTGGGTTGCTTGTAACCGTTGCAAGAACAGACAACGCACAGTTTTCTAATGCACAAGAAAAATGGTCTATTTGAGTTAAATCATTAAAAACATAGGTCCCGGGTCGGATTTCAGTTATGCCTTTAACACTTCCGCAATATTGTGCAGTTGGTGTGGACCCGACACTGATAATTTCCATTGTGAAACCATTTTGCCTTAAGATATCTGCTGTTTTAACCAAGACAGCGCCTTCCTGGAGCCCGACTTTTTTTATACCTTCTTTGGTAGTTTCATTGTATGAATGTCCCCCATGAGTCATCAAACCTCGCAGCTTCAGATGCTTTAAATTAATTATGTCATTGGCTAATCGTAAACTCTCTTCACCGGGAAGCACCCCACTTCTGTTTTGCCCGCAATTGATTTCGATAACTACATCGAGCATTTGCCCTGCTTGTTCCAATGCTGCATTCAAACTCATTGCGCCGAATTTACTATCAACTGCGATACATAACTTTATCTTTTTAGAGAGTTCGAGCAAACGTTTAAATTTTTGTTCACCAATGATTTCATTGGCAATCAGGATGTCATCTAAACCAGCGGCAGCAAGCACTTCGGCTTCAGCAACTTTCGCACAAGTTACTCCCACGGCTCCGGCTTTCACCTGTATTTTGGCAATATCCGGACATTTGTGAGTTTTGGTATGAGGCCGTAATCTGATGCCCTGGCTTCTGGCAAATGCCGCCATTTTGGAAATGTTGGTCTCTAGACGGTCTAAATCGACAAGAAGAGAAGGAGTGTCAATTTCTTTAATAAGAGCATTTTTCATTATTGTTTTTCATTTAAATAATTATAAACAGAGTTATTTTAGTATAATCAATTTTGTTTTGTATTTCAATAATAATTTTTGATTGAAGACACTTTATTTTATTATCCCGATAAATTTTGTTTTTTTAGCAAAAATTTTGAAAAGCGTTCTCTATGAAAATTCCTGTGAAAAGTTAAAAGTAAAACGTGAAATGAAAATTTTTGAATAGCCTTTCTCCGATTTACTTTCACGTTTACAGACAGCTACAATTGATATATGCCTCTGAGCTTAAGAATGAAGAATACATGAATAATATGCGAACTACATAAAAAACAAAAACAGTGTAAAGATAATAATCAACTTTTACCCGAGATTCTGCATTCAATATTATCGACATCTACCCATCATTTTTCTTGTAAAAAACAATTTTTTGAAAGGCACTGACATTTTATTTCAAACTGAGTCATTCGAATATACTCAGTTTGAGGTCATTATTTATTAAATATGTTAGCTTTCACGGTGCTTCCTGAAATAAATTCAGGAAACCATGAATCAGCTTAGAATCCTCAACATAACTGACATATTACATGTAAGTCGATTTTTTTCTTGACAATTAGTTTTTTTTTTGTTAATATCACTTTATCTAAAACTCACTTTTTTGATTTTTCCATGAAGTTAAAAACATTTAATTTTAAAAACGTTATTTAAAAATAAATTATATTCTGGAAGGAGGTGAAATCGTAGATGAGAAGAACTTCGAAGGTTGTATCGTTTATCGTAATTGCATTATTTGTAATGTCTTTTTTCTCTTTAATGGGATGTACAAAGCATCCAAATGCAGAACAATTACAGGCATTGGATGAACAAAAAAATGCGGCTCTTGCTGCCGAAAATACCTTAGAGGATAAAAGGAGGGAGAAAAGTAAAGTAGAAAGTGAGCTAAATCAGAAACGAAAAGAATTACAGGATACAAAAAACGAACTTGAACAAGTAAAAAAACGACTTGCTCAGTAATTGAGATTATTAATCAAACATGAAAAATGAGGAGGGTTAACATGAAAGTTGTGGCAAAAACTCTCTTTGCCTGTTCTCTGTTGGTGGTTCTTATTTTGGGAACCGATATCTGTCTTGCTCAAGATCAAGAGATGAAAATGGATGAGTATAATGCTCAGTTACTGGAATGGGCAAATCGTGAACAGACAGCACAAGATGAAATTGCCAAATTAAACGGCGAAATAGAATCTTTAAAATCCCAAATTGCAGACATTGATGGACAGACAAAAGATACCTGGGCTGAGATTTACAGAACAATTGGGACTGATGAAGCAGGAGTCAATGCATTTCGTACAGAACTCAATAATTTAGACAGGCAATTAAATGCATTAGGTTCTTTATCTCCAGAAGAACTATTTAAAAGAAGAAAAGAACTTGATGCTATTGAGGCAAAAATTCAGGAGCATAAAACTAACAGGATTGCAGTGTTATCTGAGATGATGGATAAAATCGCAACTCTTGAAGGCAAAACTGCTCAACTTCGCGCAAAAATGCCTAAAGGTATGTACGACGAATACATCGTAATCCGCGGAGACTATCTCTGGAAGATCTCCAAAAAGTCTGATATTTACGGTGATCCCTTACAATGGGTACGCATTTATTCCTACAATCAAGATCAAATACAAGATCCAGATTTAATTTATCCTGATCGAATATTTAAAATTCACAGAGAAAACGGTCCGAGTGAAGTCTTGGTTGGTCGAGGTGACAATTTATCCAAAATAGCTGGAAGCATGGAAATTTTGGGCGATCCGACAAAATGGCGAGAGCTATATGAAGCCAACAAAGCAGTTATTGGCGATGAGCCCAGTTTAATTTATCCATATCAGGTACTAAAAATCCCTCGGTAGTAATTGATAGCAAATCCACAAGAAGGATAATTTTACATTATAAAAAGCAGGTTAAAAGTTTGTTTAAGAACATTACTTTTAACCTGCTTTATATTTCAACTTACGGATTGAGAACAATATCAAATCAAAGCAGACATGAGATTTTTTCTCTGTTTTTGAATACTGACATTTTATCTTACAGCTTGTAAGTACTATAATTAATAAGCTCTTGAGTCGTGGGCATGGATATGCCTGCCGATCAGGAGCTTTTTTATTAATTCAATCGAAATAAAATTCTACTTTGAAGAATTTGGATAAAATACAAAAAAGAATTTCATTGAAGGGTCTTGATCAGTTAAAGCTATTTGGCTATCATGATAATATCCTGAAAAAAATAGAAGAAATTTATAACGCTAAAATTATAGCTCGAGGCAGTGAAATTATTTTAGAAGGAGATTTAAAAGAAATCCAAAATCTGCAAAAAATATTTTATGAGCTTATTTTAATGGTGAATAAAGATCAAAATATTACTGAAAAAGATTTAGAAACTGTAGTTGATTCAATACATGCAATAAAATCACCTGACGACCAAAATTCCACTGCCATAGAATCAGTTATATTATATACTAAAGATGGATGCATCAAACCAAAAAGTGTTGGTCAAAAAGCATTTTGTCATTCAACAAGCAAGAATGATATAGTATTTGTTATTGGCCCCGCTGGTACAGGGAAAACATTTCTGGCGGTGGCTATAGCGGCAGCAGCGCTAAGAGATAAAATAGTAAACAGAATTGTTTTGACCAGACCCGCGGTTGAAGCAGGTGAAAGTTTGGGTTTTTTACCGGGAGATTTTCGTGAGAAAGTTGATCCGTATCTAAAACCATTTTACGATGCTCTTTATCAAATGGTACCACTTGATAAACTTAAAAAATATGCCGAAAAACAGATTATTGAAATTGTACCAATTGCCTACATGCGCGGCCGGACCTTAAACAATGCATTTGTAATATTAGATGAAGCCCAAAACACCTCCTTTAATCAAATGAAAATGTTTCTGACTCGTTTGGGTGTAAATTCGAAAGCTATTATTACCGGTGATATCACCCAGATTGATTTACCACAACCCAAATTGTCCGGTTTAGTCCAAATACAGTCCATTTTAGCTGGAATAGATGGTATTGAATTTATTTATCTGACTGAGCGCGATGTCGTCCGCCACCGGCTGGTTCGGGAAATAATAAAAGCATATAATATCTACGAAAATAGAGACAATAATAAAAATAATTCTTAATTCAGGAGCAGGTTTTGTCCAGACTCACTAAGATAATTGCAACATTTCAAAAAGTCGTTCAAAACGGTCAGAAAATATTACAAGCCCATAAATTCTGGCGCTACACACCTCAAATTCTCATGGGATTAACGATTATTATTGCGACCACCCTCATGTTTCCATACCGGCAATCTTTTCAATTTGCCAACTTAAATGAAGGTGATGTATATATCGGTGAAGAAATTATAGCCCCATTTACATTCCACATAAATAAAAGCGATGAAGAATATAACAGGGATAAAAAAATAGCTGTTGAAAAAGTACCCTTAGTTTTTAACCGTGTCGATTCTATTGAACAGATAGCTCTTAAAAACTTCAATAATTTTTTTCAAAGCATTGAAGCGATTCATGCATCCGCATCACCTGATTCTATTAAAATACGCAGGCTTAGTGATATTCTTAATAATTATCCATCTATAATTATTGAACAGGGAAATATTCCGTTTTTATTAAATAGAGACATAGTCAACACTACTAAACCTGCCAACAAAAAAATAGACAGGAAGGCTGGCAAGAATGTTTCTCAAATATCACCAGAACCAGAATTTAGTTATGAATCGTTAAAAGATAATCTTAAAATAATCCTGGTAGATACTTATGCTATTGGAATTTTAAATACTGCATTCAGTGAAATTCCGGCATATATAATTAAAATATCTTTAATCTCAGCGGGTCAAGAAATCGTAGAGGAATTAGAGAATTATTATAATATTGAAAATGTTAAAAGTGTACTATTAGATGATAAACTTCGTCAAATATATCCACAACAAGAAATTGCTGTCAAAATTGGTTATTCCATCATCACCGCATTTCTACAACCAAATCTGATTAATAACAAATTCGAGACTGATACCCGAATTAACGAAGCTGTGGCAAAAGTACCAATAGCCATTGGCACAGTGCTGGCAAAAGAAAGAATCATTGATACGCATGAGCGAATTACCCGGGAGATTTTAGAAAAATTAAATTCTTTAGCTGAGGCAAGAATCGAAAAAGAAATGCAAGAAGGAGGAGCCAAAATATTATTACCTTATATGGGCAAAATTTTAATTATAAGTCTTGCATTGTCATTCACGGTTATGTTTCTAATTGTTTCGAGACGGGACATTTTCAATAATGTCAGAAAGATGTTTATGGTTTTCATCATTCTGATGTTAATTATCATATTTACCTATCTTATGAATCAAATTGGAATATCAAAGTATAAATACCTTATTCCAATATCAATTGCGTCAATGCTTCTGACCATATTTTTTGACACCAGGATGGCTTTTATTGGAACGGTTACTTTGAGTATTTTAATTGGCGCACTAAGGGGAAATGAATTTGGAATTATGCTCATTTCACTTTTTGTCGGAACAATCTCAATTTTTAGCGTTCGCCATATTCAAGCGCGCTCCTGGATTCTGAAAGGAATTTTGTTTATTTCGGGCGCTTATTTGCTTTCAATTGCATCGCTGGAATTTTTAAGAAACCCAGACTTTATTAATCGTGAAGATCTTATGTATGGCATGATAAACGGCGCCTTATCTCCAGCGCTGACTTACTGGTTAATGATTATATTTGAATATGTATTTCAAATGACCACGGATTCTACTCTATTGGAACTGTCAGATTTGAATAAACCGCTGCTTCGACAAATGGCTATTCGTGCACCGGGAACCAATCATCACAGCATTATGGTAGGAAATCTATCCGAATCTGCAGCAGAAGCAATAGGAGCCAATGCACTGTTAGCCCGGGTCGCGTCGTATTACCATGATATTGGTAAAATGGATATGCCAGACTATTTTGTTGAAAATCAAAAGGGCGGTAAAAATCCACACGAGAAACTTACACCGAATATGAGTTGTCTGATTTTAATTAATCATATTAAACGAGGTTTAGAAATAGCTGAAGAATATAATTTACCCATTGAAATTCGAAATTTCATTCCACAACATCATGGAACAAATTTAATCAGTTATTTTTATAATAAAGCATTAGAACATAAAGATGACACGGAAATAAATGAATCTGATTTTCGCTATCCTGGTCCTAAGCCACAGACCAGGGAAACCGCTATAGTCATGTTAGCAGATACAGTAGAAGCAGGGTCTCGAACCCTGAAAGATCCTACAGTCAGCAGAATACGAAGTCTGGTCAACTCATTTGTTCAGGAAAGGTTAACAGGTTCCGAATTAGATGAATGCCAATTAACCCTTAAAGATTTGAAACATATCAAGGACAGCTTTGTTAATAATCTGACCGGCATTTTCCATGGAAGGATTGAATATCCGGACCAGGATAATAAACTATTTAGAAAGAAAGTAAAGATGTCTGTCGAGAAACTTGTTGAAAATTCTCACTAACATCCATAACCTTCATTCTCACGAGGTTGATTCAGTCATAATTGAAAAACTTGCTCAGAAACTTTGGGAGAATGAAGCTAAAAAAGATGCACAGATTGATATCATACTGGTTAATGATAATTACATTCAACAATTAAACACTAAATTTTTAAATGAAGACTCGGTAACAGATGTTATTGCTTTTCCGCTAACTGAAGGCATAGACTCATTTTTTGAAGGCGAAATATATATTAATCTTGACAGAGTATCAGAAAATTCGCAAATGTATGATACAAATTTTGACGAAGAGTTATACCGGATGGTCCTACACGGATTTCTACATTTTATTGGCTATGATGATAAATGTGATGCAGGTAAACAATCTATGACAGAACGTGAAAATTACTATTTAGGCTTGGCTCGTCAAAGCGGCTATCAACTGGGACAAAAGTGAGCTAAAGCGCCTGATGTTTGAAGTATATATAGTTATATTGGAACTGCTATTAAAACTAAACTTAAATGTATAATTAAATTATTAACAAAAATAAGGTTAAAGCAAACTCTTGGAAACAGATCCATACCCATTATATATTCTGATTTTTATGTTTGTACTGGCGCTTTCTGCATTTTTTGCCGGAACCGAAACCGCTTTTTTATCACTTTCTGATTTCGATAAAAAAGCGCTCAAAAAAAAAGCTACAAAGCGCTCGCAGCGTACACTTAAATTGTTAGGCAACTCTAAAACATTATTAGTTTCATTAAAACTGACGTCCATAGTTGTTAACACCGCTCTTATTTGTCTCAGCATTCCTGTCTCGCAATTCACTGCAAGGTTGTTTGGAATTCCTTTTGGTTTTGCATTACTCTTTGTGATAGGATTAATTGTCATAACATTATTTCTAATCAATGAGATTTGGGCCAACTTAATTATTCTCAGCCATAACCAGGGTTTTGCTGAATTTGTGTCATTCCCCATTATGTTCTATTTTAAACTTACCTATCCGATTGCAAATTCAATTGCAAAAATTCTAACACACCTATCCATAAAATTTGATGTGCTTAAGAAAAATAGATTTTTAAATAGAAATAAAATTATGGCCATGGTAGAAAATGGTACTGAAGGGAGTAATCTTGAGGACAGCGAACGAGCAATGATCCATTCAATCTTTGAATTTGGTGATACTCAGGTTCACGAAATTATGGTACCAAGAATAGACATGGTATGTGTGGATAATAATATTATTTTAGAAGATTTAATAAAACTAATCAAAGAAAAGGGCCACAGCAGAATACCTCTGTACAGTGAAGGTATAGATAATATTTTAGGCGTCATCCATGCGAAAGATCTTCTTCGCATCATTGATGAGAGTCCGGATAAAATAGACTTGAATGCTTTGGCACGGCCAGCATACTTTGTTCCGGAAAACAAAATATTGCATTATTTGCTGAAAGAATTTCAACAAGAAAAATCTCATATGGCCATAGTGGTAGATGAATATGGAGGAACAGCCGGCTTGGTCACCCTGGAAGATGTAATAGAGGAAATTGTTGGAGATATTCAGGATGAGTATGACCAGGAGTCCCCGCTATATCGAAAATTGGATGAAAATACTTTCTTGATAGATGCAAAAATTGATTTGCATGATTTAAATGATATACTTGAATCAAATTTGCCAACTGAAGGTGAATATGAAAGTTTAGGCGGTTTTATTTTAAATCAGACTGGTTATGTTCCCGAAGAAAAGGAAGTATTAGAATATAACCGCTATAAATTCGTGATTGAAAAAATAGACCGCAATCGAATTATTTTGGTAAAAGTATCAAAGATTATCAACAAGTTAGAAAATGAGTTTAATTCAATTGAAGTTGAAAAATAGAGTATAAACAAGATTTGCAAAAATGCATTCACTACCGTACACTTTTTCCTTTTTCTCTTTCTTTATCTCATTCTGCCAATTTTTAAGCGGGAATCCATTGGATAACTGCCAAAGGTATGTCCGATAATCCCGACATTCATTATTATTACATAAAAGGAAAGTCGGGACGGGTATGACATTTTGTGATAAAAAGTGAATTTAAAAAAGTGTACGGAAGCAAGAAAATACAATATTTTTAATTGACAAAAAAAATAAATTTCATTAATATGGGCAAGAATAAATTATCAACTGACATTTTAATTTGAGAGGGGAAAAATGGTGACTATGCGTTTTAAAGTAATCGATATGTTTCGCTCCAATCGGCTTGCTTTGAGCCTCCAGAGAATTTGGATTCAATTTGTTGGACTGATTGTTGGATACATTGGATATTATATTTTAACCGTTTTAAGTCTTTATCTGGCAGGACTAAATTTTACTCAAATATTATCCCAATATGGTTTATTCCCCTGCCTGTTCATTTTAGACATTCCGATTGGTTTGATTTCCAAAATCGTGTTTTCAGCAGGTTGTATTTATTTAGTAATAGTCTTATTAATCACCAACACGGCGGTGTCGCGAGCTGTTTTCATGGTTTTGCGCGGTAATAATTTTTACACATGGCGAGAAGCATTTGCTTTTGCAATTAAAAAAAGCGGCTCAATTATTCTAACACCTGTGGTAATCGGAATGTTAATTATTGCCTTTATAATTGGCGCCTGGGTAATTGGCATGATTGGAAGAATTCCTTTTATCGGAGAATTAGGAATTTCTTTCTTTTCAATTATATGGCTCTGCGCTTCATTGGTTGTAGTTTTTTTAGTGATAGTGACAGGTGTGGCCATAATTTTAACTCCAGCAATTCTGGCAACTACAGAAGAAGATTCTTTTGAAGCCATCTTTCAAAGTTTTTCCACCACCTGGAGCCAGCCCTGGCGCATAGTTATATATGAAGGCATAGCCGGGGGATTGAGTATATTGGGATTCCTGGTTATGGCGATTTTGATAAAATGTGCCTTTGTATTAATGAATAATCTGCTATCTTTTTCCATGCAAGACGCTTATATAAACATGGCCACTCAAGCTCAATATTTGCTACAAAGCTGGACATTAAAATTGGAACCAATCCTAAGCCGGGTTTTTGGGGAATTGAAGCAATACTTCTTTTTTGCGCGTGATTTTATTCCTCTTGAACTTTCACCAACTCTTAATATTTCTGCATACCTGGTAGCTATTAATATGATGATTGTAGGTGGTTTGATAATATCATATTTATTAGCAACCTTTAATTCAGGTAATACCATTATGTATCTAATTTTTCGAAAAATAAAAGACGATGAAAATTTACTTGAACGACAAGATAGATATTCAGAAGAACAAATAGATGACGATATTGATAAGAAAGAACATGACAAAACAATTAATGATATCGTAAAAAGTGATGAAGCCTTAGAGTCCAGTATAGACGATAAAGAGTAAGATAGAATTGTGAAGGAGACAATAATGGACATTAATCAATTTCGACGTAATCCAATTACAGGGCAATGGTCTATTATTGTTCATGGAGAATATGACCTTACTGAGCTGATAACCAATAAAAAATCCAGGAAAAATGCAATAGGTGAACAAAGAAGTCTCCATTGCCATTTTTGTACTGGTTATGAAACTGAAACTCCACCTGAGATATATTCAATTCGGAATAATAGTTCAACGAAAAATGAACCAGGCTGGTCTGTTCGTGTCATCCCTGATAAACAACCATTTTTGCAAATACACGGGGATTTAAATAATCGCGGAGTTGGACTCTACGATATATTAGACGGCATTGGCGCCCATGAATTAGTAGTCGAGTCTCCCAAACATGACCTGCAGCTAATTAATATGGATATTAAGGAGATCGAGGTTGTATTATCCGTATACCGCGAACGTATATTAGACCTGAAAAAAGATACGAGATTCAGATATGTACTTATTCATAAGAATTATGGTGAAGGGAAAAAAGATGTGGTAAACCATAGCCATTCACATATTATTGCAACACCCATAACTCCTACACGCGTGAAAACTGAATTAATACAAGCGATGGAACATTTTAAATATAAAGAACGCTGTATATTTTGTGATATCATTAATCAAGAACTTTCCGACAATAATCGAATAATTCTTCAAAATGATAAATTTATAGCTATAGCCCCCTTTGCCTCCCGTTCGCCATTTGAAGTTTGGATATTACCAAAACAGCATGAAACCTTTTTCGAATGGAATACTGAACATGCTCCTTTAGCATCTATGGTAAAAGACATTTTACAAAAAATAAATGTCACCTTAATTAATCCAAATTATGTGATGGTGCTTCACTCCGGCCCCAATCTTTCCACTGGAAAATTACGCGGTTATTGGAAAACGATAGAACGTGATTATCACTGGCACATTGAAATTACGCCCAGATTTCGAGGCTTTACCAGTTTTGATGTCGGTTCAGGATTTCACATTAACGTTGTTTCTCCCGAAAATGCAGCTAAGATTCTCAGACTGGAAAAACCAATTCTGCCGGAAAAGACATAAATCGCAAGGACGCATTTTATTTATCTATATAACGTGATTGCTCATCACCACGGCGTGTCTGCAGATTACAATTAATAATTATGAAGGAGATTTGAATGAGTAAACAACCATCTGACAATATTATGAGCAAGTTAGTTGCGCTGTGTAAAAGAAGAGGTTTTATTTTTCAGTCGAGTGAAATTTATGGTGGTTTAGATAGCTGTTACGATTATGGACCTTTAGGAACCGAGCTGAAGGCAAATATAAAACAATTCTGGTTGAAGAGTATGGTTCAGATGCGCGATGATATTGTTGGCCTGGATTCTTCGATTTTGATGCATCCGACGATTTGGCAGGCATCCGGCCACGTGGCAGGATTCTCTGATCCGATGGTTGATTGTAAAAACTGTAAAAGGCGCTTTCGGGCGGATGACATAAATATCGAAAAATGTTTGGTTTGTGGCGGTGAACTTACGCAAGCCCGGCAATTTAATTTAATGTTTAAAACCCACATGGGACCAGTTGAAGATGAAGCTTCGATCGTGTATTTAAGACCTGAAACTGCCCAGGGTATTTATGTTAACTATCAAAATGTTCTGCAGTCTTCACGGCAAAAGATACCTTTTGGAATCGCTCAAATTGGTAAAGCTTTTCGAAATGAAATAACTCCCCGTAATTTTATTTTTCGAACCAGAGAATTTGAGCAAATGGAGATGCAATTTTTTGTTAAACCCGGCAAAGACGAGGAATGGTTTGAATATTGGAAAGAGAAAAGAATTCAGTGGTACGATGAACTTGGAATAAAAAAAGAAAATTTACAATTCCATCAACACGGGCCGGATGAATTGGCTCATTACGCTTCAGCGGCATTCGATATCGAATATCAATTTCCTTTCGGTTGGAAAGAACTGGAAGGCATTCACAACCGAACGGATTTTGATTTGAAACAACATCAGGAATATTCGGGAAAGGATATGCAATATTTCGATGATGCCACCCGGGAGCGGTTCATCCCGTATATTATCGAAACCTCGGCTGGCTGCGATCGCACGCTTTTAACCTGCCTGGCGGATGCTTATGAAGAAGAAGATTTAAATGGCGACACCCGAGTAGTCTTACATCTGTCCCCGAAGATTGCTCCGATAAAAGCTGGTATTTTCCCATTAGTAAAACGTGATGGCATGCCAGAATACGGACATAAAATTACTGACAATCTGAAAAAGCACTTTATGGCATTTTACGATGAAGGCGGCGCTATCGGTAGAAGATACCGGCGCCAGGATGAAGCCGGCACCCCATTCTGCATCACGGTTGATTCACAGACATTGGAAGATAACACGGTAACAGTCAGGGAACGTGATTCCATGAAACAGGAACGGGTTCCGAGTGATAATCTTTTGCAGTATATAAGAGATAAAATTTCGTAGAAAGAGTCACAACATTTTTAGATAGAAATTTTGTACCCGCTCAAAATTTGAGGTAATATGGAGCTTTGCTAATCTTTCAAAGTTTAATAAAGCTGAGTTCCTATTATTTATTGAGGGGATACGAAATTTTACAGCAAGAATTAGAGGCTTGCTGAGCGTGACAGAAATCAGTGACAACGATTTCCTAATAATACCCTTTCATAATTATTCTTAGGACACATTTTTACCACAATTAAAATTGAGGTTCTTATGCCTGTTTTACAAGATCCAATGGCCATCTTCGCCTTCTGTACCTGTGTCTGTGCTTTTGTTTTCTGGTCGACCAAACAAACATGGGCAAAAAAATTTTATAGTATCATCCCCTCCATTGTTTTGATTTATTATCTTCCAACTTTCGCGACTACTTTTGGATTAATTCCTTCGGCTTCACCTGTTTATGGATGGATGCGAGATTATTTGTTACCGTTCAGCCTTTTCATTTTGATGATCACAGCAGACATTCCAGCTATATTAAAGATTGGCCCGAAAGCTATTGTTATGATGTGTGTTGGTACCCTGGGGATTGTGATTGGCGGTCCAATTGCGTTTTTGCTATTCTCCCACTGGTTGCCACCTGATACCTGGAAAGGGCTGGCTGCTCTATCCGGCAGTTGGATTGGTGGCGGTGGCAACTTTGCAGCCATCAAAGAATCCGTGAGCGCCCCAGACAGCATTGTTGGTCCCATCATAATAGTTGATACAGCGGTTGGCTACACCTGGATGGGCGTTCTGCTTTTTCTGGCTAATTATCAGAAAAGAATTGATAAATGGAATGGCGCCAGTTCCGGTGTCCTGGAAGATATAAATAAAAGGCTAAAGGATTTCCAGGAAAGTCAGGTCAAACCAATTACTTTAGCCGATGCCTCCCTGACTATTGCTCTGGGATTTGTGGGCGCTGTGGTTTGTAATAAACTGGGTGAACTGATTTACGCTGTCACACATCCATTTTTAAGAGTAAACCTGCCGCAACTTGATTCGATATTCACTGGCTTCACCTGGATGGTTATTTTAATCTCTACATCAGGAATTCTACTTTCATTCACACCAATGCGCCGTATTGAATCCGGTGGTGCCTCGAAATTAGGGTATGCCGCACTCTACCTTTTTCTTACCTCCATTGGCGCCAAGGCAGATTTACACGGTATTGTTGAAGCGCCTGTATTAATGCTTGTCGGTACAGTCTGGATTATTATTCATGTTGCATTTTTATTTGCGGGTGCAAGACTGTTCAAAGCTCCCATGTTTTTATTGGCAATAGGCAGTCAGGCTAATATTGGAGGTGCGGCCACTGCCCCTGTGGTTGCAGCTGCATACTATGAATCGATGGCTCCGGTTGGACTGCTCATGGGTGTAATGGGCTATTTGCTTGGGAATTATGCCGGCTTGCTGTGCGCTTTTTTACTCAGGTTAGTAGGGGGCGGGTAGCAGCCTCATGACGGTTATCCAGTTAGCTCAGCAAAGGCCATTAAATTGTCATTCCGAATCCGCTACGGCGGGTGAGGAGTCTGATTTCAGTCAAAATTGTGCTTATTCTCAAAGTCAGATTTCTCACTAATGTTAGAAATGACAGTAGCGGAGCAAAATGGATAACCATACAGCCTCATCACTAATAGCTTGTTTTTACTGTTCAGCTATATACAAAAACGTACAACTCAAGCCTTGCAAAGTGGCGAGTAAAATTTCGGCCGGCGATCCGAAATGATATGATTTAAAGAAGTGATGTTTTTATCCCTGGCTAAATCGAGATTAATCTCCGTGATATAAAGGGCTTCTTTTTGCGAGGCTGCCCGATGAATTAATTCCCCTTTTGGTGCGACTATCTGACTTTTGCCGGTAAATCGCAACTCACCATGAGGTCGCTTATCCGCTCCAAAACGATTAGCTGTTATTGCAAAGACACTGTTTTCCAGGCAGCGGGAAAGCATGGTTTGCTGGCAGTAACTCAACACCAGGTTGGAAGGGTGGCAAATTATATCCGCACCCAGAATGGTTAATGTACGCATCACTTCCGGGAAAATCCAGTCAAAGCAAATCATCATGCCGATTTTGGCGCCACGAACCTCCTTTACTTCTAAGGCCGTATCACCTGGATCAAACCAGTGTTTTTCTTCGTTGAACGAATGCAGTTTTCGATAAGTGTGAATAATGCCTTCCGGACCGAGTAATAAAGCGCTGTTAAAAATTTTGTCCTGCTTCTTTTCAGCAAAACCTGTGACAAGGTAAAAATTATTTCCCCGACACAGAGCGAGTAAACTTTCAATTGCTGATGAATTTTCCGGGTCTTCTGCAAGCGTTTTTACTTCATCACGATCTTTGAAATAATAACCAGTAAAAGTTAGTTCCGGCAAAACAATTAAATCAGCCTGAGCTTTACTGAGAGCTTTTATTACTTTTGTTAAATTTTTATCAATTTGACCGAAAAGAGGCCGGAATTGATAGAATCCTACTTTAAGCATACATTTCTCCTTTATTGTTTTAAAACAATAAGGAATATAAAAAATAATTCATGATATTTCAAAGCATTTTAAATTTCAAAAACCTCTATTTTTCACGAAAATTTAGCGACACCCCGGCGCTCCAGATATTATTTGCTCTTTCTGAATAAAATCCATTCCTATCAAATTGCAGGTTCAGTCTTATTCGTGTATTGAATAATGGAATTTGGGGTCCCACAAATAAATATACCTTAAGGTTGTCTGTAAAAAGTGCACCAGGCGCGGAGGTTAAAAATCTGCTGTATCCAACACCGAAAAAATAACTGGCTGCTGCATCTCCAACAAGAGGGAAATTACAAACGATCTGTAAATCGCTATTTTCTCTAATAAATTTTCCATAATTAATTTGAAAGTCAAAAACCAGATACGACAAATCTGCTGAGATAATCTGTCTGTTAAATGAATTGCCAATGCCGATTATATATGTAAGTCTTTTTAACCATAAAACTGAACCCAGAGGATAATATAAAGAAAAATATCCTTCATAAGCAGAGCTGTGTTTAAAACTCTCTTGCTCTAAACTCAATCCGACTCGAATCCGGTCTACGATAGAACCTGAAAACTTAGTCGAACCCAAAGTAAAAAAATACCTTGTGATGTTCTTGCCTTTAAATTTAAATGTACTGTTTACTGTAAAGAGAGAATGATTATGATCTGCAGCGCTAATCCAAATATTTGTATTTAGATCGTTTACAGTTGGACTGCTCATTAATGAGATTTTACCTGTTGGGTAAAGAGTGTTTTTGATTTTACTGTTTTCCTTTAATTTGTAATTAAAATTCTTATTAAACTGAATTTTATTATTTGGATTGTTTTCTTCTCTTATGAATTTAAACCAATCATTTAAAGTTTCGAGAAAAGCAGTGCTTATTTTTGCATCATCTCTGCTCAGCATATCCTCAGCATGGGTTTGGGTGTTAAAAACTACCAGTGAAAATGGCTGGTTTTCTTTGGCTCGCTCATATAATTTGACTGAGTGATAGGATTTGGTTAACCAATCATCAGAGCCATGCAGCAGTAAAGCTGGCGCTTTTATTGCCGGGATTTCATTAGCAGGCGATGCTTTATTAACCAGTAAAGCTTTATGCATTCCAGCGAAAACCATGTAAGGAATTCTAACCAGACCTGCCCTTTTCAATGCATAAAAGCTTGAGAGCAAACCTTCTTGGATTATTTTCATGTCTCCGGAAAGTCTGATATTTATATCCCCCACCCTGTATGGCGCTGCTACTGCAATCACCGACTTTATCGCAGCGCTATTTTTTGAAACAGCGCTAAACTTCAGGACAATTTTGGCTCCAATTGAAAAGCCCAGAAGATGGATCTCATCATGCTTATCCCAGACCTCCAATTTTGTGGTTAATTCCAGCAAATCCTTTACTTCATTCTCGCCCCAGGAATAGAGTTTTTTACACCAGGTGTAGTCCTTGCCATGTTGAGGGGGATTCATGATGAGAAATGAATAGTTTATTTTAAAAAAGTTTTTTATGGTATTAAATTCCCGACTTGCATTATGTTGAGTGAATCCCGGTACGCATATAATTAGGGGATTATTTTCGTTGCTGGACGTGTCCTGATTAATGTATTGATATCTGATATTTTTAAATTGTTGAATAGCCTCGGTTTGTGGAAAAGTATTAATGGGCAGGATAAATAATGCTATATTAAAATATATGCTCAGGCGGTACAATTTCATATGACTGCCTCGCCTATACAAGTATTCTTTGTGAGAATGGGATCATCGGATTTAAATTGAATGCCCTGATTTAATTGGCGTTGTGTTATTCAACTATAAATTCAAAGTGTATATTAATTTTCACAATTAAAGATCTGATTTAACCGTTCTATCCCCTTCATAAGTCTTTCCGGCGATTCCCCGGTGAAGCAGAGTCGAATGTAGTCACCGTAGTCTTTTCCAAACACATCGCCGGGCGCAACTGAAACTCCATTATCCAGACAAGTCTCAATGAGCTGCCAGTAATCCCGGCCATTTAAATATTTGCTCACCGGAAAAAATACAAAATAGGTGCCTTCTGGTTTCCAAAAATCAATGTTTAGATTTTCAATAATCAGATCACGCAGCTCCTGATAATGCTTTTGCACGGAAGGCAGCCACTGGTTGCGGGTCTTGACAGGTTCGACCATCATGTACTGCGCAATTGTCGAAGGGCTGTACAGTTGGTGCACCATCAATTTGTTGAGATTTTTTACGACATCTTCATTTGCAACCACATAGCCCAAACGCAATCCTGCAAACATGAATGATTTCGAAAAGGTGAAAATGGAGAGCGTTTGTTCGAGCATTCCAGGAAAGCTGGCGCTCGAAACATGCGAACGACTATCGAAAGTCAGGCCATCGTAAGCTTCGTCTGAAATGAGCCACAATTTGTGCACACGAGCAAATTCCGCAATTTGCTGCAATTGCTCCAGTTTGAGTACCTTGCCGCTGGGATTGTTCGGAGAATTGAGATAAATGGCTACTGACTTTGAGGTTAAAAATTGATCGAGGTATTTTTGAATATTCAAGTTCTCTTCTTCAAATAGCCGCGTGTAAAATGGAATCTCGATGATATTACCGCCAGCTATTTTCACCATTCCGAAGAAAAACGGCCAGGCTGGCGTAAGTATCAAAACATCATCTCCAGGATCGACCAGACTCATCACACTGACACTCAGGGCATTAGTCGCACCATTGGTTATTAAAATATTATCTTTGTGCGCATCCAAATTATTGTCTGATTGTATTTTTTCCGTCAGAGCCTCTCTTAACGGATCAATTCCAAAAGTATTGCAGTACCGGTTAAAATCTTTGTGCTTATCTAAAACGGAAGAATCAATTGGCAGGGGATAGCTTGGTGGTAAATACGTATCCCCGATATGCAGTTTAATTAAATTGTCACCTTGTACGGCCATTTTCGTACGATATTTTTCGAATACTGATCCAGTGATATGATTGGCGTGGTTGGAAAAGATCGGGAATTTAGGCATGGATTACCCCTCTTAATTATCTTATCAAAGTGAACATAAATATTAAAATAAATTGTAAATCATACTTTTGCTATTGATTCAACTCAAAATATCTAAATCCACAAGTACCTGCTCCGCTTGTATCACTTCATTGCATGGAACCAATATCTTTATTTCATTTATGTTATGTCCGGCGTGAGCTCCAGTTGTATGAAATAAGCTGACACCTGATCCTCTTGCTCCTGCTCTTCGAAAAAACAGGAACGGATTTAGTCCGGCTTCTTCCAGACATCCTTGTGCATATTGTGCCAGGCTTTCATCGCCCACGCCAAATATCTTGGCCTTGCCTTCGAAAATTTCGTAGTCATCATGATCGCCACATAAGAATAAATCGTTTACCCAACTGCCACATTCAATGCAATGTGGTTCTGCACAGATGATGCAAACCCCGTCTGCTTTTTGTTCGGGATGCTGTTTACAGAAAAATTCTTCATCAAACAAACTTCCGCAGTTGGGGCAAAAATTATCTGTTTCATTAACATCAAAATTACATTGACTGCAAGTATATTCATTTGTATCTGAATCATTCATTGAGATCTCTTTTTAGTTTTTTGAATAAATGACGCCGACGCTTATTTTAATTATATGGATATTATTATAAAAAGTCAAAAATTAAACATGTTTTGCAACAAATGAATTACCATAACAATATTCTTTTCAGAAGAAAAAAATGGTTCTCATTTTGTTAAACAGGTCTCAGCTATTGAATTTTTAATTCTCTTTTCATATCTTACTTTTTCTTATTTAAAGGAAAATAGAAACCGAATGAACCTTCCCTTTTTGGTTTGGCTGTTATTGAGTACGATCTGGGGCTCGACCTGGCTGGTTATAAAAATTGGCCTTGAAGAACTACCTCCCTTTACCTTTGCTGGAATTCGATTTTTAATCGCCCTCATTCCCTTAGCTTTTTTGGTCGTGGTGCGACGTCCAACATTTCCCAGAAGTCTGCATGATTGGTGGTTGATTTTATACACGGGTTTTCTGACTTTCAGTGTGAATTATGGCTTGATATTTTGGGGAGAAAAATACATCTCGTCTGGATTGACCGCAATTCTTTATACAACCCTGCCTCTTTTTGGTCTTGTGATAGCTCATTTTTACCTGCCATCTGAACCGATGACACTGATGAAGACTTCAGGAGTTTTGCTGGGAATTCTTGGCGTAACCATTATTTTTGCAAATCAACTTCATCTTGATAATATAGATGCCATCTGGGGAGCGGCGGCAATCATAGTAGCTTCTTTTTTAACCGCTTATGCCGGCATTAAAATCAAAGGGTTTAAAAAACAATTTGATCCTCTGGTACTTACAACGGGTCAAATGTTGATTGGCTTTGTTCCTTTACTTATTTTGGGCTTAGTTTATGAAGGCGATCCTTTCTCCCTGAATTGGACTCTGAAAGCCTGGATGGCGTTGTTCTATCTCGCATTTATAGGTTCTTCGCTTACGTTTGTTTTACTGTACTGGTTGTATAAAAAGATGGAAGTCACAAAAACCCAGCTCATCCCTTTCGCCAGTACGATCATTGCGGTTATTTTAGGGTGGTTGATACTGGATGAGGAATTTAACTGGAAATCGATTATCGGCGGATTGAGTATTCTGATCGGTCTCGTTCTAACGAGTTGGGGTTATAAACGAATAGAAAACGGTCGCAATAAATTTTAAACACGTTTGAAACCGTAAGTTTTGGTACAGAAAATGACTTGCCTTCACTAAACCACGGTTATCCAGTTAGCCAGCAGAGGCCATTAAATTGTCAGTCCGAATCCGCTGTGGCGGGTGAGGAAGCTGATTTCTGTCAATTTTGCGCTTATTCTCAAAGTCAGATTTCTCATTAACGTTCGAACTGACAGCAGCGGAGCAAAATGGATAACCGAGTTACTTAACTCCAAAAGTTTAGAAAAAGTGTAAATAGAACACATCCAGAAAGGAGATCACTTCATGCCAGAATCTCAGGATCATTCGTTTGATTTATTCGGTGAGCAGCACTTACTGGTTATGCTTATCATTCTAATTCTAACGATTGGGATTCCATATCTGGTAAAAAAGGCATATTCAGAACGACTCATACGAATAGTTGCGGTCTGTTTAGCTATTATATTATTGTTGACCAGATTAGGTGAACCTGTTTATCGAATTGTATTGGGACGTGCCTGGCCGACTCTTCTGCCATTGCATTTGTGTGATGTTGGCGCTTTTATAACCTGCATTATGTTGCTCAATCGCAATTATTTTCTTTACGAGCTCAATTACTTTTGGGCGCTGGGCGGGACTGTACAAGCTGTTCTGACGCCTGACCTTTTGGTTGGATACTCAAATATTGATTTTCTAATTTACTTTCTAACACATGGCCTCATCATTATCAGCGCTATTTATGCAACAGTTCTTTTTCAGTACCGGCCCACAATGAAATCAATTTGGCGGACATACTTAGCAACCCTTTTATACACATTGATCATTATTCCGGTAAATTTAATTCTAAACACAAACTACCTTTACATTTGTCAAAAACCAGCCATGCCATCCTTACTTGATTATTTTGGCCCCTGGCCATGGTATGTGCTGACTCTTGTCGTGGTTGCCCCTATTGTATTTTTCATTTACTACAGTCCATTCTGGATTGTGGATTTTATCAAGAGGCAATCCTGCAAGTTGAAATATAATAAATTCATTGCTTAGAAGCCTTCACAATCCAAAGGGTGTTTTATACAAAAGAAACGACTTGACAGCTCTTTCATGTCATTGCGAACGACCGACGGAAGTGAAGCAATCTCCTGATGTATTACTGGGAGATTGCTTCACCCCGTAAAAAATACGGGGTTCGTAATGACAGTACTCATAGTGCTTCCTAAAAGGATTTGACTTCTATTGTAATTCCTGTATCTAACTTAATTAAGGATTAATCCAATAACTCAATTTTACTAAAAAAATATTATCCGAATCTGCTTTAAATAGATCTTCAATATCGCGTCGAAAATTCAAGCTACCCGGATTTTCATCATCAGAACGGTCATGGGTCCATACTAAATACAGGGTTGAACCCGGAGCTAATTCCCATCGCAGAAGCGCTGTGCCTCTTAATGATTTAAAATTAAAATCTGGATTGTCAATTGTAAAATTATTCTGTTCAGTCCCGTCAGGGTCAATTTCATACTCATCACCAATAGCAGTAATTCTTGTACCACTCTCACCATAACTGATAAAATCAAAACTGCGCGGTCTGGCTAATTCCTTGAAATTCGAGTACTGACCCGCAGCGAGTAATGGTTGTAAATACAATTGAAAACTCAAACGCGGTGTAAAGGTATAGTTCATTCGTATGGATGCAGAAACTCGTTTTTGATTTAAAATAGCAAATAAATAGCGGGTCCCAAACGTATGTTTGGCAGACAAATCTTCATGTGACGTGACCCATTGTGCGACAGCATGGTCTTTATAATACCGCGGGGAAAATCTAATTTCCATTCGAGAATTGGGCTTCCATGTCAGGCCCGAGCTAATCGAATAATCCCACCCGCCAGGCCGGTTTGCACTATAATTACCCGAAAGACTTAAAACAATGTTTTTACGGTTATCACTATTGAAAGACAGATCCAAAAAATATCCAGCTGGATCTTTCATGATTGGGCCGCCACGAGTCCGACCAATGTCCAGCGTCTCGGGAAAGTAACCTGAATCGAAATTAAAGCCATAATAATTTAGAAATTGACCATTAAAAAACAGCATCACGCCTTCATCGGTGTGGTTACCATCAAAATCAAAATTCCTGAAATTTGAAACAAAGAGGCTGGCATTACGAAATATTTTTCCAGGTTGATACCAGCGATATCCCAGCACCAGGTGTTGATTAATTATGTTGCCCCGCCAATGAAATCCAAGATCATTGGTTTCAAAACCAGGAGAAGTAACACCTATTGCTGTATTTAGAAAAAAATTGCCTTTCTCTTTATTCAATGCAATTCGGCCAGCCCATCCATTTAATGAAGTCCGAGTTGTATCAAGAGTTACAAACTTAATATCCGGGCGTTGATAATAATGCTGCGGAGATTTCTGCAAGTCGGTAATGACCGAATCGTTGCCTGAAAGATATGAAGCGCCGATCCATCCATTCAGAGCCCACTTTTTATCTTGTCCGATAAAAACATAGCCGTCTAATCCACCTGTGAAAGCCTTATTTCTCAGGGTATTACGCAAATTATCAGTGTGTAAATTTCGCACAACTGATGTGCCTAAAAATCCCAGTCCAAAGCGATTATCATTGAAATTTTTAAACGTGCGCAGAATGGTGTAAGAAGTGAGCGGTTCCACATCTTCTTCAAACCGTACTCCTACCGAATCGATAACGTCTGCCACCTCGCGCGCAGTCACGGCCTGAAGAGCGGCAATTTCCCAGTTGTGTTTTGTCTTTCCAGAGATTTTGGCGGCAGCGAGAATGGTGCTATTTGCCGGAATATTGACTTCACCTTCATGGGTGGGATCGGCCTGCGGTCTTCGACCGATGCGGCGGCTGTAAAAAAAGTCGGGGCTGCCGTAATTGAATCCCCAGTTGCTGGTGGCCCCGCGGTGTCCGAAAGAAAATATGCCGGCGCCCTCAATAAAAAATGGGCGTTTCTCTTCAAAATAGGTTTCAAAAGCTGAAAGGTTAACCACCGCAGGATCTAATTCTACCTGACCAAAATCAGGATTAATGGTACCATCCAGAGTGAAATTTGATCCAAGTCCAATTTTTATATCCGCGCCAATGTTCTTATAGAAACTGCGATTTCGGTTGAAAGGATCATCTGAAGAGTAATTGAGGAATTTCCCGCTGGCTACTGCGTATGGTAAAAATTCAATTCGGCGCGGCGGCTGTATATTTTTAATCCCCACGAGTGAAGGATACATGGATACATGCTTGTTGCTTTCTTTTGGAGCTTCCACAAGATAAGAAGTTTCTTGCTTCCGTTGAATAAATCGTTTTACATTAAATCCCCAGACGTATTCTTCCTTTTTAGTAAAGCGCAATTGGGAATAAGGAATGCGCATTTCAACGGTCCATCCCTGAGAATCCAGGTGGACGCCATATTCCCAAACCCCGTCCCAGGTATTGTCGAACCAGGAATCATTAGATATGGTTCCATCTTCAATAGAGCCAGCGGGATTGACCGTAAAGTAGAATCCTGTTTGCTTATCATGATAACTGTCAATGCCAACAGCAAAATAATCAGAATCCAAATCCTGATCTCGGCGACCGAGACGCGCAACGATGGAATCCGGGGACTGGTCATACATTCTGGCTGCAACATAAATCGCTTCATCATCATACGCCACCCAGACAATGGTCCTTTCTGTGGCTGGATTTCCTTCGTTGGGATCTTCCTGGGTAAATCCTGTGACTCCGGGCTGCTGCCAGACTTTTTCACTTAAGACGCCATCCAGATCAACAGAACCGTTTAATCGATACGTGGGTACTGCTTTGGGCTGGTCATAAAAATCTATATGTTCAATATCTATTTTAGCAGGAGAAATACCATTCCGATTCTGTGCAGAAATATTTTGAGTAAACAGGAATACTATTATGCTGAGCTGGAGTAGACGTTTGAAAATAGCGTAATTAAAAAAGAGCATGGACCACCTGAATAGTTATTGTTAATAATTTAATCAATTATGCGTATAAAAGATTCTGGGCGATTTGAAATGGCTTTCATTCTACTAAATTAAAGAAGAGCCTCAATTATAATAAGACGCTTTTTTTTAAAGAAAGGTTATAAAATAATTTTCCTTTTTTTATCAAATTTATGTATTAAAATATAAAGGAGATTAACTAAAAGCAATCACGACCTACGCGGTAGTTTTATTGGAAGAAACGCAGTGGCAATCGACACGATTGCGTTACAATAGCCGAGCGTTTTCTAAAAGCTGTGTTCATTTTTAATAGAGTGAAGTATCGAAGCCTGACAAAATATTTGCACTTTTCTCTTGAACTTATTAAAAATTATCTTTATTTATGCAATGCCGAATCATGTGGTCATAAACATATCACTTTCAGTCCATTTTCAAAGTATTCAAATAAATTGGAGGAAACAATTATGATACCAAAGAAGATTTGTGTGTTGAATTTTTGTTTTGTTTTGATTTTTGCGGCTGTTTATAATCAAACAATTGCGCAGCAAATTAATTCGAATCCTGAATCGAACACACCATTGAGTATACCACTTGCCAACTATGAAATAGATGTTACGCTGGATGTTGAAAAACGTCTGATTAACGGTACAGAAATTTTAACCTGGCACAATAATACATTCTATTCTACCGATACATTGCCATTTCATCTTTATTACAATGCCTGGCGAAATGACCAGAGCTCGATGTTAAAATCTGTACGCTACCGTTCCAGAAGTTTATCAGATTATCGCGAGAATGATTGGGCTTATTGCGATGTCCAGTCTATAAAGATTCTTCCCGCGAATGGATGGACGGAGACAGATATTTCTGCAACCATGGAATTCATCCAGCCGGATGATGGTAATGAGCAGGATCGCACAGTGTTACAGGTAGCCCTGCCAAGGCCTATTGCGTTTGGTGAATCAATAAGTTTGGAAATTCAGTGGGAGTTAAAAGTACCCCGAACTTTTTCACGCACGGGTGTTCGCGGCGACTATTATTTCCTGGCACAATGGTTTCCCAAAATAGGTGTTTTTGAGACAGATGGAAAATGGAACTGTCATCAATTCTTTGCGACAGAGTTCTATGCGGATTTTGGGGTGTACGATGTTAAAATGACCGTGCCAACAGGCTGGATTTTAGGCGCGACTGGTAAGGAAACTGAAACAAGGGATAATGACGACGGCACCACAACTCATCGTTACTATCAGGAAGATGTACACGACTTTGCCTGGGTAACCACGCCCCATTTTACTGTTCATACTCAAAAGTTCGAAGAACCGGGACTACCATCGGTTGATATGCGATTACTGCTAATGCCCGACCATGCCAGCAAAAAAGATCGTTATTTTGTAGCCACGGCGGCTGCGCTTAAATACTATGGCACATGGTGGGGAGCTTATCCTTATGATCACATAACCGTCGTGGATCCAGCTTATCGTTCTGGTTCAGGTGGCATGGAATACCCCACTTTTTTTACAGGCGGAACCCGGTGGCTCTCTCCTATTGAAATGGGTTCTCCGGAGGGCGTAACCGTTCATGAGGCCGGACACCAGTTCTGGTATGGAATTGTCGCTAATAATGAGTTTGAACATGCCTGGATAGATGAAGGATTTGACACATACTCAACTACTCGAACCATGGACCAGGCTTATCCCAATCCTGTGTACTCTAGGCGTTATTTCGAAGGATTCATTCCGATTGTGTTTCCCAGTCTCAAAACAGCAGGTCGAACAGCGGGCGCCGATGACTTTTATGATTTAAATTCCGAGTTGAAATTAGATAAGATGTCAACAATATCCTGGAAATATGGACCAGACGCCTATGGTCTTAATTCTTATGGTAAACCAGCGATGATGTTACGTACTTTGGAAAACTATCTTGGCTGGGAAACCTTCCAGAAAATCATGTCCACTTTTTATGACCGCTGGCAATTTCGCCATCCGGAGCCGCAGGATTTTTTTGAAGTAGTCAACGAAATCAGTGGCCAGGATATGACCTGGTACTTCGAACAAACTTATAACAGTTCTAATGTATTTGATTACGCTGTTGGCCTCGTGAGTTCTTCCCCGATTTGGGGAACCACTGGATATATTGAAAAAGATGGCGAGTTGATTTTCAAGCAGAGCGATAGAAAAGAACAGAATGAAGATGTAGATAGTACGACTCAATTTAACACGACTGTTTTTGTACGTCGATGGGGAGAAGCCATCTTTCCAGTCGAGGTTAAAATAACCTTTGACAATGGTGATGAAATTCTGGAACAATGGGACGGTAAAGACCGGTGGGCGCGGTTTGACTATTTGAAAAACGCAAAAGTAGAAAAAGTCGAAGTGGATCCCGAGCATAAACTGGTGTTGGATGTTAACTACTCCAACAATTCCTGGAGCAGCGAACCTGAAGCTAAAATGGCTGCAACCAAATGGGCTTCGAAATGGATGATCTGGCTGCAGAATTTGGTGGAATTTTTCGCGTTTTTCTCATAAAGAATATTTTTGCAATGGAAAAACACGGATTAATAATAGACAGGATTCAATTTAAGTTTTATTCAAGATTATCCTGTTCATCCGGTTAATCCAGTCTAAAAGGTTAAAAATGAATTTAATATAAAAGGGAATGAAAAAATGAAAATACTCGATGCATTCTTAAAAGGTATGCTTAAAGTGATTAAGTCATTACCGTACATTTTACTCGTTTACCTAATCAGTTTAATAGTGACATTGATTTTAAGCGCAGCTCTCTCTACCACCCTCAAAAGTTCTCTCGGCAGCAGCCTGGCTGGTGAAAACATGCTCAACAGTTACGATGATTTATGGTACTCAAGCTTTTCAGCGCAGGCAAAAGATTTAGCCAAAACATTCCATCCAAGTGTGGTTGGCATCGGCGCTGTTTTCAATGGCCTGGAATCTTTTCTCCGAGGCAGTCTCTTGAAAGGCTATTATGGTATTGTAGGAGTAGGTTTGATTTATATGCTAATTTGGACGTTTTTTTCGGCCGGGTTCATTTCAATTTACTCAGAGCAAACGGTGCGGCCATCTTTTTTACAGCAGTCTGCTCGATTCTTTCCCAGGTTTCTTGTCCTTTGGGCGCTGGCTTTTATTGTTTACTACTTTCTCATCGCAAAATTGGTTGGTCCCTGGTTAGATAAAGCTGTGAACGAACTGACTCGCGAGACCATCGATGAGCGGATTCATTTCACTTACACAGTAATAAAATTCTTTTTAATTTGGATTTTGGTTTGGAGTGTGAATATTGTATTTGATTACAGCAAAATTCTAATTGTAGTCAAAGATCACAAGAATCCTTTAAGCGCTCCAATTAAAGCCCTGTTTTTAGTTTTCCGCAATTTCAACAAAATATATGGTTTGTATTTCACCATTGGTGCAGTATGGATTGTTTTGATGCTGCTTTACTGGTTTATTGCACCCGGAGCGAACCAGGCTTCATGGGCGCCAATTTTAGGAGCGTTTCTATTGGGACAGCTTTATATAATTTCTCGTATTTGTACCCGGTGTCTTTTCTATTCAGGTCAGACAGCCATGTGCGCAGCTCTCACTGCAGAAGTAGTTGAAGATGTTGCAGCTCCACCAGAGATGGAAGTAAAAAGAGAAATGAAAGTAGAACAAATAAAAGAAGATACCGAAGAAAAGCAAGCAAAAGCAAAGAAGGAAGCAGAGGAAATAAAAGCCGTAAAGAAAACAGAGACAGTTAAAGAAGAGAAGGCCGGAAAGCCGGCAAAAGTAAAGAAGGCAGTAAAACCAAGAAAAGCCGTAAAGAAAACAGGGCAAGTTAAAAAAGATAAAGAAAAGGAAGTAAAGAAAGTAAAATCAGAAAAAAAGAAAGATACTGACAAGAAAGAAGAAGGCTAACGACCTGTTGCGGTAAGCGGTTAGACAGTGGAATGATGGAGTATTGGTCCCTCACTTCGGACACTCCTTTACTCCAACAATCCATTGTTATTAAACAACTTTAACGTACAGATTGAGTAAAATCTTTATTATAAATGACGTGTGTGTGCAGCGCCAAGATCAAAGAGGAGCAAGTTAATTCATCTTGAATGACACCAGTGTGAGAACTGTTGCCATTCTGCCAATGAAATAACTTAAGAAAAATATACTATGGAAAAACTCATTCGCGATTGGGATGGCGAATACATCGTTACCCGCTTCGACCGACCAACGGGAACCTGGATGTTCATCGCAATCCACTCCTCAACCCTGGGAGTGGCGACGGGAGGGACGCGGCTCAAAACCTATTCTAATCCAGAGGAGGCCCTGCGCGATGCCATGCGTCTGGCAAAAGGCATGACCTACAAGTTTGCTGTGATTGATTTTCCTCGTGGTGGCGCAAAAGCCGTTCTGGCCGTACCCGATGATTTTGATCCAACCGAGCGTGAGGATCTAATAACACGCTATGGCAAGTGGTTGGCTGCCCTCAATGGAGTATTCGAAACCGGCGCAGATCTCGGCACTGGTTCGTCTGACATGGATCTGATTTCCAGTCATTACACAGGTGTCTTTGGCAAATCTCCTGAAAATGGAGGAGCAGGTGATCCCGGTCCTGAAACAGCACTGGGCGTTTTTTGTGGGATTCAGTCCAGTTGCGAGCAATATTTTAAGTCCGCTGGATATAGCGGTTTAACTGTTTTAGTTCAAGGTGTTGGGAGTGTTGGAGAAACACTCATTCGACAACTTTTAGAGGCAGGATACAATGTGAAATTCAGTGATGTTAAGCCTCAACGTATTGAAAGGATTCAGGAAGAAATGAAGCTGCCTTTTGTAGAGCCAGAATCCGTCTACAAGGAGCCGTGTGATGTTTTTTCGCCGTGCGCTACCGGCGGCATCCTCAATGATCAAACCATTTCGCAATTATCCTGCCGTATCGTTGCTGGCGCAGCTAACAACCAGCTGGAGCAACCAGAACATGGAGAAATGCTCCACAAACGGGGCATCCTTTATGCACCGGATTATGTTATCAACGCCGGCGGGGCTATTTTCTTACCGGCGGTAGAAGGCTGGGGCTGGTCTGTTGAACGAGTCCGCTCCCGCATACGCGAGATTGGCGAGACACTCAAAGAGATTTATGAGCATTCAGAGGCACGAAATATCAGTCCGATTCGTACTGCAGAACAGATGGTGATGGACCGGTTGAAACGTGGTCATCCTTAACATAGACTCGCGATCTAAAAAATGTAACTAAGATAAGATTGAATATAGATAACGTTGTCTACACGAATATACATATGGTGAAATAGTAAAGATAATATTCTTTTGTGAATGGCAGAAAAATTTTGAACATAAAAGTAACTGAGAGAGTTATAAAGTAATAAAAATGTGCATAATACTCTCGTTTTTAGGTTTATAGAAAATGATAATAAAAAATCCGCAAAATTTTGTGTTATTGTTATATTTAAGAATGAGGTTGGTTATATGTGTAAGGTGTGGCACCTTATGCGCTTTCTATGGATGCATATAATGTCTTTCTTATTTTACTAATTTTTTAAAAATATTGAGTTTACGTGTAAAGGTTAATCTCGCAAAATTTCACTTGACATTTTTAATAGATTAATTAAATTATTGTAACTTCATTTCAGATGTTTCAGGTAGGAAGGCTTGAGCAAAGTTTCCGTTCTATAATTGGTATTGTCAAAGCGTGGCTGGATTTTCCTGTTTCGCTTTGTTAAGATAATTTATGACTTATTTTTTCAATACGGAGATCTAAAATGAGTATACTTCCCTTAGAAAGTATTACTGAATTAACTAACATCTATTACAATTTCTGCAATAGTGTGAAGTTTCGGGAAGGAGAAGACTTTTATACGGAAAATCCATCTGTGTTCGAGTTGTCCTATAACGAAAATCCTCTCGGACCAGGGAAACTAGCGAGGGATGTAATTAGAAGACATGCAGACTTTGGACATAGATATCCACCATTAGGTTACAGCGTATTAATTAATGAACTGGCACGTAGGTTAGAAATCTTACCCGAGAATATTTTCATTTCTGCCGGGTCGGTTACTGCGATCTATCATGCTGTCTTTCAATTTGCAGATCGTGGAGATAAAGTGATCTTTTCAAAATCATCTATGCCCTGGTATAGGTGGAGTACGATAGGTAATAACTGAGTCAATACCATTTTTAGTTGAAAAAGGTGGCTCCGCGTTTTTTTATGCCGCT
>CAZIKB010000058.1:0-38141 GCA_964539665.1 uncultured Cytophagia bacterium
TAGAATTGGTCATTTACAATGTTTTAGGCCAGAAGGTAAGAACACTATTTAGCGGATATTATCAGGCCGGCTGGCATAATTTAACCTGGAATGGTTCTGATGATGCCGGCAATTACCTTGCTTCTGGTGTGTATCTATTACAAATGAAAACAAAGGAAGTCGTATCCACCCATAAAATGACATTACTGCGATGATAAAATGGAACCTTTGCACGAAGATTTTTTAATTTCAAATATATGCCATTCTTGTGGGATCAATATAAATCTACTGACTCTAAGGAGGATGAAGCAATGAAACGTAATTACTGTTATTCTTTAGTTTATATTGTACTTTTAGTTTTGGTACAAATAGCATTCCCTCAAACTCCAGGCACAGTACAATGGACATTTGATCTAGGTGGAGCAATTTATTATTCAAGCGCCGCAATAGGAACAGATGGGACTATTTTTGTTGGTTCTGATGATGATCTGGTATATGCTATCAATCCTGATGGTTCTCAAAAGTGGTCGTTTACTACAAATGGCAATATCAGGACCTCTCCCACTATTGGTGCAGATGGAACAATATATGTGGGTTCTGTTGATAAAAATCTCTATGCTATCAATCCAAACGGTTCTGAAAAGTGGGCGTTTGATACTCAGGGCGCAGTTAATTCATCTCCAGCCATTGGTCCAGATGGAACGATATATTTTGGTGCTAATGATAACAAATTATATGCCGTCAATCCTGATGGTACAGAAAAGTGGTCATTTGAGACTGGAGATTACGGTAATATAAAATCTTCTCCAGCAATTGGCCTGGATGGGACGATTTATTTTGGTAGTGATTACAGCGTTAAATCTGGTTTTTCTGGCAGTATTTATGCGCTTAATCCAGATGGAACTCAAAAATGGATATTTAGTACAGCAGATAACATAACGTCTTCACCGGCAATTGGTTTGGACGGGACGATATACGTGGGCTCAGCTGCCAGATACGTATATGCAATTAATGCGGATGGGACCCAAAAGTGGAGTTATTATGCTGGCACTGATCATTCATCGCCTGCGATAGGGCCAGACAGTACAATTTATGTTGGAACTAGCAGCTATGTTTATGCACTTACCGCGGATGGCACAAGGAAATGGAGATTTTACACCGGGTCAAGAGTATATTCATCGCCTTTAATAGGCTCAGACGGAACGATATATGTGGGATGCTTTAATAATAAGGTTTATGCAATAAATTCAGCAGGTGAAGAACAATGGGCCTACGATACAGGAAGGTACATTTACGCCTCTCCTGCCATGGGGCCGGATGGTAAAATTTATATTGGTAATTATGACGGGTCATTTTTTGCTTTACACAGCAGTAGTCAAGGTTTAGCCAACAGTCCCTGGCCAAAGTTTCATAAGAATAGTCTGAATAATGGCAATGGTTATAATGCGTCATATCCAGTGGCAAAGATTAAAAGGAGTGTAACAACTGCTGTTCCAGGGGTGGAGTTTGAGTTGGATGGCAGTGCAAGTTTTGATGGCGATGGAGGGACGATTTATTATAAGTGGTCTGTCATTGATGCACCCTCGGAAGGTAACAATGTATCGATACTCGATTCTACCTCTGCCAGGACTGGAGTAATAATAAGTGTTCCTGGTCGTTATAAGATCAGGCTGCAGGTTTTGGATGATGACAATCAAGTGAGTTACGATGTTATCGAAATAGAAACCGGTCTGGAATGGACATTTGAGGCTGGAGGGATAATATATTATTCTACGGCGGCAATTGGCATCGACGGTACAATATATGTTGGTTGTGATGATAACAAGCTATACGCCATCAATTCTGATGGAACAGAGAAGTGGACGTTTAGCACTAATGGTAAAGTAAGGACTTCGCCGGCCATAGGCTCGGATGGGACGATATATTTTGGATCGGTGGATAAGAATTTTTATGCGCTCAATCCTGATGGCACAGAGAAATGGGTGTTTGATACTCAGGGAGCGATCAATTCATCTGCAGCCATAGGTCCAGATGGGACGCTATATTTTGGTTCAAATGATAATACACTATATGCTGTCAATCCCGATGGCACGGAGAAGTGGTCATTTGAGACAGGAGAATATGGTTATTTTGAATCTTCTCCGGCAATTGGCATGGATGGGACGATTTATGTTGGCAGTGATTATGGTGCTGGTTCTGGTTTTAGTGGTAGTCTTTATGCATTAAATCCGGACGGCAGCCAAAAGTGGAGATTTGATACTGAGGCTGACATATCGTCTTCGCCAGCGATTGGTTGGGATGGAACCATATATGTGGGTTCAGATACTCAATTTTTATATGCAATTAATCCGGACGGGACACAGAAGTGGCGTTATTATACAGGAAGTGGTTTTTCATCGCCCGCGATCGGGCCAGATAGTACAATTTACATTGGAGCCAGCAGCACTGTATATGCACACGCCGCGGATGGTACAAGGAAATGGAGTTTTTACACAGGTTCAAGAGTATATTCTACGCCGCTTATAGGCTCAGACGGAACGATTTATGTGGGGTGTTATAATAACAAGGTTTATGCAATAAATTCAGCAGGTGAAGAGCAATGGACCTACGACACGGGTAGTTCCATTTATGCCTCACCTGCGATGGGTCAGGATAGTACGATTTATATTGGCAATAGTGGTGGGACGTTTTATGCTTTACAAAGTAGTAGTCAGGGTTTAGCGAACAGTCCCTGGCCAAAATTTCATAAGAATAGTCTGAATAATGGCAATAGTTATAATGCGTCATATCCAGTGGCAAAGATTGATAAGAGTGTAACTACTGCTGTTCCAGGGGAGGAATTTGAATTGGATGGCAGTGCAAGTTACGATGCAGATGGAAGTACGATTTTTTATGAGTGGTCGGTCGTTGATGCACCCTCGGGAGAGAGCAATATATCGATACTTCATCCCACCTCTGACAAGACCGGCGTTATAATAAGTGCTCCCGGTCTTTATAAAATCAACTTAAAGGTATTGGATGATGACAATCAAGCCAGTTACGATGTAATCGGTATAGAAAGCGGTCTGGAATGGACTTATACGACCGGAGGGGCAATCTATTATTCAACGGCGGCTGTCGGTACTGACGGTACAATTTATGTTGGTTGTGATGATTATAAATTATATGCCATCAACTCTGATGGAACTGAGAAGTGGACTTTTGACACGAATGGAAAAGTCAGGACTTCGCCGTCCATAGGCTCTGACGGAACAATATATTTTGGCTCTGAAGATAAGAATCTTTATGCGCTCAATCCGAATGGCACAGAGAAGTGGGTGTTTGATACAGGGAGCGATATATTCATCTCCAGCCGTAGGTCCAGAAGGGACAATATATTTTGGTACTAACGATAACAAACTTTATGCAGTCAAACCTGATGGTATAGAAAAGTGGTCATTTGAGACAGGAGACTATGGTTATATTGAATCTTCTCCAGCAATTGGCTTGGATGGGACGATTTATTTTGGCAGTGATTATAGTGCTGGCTCTGGTTCTGGAAGTCTTTATGCATTTAATCCAGATGGAACTCAAAAGTGGATATTTGATGCAGAAGATGACATATCGTCTTCGCCGGCGATTGGTTTGGATGGGACGATATATGTGGGCTCAGACGCTAGATACGTATATGCAATAAATCCAGATGATGGGACACAAAAGTGGCGTTATTATACTGGTGGCGGTTATTCATCGCCTGCGATTGGTCTGGATAGTACGATTTATGTTGGCTCCATGAACAATAGAGTCTATGCGTTAGCACCGGATGGTTCAATGAAATGGAGTTTTAATACAGGCGCAACTGTTTATTCATCACCGTTAATTGGTGCAGACGGAACAATTTATGTAGGGTGCTATAATAATAATATTTTTGCAATAAATTCTGCAGGTGAAGAACAATGGGTCTATGACACAGGTCGATTCGTTTACGCCTCTCCTGCCATGGGTAAGGATGGCACGGTATATATTGGAAATATGGGCGGGACATTGTTTGCATTAAACAGCGGTAGCCCTGGCTTAGCAAATGCTCCTTGGCCAAAATTTCATCAAAATAATCAAAATACTGGACTTCTGGATGTTGTTATAATTGTTGACAAATTATATTTTGCATTTGTGAATGAAGGTAGTAAAGTTAGTAAAAATCTGCAAATCATCAATGCTACTGCTAAAGCAATTTCAATCAATAGTTCACAATTCGGACATAGTGCTTTCTCACTCATGACAACCTTACCCACGACTATACCGTCAAACTCAAATGCATCTCTTGTCGTTAATATTCAACCTGAAACAACTGCTTTACACCGCAGTTCAATGAATTTGAACTTTACATCTGGTGTAAAAACTAAAAATGTGTCTACTAATCTTGCAGCAGGAATGTTTCTTGAAGATAACAGCGAAACAACTCTGATTGCTCATCAAGCCTATGAAATGTACGAAAAGTGTAAGGCAGAAGATGAAAATTCTATAGCAACAAAAAACAATTTGGGAGTGGTGTATCGCCTGCTGGGGGAACCAGGCATTGCAGAAAAATATTTGCAGGATGCATTGAGCCAGAGTTTGAATAAATTGTACGGATATGACGGCATTAGTCTTAATGTTGGTGTAACTCAATCAGATATGAACAAGTCCGGGGCGGCTAAAGAGTACTATGATTTTTCACTATCCAACAATTCAGGTACCATAAAAAAGAAGACATACTACAATCTGGCCTGGGAAGCTTACATTCAAGATTCGTTGGCAGTTGCGGCAGACCACGTACAAAAAACATTGGTCGGCAGTACGGCTAACGAATATCTCAAAGCTAAAGCATACGTGTTACGCGGAGCTATTCGATACCGACAGGGAGATGTGCAAGCGGCGCTGAGTGATTTCAATCAAGCAATTGCACTCGATCCTGATGGTCCAATAGCACGAATTGCTGAAGAAAATGTGGAAATAATTACCAGTGTCGAGGAAACTGCTGGGAATGCAGAAATACCAACTGTGTTTGTATTAATGCCTAACTACCCCAATCCATTTAATCCAGAAACGATGATCAGTTTTGGTATACCGGTGGACAGTGAGGTTGAATTGTTAATTTATAATGTGTTGGGCCAGAAAGTAAGGAATTTATACACCGGTAACAAAAGGGCAGGTTGGCACAATGTCAGATGGGACGGAAATAATGAAGGTGGAGTGCGAGCAAGTTCAGGTGTTTACATTTTGCAGATGAAGGCAGGTGAATTTAAATTTGCACATAAAATGACCTTGCTGCGATAAGGGAACCATGGAAGCAGATAATCTGAAAGGCCAGGATACACGTGCCATGAATATCGATGAGCATGTATTAGTTCTTTGATTGGAATGGAAATAAATTAATGCCCAATCTCATTCTCACAAACCAATGTTTTAATGATTGCAGCTTTTGTTTTGTGGACAGGAAGAATGATGGACAGTTTTTAAGCTGCGAGCAAGTACAATCACTAATGCCTTTTATCCGTAGTTTTAATCGGGACACCGTTCATCTACTCGGTGGAGAACCTACTTTAAATCCAGATTTTTCTCAAATACTTGAACTGCTTTTGAATGATGAATTTAAGGTGAAGGTATTTACTAATGGTAAACTCGCGTTAAATTTAGTAGAACATCTGCAATGTTTGCATGAAGGAGAATTTTATTTTTGTGTAAATCGTACTCAACCTTCATTAATTCCCAAAATTGTTCAGTTTTACAATAAGCTGGGTTTTCGAACGCAACTATCAGTAACCATTTTTCAAACAGACCAAATCATTGAACATATTTTTAATGAAATTCTTACTTACAAGCTTGACCATCATTATCGATTAGGTATTTCATTACCCATTTGGCCAGAACTGCAAAATCAGTATTTAGTCCCCAGTGATTATAAATTGGTATCTGAGCATCTTTTCACATTTATTCAAAAAGGTGTTCAATCAGGAATACGCCCGATGTTTGACTGTGGTTTTCCATACTGTTTTTTTAATGAAGAACAGAGAGCCTATTTTTCAGTGAATGAAATCCATTTTAAGTCAAATTGCGGCCCCATTCCCGATGTCGGGCCTGGCTTATTTGCCATGCCTTGTTTTCCTCTTGCGCTTCTGTCACGACCGATTTTGTGTACATCTGACTGGTCTGTATTAAATGGGGAGTTTGAAAATACTCTTGGTACTATGTCTTATAAACCTATTTTTGAGAAATGTGATAGCTGCGAAGCTTTACAAAATAAAACATGCTCGGGCGGTTGTGCTGCACTTAGAATGGTGGATTCAAATTTGGCAAAATAGACGAGCGGTTTGTTCCATTATGTCAGTGATGGGAATATTGCATGGACAATTCGAATTACACGAATCGCACTGAATACAGCATTCAGCAGGTACAGGTAACTCAGCATAATCCCGCGCAAATATTTTCTTCCCTTTTAAGATGCTGTATTGATTCCAAATTTCAATAACGGCTGGAATATCAATTCCTTGTACACACGGCATGCAGTAATTGCATCCGGTGCATGGAACTAACAGTTTGGCTTTTTCATGTGAAATCCGCTCATTTAACGCACTAATGTCATCAAAGCTTAATCGTTTTTTATGAACAGTTTTAATATTCTCTTCAATAATTGCCTTTGACTCCATTCCGGAAAGAGCAGTGTGAACAAATGGTTGAGAAAGCACAAAATTCAAAGCAAGTTCTGCAGTTTTATTCTTATCTTGCTCGGTTTGAGAATTTTCAAAGTAAAGTTGTGAATTAGATAATGCTCCACCACCTAAAGGATTCATAACAATGACTCCCAATTCTTTCTGATGGGCGTATTTCATGGTATTTTCATACTTCCTCTGAATTAGATTGTAGGGCAGAATGATTGCTTCGAAATAGTCGCTGTCAATTAAATCACTTACATTCTCAGGAGTATCGTGACTGCTGAATCCAAGATGGTGAATTAAACCCTGGTTTTTTGCTTGCTGGATTTGGTCAATAATCCCTTTTCCCAGGAAATGATTTTCCCAGTGTTCAAGATTTAAATAGTGAAGAAAATAGATGTCAAAATAATCACGTTCAAATAAAGAAAGTGAGTTTTTGAGTTGCCCAATCCAGTCAGTGGCTCCTGATTGATGGGATGAATTTTTCCCAGTAATTATTATGTTTTCTCGTGGAATATCCTTTGTTGCCAATCCAAACGCGGTTTCAGCATAGTGGTGACAGTAAAATGTACCGACGTCAAAATAATTAATTCCTTTTTCATGTGCATATTCGATTAAGGTTATCGCTTCGGTGAAATTTGGATTTGTCGGATTAATTGGAAGCCGCATAGTTCCATAGCTAAGAGTCGAAACGGACAAACCTGTTTTGCCTAACTTCCGATAGATCATGAATAACTCATTATTGATAAGTGCAAAATTTAAGTTAATTTCTGTTAATGTGCAATTAGTTTTTCTCAATAGTTTACTTATTTTAGACTTATTTATAGATTATCTAAAAATCTCTTGATTTTTAATTACATATAATTTATTTTGCAAAGAATCTGTAACAATTTTTAAATCCTGATAACGGATCCATTCGATTACCTGACTGAATAAAAATTATGAAGCTAACTAAATTAATTTTGTGCTTTTATTTTATTTTAATTATTTCAACTTTGCTGTTTATACAGTGTGATATAGATCATGGTTTAAAGGTAGAAGATCCAACAGAAAATGTTCAGCACGGTATTCAAGGCAGAATCGTATTTTCAGGAGGCTGGCCGGAAAATGTAGCTGAAGCCAGATTAGGAGCATTAAAGAGTTTCCCAACGGGTTCAGAAGAAGAATCTCTGGAATCGATAGTAACGTTTAGCGATCCCATTCAATTTGGTACAGATACTTTAGATTATGGATTGACATTGGAGCCAGGAACTTATCAGATTATTGGAGTAATTTTTCGGGAAAGGCGTAAATCATGGGATATTACAAATATTATAGCTGTTCACGCACCGATTAATGAATGTAGTATAATTCCGACACCTGATAATGCCGTGAATATAGTATCTGAGACGACACTTGTTGAAGAGGTGGACATATTTGTTGATTGGACCAAAGGTAGTATCAGTGGTAAGGTTTTATTTAGCGGTAATTGGTCACAAGAAATAAGTTTTGCCGGATTAATCACTTTGGAAGCCCCGTTAAATTTACTGGCTCTAAAACCTTGTGGAATTGCTGTATTACCTACAAATGTTGACAGTGCAAATTACACAGTTCTGGTTCCAGAGGGTAATTATTCGTTAGCTATAGTAGCTGCTGAAAATTTAGCTGATATCACAGATTTTTCTAAGATTAGCATCATCGGATTCTATATAGATCCTGAAGACACATCAATACCAGGTGTAGTTGCAGTAGATAAAAATAAAAACACACCAAATATAAATATTAATGCAATTCGTAGTTTTATTTCAAATTAATCTCAAACACAAATTTCATAATATTATTGCGCAATTTTAGTCATATTTTTTAGAGGTTTGTATCGATGCAACTATTTACATATTTCACAAAAAGTCTAAATTCCAAAGTTCTCACACAATTGAAACCGAGTTTAATTTCCTTTATTTTATGTTTTAATATTTTATTCAGTATTAATATTTCTTTCAGCCAGACCGCACGAACTGGTACTATATCAGGTACGGTAGTCGATGCCACGACTGGCACACCATTACCCGGTGTAAATATCATTATTAAAAATACCGTGGTCGGCACCAGTACAAATTTCGATGGTGAATTTGAAATTTCAGACATTCGAACCGGTACTTATTCTGTTATGGCAAGCATGATCGGCTATAAAATAAAAACGTATGATAATTTAAAAGTGGCTCCTGATTTACCGGTTATCCTTGACTTCCATTTGGAAGAATCTTTCGTTGAAATGGATGCGGTCGTGGTTACTGCCAGTAGAAAAAGCAAAAGCCTTTCGGAGACACCAAACAGCGTAAGCGTGGTTTCATCAATGGATATTCGGAAGCGAAATAGTGTTGACATCAGAGATGCGCTTAAGTATGCACCAGGTGTAAGCTTTGTCGGAGAAAGAGTAAATATTCGGGGTACGACTGGTTATAGCCGGGGAGCCGGCAGCAGGGTGCTGCTTCTAACCGACGGTGTCCCCACAATGCCGGGAGACAGTGGCGATATTAAATGGGATATCATACCAATTACAGCGATGGAAAAAGTAGAGGTGGTCAAAGGAGCAGCTTCAGCGCTTTATGGCTCTTCAGCTATTGGCGGTGTCCTCAATATTATTACCAAAGAACCATCCGACAGGCCGGAGCTTTCTGTACGTATATCCGGAGGAATCTACGACCACCCGATTTACTCAGCCTGGGCCTGGACAGATAGTGTTTTGTATTCTCATCAACAAGACATTTATTATTCCGATACGATTGGGAAAGTAGGTTATATCATTTCTATAGGACGAAGACGCTCCCGAGGATATAAAGCAAATACTCACTTTTTAAAGTGGAATGCATTTGGTAAGACCAAATTCAATTTCACTTCTTCTTCAAACCTGACATTGACAGGGAGCTATGCTTCTGATGATCACGGCGAAGCTATCCTCAGTCGAAAATATTTAGGTCAACCAGTTCAGCCTTTTCTTGCGCCAATAGGAGAAGAAAACAATACAATTTTATCTACTAAACTTTTTTTGAATTCAACCTTCAGCCATCTCATAAATCAAGATTTCGTTTACAAAATAAAGACGTCTTATTACCGAAATCGCTTTGATAATGATTTTGTGGATAACCAGGATTTTTCGAAGGCGCAAAGGTTTCGAGGTGAATTTCAAGCGGATATTGAACCAAATATTAATCACTCGCTAACATTTGGATTCGAAAGTACTTACGATCAAATCGAAGGAAGCTTTTTTGGCCATCGCAAGGCATATATACTGGGATCCTATTTACAGGACGAATTTAAATTAAGCGATCAATTTTCCGTTACGAGCGGAATCCGGTTTGATTATAGTAAGGTAGATTCCGGTAAAACAGAATATCAAATTAGTCCCAAAATTGGCATGATTTATAGTGTTGGCGAATCGACTACATTAAAAGCGTCTGTTGGTAAAGGATTTCGAGCGCCATCAATAGCTGAACTTTTTACCAATACGATTGCATCGGGTTTTCAGGTTAAACCCAATCCGAGTCTTGATGCGGAAAGTTCCTGGTCTGCGGAAGTAGGACTCAGTACAACTATTCGGAATCATATTTTATTAAATGTAGCAGTTTATCAGGAACGATATTTTGATTTTATTAATCCTGATTTTGACTTTCAGGATTTGCAGTTGGTTGCCCAATTTAATAATGTACCTGAAGCCCGAATTCGGGGAATCGAGACAAATGTCACAAGTAGCTGGATAAAAAATCGTTTAAAAATGGTTATTAGTTATGTGTTTGTTGATCCCAGAGATTTAGAAACCAAAAATCTCCTGACTTATAGACCGCAGCATTTATTAACCACTTCCCTGACCATTAAACCTGGCATTTTTGAGTTAGGCGCTGATTTTAGATTCGCCAGTCGTTTGCAAAAAGAACAACTCGAGGTGTTTCCTAATGAGCCGCGTGTGGCGACAAAAATTTGGGATGTTCGCGCAGGTTTTACTGCCGGGGCTCATACGATCATGTTTAATATTGAAAACCTGTTGCAATACAACTACACTACAATAGAAAGAAATATCGAACCCATCCGCCAGTTTTCTCTGATCCTTCAAAGCGATTTTTAGCTATGAACCGGACCATCCTGCATATGGATATGGATGCATTTTTTGCCGCGGTTGAACAACTGGATAATCCACAATGCCGGGGTAAACCTGTAATCGTAGGAGCCGATCCCAAAGGGGGAAAAGGTCGGGGGGTGGTAGCGACCGCCAGCTATGAAGCAAGAAAGTTTGGAATTCATTCGGCCATGCCCATTTCTCAAGCCTACCGGCGGTGTCCCCAGGGTATTTACCTTCGTGGAAAGCATAGAAGGTATTCCGAAGTATCCAGGCAGATAATGGCTATTTTGAAAGATTTCTCTCCCGTCGTTGAAAAAATTAGCATTGATGAAGCATTTTTAGATTTAACCGGCTGCCTGAACCTTTACGGTAGCGCGGTCGAGGCTGCTCATCAGATAAAAAATCGAATTCGAGACGAGTTAAAGCTGACAGCTTCTATTGGAATTGCTCCAAATAAATTTCTGGCAAAAATTGCATCTGATTTAGAAAAACCCGATGGATTTGTGGTGGTCAAACCGGATTCTGAAAAAACATTTCTTGAGAATTTACCTGTGTCAAGACTTTGGGGAGTTGGTAAAAAAACAGAGCAGGTTCTTCATACAATGGGGATTTCTACGATTGGGCAAATTGCCAAAATGCCTGAGCAGGAACTTAATACTAAATTCGGCAAATGGGGAAATGCACTTTGGCGCCTCTCCAACGGAATTGATGAGCGACCAGTGACAACATGGGGACCTCAGAAATCAATTAGCCAGGAAACTACTTTTGACGAAGATACGGGGGACGAAGAACTGATTGAGAAAACACTCTTACGATTGGCAGATAACCTTTCTCGGTTGATGAGAAAGGACCAATTAAAAGGCCGCACCATTACTTTAAAAATCCGTTTAGAAGATTTCTCAACTTTCACCCGCAATAAGTCAATATCGGATTTTGCGGACTCAACCCAGGTCCTACAAGGTGTCGCGATAGATTTGTACAGAAAATTTAATAAAAAGCAATTGAAAGTGCGTTTATTGGGCATTGGAGTCTCCCGGCTTTGTTCGATATCCGGAGAACAATTAGGACTTTTTGAACAAGAAACCCCTTTGAATCAGAAAGTCACAAAATTGTTGGATTCGCTCAAGGATAAGTACGGTGAGGGTGCCATTAAACGCGCGGCTCTTCTCGATAAATAAACCCGCCTGAATAATTTCTTACAATTGATTCCACTTACACATTAAACAAGGATGTCATGTATGCGTTTGAAACAAAGTACTTTTTGCTAACGCTTTTATTCTTAAAAATTAGCTACTGAGGAATTTATATTTGATGTAATTCCTTAATTTATAAAGCGAGCTTAATTTGTATTCTTTAGTTGAGAGTTGGCATATCCCTTGCGTATTGAATGCAAAAATGACAATATTTAATTGAGGGAAGCAACATGAATCAATCTACTTTAAGAACTCTATTTGCAGCACTATTTATAACAAATATGCTGTTGTTGTCTGCCTGTGCAGGAAAACATGTTAGGATGCCCCGTATGGATAGCATAGAAACCAATGAGTATAAATTGCGCCCCGGGGATGTTCTTGAAATAAAATTTGAATACCATCCAGAATTTAACCAAACAGTATTGATTCATGATAATGGCACCGCGTCTTTACGAGGCCTCGGTGAAATAAATGTTATTGACACTACAACAGAGATACTTGAAATTCTTTTGAATGAAGAATACAGTAATTTGTTGGCTGAAACCAAAATTGCAATAGAAGTGAAAGAAGCATCCAAATTTAAGATATATTTTAGTGGTGACGTCAAGCATCCGGGAATATTAAATTTTCGGGGGAATTTGTCTGTTGCTCAGGGTATAATTTTAGCAGGTGGCTTAACAGACAAAGCAACTGATTACGAAGTGACCATTTTTAGAAGCAGTATTGGCACGAAAATGAAAATGTTCAATTTTTATCTGAAAAAGCACAGCAAAATAGATAGAGCAATTTCAGATTTTAAATTGGCGCCGTATGATGTTGTTGTCGTTTTAAAATCCTCTGCAAAAAAGAATAAAAATAGCAGGCACATTTAACCTGCATTCTTCATAAATCTTTGAGTTAAAATTGATCGAAAATAAAAGGTTTCTCGATATGCATTTAATGAAACACACGGTTAATCAAAATGACCGGTATTCGGATCTTGAATTTATAAAATTATTTAAGCAATTCAATAAAGAAAACATTGCAATGATATGTGATATGATCTCGCCTCCTGAAAAAGATATACAACCTGACATTTGTACGGATGGAAATTTTTCTGATGAATTTGTATTAAGCCTCAACTTTTTGAAAAACAGAATAATCAAATTCAGTAAAAATGGTGGCTCGAATATCATACTTTTCAATTCACCTGATGATTGTGGATATAGTTCAAAATCATTGTTGCAATTTACTAAATTAGTTGTCGAAAGCGATAATCCGAGTGTTCTGGTGATTGATTGTAATTTACGTTCACCAAACTTACACACTATTATGAACGTTCGACCCAACTATAACCTGACTGATTATGTATTTGGAAATAAGTCTGTTGAGGATATTATCATAGATACTAAAATGCCAAATGTATCATTGATAACCAGCAGCATTGTAACTAATCCCATTAATCTCTTGCTGTCAGAACGATTTATTAGATTGTTTGATTTTGTTAAGTCGCAATTTGATTTTATAATTATTCATTCTCCTCCTTACAGAAATTATGTCGACACCTTTATTTTATCGAAATTTATCTCACCAATTGTCTTACTCGTCTTGAAAAGCGAAAACCATGCCTGGAAAAAAGCACAAGATATTCGCAATGAATTAGCGGTTCTTGACGTAAAGATATTGGGAATGATTGATGATAAGAAATAGGATTTCAGTCAATAACAATATGTTAAACCACAATTGTTTTATTTAACCTTCCAGAATTTTAGCGAATTTCCTTGATTTCATCAAATGAAATTTATATATTTCGCCTGCTATCCAAAAAGTTGATTTGAGCCGCACTAACTGAACAAACACTGTCTAAAATTTCTTACTTAGCATCAGGGACGGGAATAGGTAAACTTTTAGTTTTGTTTATCTTAATATTCTGCATTTGAAAAAGAAAGGATGAGCAGGCAAATGTCTGGATTGGAAATGGTTTTACTTATTGTTTATGGAATAGTAATTTCGATATTAGCGCTGTTCGGGATTCATAAATATTTTCTGCTTTATTTATATTGGAAATATAAAAGCCGTCCTGCCTTCAAACCGGGCGAGTTCGAATCTTTACCAAAAGTAACGGTACAATTACCCATTTATAATGAAAAATATGTTGTAGAAAGACTCATCAAGGCAGTTTGCCTTTTGGATTATCCTAAAGAACTATTGGAAATCCAGGTTTTAGATGATTCTGTAGATTCAACCCAGGAAGTAGCAAAGAATTGGACCGAAGTTTTTCAGAAACAAGGATTCGCAATCCACTACCTCCATCGAAATAACCGCATAGGATATAAAGCTGGTGCACTCGCAGAGGGAGTGAAAATAGCTAAAGGAGAATTCATTGCAATGTTTGATGCGGATTTTGTCCCAAAGCCAGACTTTCTTAAAAAAACTGTGCCTTATTTTGTGAATAAAAATGTTGGTATGGTTCAGACCCGCTGGGGACATATAAATCAAAACTATTCTCTGCTGACCCAAATTCAATCGATGTTTCTGGACGGACATTTCGTGATTGAGCACACGGCGCGTAATCGTTCCGGCAGGTTTTTTAATTTTAATGGTACAGCAGGCATTTGGCGAAAACAAGCTATTAAAGATGCTGGCGGCTGGCAACACGATACCTTAACAGAAGACCTGGATTTAAGTTACCGGGCGCAATTGGCTGGTTGGAAATTTGTATATCTGCCTGATGTTGTCGCCCCGTCTGAATTACCAGTTGAAATAAATGCTTATAAACTACAGCAGCACCGTTGGGCTAAAGGCTCAGTTCAAACGGCCAAAAAATTGCTGCCAAGGATAATTAAAAGCTCGTTGCCGTTAAAAGTGAAATGGGAGGCAAGTGTGCATTTAATTAGCAATTTTAGTTATCTTCTTATGACCATACCTTCTATTTTTATTTTTCCAGTATCGATCATTTTATTTAATTTGAAGTTGCATAAATTTATTGTTGTCTATTTACTGCTTTTTTTCTCGGCAACAGCTTCGATTTTTATTTTTTATCTTGTGAGTCAAAAGGAAATATATCCTGATTGGTCAAAAAGATTGCGATACATTCCTGGTATTTTTGCAATCGCCATTGGGCTTTCGCTCAACAACAGTAAAGCAGTACTGGAAGCCCTGTTTAATCACCAATCGGATTTTAAACGAACACCTAAGTTTAGAATTGAATCAAAGCGCGACCGATGGCGAAATAAAATTTATAAAGTTGATAAAAATTTTCTGCCTGTCCTGGAATTTTTGCTTGGAATTTATTTCAGCTTTAGTATTTATTTTGCAGTGATGAACCAGGTTTATATGTCCATACCTTTCTTTCTTCTTTTTCAATGTGGTTTTTTGTATATTTCGATTTTGTCGTTTTTGCAGTTTAAAAAATGAGTTTAAATTGTAATGATTGGTTTGCATCTAAAATAAATCTTGATATTTTATCTTAAGCTTTTTATCTTCAAGCGCGATAAATAAAATTTGATAATATAAAGTCGTTCATAAATGGAGAATTGCGTATGTCTAAACCTATAACTTTCACAGATGACAATTTTGATTCAGAGGTGCTTTCATCTAATGTTCCCGTATTAGTGGATTTTTGGGCCGAATGGTGCGGTCCGTGTAAAATGATAGCTCCATCTGTGGTAGAATTAGCAAACGAATATGAAGGAAAAGTCAAGATAGGAAAGTTGGATGTTGATAATAATCAAATTGTTGCGAGTAAATATGGCATAAGAAGTATCCCGTCTCTTTTGATTTTTAATAACGGCGATGTCGTTGAGCAAATTATAGGAGCTGTACCAAAAAATCAAATAAAGTCTAAATTAGATACAGCATTACAAATTAAATGAGAATTAACATCATTCGCAATTGAGTTATTTCAGGCTGGCTTTATCATTAACATAGCTTAATTGCCTAGGGGAGGCGCTGAATTTGATTGGTATATCCCCATTAGCCGCACGATAGAGTGGCATTTTTATTTGGTCGATAATTCGTTCCATTGGGCTATGCCCGGGTGTTTCCTCCTCAAGAAATCGAGCATGAATAGCTGTTAATATGATCCCGCCTGATGCCTCAGTAGAATCCTTAAAAGTATTGAAAATTATCGTATATTATCATATCCCTCATGGTATTTTCAAACGAAAAAAGTTTGAAAAGTTAATAAAATCAAATCTGGATTTTGACAATATAAAGCGGCCTCTTCTTTATAATCAATATCGAAAAATCCTTGATTTTAACAGTTGGAATTAATAACTTGCAACAAGGTTTATTAATTATATAATAGCTATTGAACGTATTGAATTTAAATATATTTAGTTTAAGTCCAATTAACTTTTACCATTGTTTTATTAAGAATACTCAATCTTGATAGCAATGGTTTTTTTTTATATTCCTCGTTTCACTTATTGCTGATAGGAGGGCATATGATTGCATTGATTATGGCGGGAGGCATAGGAACTCGATTTTGGCCTAAAAGTCGAGTAAAACATCCTAAGCAGCTTTTAAAAATATTAGGCAAAAAAACAATGATTCAGAATACAGTTGATAGATTAGTGCAATTATTGCCATCGAATAAAATATTTGTCATTTCGACTGAAAGTCAAAGAGACGAAATTCATAAGCAATTACCTTCTCTGCCTTTAGAAAATTTATTAATTGAACCAAAAGGAAAAAATACCGCTCCCTGTATTGGTCTCGCAGCAATATTATTAGAGAGAATTGCTCCAGATGAGGTAATGGTGGTTGTTCCTTCTGACCATCTTATAACTCATGATGAATTATTTATTAATACTCTGAAGGTTGGGGGAAAACTCGCTTCTGAAAATGATTGTCTGGTAACTTTAGGTATCAAACCAAGTTATCCGGCTACCGGCTATGGTTATATACAATGCAATGAAGAGCTAAAAAATATTGATGATGTCAGTTTGCTAAAAGTTAAAACATTTGCCGAAAAGCCGAATCTGGCAACTGCACAAAGATTTTTAGAAAGCGGTGATTTTTTATGGAACAGCGGTATTTTTATCTGGAAAATAAAAACAATTCTGAAAGAAATTGAAGAGCATTTACCCCATCTGTATGATGGTCTGCTGGAAATTCGAAAAGTCGTGGGTACAGACAAGCAAGCAGAAACTATTAACCGTGTTTACTGTCAGATAAAAAGCATATCCATCGATTATGGTGTTATGGAACACGCAAAGGACGTATTAGTTTTAAAGGGTAAATTCGGGTGGAATGATTTAGGGAGTTGGGATGAAGTGTATAATATTTTGAGTTCGAAAATGGGAAAGAATGTTTTGGTAGGCAAACACATTATGAAGGATAGCGAGGGCTGCTATATTGATGCTCCAAACAAGTGTGTCGCGGTACTGGGGATAGAAAATCTTATAGTGGTTGATACTGAAGATGCTATTTTGATCTGCCCTCGGGACCGGGCACAGGATGTTAAGGATATAGTTGACATTGCAAAAAGAAAAAAAATGAACAATTATTTATAATCCCCAATCAGTGAATTATGAATGATGATGACCTACTTTTCAATCTTGAAGAATTAGTTGTAAAATCAACTATTTGTCTACGTTATGAAATGGGCGATTTTAAAGGTGGCCTGTATAGATACAATCAAAAAGAACAATTTTTAATTAATAAAGATTTAAGCGTTAAGCAAAAAATAAATATATTAGCTTTTGAATTAAAGAAAAAATTAGACTTTGATGATTTATACCTGGTACCGGCTCTGAGAGAGGTTATTGAAAATGCAAGTGGTATGGCGTAAGCAGCAAACTACGCAAAAACTCAATGAAGGAAATCAAATGCAAAAAAAAGATCTGATTAAATATTTCAGTGAAGAATTATTTGTACCTTTGCTTCAGGCGCAAACCATGGATGATGCTTTTAATGAATTTGCAGATTTATTTGTTAAAACCAGGTTAATTCGAACAAAAGACATTGTTATGAAGATGCTTCAGAGTCGCGAAACTCTTGGTAGTACAGGAATCGGCAAAGGTGTGGCCATACCTCATGGCAGAACAACCGCAGCACTTGAAGTCAGAATTGTATTCGGCAAATCTGAAAATGGCATTGAATTTAACTCGATTGACAAAAAACTGGTTCAATTAATATTTGTGGTTTTAGCTCCACCCCAGGATGAGAATAATCGGTATTTGCCAATTCTGGGAAAATTAGTGGAAGTATTAAGTAAAAGCTCCAATAGAAAGAAATTATTACAAGTAAACACTTATGAAGAATTTATTCAAATTTTTGAGGGAGTTAATTAATTGCTAAATAAACAGCTCGAATTCTTAGTAGCATTGCAAGATTTAGATATCATGATTAAAGATATTGAAGAGGTTAAGGCTCTTGGATTCAAAGTAGCCGGCAGGGAAAAATTACAAGAAGCGCGCGATGAATTAGCACAAAAAATAAGCAAACCTCTTCTTTCGAACTATGAAAAGTTAAAAGCTCGCTACAAGCGTTCTATTGTGCCAGTAAAAGATGATGTTTGTCTGGGCTGTTTCATGCGTATTCCAACATCGCTTTATACTCGTGGTCGAAGCGATCAGGATGTTATTCTCTGCGAAGGGTGTGGCAGAGTGCTATACTGGTATGATTGATTAAACTGGTTTTTCATATATTGCATATTTTTTATACACTTTTGCACCAAGTCCCAGCAGGGCACGGTTCATCAAAACATTGTCCTCCAGAATCCAGGAAAATTCTGCACCTTCATAGCCTTTATTTTTACCACGCATATATGTTTCATAATAGAAAGTTGGTCCAAGCCCACGCTTTCTTTGAAATTTCGACTTTACTCCTAAAGTAACCACTCGTAATTGGTTTATTTTTTTCTTATTCATTAGCAGTTTAAAAATGCCGAATGGCAATAATCTACCATTGATATCTTTTAATATTTGATTATAATCCGGTATAGAAAGAGAGAATCCAGCAACTTCACCATTTACCTCTGCTATAAAGACGACGGCGGGATCTACAATTGGCTTGAGAGCCTTTGCTAAATGCTTAAATTCTGCATCTGTCATCGGGACAAATCCCCAGTTAGCTTGCCAGGCTTCATTGTAAATATTTTGTATCTTCTCAACCTCACTATCGAATTCTTTGAGATTTATGTTTCGAATTTTAATGCTTTTATCCTGAAGAGTTTTTTCCGTCATTGCCTTAAAACGTTCCGGTATGGGCATTTTCGATGCAAAAGTATAAGCGTACAATTCCTTGATTTTTGTGAGTCCAAATTCGTCCATTAAAGTTAAATAGTATTCAGGATTATATGTCATCAAAATAACCGGGCTGGAATCAAAACCTTCCGATAGCAATCCACAAGTTTCATTTGTAGAAAAATTCATCGGCCCGCGCAGATGGGTCATGCCTCTGCCTTTTATCCATGAAAGAGCTGTGCTCAATAATTCATTAGAAACATCCTTATCATTGATACTCTCAAAAAAACCAAAAAATCCGATGTTTTCATTATGCGCTTTATTGTGTCTGTTGTTAAGAATAGCTGCGATTCGACCAACAATCTCGCCATTCTTTCGGGCCAGAAAATACTCGGCATCGGAGTGTTGAAAAAATGGACTTTTCTTTTTGTTTAAGAGTTTTTTCATATCGATTATCAGGGGCGGTACCCAGAACGGATCATTTTTGTAAATTTCCCAGGGCAGCTTGATAAAATTTTTTAATTCTTTACCTGAAGTGACTGGTGTGATTTCTACTTTCATTAGTTGTTTCCTTTACTCGTAATAAAAAAGGTCGTAGATAAAAGCTACGACCTCTAGTTTCTAAAATAATATGACATAAAGTTATTCAAAACTATTTGAATATCCAAAGGAGATATTAAATAAGGCCAAATTCTCTGCCCAGTTTTTCAAATACATCGATAACTTTATTCAATTCTTCATCGGTATGCGTTGCCATGTAGCTGGTTCTTATTAATGATTTACCTGACGCTACAGCAGGTGGAATGGCTGGATTTGCGAACACACCGTTTTCAAATAATCGTTTCCAAAAAACAAACGTGTCCATCATTTCTCCAATAACGATTGGCACAACCGGGCTTTCACTGTTACACGTGTCAAAGCCTAATTCATCAAATGCTGTTTTCATTTTACGGACGATTTCCCAAAGCCGTTCTCTTCTTTCAGGTTCTTTTTGAATTATATCCAATGCGGCAAGAACAGAGGCCAGAGAGGCAGGCGGCATACTCGCCGAAAAAATTAGAGCCCTTGCATGGTGTTTAATATAATCAACGACTTTAGCATTGCCAACAATAAAACCACCTAAAGAAGCAAATGATTTACTAAAGGTGCCCATTTTTAAGTCAACCTCATCTTCCAGGCCAAAATGCTCTGCTGTTCCGCGACCATGTTTTCCGAATACTCCGATGGAATGGGCGTCATCAACCATAACTCGAGCGTTATATTTTTTAGCTAAATTAACAATTTCAGGAAGGTTAGATAAATTTCCCTCCATGCTGAAAACGCCGTCTGTAACTATCAATTTCCCGCTATCTTGATTACTCGCAGCCAGGAGTCGTTCCAAATCGGGCATGTTGTCGTGTTTGTATTTAACAATTCGGCCAAAAGACAGTCTGCAGCCATCTAATATACAGGCATGATTGTTGCGATCTGTATAAATAATGTCATCTTTTCCCACTACTGTTGATATTGTCCCCAAATTAGTTTGAAATCCGGTGGAGAAAATTAAAGCTGCATCAGTTTTCATAAAGTCGGCTAATTTTTCTTCCAACTCTACATGAAGGGACAACGTGCCATTAAGAAATCTTGAACCGGTACATCCTGAACCAAAATCATTAACCGCCTTAATTGCTGCTTCTTTAACACGAGGCTCCTGAGTCAATCCAAGGTAATTGTTAGAACCAACCATTATGAGTGTTTGTCCGTCTATCACTACTTCACTGTCAGCTCCAGATTGAATTGCTTTGAAGTAAGGGTACCAGCCTTGTTCTTGTAATTCTTTTGCTAAAGTAAAATTGAAACATTTATCAAATAAGTCTGCCACGTTGCTCTCCTTCTATATTATATATCTTGTACTTAAATGACAAATATAAACATTGCGCAAATATAATGCAAGGTAAAAGTTACAATACAGTCAAACTTCAACTCTTGATTATTTGTATAATTTTAGTTACTATAACAAGAGCAAGCATTGATGAAATTGTATGATAACCTGATTAATTCACATAAAGGCATATTAAGGAGAACAATTGAGAGCATTGGTAACAGGTGCAAGAGGATTTATAGGCAGCTTTTTAGTTGAAGAATTAGTGAACAGAGGAATGGAGGTGCGGTGTTTGCTTAGAAAAAAGAAAAGTGGTTCTGGTGGATGGCTTGATGATCAAAATATTATGGTTTATGAAGGTGATATCACTGATTGTGCAACATTAGCTGATGCAGTAAAAGATGTGGATTATGCTTTTCATTTAGCTGGTTTAACAAAGGCAGTTAATAACTCAGAATTTGAGAGAATTAATGTGAATGGAACCATGAATTTGCTTGAAGCAATCCAAAATATTAATCCGAAGCTAAAAAAAGTTGTTTTCGTTTCAAGCCTGGCGGCAGCAGGTCCAGCCCAGAGTAAACAGCCACTCACTGAAAATGACACTGCCCGCCCAATTTCTAATTATGGGAAAAGTAAATTAAGAGCAGAAGAGGCCGTGCTGAATTATACAAATGATATCCCAATCTCAATAGTACGTCCGCCTTCTGTATTTGGACCGAGAGATAAGGATATGTTCAATATTTTTAAATTTACTAAACATGGCTGGCGTATCATTCTCAGCGGCCGGTCAAGATTTGCCAGTGTTATCTATGTGAAGGATTTAGTTCGTGGACTTATACTTGTGGCTGAAAAAGAACATGCTTCAGGTGAATTGTATTATTTATGTAATAATGAAAGCTATTCATGGGATTCTTTTGGAGGTGAAGTGGCGAAAGCGATGGGTAAGCATACCAGAACGGTCGTCATACCATTGGCCCTGGCATTTCTTGTATCCTGTGGATTCGAGTTTTACAGTAAGTTGTTTAGAAAGGCTGGCTTGTTTAATCTGGATAAATACAAAGAATTAAAAGCAGCACATTGGATTTGTGACAACGCTAAAGCCCAAAATGATTTAGGATTTCAAATTAAGTATGGTTTGCAGGAGGCTTTACAGGAAACAGCAGATTGGTATTTTGCAAACGGATGGCTTTGAATAATTATTAGAATGATTCCTAATTATCATCACAATATTCAATGATACACAGTATGCCTGAGTTGCTGTTTCAATCACAATGTCATGCATGGTCAGCCGGTTATTAAGTCAATGATAATAAATGACTTAATGATAGCCTAAAGACAGCTTATATTGAGAATTTGACGATTCATTGATGTTTATTCTGAAATGTACGCTACTCTGGAATCACTCTTTTAATTTTGCCTGACGACGCGATTGAGTTTTTCTGCAAGCGCTTTGTAAAACTGATTTGATTGACCATCATCTCGGCTTATTTGGGCCGCCTCGTATGCCAGGAATCTTTTCGCGTCCAAATAAGTGATTAATTTATCTTTGGGAATGAGCGGCCAGTAAATATACAGTTGGTTCTTGACGTTTTTACGACTCAATTCGATTTTTGCAAAACCGAAAAGTCCGAATTCATGAGAAGGAGAAATCTTTTTACTGTCAAGAAAACCGCGATGAGTCATGTGTTCGAGTATTTTGTTTAAATCTTCAGAGGTGATTGGCTGTTGAGTGTCCATTTTAGCATAAATATCACTGGAAGTAATCACAGGTTGTACCCAAAGCACTTTTAATATATCAATTTCGAGGTCTGTTGGAATGGGTATTTCAGGGCCTGAAAATTTTTTACGGGATGACTTATTATTTTTTGCTAAACTTCTAATCAGTTGATTAAGCGGGATTGTGGGTGGTATATCATTATATCTTCGCCGCAGCTCATCCCCAAAAGGATCAGCGCCCTGAGGTGTAATCTCGAGTAATTCTTCGGGCGTTAAAAATAAAGCAGGGGGACGTGATGTTAATTGAAAAACCATGCTGGTGTCGCTAAACAATGAAGAAAAAGAGGAAGCAGTATTGAGGATGAAATTAATTTTGCGTGCAGTAAAAAGTTTTGCTTGCGGTGAAGTACCTTTTAATATATCTTTAGCTGGTATTTGTTGCTCAGTTGAATCAACAGCTATAATATTAGCTTCGGACTGAGCTAATAAATTTTTGCAGAGGTTGATTTGAAATAATAGCAATAATAAAATATTAAACAACAACCGATTAATAATATTTTTCAACTACGCATCCAGTCATTCAGTCATTTTAGCAGTTCATGTTTTATAGTACTTCTACAAAGATCATGATATTTATGTTCCATTATATTGTTGACTGTAACCAATCGCAAATGGGTGAATTTGGGTATTAATATCTAAACGGTTAATGGATAATACAACTGGAGAAATTTATGGCCACGCCTGATGAAATTGCTGAAGAGCAAAAGAATATGCACAAGCTTCGAACAATTGTTGATTTGACGTCTGCGCTACTTTATCAGGGAAATCTTTCAACGCGGGAAGCATTAGTATTAATCAAGGCCGCAAAAAAAAGTGTTCTACACCTGTTCCCGGATAAAGAACAGACTTTTGATCTCATTTATAAAAATAGATTTGAAAGAATTTTAAAAGAACAATTAAAATCCAACTAAATGAGGTAAAATATGGGTAATGATGTTCATGTTGATTGCAAACCTGAAGTTTATTCATTCAAGCTGTATGGGTGGATCGGCATTATCATAATGATCGTCTCAGAGTTTCTACTTTTTGAAAATAATTCCTTCATAGAAAGGTGGTTCACTCCAATTATGTGGTCTGGCTATATTTTATTTATAGATGCATTAATTTTTAAATTGAAAGGAAACTCTTTGCTCCAAAACCGATTTTCCCAATTCCTGTTTATGCTGCCCTATTCAGTAGGGTGCTGGCTGATTTTCGAAGCCTATAATCTGCATTTACAAAATTGGGAGTACATTGGTCTGCCTGAAAATCTATTGGTGAGATACTTTGCTTATGGCTGGGCATTTGCCACAATTTTCCCCGGTGTATTGTTGACAAGCGAACTCATTGATATATCAGACATTTTTGGTAGGATAAAGGTTAAAACCTTTAAATTCAAACGGAGCACTCTTTACTCCATTATGGCGGTTGGTTTATTGTTTTTGATTGTGCCGGTTTTTGTACCGCAAAATATTGCTGTATTTCTTTTTGCCCCGGTTTGGATGGGATTCGTGTTCTTTTTAGATCCGATTAATTCTTTCACAGGCGCAAACTCGCTGTTTAAAGAATTGGAGAATGGCCGGCTCAATAAATTATTATCTTTGTTTCTTGCTGGTTTAATTTGTGGATTTATCTGGGAATTCTGGAATTATTGGGCATCATCTAAATGGATATACATATTTCCTTATTTACGGGAACCAAAACTATTTGAAATGCCGCTTATTGGATTTCTTGGTTTCCTGCCATTCGCCGTAGAAATCTATGTCATGTGGGAGTTTGCAGCAAAAATTTTGAAATTCAGGTAAGGTGAAATATGACAAAACAGCTTTTTAGCGAAATAAAAAATTTGGTGACGGAGGCCAGAAATCCAGCTTCGGAAGCTATTGATACAAAAAGTACTGAAGATATACTTCGAATTATAAATCAGGAAGACAAGACTGTCCCGCGTGTAATTGAAGGCGAACTTCAGTATATTGCACGGGCAGTGGAAATTGTCGTGGACGCATTTAAAAATGGTGGACGGCTCTTTTATATTGGAGCCGGAACAAGCGGTCGATTAGGCGTGCTGGATGCATCGGAATGTCCTCCTACATTTGGCACAGATTCGGAAATGATACAGGGAATTATCGCGGGTGGGGATGAGGCGCTTGTTCGGGCCAAGGAGGGCAGCGAAGATAACAGGAAACAAGCTGTTGTTGATTTAATGGACAGAGGATTTACCAGGAAAGATGTGGCCTGTGGAATTGCTGCCTGTCATAGAACCCCTTACACGGTTGCTGCGATTAAACAGGCCAGAAAGTTAGGGGCAAAAACGCTGTACATCGCCTGCATTCCCCGAACTGATTTGAAACTGAAAGTAGATGTGGCTATTTGTCCGGTAGGGGGACCGGAAGTTGTGATGGGGTCCACACGGATGAAAGCAGGGACGGCCACAAAACTGGTACTGAATATGCTGACAACCACAGCAATGATAAAAATGGGCAAGGTCTTTGGTAATATGATGGTCGATTTGCAGATGAATTCCCGTAAATTAGAAGAGAGGGCCAAAAAAACCGTGATGATGGCTACTGGTGTTGACTATGATAAAGCAACCGAGGTTTTAAAAGAAGCAAGAAACCATGTAAAAACCGCAATTGTCATGATTCTGTCTGACGTGGCTGCTGCTGAAGCAGATGAAAGGCTGAAAGCCAGCGATGGAATTGTTCATCGGGCGATTTCAAGAATTCAGCCTTGAAGTTCTCTTCGTTTAATACTTTGAATATCTCATTGAAGTCCGGGTTGGTTGCCATTTATTCCTCGAATAATGAGTCATTCCTGTAATATCTGCCAGGCGGTATTAATGCACTTCTCCGTACCGATCTTTTCCTTGAATATATGGATAAATAGTTTTATATTTGGTGTCAATTTTTAAGAGAGTTTTGAATATAACAAATGAATTCCAGTACTAATCCTAACCGAATATATCTCGATCACAGCGCCACGACGCCAGTGCATCCCGCTGTAGTGGAAACTATGCTGCCTTTTTTGACGCAGAACTTTGGCAATGCCTCCAGCATCCATTCTTTTGGACAAGAGGCAAAAGTAGCTTTAGAAGAAGCAAGAAGGCAGGTTGCAAGTTTAATATGTGCGGAACCATCCGAGATAGTGTTTACTTCAGGGGGCACGGAAGCTGACAATTGGGCTATTAAAGGAACAGCAAACTTTTTTGAAGGAAGCAAGCGGCATATTGTAATTTCAGCAGTTGAACATCATGCTGTACTGGATGCATGTAAATATCTGGAGAAAAGCGGCTTTGAAGTGACGTATATTGTCGTGGATAGAGTTGGCAGGATTGAACCAGAAAGGGTGGCTCATGCAATTCGCGAGGATACATTCCTTGTGAGTGTTATGCACGCTAACAACGAAACTGGTACTATCAATCCTATTCGGGAGATTGGCGCTTTGGCGCAGGAACGCTGTGTGTTATTTCACACCGATGCCGTGCAAACGGTGGGTAAGATTGCGATTGATGTTAAAGGTATGAATGTCGATTTGCTTTCCCTTTCCGGACACAAAATTTATGGCCCGAAAGGTATTGGAGCGCTCTACATTCGAAGAGGCACGCAGATTGACAAAATGTTTCATGGCGGCCGCCACGAACGAGACCGGCGGGCTGGCACTGAGAACGTCCCTGCGGCAGTAGGCCTGGGTAAAGTTGCTGAGATTTGTCAGGATCGAATGGTAAAGGACGCAGACAAGCTAAGAGAGCTCAACGAAGAACTGCATTCAAAAATAACTCAGCGCATTTCTAACGTTCATTTAAATGGCGACCAGAATCGAAGAGTGCCTGGAATCTTGAATCTTTCATTTGATGGTGTTGAAAACGATTCACTCATGTTAAGCCTTGATTTACAGGGGATTGCCGTTTCCAATGGTTCAGCCTGTACTTCTGGCACGGTTGAACCTTCACACGTTCTGAAAGCCATGGGTTTGCCGAAGAATTTAATCCGGTCGGCTATACGGTTTAGCCTGGGAAGGGATAATACTGCTGACGAAATCGACCGAACAGTTGATGCCTTAAAAGGAATTGTTGAACGGCTGCGAGCGGTGAGAAAAGGCAAGAAATTATTTACGACGGAGATGCACGGATAAACACGGAGTTTAGTATTAGATAATAATTGATAATATACTGAAAACTTTTGACTTAATTGAAAAGATAAATTTAATGCTAAAAATTGAGTGGATAAAGGAAAAGATTAAAAACTGTGAATATTACTTTTCTAAACATGGGGATCAAGAAAGACAAAACGATAATCTCACTATTTTGGAAGTTGAAGAGGCTATGCTTGCTGGTAGAATTTTAGAATATTACGAAAATACAGGAAGAGGAGAAAGTTGTTTGGTTGCAGGATTCTCAGAAAATGGAAAACCTATTCACATAGTTTGTGGAATTCGGAGGAATTGGTTAGTCATTATAACCGTTTATATTCCCAGTGCTCCAAAATTTAAATCACCTTTTGTACGAGGTTAAAAATGAATCCAAAATGCAATTTTTGTGGAAATAAAAATATTAGAAATAAAAGGGTACAGTATTTATATAAACACGATGGGAAATTTCTTTTAGTGAACAATGTTCCATGTGAAGAATGTGAATATTGTGGAGAACAATATTTTGAAGCAAAAGTACTTAAAAAAATCGAAAAGGATTTCAAAGAAATTTATGATTTAGGTAAAAAAGCTAAAATGGAAGTACAGGTACCTGTCGAGGAATTCCTGGAACTTGATTAGCTTGAAATTAAATTTATAAATGAATCATCTTAAAAATACCGAAACCGTTGTTGTGGCAATGAGCGGTGGTGTAGACAGCTCAGTCGCGGCGGCGCTTCTGCATGAACGAGGTTACCAGGTAATTGGCGTCACTATGGATTTGTGGGACTATGAGCGGGTTGGTGGCAACATCAATCGCGAAAGCGGCTGCTGTTCTCTTGACACCATGGATGATGCCCGTTCTGTTTGTAAAAAGCTTGGAGTGTCCCACTACGTGGTCAACTTTCGAGAGGAGTTTAAGGCTGCGGTTACTGATAACTTTATTTCCGAATATGTGGAAGGACGCACCCCAAACCCTTGTGTTCGCTGCAACACCTACATTAAATGGGGAACTTTGCTGCAGAAAGCTGAAGAATTAGGTGCAGACAAAATAGCCACGGGTCATTATGCCAGAAATTATTTTGATGCTGAGAGAGAACGATACGTGTTAAAACGCGGTAAAGATGTGAAGAAAGATCAATCCTACGCACTTTGGGGCATCAGTCATTCTGGATTGACTAAAACACTTTTGCCGGTTGGTGAGTTTGATAAGGACGAGATTCGACAAATGGCGCGAAACCTGGATTTAAGGATAGCTGAAAAGAAAGAGAGTCAGGAAATTTGCTTCATTCCGGATGATGATTATGCGCGATACCTCCACCAGATGCGGCCTGAGTTAAAAACTCAGCTCCAGGATGGAGAAATTTTAAATCAGGGCGGTATGACGTTAGGTCACCACCGTGGTTATCCTTTTTATACAATCGGACAGCGAAAAGGATTAGGAATTGCGGTTGGGGAGCCAGTTTATGTCACTGAAATTGATGCAAGGCAGAACCGAATCAAAGTTGGCTCAAACCGCGACCTTGCACACAATGGTTTGATCGCAGAAAACCTGAATTGGATAGCAATTGAAAAGCTTACAGGAGAATTGGAAGTTGAAGCTAAAATTCGCTACAACGATTCCGGGGCACTCGCGCGCATTCGACCGTCAGGAAGCGATTTGGTAGAAGTCACTTTTAGTGAACCTCAACGGGCAGTTACACCCGGGCAGTCGGTAGTGTTTTATCAGGATGATGTTGTTATCGGTGGTGGAGTGATACAAGCTTTTATTAAAAATCAATAAAGGGAAAATTACTAAAGATGAAGCCGGTAAACAAATTCTATTTTTTTGCACAATAATTAAAAATTTGATTGATAATACAATAGGATGTTCTATCTATGAAAAGACTTCTCACAATTGCCGGCTCTGACTCGGGTGGGGGCGCCGGAATTCAGGCCGATTTGAAAACGTTTCATGCTTTTGGCTGTTATGGCATGTCCGTTTTAACGGCGCTGACTGCTCAAAATACCATGGGCGTGCATGGCGTTCACGATCTTCCCCCGGAATTTATTGAAATGCAATTGCAGGCGGTTGTCAGCGACATTGGGGTTGATGCAGCTAAAACAGGCATGCTTTCAAATGCAGAAATCATTCATGTGCTTTCAAGAAATATTCGAAAATTGCAAATTCCAAATCTGGTTGTGGATCCGGTCATGCGTGCAAAAGGAGGAGATTCTTTACTCCGGGATGATGCTCAGCAAGCATTAATCGAAGAAATAGTACCATTAGCTGAAGTCATTACTCCCAATCTACCCGAAGCTGAAGTACTTTGTGGTAGATCAGTTCAAACAATAGATGACATGAAAGAAGCGGCGCTGATTATACACCAAAAGGGCGCAAAAAATGTGCTGGTTAAAGGCGGTCACAGAAAAGAAGATGCTATGGATATTTTGTATGATGGTAATGAATATACTGAATATTTTGCAGAGAGGATACCGTCCAAAAACACGCATGGAACCGGCTGCACTTATTCAGCAGCAATAGCGGCCAACCTTGCTGTCGGAAAAAAAGTGAAAGAGGCGGTACTGCTTGCAAAAAAATTCATTACTCTGGCCATTCAGGACAGCTTTAACCTGGGACATGGAATAGGGCCGCTGAATCATTTTGTAAAATTAACAGAACAATAAGTCTATTTGAAAGTTATGCAATTGAAAAGAACAGAAATATCCGCGATCGGTATTTTTTCTGGACTTGCCTTCGCTGGAGGTTTACTCTTTATAGCGATACCCAATGTTGAGATTGTTACCGCCATTATTTTCCTTTCAGGAGTTTTATTAGGACCGAGAAATGGCCTGTTGGTTGGCATAGTTGCCCAGACTTTTTATTCAATATTAAATCCTTTCGGTATTTCACCCCTGCCATTACTCATTGCTCAAGTGTTAAACAGGGCAATTGTGGGTTATGCCGGTGGAATATGCGGTAAAGTTTTCAACATGAATAAAATTAGTTGGTCCAATTCAATATATCTGGCAATAGCGGGATTATTTTTGACCTGCCTCTACGATGCTATGGCTTATTTTAGTTTTATTTATATAGCGGGATTTTCTGTTCAACAAATGAAAACAACCTTTGTGTTAGGTTTGCCATTTTATCTGATTCATGGTCTGGTGAACACGGCTATTTTTGCTTTGGCTTTACCCGCCTTAATTCGAGGACTTGGTCGGTTAGATTTGCTTAAATTGGCAAAAATGAGTTGAAATGATTTATTGTCTTCAAACAACTTTGACCAACAAAGTGCAAAGTCTGCGAACAATGTTTATGAATAATTCAGGATATATATTTAACATTCGATGGTTTCTTGTTTACTTTTTAATTTGTCCAATAGAAGTATTTCCTCAAATCGACGACGAAATCCCTACAAAAAAAGATTCTACTACAATTGTAAAATCTGATACAGCAAATCTGGCAATAGATAAAATGGATGTATTCTGGTATCACAATAAAAAAGAACTTGGCAGCCTCATTGCCGAAGATGTTGGTGATTTTGTGAAGTTATTACCTGAGGTTGTTCCGATGGATTTAGGCAGTCTGGGGCAGTTTTCACCGCTTTCTCACCGGGGAGCAACGCCTCAGCAAGGAAAAATTCTAATTGATGACCAGGTTTGGGAAGAACCTATATACGGCTTTATTAATGCCACTAACATTCCCATTAATATAGTCGAAGAAATGACATACAAGGGTGCGGGAGCTTTTTTACCGTACGGCGCACAATCCATGGAAGGTGTAATCCAGGTAAATACTTACAATATTCAGGCAGTTCGTCCTTATTCAAAAATACATTTTAGAACCGGTGATTGGGGATACAGTGATTTCGGAATAATGTTTGGAATTCCTGTAAGCCAAAGTTCTAATTTTGTGGTTGGCGGTAATCGGCAGGAACATAATGGATTTTACCACTATGATTATAATGGAATTCAAGCAAGTAGCAAACATGCAGGCTCAAGAATTTATTCCAAACTTTCTTATCAGCCTCGTGCTGCATTTTCGTTAAATTATTCAGCTTTTATAAACAAAGATAAAGCGGAAATACCTGCGACACTTCAGCCGGATTTTATACCCATCGTTTCTAAAGCTTCGAGAAAAGAAAGTCGTTTTGATCAAATGTTGTCTGTAAAAATTGGCAACCTTTCCAGCCAGAACAAAATAATCAACGGTAGGTTATTTATTTCAAAGATTCGCCAGGAATCCTCGGGTGATACGTTATTGTTTGATAATAAAAACATTACTTTTGGCGCCGGAGTGCAATATGAGTTACACGTGGGCAGGCATAGATTGAGCGCCGGCGGCGAAATCAGATTCGATCATTTGACCAGTGCAAAATTAGGAAATCGGGACGATCAGATTGGCCATATTTTTGTCAGAGACGGTTTTCGAATCACACCAAAATTAGAACTGGGTATCCAGGGCCGTTTGGAAAAACATGATGGTTATGCGGCTGCCCTTAATCCTTCCATGCATTTGTATTTTGATTTTTCCACCAATATCAAATTATGGTTTGGAATTCAACGCGCCAAACGTTACCCAAGTTTCTCGGAACGGTTTTGGCCTGAGTTGGTCTATTTCGGTAATCCAAAACTAAAGCCTGAAACGGGTACGGCCTTGGAGGTCGGAATGAATGTAAACAAAGGAAAAACATTTGAGTTCCAATCTGTGATTTTTACGAAATTTATTCAGGATTGGATTGGAAATTCCTTTTTTGATCCAACTGTTAAAATCTATGGACCGATCAATTCAGGAAATCGCACCATCTCTGGCCTGGACTTCAAATTTATCTGGAATTATCTGCCGAACGGTCAATTTGGCTTCATTGGTTCATATTTAATTTTGAAAGAAGATGAGTCTGAAAAGCAATTACAGGTCCCGGAATTTAACATTTATAGTTATTTTGAATTGGGGCGTAGTTTTTTTCAAGACTATGTTTTTATCAAATTAAGATTGAATGGACGTATTTTTGGTAAAAGATTCGGGCCTCTTTACACAAATAACCCCTATTTTCCGGAAAATGGTGAACGCAGTGCGAATGCCATCCTGGATGGTCAGGTTTCTTTTCAATTTTCAGATGCAAATTTATCAGTATCGATGGAAAATATATTCAGGACTCAATATCAATTGGTACCTGGATTTTTTATGCCCATCAGAGCTCTGAGAGTCAAGATAGAATGGGAGTTTTGGGATTGAGAAATAATTCGAGACTTTAATAACAAATGATTTATAGAAATTTCGACCAATCAAGATCCAAATTGAACGCTGATAAACGCAGACAACTGCTGATTATTAGTAGTTTTTAACAATGAATTCTTCAATCTGTGCTCATCAGTGCAAACCAGCGTCCCCCAAAAACCGGCTTTTAAATTGTTAATGACTTTTGCAGTAGCCCCTGATTAGTTAATAGTGAATTGCGGGAAGTGGGTATTGAAATATTTACTGGTAACTATTTAATTTATTTCTTGACATTCCTGATTCATTAAATTATATTGGTGACATAAAATTAACGGACACGGGTAATCCTGATTCCGTCATAATCGGAATTTGGAAATGGAAGCCGGTGAGAATCCGGCGCTGCCCCGCAACTGTAAGCAGCTACGAAAGCATTCAAAGCCACTGTTCTGCTGCCCTCTGAATGTATTGGCAAGCGGGATGGGAAGGCAACGTAAGTAGATTTGATGCTGCAAGCCAGGAGACCTGCCTGTGGATTCTTTCGAGGGAAGGGCTGAGCACAAAATGCATGAAATTAAGGTCCCCAATTTCCGTACCTCGGAGGTTGGGGATTTTTTTTGAATGAATTTAATAAAACAGTACTTTACCTGTCAGGTAAAGAAAACTAAAAATGCCAGTTATTTAGACAATCAATTGTAAAACACCGCCAGCCCTTTTAATTAATTTACTCTGTTCAATTTTGAACAGGCTATCGCATTATTTTTTAGGCTTATGTAACCGGTTGACTCCATGTCAACCTATGAATTGTAGTATTTTGCAGAAGTCTAATTTATTATCCAAAAAGGGAGGTTGAGATGTTTAAATGTAAATTAGTTGCTGCAATTGTAATTGTTGTGGTTTTGTTACCACTGGCGATCTTTGCACAAACTGGTCAAATTCAAGGTCATGTTACCGACCAAAATTCCAGTGAGCCATTACCTGATGTCAATATTGTTGTAAAAGGAACCCATTTTGGAGGCTCGACCGACAACAGGGGTTATTTTGTTGTTAAGAAGATACCAGTAGGAAAATACATTGTCCAGGTCAGCCGAATTGGCTATAAAGCAATTGAACAAGAGATTCAAATTGCATCTGGCCGTATTGAAACTCTGACCGTTCCTCTATTGGCTGAAGCAGTCAGGTTCAGTGAAGTTCTTGTAACCGCTACCCGGGAAAAGGCATTAAAGTCAGAAGTAACAGTTGCCGCGGATATTATCACTCGATCAGAATGGGAGCAAACTAATGCCCAAAATATTGGGGAAATTTTAGAATCCACAACTCATTCATTCGTAAAAAATTATGGCCATCTGGGTGCGCTGAAAACGGTGTCTATTCGAGGTGCCAGTGAAAATCAGGTGCTGATATTACTCGACGGGCAACGGTTAAACCTTGCTCAGGGGACTGCGACAAATTTAGGTGATATTCCATTACATGCCATTGATCGTATTGAGGTAGTTCGAGGCGGACACTCGGCCCTTTATGGTACCGATGCGATTGGAGGAGTGATTAATTTAATCACACGCTCTGGATATGACAATAAAGCTGTAACTGGTCGCATAACTTCTACTATTGCTTCTTTTGATACCCGCATTATTGAAGCGAATTTTGGTCAAAAACTTGGAAATTTCAATTATTTAGCAGCACACGAATATTCTGAAAGTGATGGAGAATTTAAGTATTTAGATTCAAATAGGCAAAAAGTTAAAAGAACAAACAACAATGTGAAATGGAACAACACATTTGTCAAGCTTGGATATACCTTTAATCCTTCAACATTAATTAATGGTTATGTGCAGATACATGGTGCAGAACGTGGTGCACCAGGACCATTGAGTTATCCATCAAATGCAGCCCTGCAAAAAGACAATTCCAAAAAGTTTAATATGAGTTTTGAAAAACACTTTTCATCGCAATTGAATCTGGAAGTAAAGAGTTTTTTCTACAAAAACAATCAATCCTTTGATGATTCAACCGCATTTATACCAATTCATAGCAATCATAGAAATAATGCATTCGGCTATAGTTTGCAGTCAAACTGGCGTTTGTCATCATCACAGGAACTTACGGGAGGGTATGAATTTCGTGAGGATAAAATAAATAGTACGGATATTTTATCGCATAGACGAAGGAGTCAAAGTGTTTTTTTACAGGATCAAATTAAACTACCTGTGCCGGATGATGGAGCAAATTCACGGCTTAGTTTGGTTCCAGCCTTTCGGTTGGATAAATTCACTGATCGGGATGTTCAATTCAGTCCGAAAATTGGATTTCAATTCAGTTATATCACGAACTTGCAGATGGTCCTGCGCGGTAACTGGGGAAGTTCGTATCGCATACCTTCTTTTAATGAACTTTATTGGCCATTTGACGGTTATACGGAGGGGAATCCAGCCTTATTTCCCGAAGAAAGTTTGGGCTATGATTTTGGTTTCTTACTATATTATAAGAGAGCCGGTTATTGGGGATTAGAGGTAAATTATTTCAAGAATAGTATTGATAATCTTATTAATTGGGCACAGCGCGAGGATGAAGTATGGACTCCAAAAAATATTAGTAAGGCAACTATTAACGGACTTGAGACAAAATTATCTTACCAGGGATTGGGCGAGCTCATTAATTTTTCAGCTCAATATGGCTATCTTAATGCAGTAGATAATTCAACAAAAAAAAACCAGCTTATTTATCGACCAAAACATAAAGCAGATTTAAAATTGAATATTCGATTCAGTGAATTCAATTTGTTTTGGTTTTTTCAGTATGTCGGGAAACGATTTACAAGCTCTGATAACACCAACTCATTAGACGCTTATAGTTTAAATAACGTCGGAGTACTGTGGCAACACCCACTGATCGGCGGCACGATAAAAGTCAATTTAGAATTGCGAAATATTTTTGATAAACAAATTCAAATAATAGATGGATTCCCTGTCTCCGGAAGAGAATATAGAGTAACCACAGGTTTTGAGTTTTAGGCGTCAGTATGTAGCTAACTTAACTATAAGCCGCATATAATTTTGTATTATAATTTGTGTCGGACAAATTCTGACCAATTATCTGTGTAAATTTTCAACTACTTACGGAGACGCCTCTAATATGTAGTAATTTCTGGCAAAATATATGGTAAAATTTCTTTAGCAGTTGGTCAATTTCAAATAGGTACTATTGTTTTAATTAATTGTTAACATACTTTAACCTGACTTTAACAAATTTTTCTTGACAATAAAAAATATAAATTGTATTTTTGTTTTCAATTGAACGATTTTTGACCACTTTATCAATTAATAAATATTGAGAAACGTGAAATTAGTCTGTACTTCTATGCAAAATATTATCATTCAAATCCCACCTTTTATTGTAAACAGGATATTTAAGAAAGCCTGGATAAACCGTGCCTCCCAAGTAGAAGTATCAGAATTCACCCAAGAATTAATTATAGCTTGTGTAAAACAAAGGTAATCATAATAACAGGTAGAAATTGCACAACATCATGGCTCAAAACCCCGTATCGAAAACCATCCTGGTTGTTGATGATGTCCCGGTAAATATTCAATTACTCTCCACTTACCTTTCTTCAGAAGGTTACAATATCATTACTGCCAGAAGCGGCGAGGAGGCTGTTAATATGGTAGGCAAACATCATCCGGATTTGGTTCTGTTAGATGTGATGATGCCGAAAATGAATGGATACCAGGTATGTGAGATAATTAAGGCTGACGAAGAGACAAATTTTATTCCAGTTATTATGGTTACGGCATTAAAAGAAGTTGAGGATAAAATCAAAGGTATGAACGCTGGTGCAGATGATTTTATTAGCAAACCTTTTAATAAATTGGAGCTTCTTGTAAGAGTCAGGTCGTTATTGAGAATCAAATATTTTCATGATGAACTCATTGATAAAAATATAGAATTACAAAAAACAAAAGAGAAACTGCGTCAACTATCCATAACCGATGGCTTAACAGGACTCTATAATTATCGATATTTTAAAGAGCAATTAATGCAGGAATTAAACCGGGCTCGAAGACATAATTTAAGTGTATCGCTTATCATGATGGATATTGATCATTTTAAGTATTATAATGATACAAACGGTCACCCTGCCGGGGATTTAGTTATAAAAAATATTGCTGGTCTTTTAAAAGAAAACATACGTAATATTGATGTTGCGGCCAGATATGGCGGGGAAGAATTTGCCTTAGTGCTTACTGAAACAAATAAAGAATCTGCGGGAATTGTTGCAGAAAAGATACGTAAACTTATTAAGGACTACTCTTTTGATCGCGAAGAATCGCAACCAATTGGTAAAATAACAATTAGTACAGGTGTGGCAACTTTTCCAGCCGATGCGCAAGATTTTAAGAGCTTGGTAAATATGGCAGATAAGCGTTTATATCGCGCAAAACAGGCGGGAAGAAATGTAGTTTTCATAGATTAATAGAGGGGAAATCATGAAGTTTTTTTTAAAAAAAAGTGATACTATATTCAGTAAATTGTTTGTTTTGACCTTCCTTATTGCAGTTTTACCCATTGCTTTATCATGGATTTATTTTTTAAACTTTCGCCAAGGTACATTGTTTGGCAACGTGAGCCACATGCCTTTTGTATATTATGGGTTACTTATTTTTACTCTTATCCTGGCTATTTTAGGGGCTTATTATTTTAGTAAAAAAATAAGCCTTCCTATAACTCAATTTAAGAAGAGTGCGCTGGAAATTGCCCGGGGTAACTTTTCTCATAAAGTAAGGATTCAATCCAATGATGAAATAGGTAGATTGGCAAAAATCTTCAATTATATGGTTGAAGAAGTCCGGAGATTAAATGAAAAGAATTTATATAAAATTATTAGTGAAAAAAACAAAACCGAGACTATACTCAAGAATATCGCCGACAGTGTCATAATTACCGACCCGATGAACAATATTATTTTAATAAATTCAGTTGCAAAAAAACGGTTTGGTCTGTCAGGAAAAGAATATCTCGAGCGGCCAGTTGGTGAATTCATCAATAATAAAGATTTAATAAAATTCATTTTGAGTATAAATAACAATAGTTTAAAGGATATTGAAACAGTTGAAATAACCGTGCAATCTCCTGATGAAAACAAGCCGGAGATTTTACAAGCCAGGGCTGCCCGGATTGAAGATGAAAAGAAAGAGCTGTTAGGCATTGCAACCATTCTCAGAGATATTACTCGCGAGAAAGAAATTGACAGGATGAAGACAGAGTTAGTTTCTCTGGTCGCTCATGAACTTCGTTCTCCGCTTACCTGCATTTCAGGATTTAGTGAACTCCTGTTAGATTCATCAATAACTCATGAACAATTGGAGGAATATGCATCTATTATTTTAAAGGAATCCAATCGGTTAAGTGACCTGATTAATAAATTCCTGGATATTTCAAAAATAGAAGCAGGAAAAAGCCAGATACGAAAGTCTCCAGCTGATATGAAAATACTTATCGAAAAAGTACTGGATTTCAATGCACAATTATCTGAAAATAAACATATCAGGGTGCATTTTGAATCGCCTCCTAATGTTTCAATCATTTCAATAGATCGAGACATGATGGAACAAGTCATCTTAAATTTATTATCAAACGCTGTCAAATATAGCCCGGAAAATACGGACGTGACCATTCGTCTTTTTGATTTAGATGAAATAATGTTAATAGAAGTTGAAGATACTGGTTACGGCATCTCAGAAAAGTCACTGCCAAATATATTTGACAAGTTTTTTCGCATCACGGATAATGATAACATTAAGGATATTTCAGGTTCGGGATTAGGTCTATCCCTGGCCAGGGAAATCGTGGAAATTCATGGCGGGAAAATAAAGGTTAGCAGTGCTTTAGGAAAAGGTTCTATTTTTACAATTACGATTCCCAAAATTGAACAAACTTCACAGGAAATGAGATGTGAAGGATTACTTTTTTGAACAAATTATTGCCATAGAAGGAGTTTAGCAAATTAGAATGAATACCAAGAATTACGATAGTGATAATTCAAATCGGACCGTACTGTTTGTTGATGATGATCCGGATATGTTAGAAATTGGCGG